>NZ_MCGG01000056.1 GCF_001746755.1 Magnetovibrio blakemorei | reverse complement strand
ACGGCTTATCGCGATGTCCCATCATCGGATGATTTCGGGTTTTTCCCGCGCGAATAAGGGCCGGTTCCGTCCTCGCGCATACCTTCTGCCGTCTTGCGCCGCCGGGGTCTCTGGCGCGTCATGGTGATGCCTTTGCGAGGATTATTCTGGCCGACGATGTCCCAATAGGACGCTGGCGCATGCTTTGCGGCGATACCAAGGATCGTTTCAAAGGACACATGACGATAATATCTACGGTTGTAGCGAAAGACGAATTCGTTGAGGTAGACATCAATGTGCTCGCGGCGAAAACCATGATAAGTGCCGAGGCCCCAACGTTTGAGAAGGGCGAAGACTCGGTGAATCCATTGCAGCGGAATGTGCGCCGCCATGTTGCCAATGACACGTGGATCGTGCCGGTAGCCCTCCAGTCCAGGAATTGAAGCGTGACCATCGGAGATTAAGGTAGATCCGGGGGCAATATTGGTAGCAATGAAAGCGTGGATGTTCGGCTTCTCGTTGCTGGGGATGACCGCCAGACGGCAGCGCCCCGACAGGGTGTCGAGGTACTTCGACCCACGAGGCTTGGGTTTCTGTGCCTTTCCGCTGGTTCTATCACGAATCTCGACGGCTTCGATGATCAGGATTTTGCCGGTCTTGAGTGGGCTCCGGGGTGCGTCGTTGTCGTGGAACGGTATCTCGGTCTGATCAATCTCGACGACACCATCCAACAAATCTCGGCTTGGATCAATCATCGAACGCCGCAGTTTTTGTTCCAGCAACCATGCCGAACTGTAGGCGATCCCCATCTGCGCCGCCAACTGTCGGGCCGAAATCCCGTTCGAATGCGTTGCCATAAGATGGGCCGCCCAGAACCAGACCCGCAACGCCAGTTTAGTCCGGTGCATAATCGTGCCTGCAGTCACCGACGTATGGCCACGGCATTCCTTGCACGCGTAGGTGTATGCCAGACTGGTCAGAAGAAAAGCATCTTTGCTGCCGCATTTGGGGCAGACAAACCCGTCCGGCCATCGCCGATCCCGTATCAGACAGTAACAGCTCCTGTCGTCAGGGAACCGTTCCTGGAAATCCTGAGTTTTCTGGACCACATTTCCATTATTGAAGACCATCGCGTTCCCGGGATGGTGACGTATCCCCTGAACGAGGTGTTGCTGACGACACTTGTTGGGCTGATTTGCCGTGCCGCTGATTTTGATGAGATTGAATTGACGGGCCTCGAACAACTCGACTGGCTTCGACAATTTCTGCCCTTTGAGCATGGCGTTCCGCAGGCCCAGACGTTTCGCAAGATCTTTCGCCTGCTGGACCCGAAGTATCTGGAAACGGCCTTTTCCGCCTGGGTCGAGAGCCTACGCGTCCATGTCGGCGGCGGTGTGGCCATTGACGGCAAGACATTGCGGGGTTCCAAACAGGCTGCGGGCGGCGACGGCGCACTCCATCTGGTCTCGGCTTATGCTCATGAAGCCGGACTGGTGATCGGCCAGCGCGCCGTGAACGCCAAGAGCAATGAAATTACGGCCATTCCTGAACTTCTCGACGCCTTGGTCTTGAACGGTGCCATCGTCACCATTGACGCCATGGGAACCCAAAAGCTCATCGCCGCTAAGCTCATCGACAAGGGGGCGGATTATGTACTGGCCCTGAAAGGCAACCAGGGAACCTTGCATGACGACGTGCGCGACTTCTTCGCCGACCCGGACCTGCTCAGGGAGTGTGCGCGTCACGACGACACCTGCATCGGGCACGGACGCATAGAGGAAAGAACGTGTCAGGTCGCAGATGCCAGCGCGTGGCTCACCGAACAACACTCCGGTTGGGCCGGGCTTGCCTCAATCGCAGCCGTCATCGCCACACGAACCGACAAGAAAAGCGGAGAGGTATCAAGCGAAACGCGCCTGTATATCTCGTCATTACCGCCTGACCCCAAAACCATTTTGAACGCTTGCCGGTCCCATTGGAGCGTCGAAAATAACCTGCATTGGCAACTCGATGTTACCTTCCGTGAGGACGAATGCCGAACCAGAAAGGATCACGCCCCCTTGAGCCTCGCAATCATCCGCCACGCCGCTTTCAATATGCTCAAACGCGAACCGTCAAAAATGTCCATCAAACGAAAACGACTCAAGGCCGCAATGAACCAAGCGTTCAGAAAAACCGTGATATGTTAATGATACAGTATTTGGCCCTGATAGATAACCCCCCTCTATACCCAAGGCAAATACTGGGTTGTTGAAAATCCTCACTTGAACTCGACCTGCCCGCACCCTATGTCTGAGATAAATTTTAAGGGGAGGAAAGGCTCAAGACGGATGACGGAAGAACCCTGGATCTTGATGGTTTTAGCGGTGGCGTGTTTTGTCATCATCAAGCTATATCAAGTCAGTAAGCGTTTTCCCGGTCTGTTGACCGGGAGCAAAAGCAGCGACAAGTGGCAAAAGTGATGCGCCCGTAGCGGCTAACCAGGGGGGCAAAAAAATGCGCATTCCCTCACGGGTTTTGCGATTTCAAGGTGCCAAAACGCCCCAAAAAAGCCCTAATTTTTCGGATGAACAATTTTAACCCCAGAGCCAACAAAACCCCTGCGGCCCCCGCCGCCGCCCACATCGGTACGAATTCTCCTTCACCCGACAACTGAACCGCCATATTCACGCCCATAGACTCGGCGGCCAAATCTGTCATCAGGCCAGCCACAATGGCTGTGACAATGATACCGCTCAGGTACAAAACGACGCCACGATTGCCCATTTCCCGGCGCACCACGCCCAAGGTGGCAATGTTGGTTGCGGGTCCGGCCAGCATGAACACCATGGCCGCACCGGGTGACACCCCAGCCAGCAAAAAACTGGCCGCGACGGGGGTCGATGCGGTGGCGCAGATGTACATGGGAATACCCACCAAAACCATTACCACCATCGCCCCGATGCCGCTGCCATAGGCACCCAAGGCTGAGGGGGGGATCCACGTGGTGGTGGTGGCGGCCAACACCAGCCCTACCACCAACCACAGGGCAATATCATCAAAAATGTCTGTTAAAGCATAGCCAATGCCGCCCAGCGTGCGCCGAACCGGGGACTGAGCGGTTTTTTCCGGTGCAGCCTGTGCCTGAACACCGCCGCAGCTGCCGCTGGAACAACACGAGGTCTGTGCGGCGACGGTATGAGTTTTGCCAACCAACTCAAGAGCCTCTTCCCCAGGCAGAAAGCGCATCAACAAACCCGTGACGATTGCGCTGAAGACCGCCGCGATGGGCCGGGCGAAAGCCAAAAATGGCCCCAACATCGCATATGACAGGGCCACCGAATCAACCCCCGTTTCCGGGGTGGAAACCAAAAACGAAGTGGTCGCTTCCCGCGATGCCCCGGCTCGACGCAAGCCAATAGCCGCCGGTAAGACCCCGCACGAACAAATCGGAAGCGGTGCGCCCAGCAGCGCCCCCATCACGATGTGGCGCACCCCCCGTCCGCCCAACAACCGGGCAATGCCGTCTTGGGGGACCCAGGCATGAATGAGCCCCGCCACCAGCAAGCCAAACAACAGCCAAGGGGCCGCGTCCAGGGTCATGAGTACGATGTTGTCGGCAAACAGGGCGAGCGTATCCATAGGAGTTCCTTGGGTCATAAATCATTGGCTTAAGTCTTGTAATTAAGGATAATGGTAATCCCTATAGTTACTATAGCTACAAGGCCAAATGTGCATGAGCCCCAAAAAAAATACCGCCAAGGATTTCACCATCGGCCATATGGCCGCCGCCAGCGGCTGTAATGTGCAGACCGTGCGCTACTACGAACAAATCGGCATCCTGCCCGCCGCGGACCGGACCGCGGGCAACCAGCGTCTTTACGATCAAAATCATGTGGACAGAGCGCGGTTTGTGCGGCGCTCGCGGGAACTGGGCTTTTCCTTGGATCAAATCCGCCAACTGCTCAAGCTTAGCGATGACCCAGACCAGCCGTGCGACGAAGTCGATGCCATTGTCTTGGCCCACCTTGATGCCGTCGATGAAAAGATAGCGCGGCTCAAACAATTTCGCAAAGAACTCAGCCGTATGGCCAGCGATTGCGCCGGTGGCAAGGTGTCACAGTGCCGCATCATCAGCGCGCTTGCCACGACGCAGCCGAATAAGCGCGCTTAAACCTTTACGGACGAAACACGGCTTCGGGTTTGAAGAAACTGTCGCACCCGATAGCCCAACAACACTGCAACCAAAATCGTATAGATCAAGGCGCGCATCAGGCTGGAATCGGCGATGGCTGCGGAAATGATGAAGTGGATAATCACTAAAACGTTCACCGCATAAATCGAACGATGCAGCAATTTCCAAGTTTTGCCGCCCAAGTGCTTGGTGAAGTCCTTGGTCGAGGTGATCGCCAGTACCGTCAACATGACGAACGCGAACAGGCCGAAGATGATGAAATAACGACGGAAGAAGTCATCCCACATGTGCCCCCAAGACAGATCCCACTCCAGCCAGATATAGGTCACAACATGCAGCACCGCATAAAAAAAGGCGTACAGACCAACCATCCGGTTGTAGCGCGCCAGGTAGGCCGCCTTGCTGAGTTCCCGCAGCGGTCGCAGCGACAGCGAAATGATCAAAAAATTCAACGCCCAGTCGCCCAGGTATCGGTTCCAATAGCCCAACGGCAAACCGCCTAGGGCACTTCCAGAAATGACCCCGCCGTTGTCCAAGAACCAAATCAACGGCACCATCACCGGCATCAAGCAGATGACAAACACCACCGGCTTAAAGCCAACCCGCTTGCGTTGCGGCGAAACCTCATGGCCCGTGTCGGTGGGCCGCAGACTCAGCGCATAGGTCATCACCAAAACGTTGCCGATGCCGATCAGCACAAAGGGGGCGTGCGGGCCAACGGTGTCAAACAAAATTCCGCCGCTTTGGACAAAAAAGATCACTCCGATGCCGCCCATCATATAAAACATGCCTAGCAGTGTGCCGCGCAAATCTTTGGGGGTCAGATCAAGGGCCAAAACTTGGGGCGCAACCAAACAGCCGGCCTGGCCCACGCCAACCAAAATTGCCGGAATCAAAATGGCGGCGCTGAACGGATCAACGGTGATGCCGAACAACAAAAAGCCTGCCGCTGAAAAGGCCATCCCCGCAGCGATCCCCGTAACCCGGCCAAAGTGCTTGATAAAACCGCCCCATATGGGCAGCGCCACCAACATCACCACCCCAATGACGCCCAACAAAAGTGCCGCCTGAGACACCGCCGCGCCACGATCCAAGCCAACGGAATCGGCCTCACTGAACAGCCACAGCATCAAGAAAATGCCGATGAAAACCATGTCACTGCGCGAAAAAAAGGCCGAAATAAAGGTCAGTTGCATGCGCGGCTCATCACTAAAAACGGCCTTAACCCGGTCCCAAGGATATTTGCGCACCACCAACAACGGGGCCACTTCCTTCAACTTGCCTTTGAGCGTCTTCATACCCGCAAACGCCAATATGGCGGGCAACGCCATCACCACATAAGCGCCGCCGTGCGCCGGGATTTGCATCAAAATACCGTAAATCACTGCGCCGCCAAAGGTCATCATGAAAAACACTTTGGACATGATGTGCGGACGATCATGGAAATTCGTGTAATCTCCGGCCAACGTAATCAGCAACGGCCAAACCGCTCCCATGCCGAGGAAAATCAGCACCCGCGAAAGCAAATAGAAGCCCAAGCTGCCCATCCCCGTGATGGCCCCCAATTGCACGCTAAAAGGCGCCATAGCGGCACCCATCATGGCCACGGCGAATCCATAATAGATGATTTGGGTGCGATGGATGCGATCGGAGATATAACCAAGATAGACCACCAACACCAAGCCGATGGTTTCCGCAGCGACTTGAATGGTGGCGTTGATCGAACCAATTTCACGCCCGGAAAGGCCAATGATCTCGCTGAGGAAAAACGGCTGCATGCCGACCGTCAGCGTCATGATAACGCTTGACGTCGCCAACAGCAGATACAGGGCGTTCCATCGCCAGTGCTCGATTACGTATTCGTTCATCAGATTCTCATTACGGCTTCAAAATCACATGACAATTTTTGCAGGCCATTTTTTCGCGGCCATCGACATGCGGCGCGGGGGCGTTGGGCAAAATGGGTGGCGGTGGCAACGGCCCAGTCGCATTGGGTGAGCCCGTATGCGGTGTACCCTGAGCCAAAACCACATGGCAACTGGCGCAGGCAATTTTTTCACGGCCGTCCCGATGGGGCGGAAATGTACCGGCCGCAATGGCTGGAGCATCGTGGTATTCGTCTTCCCACAACCCTTCGGCAAAAATTGTGATCACGGCGATGCCCAGCAACACAGCAACGCCAATACCGATGATCCATTCTTCGGATTTCATTGTTTATGATCCGTGACAGGTGGTCAATTGAGGAAGCCCTGCAGACACAAACACACACCCCTAGCACTTAAACGGCCCACCCCGATGCATAGGCACCAGGCGCAGGCCTCACATGGTCTTCGCTAACAGCAAGCACAATGGCATGATAATTTGATAGCCAATGGTGGGGGCCACCGCCACGGCAGCCCCACCGCCCGTGCTAAATTATTCCGCGACTTCCATCGCATCAACCGTATCCATCGCAGCAAAATGCTCGACACCACGGTCCCAAGCGTATTTACCCGCAGCCGCCGCGACAAACGCCGTCGCCAACGAAACGACCAGACCGCCACCGACCATGCCGACCACAACAGCGCTCAGCGCCGTAGCAGCACCCGCGCCGGCGGCTTCTTTGGCCGTGTCGACGACGATAGCTTCGGTGCTCAAACCATCAGTTTCACGCGCTCTTAAGTTTTTAGCCAAAGCTGCGGAACCACCGACAACGGCGCCAAAAACGCCAATACCTGGAACACTGTGCGACAAAGCCGTTACAAGCTGAAAAGCCATCTTTTTTTCCCTAAGAACCGAAAAACAAAAAAAACCTACCCTCTTCCCGTTTACGTGACACGCATCATGGGAGAGGACAAAAAACCTGATTGGCATTTTAATCGGGGCTACCGAGAAGTCAAGCCCCTCGACACTTTGTAGAAATCACAAATTATACTGTAGACAACTGATAAAATTATACTTTTGGACTAGGCCATAGCACTCGTGCGCGCACCGCCAAAAGAAACGGCTGACTTGACCGCGCGGGGCTCAGCGGGGGCTTTGCGGGCATCTTTCAAAATGCGCGTCAATCTGGGCACTTGGATGGAGTTCGAAGCGGCAACCCGCAGCAACAACGAAGTCCAGCTGCGCAGCAACGGGTCGGGGCTGGCCAGCAGCCTCTGGATCAAGGCCGTCTGCATGTTCGAGGCAAAATCATCATGGCTCAAAATTATGTTTTCGCCGGTGTTGAACACCTCATACAGGGACGGATCAAGGGTCAGGGCACGCAATGATAGGGCAATCACCAGGATCGAAAAATGGTCCTGGGTGGCATCGAAGTGGTTGGTGTTGCGGCGCGGGTGCTGATAACTGGCACCGCCCATCAGGACCGACTTCAGCCCCTTCAATTGCGGCACATACATGGAATCGTAATCGATCAGGCGTAGCTGGCCGTCCAAGGTGATCAACACGTTGTCGTGCTTTAGATCCCCATGGGCAATGCCGCTGGACAACATACTGAGGCATAAATTAGACCACGCTTTGGAAAGCGCAAACAGGCCCTTTTTGTTTTGCGTGGCGCACATTTTTTCGACCACATTGCCCATGGACAGGCCTTCGGTCCACGGCATCACCACCAACGGGTATTCCGCATCACCGGCGATTTTGGACGATACATAAATTTCGCGCGGCATATACCCGACGTCGATGAGGTAACGCGCGCCAAGGCGTTCAATCGTTTTCGCGATACTGGTTTGGCGCATCTCCAACTGCGGCAGGTCACGGGTAAACAGCTTGATCGCGACCATTTGATCGCCGGGGGCCACACGGGCTTTGAACACAGCGGCAAAGTTACCAGCCATAAAGACCGGCTCGCCATGGGCATCCAAAATCGGCTTCACCCGCAAATTGGCAAAACGGTTGGCGGCGTTTTTGATCGCATGTCGATAGTCGTTGATGATTGGAAATGTCATGTCTCACCCGCTAAATCTATCGCTTCATTGCCCATTTCACCGGCCATTTCCCCCATCTCAAAATCAATTAAGATGAGGGTCGCATCATCGTTGGAAATCAAACCGTCGGCGTGGTGTTGCTTGATGGATTGGGCAAAGCTTTCTTGGCTTTCAAGGGCTTGGCTTAAGGCGTCGAGTTGGTGCCAAAAGCCATCGCCTGCATGGTTCACGTGATTGCGCGCCAAATCGGCCAGCTTGCCGCTGCCGCCATTGTGCAATTGACGAAATTCCGTCATCAGCGCCTGGGTATGGGCCGAGGTCCCCGCATGATCGCCGCCAGATTGTCGGGCGTAGACGTCGGCTAAGTAGCTGAGGTGCAAAAACTCGCCAAGACCATCGGAAGCCAGCACGATTAAGGTGGACTGAGAAAGCGTAATGCGGCCCGTGCGCAAATGCTTTTCGTCCGGCAAATCTTTCCAGTTGAGCAAATGCGGATCGGACGCCATGGCCTGCAAAGACGCGGGAAAGCCGGATGCCAAACTTAAGGCGTTGGGGGTTTTATCAAAGGCGCAGAAATGACTGTCGCCGTAACACAACCAATTCAAAAAAGGCGTGTCCCCAACCTGGCCCTTATCAATCCAACACGCCGAGAGGGTCGAGCACGAGCCTTCGCGGACAAATTTATTCAGCTTGGTCGGGTCGTTAACGGCGCGTTGTTTGTTGGTGGTGGAAAAATCTTGCCAAAATCCATCAATCCAGGTGTTCAGGCCCTGCACGTCGCCAATCGGCGATAGGGGCAGGTTTTCCACCAGGGCTTCGGCCCAAGCGCCGCAAAACATGCCCGACGATCCGGCCCCGTCAGCGACGGTCGCAAGAATGGCGTCGGCCGTTTGAGCAACGCGAAACCGGTCTTCATTTTTGCGCCAAATGACGGATTCGGCGGTCTTAAAGCAGTCATTGATAGGCTTTTCGGTGGTTTGGCCGCGAACCGTCCAAGTTCCCTCTGCACGCCCAACATCCCTTAAAACGGCATGGCTAACTTCAGCCACGCTAAACTCATCCTGGAGCGGCTCATTTTGCGTTGAGAATCGATTGAGAAACGAAGGCATCAACGCCGTCACCCCTTAAACGGCTTGCAGCGAATGCAAGTGCGCGCTGGCGGGAGGCTGTTCAGAGAACACAAACGCCTGACGCGTCCCAATGTCCAACAACTTCACCAACGCCATGGCGTCGGCGTTGAACGCCATGCCGCGGATCGCCGGAGTGGAGCTGAGATCGCGATCAAAAATTTCGCAAATCACAGAACGATAGCGATCCGGCATTTCACTGGACATTTCAAACAGCAACTTGGCATAGGTGTCGTCGGGCAGTTCCAGCGCGTTCCACGGGAACACCACCGGACGCGCGGTGTTGTCGGAAATATGGCAATTCACCATCAAGACGTTGCCGTCAGTGGTCTTCAAGCTGGTCAAGCGCCGCGCTGAGTTCAACAATTCTTCTTCGCTGGACACATCGTTCGCCATGCCGTCGGTGATGTTGATGACAATCGGGGGAAAGGATTTGGGGTGCCGGAAAATCCAGTCTTGAATGGCCGCGCGGGCCAACTGCAAGGCCCCGTTCATGGGCGTGCTTTCCGCCGCGACCGGTTCCACCCAGCGTGAAACGGTCACCGTTTCTTTTACGATCTGGTCACGCACCAGGGTTTCAATTTCTTTGGTTTCGACGATCGCGTTATCGGCCACTTCGGAAATCGGAACCATGCCGCGGCCAGCCAAACTGCCCTGCCAGCAAAATGCCGGACGGCTGGTTTTGCCGTAGCCAATGATGCCGACGTCAAAATAATCGCTGACGCCTTCGTCGCGCATACAGCGGTTGACGATTTCTTCCAAGGTGCTGTTGAGAGCTTCGGCAACAACCGTTGCGCGCTCCACCGGCTTGCCCGCCCCATCAACGCCAAAGGGCTTATGCATTGATCGGGACTGATCGACCAGAAATAAAAACGCCCCCGGGTAGTCACGACAAATCTCTTGCGAATAAGCCATCTTGATCCCTTTTCTAACTTGACCCCATCACCGGGCACCATGATCTTCGCGCGGCTGCCCAATGGTACGGCGATTGGCGACGCGAATCTGTGCCCATACCCATTCTACGGGCGATTCATTGAACAGATATTAACACATGCTGTATCTTAGGCGAAACCTCCAAAAACACAAGCTGATGCGTTGATTTTTGAGAGATTCCACTGTATT
>NZ_MCGG01000055.1 GCF_001746755.1 Magnetovibrio blakemorei | reverse complement strand
GAGCCGTGAAGGCGAACATGGCGTTTTGATCGATTTGGTGCGCCGGGAGCGTGAAGCCTTAGCCCAGTCTCATGGTGAAGACGTGGAAATCATGTTTGCCGATGCCCGCTACGGCTTTATTCACGGCTTGCTTTTGGAAGCCCGCCAGCAAACGATGGACCCGGCGAAGCGGTTGCAGACCACACGCCTGTTGGATTCCGTCTTGCTGCACCGGACTTTGGGCATGCCGTTGTTTTTGGGTTTGATGTGGGTGATGTTTGAAACCACCTTCACCGTCGGCGCGTATCCTATGGATTGGATCGATTTAGGCGTGGGTTGGATTGCCGGTGTTGTGGGCTCGGTCATGCCTGATGGCATGATCAAAGACCTGTTGGTCGAAGGCATTATCGCCGGGGTCGGCGGGACCATTATCTTTCTTCCCAATATTGTCATTTTGTTCTTCTTTCTCGCGTTTTTTAGTGAAAGCGGCTACCTGGCGCGCTCTGCCTTTTTGTTGGACCGGGTGATGCACACCTTTGGCATGCATGGCAAAGCGTTCATTCCGTTGGTGATGGGCTTTGGCTGTAATGTTCCGGCCATCATGGCGACGCGCACCATCGAAAGTGAGCGCGCGCGCCTGATCGCCATTTTGGTCAATCCGTTTATGGCGTGCACCGCGCGTCTGCCGGTGTTTATTTTGTTTGCCGGTGCGTTCTTTGCCGAGTGGGCGGGGACCGTGGTGTTTTTGATGTATCTGTTGAGCATCTTGATTGCGTTTAGCGCGGCGGTGTTTTTGGGGCGCTTTGTGGTGCGGGGTGGCACGGAGCCCTTCGTTATGGAACTGCCGCCCTACCGCATGCCGTCTATGCGGGCGGTGCTCTATCACATGTGGGAAAAAGCCTCTGATTTTTTGCGCAAAGTGGGTGGCGTGATTTTGGTTGGCTCGACCGTATTGTGGTTCTTGCAGGCGTACCCTAAAGACGTCGATTGGACCCAAGACTATGCGGGCCAAATTGCCACGCTTGAAGCGGGTGTTCAAAGCGAAGTCCGCGATGCGGCGGTGACGAAGCTGCGCCATGAACAAGAACGTGAGCATCTGGAAAAAAGTTATCTGGGCCGCACGGCGCTCGCCGTTGCACCGGTGTTTGAGCCTTTGGGGTTTAATTGGAAAGACACCGTGGCGATTTTGACGGGGGTGGTTGCGAAAGAAGTGGTGGTGGCCAGTTACGCCGTCATTTATGCCCAAGGCGAGGACGCCACGGAAGAATCAGACAGCCTGCGCGATGCTTTAGCGGGAACCATGTCACCGCTGGTGGCCTTTGCCTTTATGGTGTTTGTTTTGCTTTATGTCCCCTGCCTGGCGACCATCGCGGTCATTCGCCGGGAAACGGGAAGCTGGAAGTGGGCGGGGTTCTCCGTGGGGTTTTCCATGTCACTGGCCTGGATCTTGGCGTTTGGCGTCATCACGATCGGGGGGGTGTTCGTCTAATGGACTATCAAGTGATTGAATCCGTCGTACTGGCGATCGTATTTGCCCTGTGCGTTTTGTACATTGTGCGCAAAGCCATCGCTAAATTTTCCAAAAAAGGTTCAGGTTGTGGCGGGTGCAGCGGTTGTGGCGCAAAACCTGAGGACCCCACTGTCAACATTTTTGACAAAAAAGACATGTAGTTTGTTTTGCGTCATTTTTGAACATAGTCCGATTCAATCATTGTAATGATCCTGCATTATTCACATTTTATACTGTACCGAGTATCATTATTCGTGAGTTGCTAGACTCATTATCACTCTTAGTTTGTCAATATGAAGGAGAGATCCCAATGAATATACTGATGAAAGCGAGCGTTGTCGTTGGTGCGACAGCCCTGCTGGCAGCTTGTGCTGGCAACTATAACATTGAAAAAGTTTCGATGATGCCTGATCAAGGGGGGGCCTTTGCTTCAGCCCTGCATAAGCACTACGTAGAGCACGCGCAATTTGAAAAAGGCGAAGGCGACTGGGCGTCGGTTGGCTTCTTCAACTCTCGCGCCGAAATGGCTGCGATGGGCAAAATCCCGACGGCACAAATGCCTTCAGAGCGTAAACTCAAAGTCGATGTCAACGCTATTGGACAGGCCAGCAACACTTTGATGGCGGCTTTGAAGACCAATGCACCGCAAGTTGCTCCCGATGCATGTGCCCGCGCGCAAACGTCCTTTGAGCATTGGATGGAACAGGCTGAAGAAGGCCATCAACCCGATCATATCGCCAACGAGCGCAGCGCGTTTGAAAAAGCGATGCCCGAATGCAAAGGCGAAATGGCGATGGCAATGCCGGCTATTCCGGAACCCTTTATTGTCTATTTCACCCACAACAGTGCTGAATTGACCTCTGCGGCGAACGCCATCATCGAACGTTCTGCTAAGGCGGCCATGGCTGCCAAAGTCAAACGTGCGGTTTTGATCGGTCATACGGATCGTTCCGGCAGCAACGCCTACAACATGGCTCTGTCGCAAAAACGCGCCGAAGCCGTGGCGAAGGCATTGATGTCGTACGGCTTGCCGAAGGCTGAAGTCCAGTCGTCACACGCCGGCGAAACCAGCCCGCAAGTCGCCACCGATGACGGCATGCGCGAACGCATGAACCGTCGCGTTGAAGTGGTGTTTGAACGCTAAAACCCGTTCATAGACTTTTCGATTAAGGGAGCCTCCTTGCAGATTGAGTTCTGTCAGGGGGCTTCTTTTTTGTGAGCTGCCGAACCACCGTTCGGCACCCTTTTAAGGACCAAGCATATGCGGACACTTCCTATCTATTTCCTCGCTGCGTTTGCGGAAATCGGCGGTTGTTTTGCGTTCTGGGCGTGGCTGCGGTTGGACAAGACGCCGTTGTGGCTGATCCCCGGCATGGTCAGTCTGGCGGCGTTCGCATGGGCGTTGACGTACATCAACACGGACTTGGCGGGACGCGCTTATGCCGCGTATGGCGGCATCTATATCCTATCGTCCTTGGTGTGGATGTGGGGGGTTGAAGGTTCGAAGCCGGATCGTTGGGATGGGATGGGTGCCGCCCTGTGTGTCATCGGTGCGCTGGTTATTCTTTTTGGTCCGCGCGGCGGCCAATAGGAGAGAATTCAGAAACGGAAATGGTATCACAAACGGAGATGGCTTGCGTCTAACAGCTGTAGGGGAGAGGAACACCTTTAACCAAAGAATGGAGACAGCTTATGGCCATGCCGACTCCCGTGAACGGAATGATCACGGACGCCGTTACTCAGGCAAACGTTTCAGTGTTGGGCGATGCCCCCGCGATGGCAATGGGGGCAATTTTTCAATCGCTCTCGCACTCGACGGGCATCTTGTTTGAAAACGCTGTGAGCTCACAGCAGCAACTCAATATCGCTGCTCAGGCTTCCACCAACCAGGGTGTGATTCAGATCTATTCCGTACCGCCGATGTCGGCTGCGGTTGCGACCTCGAAGATCGCCAACTCCGACGTGCCGGACAATATGCTGTCTTTGATGACGGCCCTGCGGGCAACCACGTCCTAAGTCCGGTAAAGGAATTTCTGGCCCGATGTCGGGGACGGGTCAGGTTTTCTTTTCCTCTTTCAGATTCAATAAAAAGATTCATTTTGTCCATCACAACTGTCCGCATCATACGTCATTAGCGTGATAGATCTGCACCACACAGCCGAATGGTTTGGCGACGGTGCTTGGCAGTCCTAAGCGATGAATGAGATCGAAAATGGCTCTACCCACTCCGGTAAACGGCCAAATCACGGATGCTGTCACCCAGGCCAACGTTAAGGTTCTTGGTGATGCTCCGGCCATGGCGATGGGTGCAATGTACCAATCGCTTTCACACTCTACCGGCATTCTTTATGAGAACGCCGTCAGCTCCCAGCAGCAGTTGGCGATTGCGGCACAAGCCGCGACCAACCAGGGTGTTATTCAAATCTACAGTGTCGACACCATGTCGGGGGCGGCCGCGACAGCCAAAGTTGCACAGTCGGATGTTCCCAACAACATGTTGGCTCTGTTGAGCGCACTGCGGGCTACAACAGTCTAAGTTCAGGCCCTTATTTTACGACCAAACCCGTCTCGCCCTGGTGGTTGGACGGGTTTGTTGTGTTTGGGTTAATGGATTGGAAATAAAAGATAAAAAAATACATGAATTGCATCACAAAGGGCCCTTGGAACCGTCAGTTTAGGGAAAGCAAGATGCAACCCAACGCATATTGGACTTGCATCACTCAGACAAGCAATCAGGTCTTAACAGGAGAATTCAAATGGCATTACCCACACCCGTAAATGGTCAGATCACCGACGCAGTTACCCAGGCAAACGTCAAAGTTTTGGGCGAAGCGCCCGCAATGGCAATGGGTGCTTTGTACCAGTCGCTGTCTCACTCTACCGGTATCTTGTATGAAAACGCCGTCAGTTCACAGCAGCAGCTGGCGATCGCTTCGCAGGCGGCCACCAACCAGGGCGTGATTCAGATTTACAGTGTCGATACCATGGCCGGTGCAGTGGCGACGTCGAAAATCGGCGGCTCCGATGTGCCCGACAACATGCTGGCTTTGATGTCGGCCCTGCGCGCCAGCACCTCCGGCGTCAGCTAAGCTCAATTTTTGCGGACCTGATGGCTTGCAAGAGCCTAAGGCCGCCGCAATCGACAGAGCCTATCTTTCGGTTGCGGCGGTCTGGTTCCTCAAAAATAAAATGCTTTTTGTTCACGAAGTGGATTTGTGAGCGTCAAGCACAGGGGAGAGGTCGATCAGGTTGTCGGCGCTCATGGCGAAGAAGCGCCGCCTTAGCAAGGTGCCACAGTACGGTTTAGGAGACGATAGATGGCGAACGTAACGACGAGTGGCCCTAAGTCAAAGGGAGCGGGACAAGGAACAAAGACCAGCGCCAAACCTGCTCAAAAGACGCCAACTGCAGAACCCGCCAGCCCTGCCGCCCCACCTTATGAAGATGATGATGACAATGATGAAGAGGTGTTTGCCTCTGACGCAGATGAGCTGGCTATGCTCAACCAGCGTGTGGCCGAAACGGAAGCCGCAGTCGAAGCGGCGATGGAAGCGAGAGCCGATTTTGTGGCCCGCCAGGCTGCCGTCCAGGCGAAGGCGCAATACCTGGCGCAACAAGCCGCCCTTGCCGCTCAGAAAAAAGCGCAAAGCACTTCACAAACAAACAATTCCAATCGGCAGGCAACTGCCGAACCGCCCACAAAGCCCTCAAAGGGATTTGCCAACGTGCAAGGCGATGGTGGTGATTACCTTGATGTGTTGACGCGGGTCTTCGAAGATTTGAACAACAACGATTGGGATGCGGATCAATTCAACAATGCGTCTCAGGGTGTGAGCATGGTGCTGGGTTCCGGCCCCGCATTTGCCGCCTTGGGATCGATGCTGGCCAACACCACGGCGCAAAGTTCGGTCTTGATGAACGCGACGCAGATGCAGCGCCAGCTCGACCAAGTGGGGCTGCTGTGTACCAGTGCGTGCGTGAAACAACTTTTGAACTTGAACAACAACAGTCACGATTCAGACTGAAACCAACGGATCGCGACTGGGGAGGCTGGTCATGTCGAAACGAACAGAACGAAGGCTGAGCAACACCAACGCCTTGATGATGGGCAGCGGGATCGGATTGGCGGCGCTGGAATCCATGTTCAACATGGTCAACACCCAGTCTCTTCTGGCCGCTGGCATGGTGCGTGATCACGAGTTGTCTCATCCCCTGCAGATGCAAGCGTTGGCCATGGCTTTGGCACAAATTCTGGCGGCCACCGAAAACTGCGGAGCCGTGGCCGTCGACATTCCCTATGCGAAAAAGCCACAAGCCCAAGAGGGGAGCGGTTCCAACACCAATACGGCCTCGTTCGGGGCGACCAACAATCTTGATGATTTGAAAAATTTGCTCAACAAAGGCGCTGCTGACCCAAATCCTTCATCTTCGGATCAACACTTGACGGCGGTCTTGGATATGCTGGGTGAACACATAAACGACCTCACCAAAAATTATTCGGAACTCAGCCAGAACACCATGACGGTGACGTGATATCCGGTTCGTCTGCAATCCGGCAAATGATCCCGAACAGGGCAGAGCGCTTAACATTTTGACTTGATGTGAAAGACTGAAATCATGGCAAATCTTGTAAATTCACAAATCACCGATGCCGTGACCCAGACCAACGTCAAGGTCTTAGGCGAAAGTCCTGCGGGTGCCCTGGGGGTGTCCTCGCAAGCGATGGCGCACGCGATGGGCTTGGCGATGGAAAATGCAACGCAAACCCAAGGCGGTATGCAACAGATCGGCAATTCTGCCGCTGCGGCACTCATGGCGATGATCACCAAGGCCGGCGTGTCGTCCTAGGGACAAAAGAAACAGTGTGCCCGCGATCACAAGTCACGATCACCGGCGTCACTGATAAAGACCAAAGACCCGAACGCAACACCTGTGCTCGGCGGGGAGAGTAAGGAAACACCTTTATGGCCATGTCGACACCACTCAATGCCATGATCACCGATGCGGTTACGCAAACCAATGTTGCCGTGCTCGGGTCGGCACCGGCCCAGGCCATGGGCAATGTCTATCAAACGGCGGCGCATTCGTTGAGCGTGATGTTTGAAAACAACACGATGATGCAGCAGCACGCTGCCGTTTGTGCCCAGGCGGCGACCAATCAAGGTGTGATGCAGTTGTATGGGGCCAGTTCGATGGCCAGTGCGATGGCGATGGATAAAATTGCGACCAGTGACACGCCGGATCTGATGATGGCTTTGCTGATCGCATTGGCGGCAAGTAAAAAATAGTCGGGGAAAACGGGGGCGACCAAAATCAAGAGGTCGTCAGAATGCAACTCTAAACTCTAGGGTATCAAAATGCCGGATAGCACCAGTGTTAATTCACAAATCACAGACGCCGTCACACAGACGAACGTCAAGGTGGTTGCCGAAGCGCCCGCTCAGAGTATGGCCATGGTCTATCAGACGATGGCCCACTCGATTTCGCTGGCGATGGAAAATGCGATGCAAGCCCAAGGTGGTTTGCAGCAAATCGGCAATGCCGTGACGTCGAGCGGCGTGCGGATGATTTTCGACGCAGCCAACGGCACCAAGTCCGGCGGCTAATGACGGATTTGAGAGACGTTCACAAAAGAAGGGGGACCGCACCGGGTCCAGAGGTGAAGCATGACAGATGATACCCAAAACGACGACACGCAAAACTCTGAGCAAACTTCAGGAGATGCCTCTTCTTCTTCATCGTCTGAGAGCACGTCTTCGGACAGCCCCCCTTCGTCAAGTGGCGGTAGCACGGCCCTTGTTGCGACGAGCGGCGGGGTGAATGCGCAGATCGTCGATGCGGTCAATCAGACCAACAAAGCCGTCATGGGGTCGGCCGCCAATCAAGGAGCGGCCACGGCGTATCAAAAGGTCGCCCAAGCCGCCGCGTTTGCCGTCCAGGACGCCACTGATTATTCCCGCAATATTGAAAACATTGCCATGACCGCACAAGGTGTCATCGTCGCCAAAATGCTGGAAGACCAATCCAACATTCCGGTCTACACGCCGGTGCTGGCCACCTTGCAAGAAATGGTCGTGGCCGCCAGCGTCAACTTGGCCACGGTCGGGACAACGGCGACAGCCATCGCTACAGAGTTTCCCGCCACCAAGAGTTAGCCGCCTTTTTTCGCCCGCGCCAATCAACTTAAAGGCCGCCAAGTTAGGCGGCCTTTTTTTTGTGGGGCTGGCTGTGTCGTGTTGAATGCAGGCGGCAAGGGGAGGCGATCGGGGGAGAGGTGTGTTAGGGAATGTTCGCTTGCTTGAGGCGATCGCGCGCCAGCTGGATGCGTTTGCGCACGGCACAGTTGGACAGCCCCATCTTGCCGGCGATTTCTTCGTAGGATTTTTCTTCGACCACGCGCAACAGCAACGGTTCCAAGAGCGATACGGGCAGCGAAAGCAGTTGATCTTCGAGATGATCAAAGGTCTGGCGCATGGTCAACGCTTCGTCAGGAGAGCGCATGGGTCGTGGGGTGACGTTGGGGGCCTGGTCCGGGTCATCGCCGTCGATCTCATCGCCGAAGCGGGCTTGACGCTTGTGTGAACGGTGTTGATCCATGCAGGCATTGTGCACCAAGCGGGTCAGCCAGGCTCGTTCGTTGCGAATTGATTCTGCGTCAAAATACTGTGATCCCTTGAGCATGGCTTGGCTCAGCGCGTCTTCGGCATCGGCCATATTGCCCGACATAAAGCGCAAGCTCTGTTTGAACAGGTAGTCGTGATGCTGCATCCAGACATTCCAGAATTGTGCAAAGGGCTCCGGCTCTGATACGGGCGGGGGGGGCGACGGGGGCAGCGCATTTTGTGTGCGAACGGGGGAAGCCAATTGCGCATGACGATCCGGCAGGCCAAAGGCGCTGTGCATCGATCGGGCAATGATGTCGGCCGGGGAAAGGTGGGCGGCGTCCGGCGCCAGGGACCTTGCAATCACCGCCGCCGGGGAGAGGCGTTGTTTCCTGCGGGATTGTCGCGGTGTCCCTGGCCCCGGAACCTCGGTAATGGCGTTGTTTAAAGTTTCTGGGTGTGCGCTTTCGTCGTGCGCGTTTTCGTCGTGCTCATTATTGTCGCGCACTGGCCGCGTTCCGCTGGTGCGAAATCCCGGATGTCCATGAATTTTAAAAAACCCCATTGATTACATACGCGCTTTCCCGGATGAGGCACCGCTGCCATTTGCGCCATGATGCATGCAAAATGAACATTTATTATGTGCATGCATAAGTTGTTCATCTGGGTCGCGCATTCCTCCCTGCTGATGCCCTGTTTTGTTTCTTAAGGTTGTGCGTATTTTTGAAGTGATTGGAGCAACCTTGTCCTTAATGACGCGCGAGCTTTGTGTTTTGTGAGGATAAAAATGTCAGCTCAACGCATTTAATGTATTAAGGGTTGTGTTGTCTTTGGTGGCGCCGCGGGGCAACACATGTTGAGGGTGCACCACGAACATTGCGAATAGGTGAATAAAACGCTCGTTATGAGTGTATTTTTTGGAAAAATGGTCCCGGTGATCAAGGTTAAGGGGCGTATACCTTGTGGGAGAGGCTAGGTGTTCAGTCACACCGAATTGGGATTGAGCATGAGTTGGAGTTGTTTGCGGGCTTCGTCGGCGATCAAGCGCCGGATCGAGCGAATGATTTCAATCCACATCACGCTGTTGAGGATTGAGGGGTTGTTGCTCATGGCGCTGACCGCGTTGATGATGGCCATGGTGGCCGGATCAAGGTCCTTTGCCATTGAGGCCAGTTCGCCGATCACTTCGGGGGAAAGAGAGCGTGACCCAAGGGTGTCTGCAGGAGACGTTTGCCCCGCTTTGAGAAGGGCGTCCTTGTATGGTTGTTGCATGGCATCGCGTTGATCGGAGACGGCGGATTTCATCCGATCGCGTTGTGCGCTGAAGCCGTCCATGACGCTCTTTTTGTCCAGCACGGCGGCTTCAACATAGTTGCTGGGGCCAGGCGGCGGGGGGGCTTCTTGGGGTGACGTTTGCGTCAGATCGATGCCCTGCGCTTTGGCTTGGGCTTCAAGCTGGGCGCACGCCGCGCCAAGAACTTCAGGGGGAATGCCTTCAGTGCTGCCGGTTTGCTCCACCTGTTTGATGGCGCTGTTGATGGCGTCTTGGGTGACGCCTTGGGGAAGGGGCGGCATTTCAACCGTGACCGTGCGCGGGGCAACCTTCGGCGGCGTTATGGTTCCATCGGGCGATGTGGTGGGGTTGGTGACCTGTGCCTGTGACGTTCCCAAATGCGGGATCGCCGTGTGTGGAATAGCGATTTCGGGACCGCCTTCAATGGGGGAGGTCGGTGCGGGAGCAGGCTGCTGCTGTTGGGGGCTCATGACGGCGCTTCCTTACGTGTCAGATCCGGACGATGGCGTTGGTTTGGGGCCTAAAGCCTTGATAGATGTGAGGGTCAGATCAATTACGGCCTTTTGGATCTTGAGATTTTCTTCTGCCAATTGGGGATTGCTGACGTTGCTCTTGACCAGATCTGCAGTGACGGTGGCGGCGGCGTTCAATGCGCCTTCGAGTTGCGTTTGCACAGCCGTTTGAATGGCGCTGGTCATCTGGATCGATCCGACAATCGAATTCACCAAATCATCCATTTCTGGCTTCGTCGTCTTGTCAGCCATCGTTTAGGTTCCGGACGGCGGCGGCGTTTTTTTCTTGGGCGCTGGATCAGGCGCTGGATCAGGCGTTGGTATAGGCGCTGGTGTTGTTACTGGTTTTGGCGCCGGTTTTGCCGAGCCTGAAGGGGAGGCAACAGGGGGAGTGATCAGTAACGGTGTTTCGAGGGCGGCGATGCTGTTTTGCCAGGTCTCGACTTCTTGCTCGAAGGCGGTAATGCCGTCTTGCCAATCTTTCTGCCAACTGTCTTGGTAATTTTGAATGTAGCGTTCAAACGCGTTGGTGAGGCATTCAACCGCCTCGCCTTCGCCGACCACCAAGCCGGCCTCTTTGGCGACGGCATCCGACGGCAACGGATCTTCGGCGTTTATAACAGTGTCGTCAGTCATGTCCGTTCTCCCCTTGTATCGGCAACCCGGCTCACGCGCTTAATGGTCTTGTCCATTAAACTTTACGGTACCTGAGAGATGGACGCCGGACGGGGCGTGTTGTGAACCAATTATTTGGGTTTGAGGGACGTGAGGATATGGGCGATATGGGCGCGGATGGCGTCGGCGCTGTAGGTGCGCTCGATATCCAAGCGCGCTTGGTGTCCCAAACGCAGGCGTAGCGGGGCGTCTGTGGCCAGGGTTTCCAATGCGTCGGCCAAGGCTGGGACATCTTTGAACGGCACCAAGACGCCATTTTCACCACTGCGGATCAAATCGCGACAGCCCACAGCGTCAAACGCCACCAAAGGCCGACCGATGCTGGCCGCTTCCAATAGACTGCGCGGCATGCCTTCTCTGTACGACGGCAGCACGGCAATGTGCGATTGGGCCAAAATGTCGGCCACGTCTTCGCGCCGTCCCCACCATTCCAACAGGCCCTCGTCCTGCCAAGCCTTCAACTGGGCTTCTGGGATGGAGGCCGGATTGGCCGGGTCCGGGTTGCCCACCAAAACAAGGCGCAAAGGGACGCCGCGTTGTTTCAAAATGTGTGCCGCCTGGACCAACTCACCAATGCCCTTGTCCCACAACATGCGCGCCACCAGGACGGCGACGGGCGGGCTTTGGGGCAGACGAATTGGCGGCTCAGGCGTTTCGGGGAAGTTTTCGATGTCCAGGCCTGAACCGGGCACCAAGTCGGTGCGTTCAGGGGTTGAGACGCCCAAGCTATTGAGCAAAGCACGATCATCAGAGTTTTGCACTTGAAGCCGTGTGCGGGCGGGCTTTAAAGCCCAGCGCAACAGGGGCGTCACCAAAGCGCGGATCAGGCGGAACTTTGGCGCTTGAGAAATAAACACGATGCCTAAGCCGGAAAACAAGTTAACCGTCGCGCCGACTTTGGCGATGCGCGCCGCAATGGAGCCATAGAGAATGGATTTCAGCGCGACGTGATAGCTGACATCGGGTCGCTCAAGGCGGTAAATGCGGATCAAATCGAAAAGCGCCGCGAGCTCGCTGAACGGGTTTTGGCTTTCACGTTTGATTGCCCAGTTGACGGTGCGAAAGCCCAACGCTTCGATGCGTTGGCGATGGTTCGCCATGCGCGCGGCGACCACCACGTCATAGCCCGCATCCCGCGCGGCAAAGGCACTGGGCAGTCGGTGCGACCAAAACGCCCAGTCCTCGGTCACCGTGAACAGCAGTTTGGGCATTTTGCTCCCCTTGCCGCTTGGGTCTTAAACGCCGTAGTAGTCTTTATACCATTCGACAAAGCGCTTCACGCCGTCTTCGACCGTGGTGGTGGGCTCATAGCCGACGGTCGCTTTCAAATCACCCACGTCCGCCCATGTGGAAGCCACGTCACCGGGTTGCATCGGCAACATGTTTTTGATCGCTTTGCGGCCCAGATTTTCTTCCAGCACTTCGATGTAGCGCATCAAGCTGACGGCTTCGTCCGACCCGATGTTGAAAACGCGGAACGGTGCGGTCTTGCTGTTGGCGGGGGCCTCGGTTTCAGGCGTGGCGGTGGGGCCTGAAGGCGGTGTGTCGAGCACCCGGATCACGCCTTCGACAATATCGTCGATATAGGTGAAGGAACGCGACATTTCGCCGTTGTTGAATACATCAATGGGCTCGCCCGCCAAAATCGCTTTGGTGAACAAAAACAACGCCATGTCGGGACGACCCCAAGGGCCGTAAACGGTGAAGAACCGCAATCCCGTGGAGGGGATTTCAAACAGGTGCGAATAGGTGTGGGCCATCAGTTCATTGGCGCGCTTGGAGGCGGCGTACAGGCTGATGGGGTGATCGACCTTGTCAGCGACCGAAAACGGCATATCGGTGTTGGTGCCGTAAACGGAACTGGACGACGCGTAAACGAAATGTTCCACCTTGGCGTGACGGCAGCCTTCCAAGATGTTCACAAAGCCCACCAAGTTGGTGTCTACATAATCGTGCGGTGCGATCAGCGAATGGCGCACGCCCGCTTGGGCGGCCAGATTGATCACCCGGTTGGGGCGATGCTCTTCAAACAACTTGGCCACAGCGTCGCGGTCCGCCAAGTCGATACGCGCCTCGACGTAGTTTTCATGATCTATAACCTGCGCCAAGCGGGCTTCTTTGAGCTTAACGTCGTAATAGGGGCTCATATTGTCGATGCCGACCACTTGGTCGCCGCGCTCAAGGAGGCGCTGCGAAACGCGGTTGCCGATAAAGCCTGCACTGCCGGTGATAAGAACTTTCATAAGGGCCTTCTTTATGGAATTTTATGAGAATCTGAGTGATTTCAGTGCCCAGAACGTACCCCATTTGAGCGCTGTAGAAAACAGCTATCTCGTCAAAGCCCTTTCGATGCAGGCAGCGCTTGCAGGGGGCGGCTAAACTGGGCTTAATAGGCCTCGTTGGCGCTGCGCCGTCGACAATGTCCTGGGGGATATTCGCACTTTTTCGGCCTTAAGGCGGCCAGGATCGGCCCAAATGCTGGTCTACATGTTTATTTATAGGGAGGAGGTCTTTATGACCGACAGCAGAAATCCGGAAACTTTGGTCCTACACGCCGGTTGGCGCGCCGATCCGACGACAGGTTCAGTCGCGGTGCCCATTTATCAGACCACGTCGTATCAATTCGACAGCACGGAACACGCTGCAAATCTGTTTTCGTTATCGGAACTGGGTAACATCTACACCCGCATCATGAACCCGACCAATGATGTGCTGGAAAAGCGCGTTGCCGCTTTGGAAGGCGGCGTTGCGGCACTGGCGACGTCATCGGGTCAATCGGCGACGGCGATGGCCATCCAGAACTTGGCGAAAGTTGGCGACAACGTGGTGAGCTCCACCGATCTGTATGGCGGCACCTACAACCTGTTTGCCAACACCTTGAAAGATCAAGGCATCGAAGTGCGCTTTGTCGATCCCCAGGATCCGGAAGCCTTTCGCGCCGCGACCGATGATCGCACCCGTGCGTATTTCGCGGAAACCTTGCCCAATCCCAAGCTGCGGGTTTTCCCCATCAAGGAAGTCGCCGACATCGGTAAAGAATTTGGCATTCCTTTGATTATGGACAACACCGCCGCTCCCACCCTGTGCCGTCCGTTTGAACACGGTGCGGCGGTGATTGTGTATTCCGGCACCAAGTTCATCGGCGGTCACGGCACCTCGATTGGCGGCATCATTGTCGACAGTGGTGCGTTCGATTGGGAAGGTGCGGGTGCTGCACGTCAACCGGCCCTCAACACACCCGACCCCAGCTATCACGGCGCGGTGTGGGTGGATGCGGTGAAACCCATCGGTCCGGTGGCGTATATCATCAAAGCCCGCACCACGTTGCTGCGCGACATCGGTTCGGCCATGAGCCCGTTCAACGCGTTTCAAATCATCCAAGGTATGGAAACGCTGCCGTTGCGCATGCGTGCCCATTGCGAAAATGCCGCCAAGGTTGCCGATTGGCTGAATGCCCATGCGGACGTCACCAAAGTCATTTATCCCAGTCTGCAAAGCGGTGAAGACAAACGTCGTGCCGATGCGTATCTCAAAGGGGGCTACAGTGGCCTTATGGGCTTTGAGCTGAAAGGCGGCAAAAAAGCGGGCTGTGCCTTTATCGAGGCGCTGAAAATGTTCTACCACGTCGCCAACATCGGCGATGCCCGGTCCCTGGCCATCCATCCGGCCAGCACCACGCATTCCCAGTTGAATGCGGAAGAACAACTGGCCAGCGGTGTCACGGATGGTTACGTGCGCCTGTCCATCGGGATTGAGCACATCGACGACATCATCGCCGATTTGGACCAAGCCTTAAAGGTGGCAACGTCGGCTTAAACGCCTTCGCACCCGACACAAAGGCCGCATCCCTGGAAGGGGATGCGGCCTTTGTTATGCGCCCGACGCGAAAGGGTATATCCTTGATACGATCCCTTTTTTCGAACGCTCTGCGTCTCGTGGAGCCTATCAAAATCGTCAGGAGGCGTGAATGCGATGAAGGACCTCCCTCTCTCTCAAGTCTATCAATTGCTCGAGCCGGGGCCCGTCGTGCTGCTGAGCACCGCCCACAAAGGGCGCGCCAATGTCATGACCATGTCTTGGCACATGATGGTCGAGTTCACGCCCCCGCTGGTGGCCTGTGTCGTCAGTAACGCCGATCACAGTTTCAGGGCGTTGCGTGCGACCAAGGCATGCGTGATCGCCATTCCGGCGGTGGAGCTGGCACCCAAGGTCGTTGAGGTCGGCAATTGCAGCGGGCGCGATGTCGATAAGTTTGAAAGCTTTGCCCTGACGCCGATTCCAGCCCACGAAGTGGCCGCGCCTTTGATCAAAGAGTGTTTCGCCAATCTCGAATGCAAAGTGGTCGATACGCGCCTTGTAAACGCTTACAATCTGTTCGTCCTTGAAGTGGTGAAGGCGTGGACCGACCCGGAGCAAAAGAACCCCAAAACCATCCACCATCACGGCTATGGCAAGTTTGTGATCGACGGCAAGACGATTAAGCTGGATTCAAACATGGCGTAAAATTCCCATTTTTGCGCGGATTTGGATGCTTTTGTCGCGGGTGTTTTTCACTGCGTCGTTTGGGCTTTTTCCTGATTTTTGGTGTGAAGGTGGAATTCTCGGCCGTGAGAAGCCCAAAATACGTATTTATATGTGTATTTTGTCGATTGTGTTTCAACGACTTAGCCGTAATGCGTGTGCCTGCGTTTAATCAGGGCTAGACAAGGGGGATTAAAACATTAGATAAAACTAATGTAGTTTTTGCTTATGGCCTCACTGTGGCTGAGAATTGGGCCGTTAATTGAACTGGTCATTGTGACCGGAAATTAGATGGAGTTTTAGGACATGCGGTTGTTCCGTTTGCCTACCTTTCTCGTCGCACCAGTGATCGGTGTGGTCGTGACGTTGTCGATTGCGTCGGCAAATATCCGCACTCAGTTCGAGGCACCGTCTGTTGATCTAGAGGCGCAACGCTGTCTTGCGCTTAATGTCTATTGGGAAGCGCGCTCGGAGCCGGAACTGGGGCAACGGGCCGTCGCGGCAGTGACGTTGAACCGGGTCAAAAGCGAAGCGTTCCCCAACGATGTCTGCGCGGTCGTTCGTCAAGGCGGTGAGCGGCGCAATCGCTGTCAGTTCTCGTGGTGGTGTGACGGCAAAAAAGATGATCCCAACGACGTCAAGGCGTGGGACAGCGCCCAACGCATCGCACGCTTGGCTTTGATTGATCAAGACAAACAGCAGATGGACGACCCAACCCACGGCGCGTTGTTTTATCATGCCACTTACGTCAAACCCACGTGGGCAGAACGCATGGTCAAAACCAAGCGCATTGGTCAGCATATCTTTTTCGTACATGACACGCAGAAAAACCCAATTGCATCCACGCAGCTGAGCCAAGGCGAACAGGCTAAATCCCAAACACGCGTTCGCTTAAGGGCGGGCGAAGTTTCGCTGGCGTCTTTGAATTAGGGCTGGTTCATCAAACCACGAGTGGGCGATTGACCAACTCGGAAAAAACATCACCCTCAATCGGCCGCCAGAAATGGTAGCCTTGACCGTATTCAGCCTTAAGAACCCTCAGCAGAGCCTCTTGATCAACAGTTTCGATGCCTTCCGCAACCACTTCGATGCCAAGGCTTTGGGCCATCAGAAGCGTGCTTTGCACGATGGCTTGGGCGGCGACATCACTTGAAACATCGCCAATGAACGAACGATCGATTTTCAGGTGGGTGATGGGCAGGCGTTTGAGGTACGACAAGGAAGAATATCCGGTGCCGTAATCGTCAATTGCGATGCCGATGCCTTCGTTGTTCAGCGCCGACAAGATGCCTTTAACGCGGTCCATATCTTCCATAAAAATGGATTCCGTAATCTCAATTTTTAAGCGTTTGGGGTCCATTCCGGTCTTGCTGAGGATGTCCATGATCCGGTCTTCGACGCCGTCGCGCTGCATCTGCAGCAAGGAAAAGTTCACCGATAGGTCCAAGGTTTCGGCACGCCCATCGGTCCATTTTTGGTGCTGGGTGCAGGCCTCTTCCAAGACCCAGTCTCCGATGATGTCGATGAGGCCGCATTCTTCGGCAAGCGGGATAAATTCGGTCGGCGGAATGTTGCCGCGTTCCGGGTGCCGCCAGCGCGCCAGGGCTTCACACCCGGCAATCGCCCCGGAGTTCAATTTGACGATCGGCTGGTAGTGCAACGCCAGTTGATTTTCGGCCACCGCGCGGCGCAAATCGGTTTCCATTTTCAGACGTTTGAGGGCGCGTTTTTGCATGTGCTTGTCAAACAGCTCAAAATTACCGGGGCCTTTGCGCCGTGCCCGGGCCAAGGCGGATGCCGCATGTGAAATCACATCGGGAGCATCCAGTCCTTCTTCCATGGCCCCTGCGACAATGCCCAGCGAGGCCGTCATCACCAAATTGTTGTCTCCAACTTTCATCGGCTTGCTGACGGTTTGGCGCAGGCGTTCCGCCAGTTTTGGGGCGGTGGCTTCATCGCGACAGCCTTCGGCAAGAACGGCGAAGTCCGCTTCGTCGTGGCGACTGACGGTGGTGGCTTCGGCTTCAAACATACGCGAGACGCTGTCTTCGACGCGCAAACAATCGAGCAGCCGATGTGCGATGTTGATGAGAACTTCTTCCCCGGCCACCGGGCCCAAGGTTTGGCGTAATTCATCGAGACGGTCAATGTGGATCAAGAATACGGCGTAGCGCCCAGGACGTTTGCGACGATCTTTGTCGAGCAACCATTCCAACCGGTCCATGAACAAGAACTTATTGGGGATTAAGGTGATGGGGTCGTAAACCTTGGAGCGCGTAACGTCGGTTTGTGATCCCGATATGCGCACCGCTTGATTGTCAGTGCCGCGTGAGGCGACACCGCGGGTCAGCAACCAGCGAAAAGTGCCGTCTTTGTGCAGGGCTCTGTATTCATGCTCAAACACTTCGGATTTGCCCATCAGGTGATGTTCAAGGATGGCTTTTAGACGGTCAAGTTCTTCGGGGTGTATAAGGTTGAACCAGTCGTCAGGGGTATTGCCGAATTCGTCGGCGTTGTAGCCCAGCATCTCTTTCCAGCGGTCGGAATAATAAACTTCCCCACTTTGCAGATCCCAATCCCAAAGCCCGTCATTGGCACCGCGAAAAGCCAGCGCGTAGCGTTCTTCGCTGACTTTAAGCTTTCGATGCGTGCGTAAAATTTCCAATTGGGTGTTGATGCGGGCCAAGGCAACCGGGAAATCGACTGGTTTGGTGATGTAATCGTTGGCCCCGGTGTTGATGGCTTCGGCAATGCTGTCGCTGGCATCGCGTGCGCTGACCATGATGATGGGCAGTTCGGACTGATCTTTGGTTTTGCGCACTTGGGCAAGCACGGCAATGCCGTCCATGTCGGGCATGTTGATATCAAGCAACACCAAATCATAAGTATTATGCGCGATCTTTTCCACGGCTGAGAGGCCGCCGTTGGCCGTGTCTGTGCGAAACCCAATGCGCTCCAGACGGCGTACCAAAAGGTCGCGATTCATCTCGTTGTCATCAACGACCAGGACATGTGTGTCAGGTGTCATTTCGTTCATTTTGTCCGTGCGACCCATCCGTTTGGTTTAACGCAATCGTCTCAGAAGTGTCAGCCGTCTTGGTGCTGGCGTAGTGCAGCCATGATTCAATTTTGTGAACCAAGGCTGGAAAGTCCACCGGCTTCGTCGAGTAGTCATTGAAGCCGATTTCGTCGGCTTTGTCTCGGTCTGATGTCATGGCATGGGCGGTGAGGGCAATAACAGGGATTTCGCGGGTTTCCGAGATGCTTTTCAAGTGGTGCAGGGCCGTCCAGCCGTCCATAACCGGCATATTGATGTCCATGAGGACCAAATCCGGCGCATGCACACGGGCCATCTCAACGCCTTCTTGTCCATTGACGGCTATGAGCACATCGTAATTCATTTTTTCAAGGCGCCTTGATAGCATATCTCGGTTGAGTTCATTGTCTTCGACGAGAAGAAGTGTGCTCATGTCAGATGTCCAGCTTGTCGTCAATGTAGGCGGGCAGGCGGACGGTGAATGTTGCTCCTGCACCTGGCGTGCTTTCGGCGTGAATTTCCCCCCCCAACAGGCGAGCAAATTCACGGTTAATCGTCAGCCCAAGCCCGGTTCCGCCATATTTGCGGGTGGTCGATGCATCCCCTTGAATAAACGGATCAAAGATGCGCTGCAATTGGTCCTCTGTGAGGCCAATGCCAGTGTCTGAAACGCTAAAAACCATACAGTCCATATCCGTTTTCGGTTCACGCCGTGCTGTCAGGGTAATGGTGCCATTTTGCGTGAATTTAGCGGCATTGGACAGAAAATTGAACAAAATCTGTCGAAACCGTGTGAGATCGGTCCCCATCTGTCCTAAGTCGGGTGCGCAGTGAACGATCAGTTCGTTGTCGTTGATGTCGATCAGCGGTTGGACGGTATCGGCAACGGTATTGAGTTCCTCTTGAATGGAGAATTCCTCCACGGAGATATCGATATGCCCAGCCTCAATTTTCGACAGGTCCAAGATCTCGTTGATGGTGCTGAGCAGATGCCGTCCGGCGGTGTTGATTTTTTCTAAATCCGGCGTGATGAGGGCATAGCCTAGGTCGCTAGCATCTTCTTGAAGCATCTCGGAATAGCCGATGATGGCGTTCAAAGGGGTGCGCAATTCGTGGCTCATGTTGGCAAGAAATTGCGATTTTGCTTTATTGGCCGCATCCGCCAGTTCGCGCGCCTGCTGAAGATCGGCTTCGGTCTGTCGATGTTCCTCGACTTCTTGAAAAAGCGCTTTGGTGCGCTCCATAACCCGATCTTCCAATTCGTCGTGGGCTTTGCGGAGTTCTTCTTGGGTGCGGCGACGGATGATTGCGCCCATCTTAAAGATCCGAAGGGCACGAAACATGTCGCCGATTTCATCGCGACGGGGCCGATCCGGGATTTCCACTTGTAAATCACCATCGGCCAACTTGGTCATGGCGCTGGTGACACTGCGGATCGGGATGGAGATCGAACGTCCCAAGAAGATCAGTGCAATCAGAAAAACCAGCGAGAACGCCGCGGCAATCGAATTGATGAGGATGTAGAGGTTTTGTTCCTGGCGATCTATTGCGGTGTTCACTTCGGTGGTGAGACGGGTGAGCGCATCCCCTGCGGCGCTGACCGTGCGCTCAATATCAGCGCGCAGGCCGTGTTTGAAATCGAGTCCGACTTCGACGGATACATGGGCCAATTCCAAGAACGTGAGGCGGTATGTGGACAGGGCCACCTCAAGCCTTTGACGTACATCCGCGTCTTGAACCAGACGGCGTACATCCAGCATGATTCCGGCGTAGTTGTCTTCAAAACGTTCAACGTCTTCAATCTGCTTGTGCAGCAGGAGGTCTTTGGTGAAGATTTGCAGTTTGGCCAATTGGTAATTCAAAATGTGCCGAGTGCTGTCCCCATTGGGGACATTTTGCAGCTCAGCCTCGATGTCGGCAATGGCGATAGCAAGACGTTTGCGGAGCCCTTCAGTATGATCTTGACCGATTTTGGTTTGCAGCTCGGCCATGACTTCGAACAAGTATTGATAGTCGCTGGTGAGTACGACCAAATGCTCCAATGTATCAATGGGCAAGTCCAACGCCCAAAAGCGGTCTTTAAGGTTTTCGATACTTTCCACAAAATGCTCAAATGTGGTGCTGAAGTCTTCACGGTAGCGCGGCTCAAACAGATTGACGAAATCATTTTGAGTGTGCCGAAGGTTCAGCAGCTGCATGTCCATGGACATGATGGCGATGCGGGTTTCGTTCATCTGACGCAGCGACGCATCCCGATACCAGCTCAGATACACAATTGCAGACAAAGACACCACGACCAAGATGGACAATAACGAGAGTTTCGTTCGGATGGGCAGCGTGCGGATCGTGCGCAAGTTGAGAAATGAGGGATGGCTCATGAAAGATATACACCCCCCAACTGTGGATGGTTGATTGATGTGATGATACGAGTGCTCACGTCATATACCCGACTTTTGTACAGGATGTTCCCCAATGGTTGAACGCAACAATACGCGAACGGATTTGATCTGAACAGTGTGCTCGATACCGTTTATGCAATCGTCAATGCGGTGCGCAGCTTTTCGACCAGGGCGTCGAGGGCTTGGGCCTCATACGCGACGGGCGGGCGCTTCCCCCACACCGGTCCCGGCCATGCGAGATCCGTTTTATAACGCGCGATGATGTGGATGTGCAGCTGTTCGACGATGTTGCCCAGGTTGGCGACGTTCATCTTATCGGGTGCAAAAAGCGTTTTCAGGGCTTTGCTGGCGAGATCGATTTCCGCCATCACCTGATTGCGTTGTGCCGTATTCAATTCATCGATATCGCGCAAATCGGGGATGTTTGGCACCAATATGAGCCACGGATAGCTGCTGTCCTGCATCAACAACACCTGACAGATCTTTAAGGATGTGATGGGGACGGTGTCTTTGACCAACCGGGGATCGAGTGTGAAGTCAGGTGTGCTCATGCGATCATCTCTTTGGTTTGCGGCTGTTTGCGGGCAGTATGGCCTTGAATGCACAATGAGGACAATGCCAGATGACAGAACCGCGCGTCAAAAGCGAATTGTGGGTGAAGGCGCAATTGCGCCTGTGTGATATGGCATTTTTGCCTGCCGTGGTGGTGCGCCGGGGGGACCCAGATGCCGGCCTGGTGCTGATTAAGGTGAACAGGTTGGGGCGGGGGTGCGAATTGTTGGGGCGGCGCTTTAACGATGATGGGGAGCGCGTTTGGACCGTGATTGCGGGAGGGTCAGAGCCTGAGTCTGAGGCGTCGTGTGACGCCTATATCGCCCGGGAACTTCAAATCGACACCGATTTGTGGGTGATTGAAATTGAAGATGCCCAAGGGCAGTACAAACCCGATGGGCAAGAGCCTTTGCGCCAAAAACCCAGGTCATAAGCAGCTTTTAGAATACAATCTTTTTTATGCGGATGGGCGTATGCTGCTCGTCGTATGAAAAGGATTTTGCTATGAACGAAGCGATTGTTGAGATTATCGATAAAATCAAGACCCTGCAAAACGATTTGGAGCAGGAGTATGAAGTCAAGCGCGCCCAGTTTCATTACCAATTGGAACGGCGCAAAGTCAGGTTTGAGCAAGAAGTTCGAGCCCGTCACTTGGCAATGCGCAAAGGGCTTTTGGCCTTTTGGCGAGAGTCCTCTCTTCTCAACGTCATCGCAGCCCCCGTGATTTATGCTCTGGTGGTGCCGTTGGTGCTGCTTGATGTGTCGCTGTGTTTGTTTCAATGGATATGCTTTCCCATTTACGGCATCAAGCGTGTGCCCCGTGCGGACTTCGTCGTCATTGATCGCCACCATCTAGCGTACTTGAACGGTGTGGAAAAATTGAATTGCGCGTACTGTGGGTATGCTAACGGGATTATTGCTTTTGCCAGGGAAATTGCCAGCCGAACGGAAAAGCGATGGTGCCCGATCAAACACGCCCGCCGCGTTAAGGGCGTTCATCAACGTTACTATGAATTTTATGAGTATGGCGACGCGGAAAGTTATCGTGCCCGAACCAAGCTTCCCCCCGAATAAAGCGGGTGGGGCGATCTTCATGACGTTTCATGCTCCGTTTTAGTCGTTGTTTAATACATCCAGGTTGTTTCCTTCTACGGACGAGAGCATGTCGAGCGCGTGCTTAATCTCACGTTTTTTGCCTTTGGCGAGCCCTTCGATTTTGGTGTCCTCAAGGATGATGTGGGAGAACAGCCAATCACGCAGAAATTTGTGCAGGTGTGCCAAAAGTTCAGGCTCTGGCTTTTCGCGCCACTTGATGGCGAGTTGATCGACCTTGGCGGCAATGGATTTGTGAATGGCGCGGTGTTCTTCCAACCCGGGATAAGCACAGACTTCCATGATGGTCTCTTCACGCTTGAAGTGAAAGTGCGTGTAGTCAACGAGTTTGTCGACGATGTCACCGATGTCGGTGCGGCCAACGGTGTCGCGGGTAATTTTGTTCAAAAGTTTCATCAGCACACGATGGTCTTTGTCGATGGCTTCGACCCCTGTGATCATCGCTTCACTCCAGATGAGGACATTGTTGTTTGACGACAATGGCAACTCAATCCAGAAGGTCGTGCCTTGGCCCAGTTTACTGATGAAATTGATACTGCCCGCCATATGATCCAAAATGGTTTTGGTGATCGTCAGGCCAATTCCGGTTCCTTCGCGCGCAATTGCAGGGTCCGCGCCCAGACGGTGAAATAGCTGGAAGACTTTATCACGATCCGCTTCGGCAATACCAATTCCGCTATCGCTGACGGACAGGCGCAAAAAACCATTTGGTGTTTCTTCAGCATCGATTGTCACAGTGCCGCCTGGACTATTGAACTTAATCGCGTTGGACAACAGGTTGACGAGAACCTGCTTGAACCGTATCCGGTCTGTGAGCAAGGTGGCATCCAGGTTTGTGAAGGTGTTGTTGATAATGCTGATTTCGTGTTGAAGGCTCAGCGATGTCGCCAAAGAGACACACTCTACGATGACCTCCCTGGCGGAGACTTCATCAAGGGAAATGGTGAGTTGATGCGCCTCAATTTTCGCCAATTCAAGGATTTCATCAATCAGACTCAAAAGATGGTGGCCGCCGCTCAGAATGTATTCGACGCGTTCATTCTGTAAGTCAGACAGAGGGTATTGTGGGTCGTATTGAAGCATTTGGGCAAACCCCAGAACGGCATTGAGGGGGGTGCGCAATTCGTGGCTCATAGAGGCCAAAAACTCTGATTTGGCTTTGCTGGCCTTTTCCGCTTCATCTTTTGTCAATATGAGGGATTGTTCAGATTGCCGCAGCGTTCGGACCATGTCGTCAAGGACAAAGCCAAGTTCATTGACTTCGGCAATGGTGCTGGAAGGTGCTCTTGATTTGTGCTGGCCGACGCGAACCGCTTCAACGTACTGCATCAGTTTACCAAGGGATGAGCCAATCGCACGATGCAGAATGAGGGTCGTCACGCCACCTAAAATCAGCACCGCCAGTGCAGCCCAATAAGCATCCTTCATCAAAGCGTCAACCATCTGCCCAAATTGTGGGGCCTGCTTCACGGCAACCACCTCTAAGGAGGTCTGCCATGACCTTGTTCCCGGAGAAGGGTGGGCAAAGGGAAACGATGCAAAGACGTTTTCATTCTGGCGTTTGATCGTCAATGAGGGGTGTTGTGAAATGGTCTTGACGGTCCCGTCCGATGAAAAATGGGATAGAGCGGAGATGATTTCGTTCCCATCACGCAAGGCCAAATTATCGACACCGATGGCATGTCCTATGTCCAAGAGCAAAGGAATGTTTTCGTTCAGAACCAACCCACCATGCAACCGACCAAGGACGCGGCCGCTGATCTGAGACACGATCTCGGTACAGTAGACCAATGAATGCCAAGTTATTCCGTTTAATTTTTGCAGTTGATGGTTCCATGAACCACAAGTCTCCGTGCGTGGACGAGGAGACCAGTGCGCGCTGGAATTGAAGCTCATGTCCACACTGGTCCAGGTGTGATCCGCCTCCCGTTCGACGACGAGGCGATCAAATAAATTGCCGGATCTGGATTCCAGAATTTGATTTAATATTTTTCGGACATCGGCCTTATTGTCATTTTCCACGGCTGCTGTAATGTTTGACGAGCGTACGCTGCTATCCATTTCTTGTGCGCCGCTTTGCAGCCGATCATCAACCATCAACGCCATAAGGGTTCGGGTGTGTTCAAAATCCCGAATGGTCTGCATGTCTATGACATGCTCAAAACTGCGTTGACCAATAAAGAACAAGGCCCCCAGCATCAAAGCCAGACCGGGTAAAAGGATCAGTATAACCAGTGAACTAAAGCGTAAGGACATAAGATTATTTGGGTATCCCGGAATATCGAAAGGCGTGAGCGATAAGATTGTTGATGTGCTGAGTTGAGGTTTGTTGCGTGATAAGCTCCATATCGCCAGAGAAGATCGTTGGAACCTGAGTTTCTTGGCCGCTCAGGTCCATTCTAATTGCTTCCGCCATGGCCACGCCGTTATCGTCGTTCATGCGCATAATCGTAAAATCGAGTTTTCCTTGTTTGAGGGCACTCAATTCCGCATCGCCGCCACCCCATCCATTGACCAGTGCCTCGTTGGTCAGACCCAATTCATCAAGAGCCTTAAGGGCACCAAGTGCCACATCCGTAGAACAGGCGTAAAAATACCTTAAGTTCGGGTTGCGTGTTATGGCGTCTAAGACGCTCTTGTGGGCCTTTTCTTGATCGCCATCGGTGAAGTAACTGTCCACCATGGTCATGTCTGAGTGTTTTGAAACGTAATTCTGGAACGTATCGCCCCGCATGGTGCTGACGAATCCGCGGGTGAAATACAGCATCAGATACTTGCCGTTGCCACCGGTTTGGCGAATGTATTCAGAGGCAAGCTTCTGCGTGCCTAAGGCGTGATCAAATCCGACATACAGAAACGGCTGGTGGTCCTCCCAATTGCGCAGTGGCGTCGTCATGTTTTGCAAAATCAGCTTTGGCTTGCCCCGCAAAAGCACACGTTCGATCATGTTCTGGTGACGCAACACATCCAAGGTGAAGACGAGGTAATCAGGATCCCAAGACAAAGCCTCGGTCAGTTGCCGCCTTTGAACCTCTAAGGAGTCACTCGGGCTTGATGCAAACAGTTGGGTTTCAAACGGAATGTCAATGTCTTCCATCCGCTGCTCAAAAGATTTAAGGCTGCGTCGCCAATAATCGGAGCTTTGGAGGGCCGGATATACGGCGGCAATTTTGACTGGAGATTTGAGATGTCTTGTCCACGGCTGGGGAGCTTCTCGGACCCGTTTTGAGAGGTCTTCCATCAGGTCCTTTTGGTTAGGGTTCTGCGTGACGTATTCATCAACAGTCCAATAGTCTTGAAGCGTTTGGGCAGAGGCTGTTGAAAGACACAGCACACAGAGCAGAGCAACGCATGCAGACTTGAAATAGATGCTCATGGTTCGCCCCTGTAATTTTCGATTAAAGACAAATACGCGGGGTCGGTCACCATGCGATCCATCAACTCAGACATATCCGCAACGCTCAGGGCTATGCCCTTTCGTAAAACAACACGGTGAGAATACACTTGGTCGTAACGGTCTGAAACCAGAATTTTGCCCTTCAATCCAGGGGTGTCGGCAAAGTTTTTGAAAAGCAGGGCTTCCGTGACGACGGCTATGTCGGCATGACCGGATAAGAGGGCAAGGATAAGCTCATCGGCTCTGCGCACCAAGCGGGCACCAAACTTTTCGCGCAGATAACCGGGATCGTCCTTAAAACCGGCAAAGCCATAGTGATAACCGACAATACAGGCAATCGTCTTGTTGGATAAATCGTCAAAATAGTTTTGCGTTCGGCCCGGTTGGGCCAAAGTGATGTAGCGTTCCCCTCCGGACATGAATTCGGGTGTTTGTACGATTGGCAACTTGCGCTGTGTCCAACCCCAATTGATGTTTTCAAAGATCATCATGTCGAACCGTGCCGCTGAAAAGTCCGCATAACGGGCACCGGGTGATGTGACGACCGGTTCAAACCGATAGTCGTCTTGAATCTCATTCAAGCGTTTCAGCATCTCCAGCGACAGGCCTTCGGGTTCGCCGAGCGCATTAAAATCCACAAATGGGGGGAACCGATAGATGCCGACTTTTATCAAATCTGTGGCAGAAACTTCATGAGCATTGAGCAAAAGCAAGAGCGCAAACGTCACACCCTTTGTTAGGATAGGGGCGCGTCGGCAGAAATTGACGATTAACAATAAAGACATTTAAGTATCATTCCAATTTCATGTCATGAGGGGGTAATTTTTTATCTGCAAACTTTAGAATGCAGGTCTCTGACATAACAGTTTAGTTTCATTCTATTATATTAGGAAAAATGGATGTTGTGGGTGTAATTTTTATCTCGTTTGTAAAACCAACATTTATGCGTAGGTCAATTTTTGAAGTCGCGACCAGGCGAAATGCAGGCTCCATCTGGTCCATTAGGTCCGATATGAGCAGAACTGAGCTTGTTATTCATATATCGGTCTGATATATGAATGGCTGATATATTGAAGTGTCTGGGCACGCTCTCCTTTTCATTTTTGGGGCTGTGTTCTTGTGTGTTTGCAGCACCTGCGGAGTTTGAGTTATGAACGTGAAGACCTTGTGTCTGGGCGTGTTGAGCCTTGGCGATGCCAGCGGCTATGAAATCCGTAAAATGTTTGAAGAAGGGCGGTTCGCGTACTTTTATCAAGCCAGTTATGGCTCCATATATCCAGCCTTGGCCGAACTGCTCAAAAGCGGTGACGTGACGTGTACGGTTCAAGCGCAAGATGGCAGACCCGATAAAAAAATCTATGCCATTTCTCCAATGGGACTGGAGGCTTTTCGCGCCGCGTTGAAAAAAAACCCGGAAATGGATCGGGTGCGATCCGAAACGCTCTTCATGATGTTTTTTGCCGACCAAATGGAAGACGATCATTTGGCAGATGTTTTTGATGCCTATGCCGAACTGCACCGGACCATTGTCGACAAGATTAAAAGTTTGGATAACGAGGGGGTGTCGCGCGGACGTCGATTTGTTCGCGGATACGGCTTGGCCTTTTCCGAAGGTGTTTTGAAGTATATGGACGGCAACCGCGAAGCGTTGTTGAGCGCGCCCAAAGGGGAAGGTTGGCGGGATATGGAAGCCCTGCGCGAATGCTTGGATAAACAGAGGGAGGAGGACCAATGAGTTCTCGCCGCATGTTCAATATGACGACCTTTTAGAGTGCTGCCAAAGCCCAGGAAAAAACCGATGCGTCTTGAAAAATCACATAAAATTGCCATAGCCATTGCCCTTCTGACCGGGGTGTGGATGGTGTCTGGCGTGTTCAATGATGATGCCACCCAAGCGGTGACGGGTGAAGCTCCCGCAGACGCCCCCGCAGACGCGACTCTGACACGCGTGCGCGTCAGCACGGTCGTGAGCCAAGACCATATTCGCACCCTGTCTGTTTTGGGTCGTATCGAAGCCGACAAAGCTGTCTCCGTGCGAGCCGAAGTGCCTGGCCGGGTGTCTGAAATCACGATTGAAAAAGGCGCACAAGTCAACGCAGGCGATGTGTTGGTGAAAATCGATTCCGAAAACCGACCGGAGCTGTTGGCCGAAGCGCGGGCGCGTTTTGAACAGCGGAAAATTGCGTACGATTCAACCAAAAAACTCAGCAAGGGCGGTTACGGCTCCCAACTCAACGTGGCCCAAGCCAAAGCGGACTTGGAAGCTGCACGGGCGCAAGTGTCGGGGATCGAGCGAGATCTCAAAAATGCCACCATTACGGCTCCGTTCAGCGGCATCGTTGATGAACTGCCCTTAAAAGCGGGAGATTATATCGACAAAGAGGGAGCCATTGTGGCACGGGTTATCGATTTGACCACCATGTTGGCCATCGGCGAGGTGGCGGAACGCGACATCCATGCCATCGAGTTGGGCGGCGCGGCCCACGTGCGTTTGCCGGACCAACGGGTCCTGGAGGGGGCCGTCAGCTTTATCGCCAAATCGTCCAACGCCTTAACGCGTACTTTTAGCGTCGAAGTCACCATACCCGTGCCCGATCAGTCGGTGTCGGAAGGCATGACGGCGGAACTGCACCTGCCCATGCACCAGGTGGTCGCGCACAACATATCACCAGCCCTGTTGACCTTGAACGACGTTGGGGCGGTCGGTGTCAAAACGGTGAATGGGGATAACGTCGTGGAATTTCACCCCGTCGAAATGGTTTCCGATACAGAGGACGGCATCTGGCTGACGGGACTGCCCCATGAGGCGCGCATCATCACCGTTGGGCAAGAATTCGTCACGCCGGGTCAAAGCGTCAGCGTTGTTGAGGGGGAATTGAAAACCATGAGCGACGTTAACGCCGCCCCCAACAGCGTCCTCAATGGCGAAGGAAACTAAGCCATGCAGGGCATTATCGACCTGGCGTTTCATCACGCCCGCACCACCATATCAACGTTATTGCTGTTGCTGATTGCGGGCAGCGTTGCTTATGTTGAAATCCCCAAAGAAGCGGAGCCCGATATCAATATCCCGCTGGTCATTGTGCGCGTTGTCCACGAAGGCATTTCGCCTGAAGACAGTGAAAGCCTGATCATCCGTCCCTTGGAATTGGAACTGCGCTCGGTCGAAGGGCTCAAAGAAATGCGTGCCAAGGGCTACGAGGGCGGAGCCAACATCGTGTTGGAATTTGAAGCCGGGTTCGACGTTAAGCAAGCCCTTTCGGATGTGCGCGAAAAAGTCGATGACGCCAAACCCGATCTGCCAGCGGACAGCGAAGACCCCGTCATCGAAGAAATCAATTTTTCAGAGTTCCCGATTGTGGTCGTGAGCTTGTCGGGCGACGTGCCGGAACGGGCCTTGCTTCAATTGGGGCGCGACTTAAAAGACGAACTGGAAGGTTTAACCCCGGTTTTGAAAGCGCAACTGACGGGCACTCGGGACGAGATGGTGGAAATCCTCATCGACCCGGTCAAGGTTGAGAGCTACGGCCTTAGCCCCGACACCGCGATCGCCAATGTGAAAAGCTCCAATAAATTGGTGGCGGCAGGCGCTCAAGATACGGGACGGGGTAGTTTTACCCTCAAGGTTCCGGGGCTGCTGAAGGACGTTCGCGATATCATGGCTTTGCCGGTCACCGTTGATGGCGATGCGGTGGTGCGCTTGGGCGATATCGGTGAAGTGCGACGCGCGTTCAAGGACCCGTCCAGCTTTGCCCGTATCAACGGTGCTCGTGCGGTGACGTTGGAAATCTCCAAACGCTCAGGTGAGAACCTGATTGAAACCGTGTCCAAGGTGCGTGCGCTGGTCGAGAATGAGCGTGCGTCTTGGCCCGATGGTTTAAAAAACGCCGTTAACGTCACCTATGCTCAAGACAAGTCGACAGATATCAAAGAGCGCCTTTCTACCCTGGAAAACTCGGTCATCAGTGCGGTGCTGTTGGTCATGATCGTGGTCGTGGCTGCGTTGGGATTGCGCTCTGCCGGATTGGTGGGCGTGGCTATACCGGGTTCGTTCTTGACCGGCGTGTTGGTGCTGAACGCCATGGGTATGACCATGAACATCGTGGTTCTGTTTGGTCTGGTGTTGGCCGTCGGCATGTTGGTGGATGGCGCTATTGTGGTGACCGAATACGCTGATCGAAAAATGTCTGAGGGCTTACACCGTAAAAAAGCATATGCGCTTGCGGCCAAAAGGATGGCAGGGCCGATCATCGCCGCCACCTTGACCACGCTGGCAGCGTTCTTACCGTTGTTGTTTTGGCCCGGTGTGGTGGGGGAGTTTATGAAGTACCTGCCGATCACGCTGATTGCCACCTTGTCGGCATCGCTGTTGATGGCGTTGGTGTTCGTTCCGGCATTGGGGGCGTACATTGGCAAAGCCAACACGGTTAATCCCCAAGGCGCTCAAGTCCTCAAGGTCGGCGATGCCGAGCATCTTGGCGTGATAACCCAGACCTATCTCAACATGTTGGATAAAGCCCTGAAACACCCGGTATGGGTTTCGCTGGCGGCGTTTGCCACTCTGGTTGGTGTGTTGCTGATCTATGGGTTGTTTGGAAATGGGATTGAGTTTTTTCCCAAAACCGAACCCAGCACCGCTCAGGTTCAGGTTCGGGCGCGGGGGAATTTATCGATTTGGGAACGCGACGCCTTGATGCGCGAAATCGAGATGGAAATATTGCAAGTCGGGGGCATCGAAACGGTCTACACCCGGACCCGCTCCAACCCCACCGGCGAAGCGGCAGAAGATATTGTCGGTACGGTGTTTTTGGAATTTGACGATTGGGACAAGCGCCCCAAGGCCGATCAGATTTTGGATGAAATCCGCAAACGCACGCGACCCATTGCCGGCGTCATCGTGAACATGGCGAAGCGTGAAGGTGGTCCGCCGGTGGGTAAGCCGGTACAGATCGAAATTTCATCGCGCTATCCCGAACTGCTGGAACCGACAGCCTGGCACATCGTTGCCGAGTTGAGCAAAAATGCAAATTTGAAAGACATCGAAGATACCCTGCCATTGCCCGGCATCGACTGGGTGTTTGATGTCGATCGCGCCCAAGCGTCTAAGTTTGGGGCCAATGTGTCGTCGATCGGCAGCACCGTTCGCTTGGCCACGTCGGGGATTAAACTGGGGACATACAGACCCACGGATACAGATGAAGAGTTAGACATTCGCGCGCGCTTTCCAAAATCGTATCGCAATTTGGATCAGCTGAGAAATTTGCGGGTTCAAACGCCAGCGGGACAAGTGCCGATCGCCAACTTCGTCACCATGGAACCACAGGCCAAAATTGGCACCATCAGCCGCACCGACGTGAAACGCGTGGTGACGGTAAAAGCCGATGTGGTGGAAGGGGTGTTGGCGGATGCGGTGGTGAAAGGCATTCAGGCCTATATTGCCGCCGCCGATTTAGATCCCCGCATTTCCATCCGCTTTAAGGGGGAAGACGAAGAACAAGATAAGGCCAAAGCTTTTTTGGTGAAGGCGTTTGGGGTGGCGCTGTTTCTCATCGCGATTATCTTGGTCACTCAATTCAACAGTTTTTATTCCAGCTTGTTGATTTTGTCTGCCGTGGTGATGTCCACCATTGGCGTATTTATCGGCCTGCTGATCACCGGGCAACCGTTCGGCATTGTGATGGGGGGGATTGGTGTGATTGCGCTGGCGGGCATTGTTGTGAACAACAACATTGTTCTGATCGATACCTTTGATCGTTTGAAGCAGACCACCTCTAATACCCGCGAAGCCATTATGCAAACGGGTGCGCAGCGGCTGCGTCCGGTTTTGCTGACCACGGTGACGACCATGCTGGGGTTGTTGCCCATGGCCATGAACATCGGCATCGATTTCATCGGTCGAACCATTGTCATCGACGCGCCGGCAAATCAGATGTGGGTGCAGCTTTCCATTTCCATCGTTTTTGGATTGGGATTTGCGACGATCTTGACGTTGATTTTAACCCCCGCAATGTTGATGCTGCGGGCGAATGTTGCCACGTGGTGGCAGGCGCGAAAGATCACCCCAGCTTAGCCGAGACTTAATGTGAAGTTTGATCAGGGCGGTGTGCGATGCGTTTGGCAGAAAACGTCAGCGTGGCCGTTGTGCCGACGCCTTTTTCGCTGGTGAGTTTCAGGCTTCCGCCCAAGGCTTCGGCAAGTCCGGTGGCCAACGTCAGACCCAACCCGGTGCCTTCATAGCGCCGCGCGAGGCTGCTATCAACCTGGCCGAATTTGGTGAGCGCCTTTGCCAATTCATCGGCATCCATGCCGATGCCTGTATCCTTGATGCTAAAACAAAGCTTATCGCCCGGTTGGTATTTGGCTAAGAGTTCCACACGTCCGCCTTCGGGGGTGAACTTGACGGCGTTGGCCAGCAGGTTGAGCAAAATTTGTTTAAAGCGCCTTTCGTCGAGGTAAATTTCAACGTCAGGCACGTCGAGGCTTTCCACCAGGTTCAACTGTCCGTCATCAATGCGCCCGGCAACAATGCGCAAAGCGGCCCTGGCGGCTTTGATGGGGTCGATGAGCTCTTCTTGGAGATTGAGGCTTTGGGCTTCAATCACGGACACGTCCAAAACGTCATTGATGAGTTCCAGAAGATGTTCGCCTGATTCATGAATGTCGTTGACGTATTCCAGTTGCTTATTCCCCAAAATGCCGCTGACGGTTTTGTTCTTCAACAAATTGGAAAAACCGATGATGGCATTGAGTGGGGTACGTAATTCGTGGCTCATGTTGGCCAAAAATTCAGATTTGGTGCGGTTGGCCATTTCCGCTTCTACACGGGCGGTGATGAGCTGTTGATGTTCGGTTTTGCGTGCGGTGATGTCTTCGTGCATGGCGAGGAAATGGGTGATTTGACCATCTCTGTCGCGGATGGGGGTGACGCGGGCCGCGGCCCAATACAAGCTGCCATCCTTACAGCGGTCCTGAATTTCACCGCGCCAAGATTTCCCAGCCAGCAAATTTTCCCACAAATGTTTATAGGTTTCGGAAGGCGTGTGCCCTGATTTGAGAAAACGAGGGTTTTTGCCAAGCACTTCGGATTGTTCGTATCCCGTAACAGCCGTGAATTGTGTGTTGGTATAGATAATGTCGCCCTTGAGATCGGTGATAAACACCAAGTCGCCGCTTTGTTCAACGGCATGGGACAGGATGCGCTCGCGGCGTTCGGCTTTTTTGTAAGAATAGGTCAAAAAGGCTGCGGTCCAAATGGCAAACAGCGCAAGGGCGCGGTTGGTCAAAACCACCCAAGGAATGCCCCCGTCCGGTGATCCGAGGTAGCCCACCATCGTGAGCACGGAGCCGATGACGGCCAAGGTGTAAATGTGGCGACGATCATTGAGCCAATACCCCGCGAGCACCAACGCGATATAAGGAACACCACCCGCCACACCAAGCGGCATGATTAAGTCAAACGTTAAGACACTGGCTGCGATGACAATCAGGACGGCCACAACAGGAATGGGTGTTCCGGGCCAATATTGTACGCGGGCAGATCTGGTGGGGTGGGGTCGCTGTGCGGGGGCAGCAAGATCAACCATATGAACACTAACGCCTATTTTGTTTTCTGAACGCCCCCACGTTCATCTAGGATTGTCCTCGAACTGAGCGGTGGGTGCAACACATATGTATGCGCATCCATTTGCATTCTGCTCATCCCTTGAGATTATGATTAAATTTCAAGTCCTGCGAATTCGGCGACGCAGGCCTTGGGCAGTTGCACACTCACCGTCGTCCCTGTGCCCTTTTGGCTGTCAATGTGCAGGGTGCCGCCATGCAGTTCCACCAACCCTTGGGTTAGCGGCAGTCCTAAGCCGTTGCCGTGATATTTGCGCGTGTGGTCGCTTTCCACTTGGCCGAACTGGGTCATGGCTTTGGTGATGTCGGCTTCATCCATGCCGATGCCAGTGTCGGTCACGGCGATGGTTAAACCGCCGTCTTGTTCTAAGGTCGCAGAAATGACGATTGATCCACCTTTGGCGGTGAATTTCACGGCGTTGGACAACAGATTTATGAAAACTTGTTTGATGCGCCGTTCATCGGCGCACAGATAAAGATTTTTGTCGATATTCGGATAGGTGATGGTGATATCCGCTTGTTGGGCGCGCGGCAAGACCAAACGCAAAGAAGATTCCAAAACGTCGATCAATTTGAAGGTGTCGGTGTACAAATGGATCTGTGAGGCTTCCAGGGAGGCGACGTCCAAGATGTCGTTGATCAATGACAGCAGATGCTCGCCCGATTCCTTGATGATATCAATGTAATCGTCGTACGCCGGATTGTTGAGAGGACCAAAAATGCCGTTTTTGATCGAACTGGAAAACCCGATGATGGCGTTCAAGGGGGTGCGCAACTCGTGACTGGTGTTGGCGAGAATCTCGGACTTTGCCTTGGACGCAATTTCCGCCTGCTCTTTCGCCAACGTGAGGCGCTCTTCGGCCAGTTTACGTTCCGTGATGTCTTCGTGCACGGCCACAAAATGATTGATCGTCTTCGAAGACAACGCAATTGGATTGACGGTTAAGTTGGCCCAAAAAACCCTGCCGTCTTTATGCTTGTTTTGAATCTCACCTTGCCACTTTTGTCCGGACAAGATGGCCGCCCACATGTCTTCATAGACCGCTTTCGGTGTAAGGCCCGATTGCAATATGCGTGGAGTTTGCCCAATCGTTTCTTCTTTGGTGTAGCCCGTCATGGTCGTGAACATGGTGTTGACGTACTCAATGGTGCCGGTCAAATCGGTGACAAAAACCATGGAGGGGTTTTGTTCGATAATTTCCGACAGCATGCGCAGTTGCTTGTTCGCCTCCAGCTTTTCGCTGATGTCCTCAGCGGTGCCGTAAACGCCCATGAGCTGCCATGTATCTTTGTCAAAATGCGGCAAGCCATTAAACATGTAGGACCGCACAGAGCCGTCTTTATTTTCAATCTTGAACAGGTGATCACGAAAGGGGAGAGACCAATCGGGTTCTTTTTCAGCGTCGTCCGAACCGTAAAAGGTGCCAAAATCGGTCAGCTTTTTACCGATCATTTGTTGCGGTAAAAGATTGAAAACTTCGGTACAGCGTTTGGACACGAACACCAGCGCGCCAGCCTTATCGATCTCCCAAATCACTTCGGAAACGAGGCGCGACATATCTTCAAGCCGCGAAAGCGCACTCGATGCCCTTTCTTCGGCATTGCCGGAGAATGAGGGCCAATTCCTGGGCTTGCGGGCACGAAGCGCATTCACTGGTCGTAACACCTTAAATGATTCGGAACGGGTATTATCATTAACCATAAATCATAAGGATTATAAAGAGAATATTTCATTTAATAAGGGCAATTTATGCACAATATATAACAACTGAGTGTAGAGAAGCGGCAGCGCCTTTGCCGTTATGGTACATGTGAATGCATCTAATGACCGCGACAGCAAAAGCAGCTATGCTACTCTACGATGGAGCCCTGAGAATACCCATGATCACGAGGTCAGCATGAAACCGACGCTGGATGCGGGCCGTTTGCTGGATTTGGCTCGCGAAAAAACGGCCGAGAGCAAGACGGAACTCGCTGCGATCGTTGACAGTCTCTTTGAAGATCAAGGGACTGTGCTGAGCGATCGTGAAAAAAGCCTTATGTTCAACATCATCCATCAGCTTGTGCGCGAGGTTGAGGTTTCGGTGCGCAAGAAGTTGAGCGAAAAGTTCGCCACAGATGACGACGTCCCGAGAGCTCTGGTTAAGGAACTGGCTTCGGACGAATTGGAAGTGGCCTATCCCATTTTGACCAAAAGCAAAGTGCTGCGCGACGAAGATCTCATTGAAATCATTCGCTTGCGCACGGAAGAATTCCATTTGGCCATCACGCTCCGCGATGGCATCAGTGAGGTGGTCTCAGATGCCTTGATTGAAACCCAAAATGAGGGCGTGATTACCCAGTTGCTGGAAAATGAAAGTGCACAAATTTCCCACGCGGCGTTTGAATATTTGGTCGATCAATCCAAACGGGTCGATACGTTCCAAGAGCCGTTGTTGAGGCGCACGGAATTGCCGCAAGAGTTGGCGAAAAAAATGTTTATGTGGGTTTCAGCCGCTCTGCGCCTTCACATCATTGAGCACTATGACATCGATACCGCTTCCGTAGATCGATTGTTGGAGCAAGCGGCCCGTGAAGGTTATGAATCCACCCTGATGGAAAAAATAGACCTCTCCTCAGAACTTATCAAAAGTTTGCGTGAACGGGGCATGATCACACCGGAAATGTTGGTGAAAACCCTGTTGGATGGGGAAATCCCCCTGTTTTTGGCGATCTTTTCAGATTTGACCCAGTTGAGCGACGTCGTCATTCGCCGGATCGTATTTGATAAGGCGGGCGAAGGGATTGCCATCGCGTGCAAGGCCATAGATTTTTCTGAGTATGATTTTGTGAGCATCTACCGCAAAAGCCGCCGGGTCGCTCCCGGCCGCGCAGACGCCACCCGCGCCGAAGTGAATATCTTATTGGACATCTACCGCACCATAGATCGGGCGGAAGCGCTCAAAGTCCTGGATTTGTGGCGTCGCGATAAAGACTATCTGGCTGCAATTCGTGATTTGGTGCCGGAAAGAAACTCCCTTTTATAGGCCCCTTAAAGGTCGTCGGTTTCGTCGTCATCCAAGTCGTCTTCGTCTTGGGTGTCGCATTTACCGGTACGCGCGCAGATGGTGCGGTAACTGCGAATGGCGAACGGGATGGAAACCAAGTACACCGCCAATATACCTGACAATGTCGCCCACGGTGCGCTGAGCATGCTGGCGATCACCAGACCGACGGTGACCATCAACGGCAATACCCACTTGGGGCGAAGTTTGACCTTTTTGAACGAGTAGGTGGGGATGGAGCTGACCATCAGCAACGCCACGACCACCATGAAAACAGCAACCACCTCGGGACGCCGCACATACTCTTCGAACAGGTTGAACGAAATGATCATGGGCAGCAAGGCCAGCCCCGCCGCAGCGGGGGCCGGAACGCCGGAAAAAAATGTGGACGACCACGCCGGGGGATTGGGGTCTTCGGCAGCGGTGTTAAAGCGCGCCAGGCGCAATGCACAGCTCACCGCAAACAGCACCACCACAATCCAGCCAACACGGCCCATATCTTTCAATGACCAGAAATACAGCATCATGGGCGGTGCGACGCCAAAGCTGAGAATGTCGGCCAAGGAATCCAGTTCTGCGCCGAATTTGGAGGTGCCTTTGAGCAGTCGGGCAATGCGACCGTCCAGGGCATCCAAAATGGCGGCGGCCAGGATCGCCAGCGCCGCGTGTTCCCAACGCCCTTCATAGGCAAAACGAATAGCGGTCAAGCCGGAGCTTAACGCCAGCAGCGTCAGCATATTGGGGATCATCACATTCAGCGACAAGCGTCTACGCTTTGGGCGCTTGGGGTGTTCGGGAAGCGCAGGGCTCACATCCGTCATCAACGTACCTCACCTGTGCGGGCAGACTCAGGAGTCTCTAAATCCGCAATCACGGTTTCGCCGGCGGTTGTCAACTGGCCGACGGCCACAAGCGATTGCCCACCCTTGGGCAAATAAACGTCAACGCGCGAACCAAAGCGGATCAGGCCAAAGCGTTGTCCGGCTTGCATGTGCGTGCCTTCTTCGACTTGGCACAGGATGCGCCGCGCCACCAGTCCGGCAATTTGCACAAACGCAATGTCGTGCCCCGTCTTCGTGTGCATGGAAAGCGACATGCGTTCGTTAAATTCACTGGCTTTGTCGAGCTCGGCATTGAAGAACTTGCCGGGTCGATACGCAATTTTTGAAATCACCCCGTCCATGGGTGCACGGTTTACATGCACGTTGAAGACGTTCATGAAGATGCACACCCGGGGGCGCGCCTCGTCACCCATCTCCAATTCGGCCGGGGGAACGGCTTCGTCGATCAAGCACACGCGCCCGTCTGCGGGGGCAATCACCAAGCCCTGACGGGTGGGGGTCATGCGGTCGGGATCGCGAAAGAAATAAACGCACCACAAGGTGAGCACGAGGCCAACCCAACCCAACGGCTCAGCATAAGCGCCCAGCGCCAAGGCGATGACGGCAAAAAGAGCGATAAACGGCCAACCTGCGCGGTTGATAGGTACCAAGATGGTCTTCACGAAATGCAATTCCTTATGTGTTGGCCGATGACGGCGGCCCGATCTTGTTTGCGCGCATTGTAGTTGCACGGATGCAATAGGTTAAGTCTTGAATTTTTAGACAAATACGGGGCGCAAAATATAGCCTATTGACCCGGAAGGCGGAAAAGTTGGCCCGGGTAAATCAGGTTTGGATTGCGAATAAGGTCTTGATTGGCCTCATAAATCATATGATAGCGCAGGCCCTTGCCGTAGGTGCGCTCGGCCAGACGCCACAGGCTGTTGCCGGGCTGTACAACAACAAAACTTCCCGGGGCCAGGCTTTCAATGTCTTGAGGTTCGGCGCGTTGGAAGGGCAATTCACGCCGTGCGATGACTTGGCCGCTATCATCAACCATATCGGCCCGCAGGCTATAGGTGCCCGGTGCAATGTCGGTTTCAGGGGTGATGTGCCAGCGCCCCGCTTCATCGGCAAGAGAGCGGCCAATGAAGTGATTGTCGACGTAAAGCTGAACCGCATGACCCGGTTTGGCATGGCCGCTGATGGTTAAATTGCCGCCGCCGTAATCCACGGCATCAACGCCGAAGACGTCTTCGGGGCCAGGTTTTTGCAAAACTTCACTGGGTCCGGTGCCATCGCGACGCACTTTCAGCGCCAAGGCTCCGTCGCTGCTGACACCGCGTTCGGGCACCACCAAAATGACCACATGATCAGATAACAGCGGTTCACGCCCGTCCATCAGCATGCGCAGGCCCAGGCGGCGTTCTCCGGGTTGCAAAAGCGTTTCGGGGACAAATACCCATTCGCCATGACCATCCGTCGCCACGGTGCCAAAAACCGTTTCACCATCCAAGATTTCGACGTGGCTATCGGGATGTGCGCGACCAGCCATCACCGCGTTGCCTTCGGGGTTCACCCGCACCACGTCAAAGGACGGGGGGATGATTTTTTCAACTTGGGCTGTTGCAGGGGAAGTTGTAGGGCTTTGCGCCTCCGTCATGGGCGCGTCAGAATCGCCCAGCATGACGCTGAGCCCAACCGCAACGGCGATGATCACAACACCGAGCGCACCTACTATGACGGATTTCTGCACTGTCCCCCAACTCCTGGTTCTTAAGGGTGGCCCTTCTTAATCATGTCTATAACACTAAATGCACAGAGAGTGCACTGCAATCACCCTGATAGAGGGGGTGTTATATTTTACGCCAAAAGGTGAGGTTTTCGGGATATTACCACGCGTCTGTCCCTGATTTCTCCGCTTTCTTAGGTTTGACCTGATTGTGGACGGGGGCCACGGATTGCAAATAGGTGATCAGGGCTTTGCGATCTTCAAGGGTCATTTTGCTGGTGGAGTGTGATACCGATTCGCCCATCACCCCGCCAACGAAGTCACCGTCGGGCAACATGCCGATGGAAAAAAGCATTTCAAAATCACCGGATTTCCATTTCCCGGTTCCGGTTTCCAAGTCAGGTGTGATGTTGGGAATGGTGAGGCCTTCGGGGTTTTTCTGGGTGCCCCCATAGGCCATGTCGGTTTTCTGACCGCCGAGCCAATTGCGCGGGGTGTGGCATTCGGGGCAATGCGACAACGCCTCGGCGATATAGCGTCCGCGCGGCCACGCAGACTTTGGACCTTTTTCAAAATAGAGCGCCTTCCAAAAGCCGACCAGCCAACGCCAGCCGAAGGGGGCATTGAGTTGATGGGCTTGATTGGGCTTTGAGACGCTTGGCTGGGCCTGGAGATACGCCCACAGGGCGCTGATGTCGTCATCCGTCATGTGGGTGTAAGACGTGTACGGAAAGGCCGGAAAATAATGCGCGCCATCGGGGCGAAGGCCGTCGCGCAAGGCCTGGCGAAAGTCAGCGAAGGTCCATTTGCCGATGCCCGTATCTAAATCGGGCGTAATGTTGGGGCTGAAAAAAGTACCGAAGTCGGTTTTAAAGGCCCGCCCCCCCGCCAGGCGGGGCCCCCTGGTTTTTTTGTCCGTGTGACAGCCTACGCACCCCGCAAGATTGAAGATGTACTCACCGTTAGCAACAAGGTCTTGGGCTCCGCGGTTTTGGGCCATGAGGTCTTGGGTAGAGGCGGGAAGCGCGCACAAAAAAACCGCCACCGCCAGAGCCCCGGCCACGCAAATGACCTGGGCTTTGTTGCGGTGTTGGTCCGTTTTGTGCGGTCTGGTCACGTTATTGTTTTTTCTTCTCGCGGAAGTTTTCATGGCAGTTTTTGCACGCCTTGCCAAGTTCGCCAAAAGCCGCGCCGCTTGCGGCCATGTCGCCCGACATGGCTGCCGTGTTGAGATTTGCGGCGGCGCCTTGAAACATTTTGACGGCCCCAGCAAAATCGGCGGGTTTCTCCCAGATGGCGGGAAGGGCTTCGGTTTCGCCGAAATCAGAGCCTTCCGGGAAAATCGATCCGGCGATTTTTGACAGCTCAGCCATGCCTTGGGTATGGACGGCAAAATTTGCGCCGTTTGCACTTGCCCCCTTCAAGATGGCCGCCATGGAGCCCATGTGGCCGCCAATGGAACTCATCACCGATTTGCGGTATTTGATTTCACCATCGCCATCGGCCATCGCGGGGGGCGTGAATGCGCTTACGGCGAGGATGGCTGTGACGAACAGAAGGTGTTTTTTGAAGGTCATGAAAAATACTCCCTAACGTTTCGGGCAAAGACCGCCCACAACTAAGATGTAGTTTAGTATCGTTTGAAGAAAAGCATTTTAATTTTTTGTGTCGTTGATGAGAGCACTTGGACAGGAATGACGGGCGCGCTACAAAGGCTTTCGAATAGACCAAGGGGATAGCTATGAGCAAATTGACGTCACTGTGTGTGTTTTGTGGATCGCGGATCGGTTCCGATCCGGCCCATGCCCGGGAAGGCGAAAAATTGGGCCGGTTGCTGGGGGAAAGGGGCGTGAAACTGATTTACGGCGGTGGCGGCATTGGCATGATGGCGGTGGTGGCGAACGCCGCAGTCGCGGCCGGGGGCGAAGTTTTGGGCATCATTCCGGAGTTTTTGCGCGCCTATGAAGTCGGCGTGGTCGAAGGGGCCCAAGAGGTCGTGGTGGACGGTATGCACAACCGCAAAGCCAAAATGTTCGAGCTTTCCGACGCCTTTGTCGCCTTGCCCGGCGGCCTCGGCACGTTGGATGAAAGCATTGAAATCATCACCTGGAAGCAGCTTCAACAGCACAATAAGCCGATTATTTTTGTCAACACCAACGGCTATTGGGACCCGTATCTGGCCTTGATTGATCGCGTTGTCGAAGGCGGCTTCGGCCACCACAAAATCAAAGACCTTTTCCAGGTGGTCGATGATGTTGAAGATATTTTTGATGCCATTGAAGCGGCCCCCGACGCCGATAACATCGTGCTGACCAGCCACTTGTAAAGCCTACGTCGTTGCGTCCTTTGGACATTTAGGACGAAAGCCTTGGGGCGTTGCTCTCTTCTTGTCAAAGTGTGTGGGGCACCTTATGTTGCATCTGCACAATAAGCAGCTTGGAAAAGCCCTGACCAAAAGGTTCTGAGAAACCAGCGCCGGGGGTGTTGTCGGAAACAGAATGCCGACGCTTGCGTATAAACTGGGGAAAACTTAAGGAGCATTGCGGATGTCTAAGATTAAGGTCGCCAATCCTATCGTTGAACTCGATGGCGATGAAATGACCCGTATTATCTGGGATTTCATTAAGAACAAACTGATCCTGCCTTACCTGGATGTGGATCTGAAATACTACGACCTCAGTATGGAAAAACGCGACGAGACCGATGATCAGATCACGATCGATGCCGCCGAAGCCATTAAGACCTATCGTGTTGGTGTGAAATGCGCGACCATCACGCCTGACGAAGACCGGGTCAAAGAATTTGGTCTCAAGACCATGTGGAAAAGCCCCAACGGCACCATCCGCAACATTCTTGGCGGCACCGTGTTTCGCAAGCCGATCATTTGTTCCAACGTGCCCCGCTTGGTGCCAGGTTGGACCCAGCCCATCGTAATTGGTCGTCATGCCTTTGGCGATCAGTACCGCGCCACCGACTTTCGGGTGCCTGGCGCTGGCAAGCTGACCATGAAGTTCGTGCCCGAAGACGGTGGTGAAGTGATTGAACGCGAAGTGTTCAATTTCCCCAGCTCGGGCGTTGCCATGTCCATGTACAACTTGGATGATTCTATCAAAGGTTTTGCCCGCTCCTGCATGAACTATGGCCTGGATTTGGGCTGGCCGGTGTATCTGTCGACCAAAAACACCATCATGAAGGCCTATGACGGACGCTTTAAGGACCTGTTTCAAGAGGTCTTCGATACTGAATTCAAAGCCAAATTTGACGCCGCAGGGATCACCTACGAACACCGTTTGATCGATGACATGGTGGCGTGCGCCATGAAATGGTCCGGCGGTTTTGTGTGGGCGTGTAAAAACTATGACGGCGATGTCCAATCCGACACCGTCGCCCAGGGTTTTGGCTCGCTGGGACTGATGACGTCAGTGTTGTTGACGCCGGATGGGCAAACGGTCGAAGCCGAAGCGGCCCACGGCACCGTGACGCGCCATTATCGCCAACATCAGGCCGGCAAAGAAACCTCGACCAATCCCATCGCGTCGATCTTTGCCTGGACCCGCGGCATTGCCTATCGCGGCAAGTTCGATGGTACTCCGGACGTGGTCAAGTTTGCCGAAGCCTTGGAAAAGGTCTGCGTCGCCACCGTTGAGGCCGGACACATGACCAAGGACTTGGCGCTGTTGATCGGTCCGGATCAAGCGTGGATGACCACCACTCAATTTTTGGAAAAACTGGACGAAAACCTCAAAGCTGAAATGGCCACGTGGTAAGAGCTTCTGGTGATTTGCAAAATTTTAAACCCCACCGAATATTTCGGTGGGGTTTTTACTTGCGAGCCCCTGTCAGCTATATAAGATGATGGCTTATGAATTTGAGTGTCGAACGCGGGGGTGTTCATGTCGTCAACTGATCCAGATCTTGAGATGATCCTGGCGGATATGCGCCAGGAATTCATTGAACATACGCGCGATAAATTGGAACTCGTCGAGGACGAGATTGAGGCTTTGCGCTCTGGTACAGGCGATTGTGAACGCAATATTTTAGAAATTAAGCGCATCATTCATTCCATCAAAGGGGCCGGCGGGTCTTTTGGTTTTCCGACCATTTCCAAGGTGGCTCACGGTTTAGAGGATTATTTGGAAACCACCGGGGATGTCAGCACCGTCGCGGGCGAAGATTTGCTGGTGTTCGTCAACACCATCACGGACATTTTGATCTCGGGCGAAGAACCGGACACCGATCTCGCTCACATGATGCTGCGCAGTTTGCCCACCGGGCGACGCCAAAGCGGCGTTCGGGCCCTGGACAAGGGTTCGGCCCTGATGATCATGCCGCGTGGCGTGCAGCGCAAAATCATCTCTCAAGAATTGGCCCAGTTGGGCTACAAGGTGACGATTGTGGACAATGCCATTGAAGCCATCGATATGGCGCTGACGCTGAAACCCGATTATGTCATCACCACCCAAGTCTTGGAGCGGATGACCGGCATCGAACTGGCGTGGGTGCTGCAAATGTTTAAAATGACCCGTAGCGTCAAAGTGGCGGTGGTGACCGCTGACGAGATCAGTGACGAAGCGCTCGAATCGTTGCCGCCGCACACCACCTTGATCAAAAAAGGCCCGCGCTTCTCGCTTGAATTGATGTCCTTTATTCGCAAGGCGGGGAAATAGTAGGCATTTTCTCATCAGAACTTGCGTGATTTTGGGCATTTCCCCCTTGACGGATAGTCCTAAATTACGTAAAACCCGCGCACTCGGGGCTGCACGCGGTGTAGCCCTGCACCGTTTTCACTTGAGGAGCCGAACAATGGCCCGTAAATGCGCCCTAACCGGCCGTGGCGTTCAGACCGGTAACAATGTGTCTCACGCACACAACACGACCCGCCGCCGTTTCCTGCCGAATTTGCAGGACGTCTCGTTGATGAGCGACGCCATGGGCCATGCTGTCAGCATGCGCGTGTGCGCCAGCACCATCCGCACGATTGAGCACAATGGAGGCCTCGACGCCTATCTGTTGGGCACATCCAATCTGAAGCTGACCGAAGAAGCCCAGAAGCTGAAGCGCCGCATCCGTCGCGCTCTTGCGAAAGCCGCTTAATCGGTAAAAAGTGCTTCATCCACGCTTTTGTGGATAAGAGATTCAAGAGACCCGCTCATTTGAGCGGGTCTTTTGTTTTGTGGACCTATGTTTCAAGAGAGCTTGATCTCTAACGGTCTGGCGTGCACACTTTGACAATGGATCTTTCAAAATTTCATCCCACCCGACGGGGCTTTATCCGTTCCGTGCTGTTGGCATCAGGTTTTGCGCCTGCGTTGCTCAGCCTTGTTGCGCGTGCCGGGGCAGCAGAGGCGGCTCAGCTGCCGATTAAGGCCGGGGTGCAAGAGCTTGTGGGCGATGTACGCTTGAATGGTCGGCCCGCAAAGGTGGGCCAAGTGGTCCGTCCCGGCGATGTGTGCATGACGGGCGCAGAAAGCAGTTGTGTGATCGTTTTGGGAGAGCATGTCTATTTGCTGCGCGAAATGTCAGAAGTCGAATTTTATCCCGAACTCTTTGAAGAGGCGGCAGAAGCTGCCAGCGCCCTATCGGGCTCCATCAAGATGGCGGCGGGGGCGATGCTGGCGGTGTTTGGCAAAACCGATACGTCCATCGTTACGCCGATGGCCACCATCGGCATTCGCGGCACCGCCTGTTACACGTCCATAGAGCCTGAGAGGACCTACGCGTGTGTGTGTTATGGCACCGCCGATTTGGCCAGTGCCGTCAGCGGCCAAGCGCTGGAAACCGTGTTCAGCAGACATCACGATATGCCGCGCTACATCTACGGTCCGGACGCGCCGATTGCCATTGAGAAGGCCAAAGTGATTGATCACTCAGACGCCGAGCTGCGGATGCTGGAAGCGCTGGTGAACCGCATACCGCCGTTTGACGAGCCCGGGGCACCGCCATACACCCGTTATGACCCTGCGTTCAAACCGTAAGTCGAACCTTTAGCGCGTTACTGCGCTGCGGCTTCCTGGTTGCCGGGCAGGGCCTCAAAGACACCATCCCAAAACCGCGTCCGTGCCTCAAGCGCCTGCAGGGCGGCCTCTTCGGCCTCGCGGGCTTTTTTGGCATCGCCATCGATGAAGGCGTCCAACATGCGCAAGGACAATGGCGCGTGAAAATCTTCGTCTAAATGAATGTGGCGTTCCAGATAGAAGTGAAAGGCCGGTGCATCATCGGCAGTGATCGACATGTCTTTGAGGATTGAGCGAAACATGGTGGGGATGATGTGCTCGCGTCCCAGCGCAAACGCCGCTGCCACAATATGGGGTTTGCCCGTTTCAATGAAGGCAAAGGTCTGGGATGTAAAGGCCCGCGACGCATCGGGAAGAGCCTCGGTGCTGAGGGCTTTGTGAATGCCTTTGCTGGCAGCCACGTTGACAAAAGCTTGCACGGTATCGGTGTTTGCGCCAATTTCACCCATGGCGGTTAGATAGAGCTCATAATGGCTGAGAAATTCCGGGCCGCTGTCGGGCAGGCCCACGTCGGTCTCTTCTTCCAAAATAATTGAATTGATGAAGCGGCGCACCACCGGGTCACCCTTGGGGGCCCAGGGCACCTGGATGGGGGCGAGCTCGTTTTGCAGGGTTTTGCCCAGCGACATGAAATCCCACACTGAAAAGACATGGTGCTGCATAAACACGCGTAAATCGTTGACCGTACGCACGGATTCGTAAACGGGATGTCGGGCCAAACGCTCGCGCGCGGGGATGATGAGATCAAGATTAAAAGTCATTTGCATCGGTTGTCCGATTGTTGATTGAGACGTGGGCCAAAGTGGAGGGCATTTTAACTGGGTTTCAGGCAAACGGTAAAGCAAAACCCGCATTTCCTGATGCGGTCTATTGTGAAGTACGGGTCTTGACGCCCAAGGGGGGGCGCGCCTATCTCACGGGCTAGGAACACAATACGTTTGATGCACAGCATTTGATGCTTAGGCGAAAGGACTTTTGATGGGTTACATGCGCACGGCCATTTTGCTGGCAGGCCTGATGGCGCTATTTATGGGCGCAGGCCTGATGCTGGGCGGCGAGACGGGTATGGCGATTGCCCTGGTGTTTGGCATTGGGGTGAATTTCTGGGCCTATTGGTCATCCGATAAAATGGTCCTCAAGATGTATGGCGCGCGCGAAGTCAGCCGGGGCGCGCAGCCTGAGTTTTACGACTTGGTGGCGATGTTGTCGCGTCAAGCCGGCCTGCCGATGCCCAAGGTTTACATCATTGACGAAGACCAGCCCAATGCCTTTGCCACCGGGCGCAACCCGCAAAATGCTGCCGTGGCGGCAACGTCAGGGCTGTTGAAGCTTTTGAGCCCCAGCGAGTTGGCGGGGGTTATGGCGCACGAATTGGCGCATGTGAAAAACCGCGATACGCTGATTATGACCGTGACCGCAACGATTGCCGGTGCGCTGTCGATGCTCGCCAATTTCGCGATGTTTTTTGGCCGCGGCGATAGTCGCAATAACCCGTTGGGGATCGTCGGTGTCATCTTGGTGATGATCTTGGCTCCGCTGGCGGCAATGATGGTGCAGATGGCCATTTCCCGTACTCGGGAATACGAGGCCGATCGTATCGGCAGCGAAATATGTGGCCAACCATCGTGGTTGGCGTCCGCACTGGCCAAATTGGAGCAAGGGGCCAAGCACATCGATAATGCGCGGGCCGAGCAAAATCCAGCCACGGCGCATATGTTTATCGTCAATCCGCTGCACACCAAATCCATGGACAATCTGTTTTCCACCCACCCCAACATGAAAAACCGCATCGCCCGGTTGCAGGCGTTGGCGGAAGACATGGCCCAAGAGGCGCCCACATCTGTACGTGCCCACCAACCCCACCCAGAAAGGCCCGAGCAACGTTCTCGGCGATCCAGTTCCGTGCCCCGCGCCGGGGCGCGTACCCGCGCCCGCCCAGGCAAACGAGGGCCTTGGGCTTAGGGCCGTCTTTTATTTCGGTGCGTCCACGGGAATGAGGTGCAGGCGGCCATGCTTGACCCCGGTCTGTGAGGTCAAGTGATTGGACAGGTGGCGCACATCTTTGACAGAGCCTCTCAGCACCGTGGCCTCTAGGCAGTTTCTTTCATCAATATGCAGATGCAACGTTGCGGCGGGAACGTCGTGGTGATGGTGTTGGGCTTCCATCAGTCGTGAGGACAGCAGGCGTTCTTGGTGATCGTAGACGTATGTGACACACCCTACACACGGGGCGTTTTCGTCGGCGGCGATCCGGTCATCGGCCAGAAGTTGGCGAATCGCATCACGAATGCCTTCCGAACGATTGTCATAGCCGTGTTTGTCCATGTAAGCATCGAACTGCGACAACAGGTCTGCATCGAGTGTGATGGTGACCCGTTCCATCATTTTTTTTTCTTTCATTGCACGCCCCAAAAATCTGAATATGATTAATATAAGATTCGTCATACTCGCTTTTTGTTATTGAAACATAAGTTTCTAACTATACAGGGGATTGAAGATGAAACGTGTGATTTTTGGATTTGCAGGATTGGTGACTTTATTGGCGAGCCCGGCGATGGCGCATACGGGGGCCGGTGAGGTCAGTGGCCTTCTGGCAGGCCTTTCTCACCCGATCAGCGGCTTGGATCATATTTTGGTCATGGTTGCGGTGGGTGTTTTGGCGGTCCAGTTGGGGGGGCGTGGCCTGTGGTTGGTGCCTGCCAGCTTTGTGTCGGTGATGGCATTGGGGGGCGTTCTTGGTGTCACTGGTGTTGGTGTGCCTTTTGTTGAACAAGGCATTATTGGTTCCGTGATTATTTTGGGCGCTGTGGTTGCTTGGGGCGGCAAAATGCCGTTGTCGGCTGCCATGGCGCTGGTCGGGGTATTCGCCTTGTTTCATGGATATGCACACGGCACGGAAATGCCCATGAATGCACACGGCGCACAATACAGCATTGGCTTCATTCTGGTAACGGCGACGCTTCACGCCTTGGGGATGGGGCTCAGCCTGGCTCTGCGCGCGTATATTGAAAAGTCTGCGATGCTTGTGGCGCGTGTCGGTGGTGCGGCGATCGCGGCTGCCGGGGTCAGCATGGCGATTTCCTGACGCCCCCGTTTTCATTTGAAAAAATGCAGAAAAAAAGGCCGGAGCGATAAGCCCCGGCCTTTTTAATGGAAGCTAAAAGCGATTACTTCATCGGAGGCATGGTGGAGTGTTGCATTTCCTGCATCTGCTTCATTTGCTTCATGCCGCCCATATTGTGCGGCGTCATATCACCTGACATGGCGCCTGACATGGCGCCGGGGCCTTTGACTTCAACGACAATGGATTTTTCGCCCGCGTGTTCAAACACCAATGTCACGGGGAAGGTGCTGTTTTCTTGAAACGGCGCCTTCAGGCCCATAAACATCACGTGGTAGCTGCCGGGTTTAAGGTCTTGGGACGCGCCGTTTTTGACGGGAATGCCACCTTTGACTTCGCGCATTTTCATCACTCCGCCTTCCATCAGGTGGGTGTGCAGTTCAACGCGCGATGCCACGTCAGATTTTGCGGCGATCAGGGTGTCGTCCATGCCCGTATCATTGTGAAGGGTCATGAATGCCGCGCCTGCTTTGGCCATGCCTGCAGAGGCCCGTGCCCAAGGCTGGGAGATCGTCATGTCACCGGCCAGGGCAGCGCCCGAAAAGGTCACGGCGGCAAGTGCGGTGGCGGCAAAAAGTGATTTGAACGTGTACATGTTGTGTGATCCTTAAAATTTTGCAGAGCATCGCTCAGACCATTCAGCGCGGTGGCGCGGGGCATGGGCGGCATAAAAACAGTGAATAGATTAGCACCATCACACACCCAGGCCGACCGTCCTAATTGCCGGCCTGAGTGCGGATTGGTTGGGAAGTAAGTGTGGGTTAAGCCAGGGGCGGGGCGCGGGCTTGGCCGGGCGCGGCGCTCCAAAGCGCAGTTCGTTGGTCGCGCGCATCAGGTAATGGGCATCCCCGAGGGAGGAAGGAGGGGATGAACGTCACCTGGGGCGACGGCGGAACCAGTCCTTGGGCGATGGTCTGCACTTGGCAGACCGGGCAGTCCCAAGGCATAACGTCGGAAGGAACCTTGTCCAGAGGTTCCCCGGAAACGTCCGCTTGGGACTGTGCACCAAAGGCCGTGCAAATTACGAGGTAGAAGTTGGAGGCGGAACGACCATCATGAAGGTCCGAATCCGCCGGAAGCGGGATGGCCACACTCAGCGGGACCATGGCCTGGAAAAGCATGGCGAACAACGCCATTTGCGCCGCACCCCGATGTGAAATCTGAAGGGTGTTGCGCATGTACCGGATTGCACGTGAGAACTGCACGCGTATCAAGTTCATCCTTTTCATGGACTCATGGTCGGCCACTCTATCGGCCGGGTTCAATGTCCCGTTGCAAATCGTATACGAACTTTACGTTCGCTTTCATTACATTGATCTTATGCGATATAGGACAAGAGGCAAGAATTATGTTCGCTGTTTTTATAAAGCGCGATGTTTCCGGTGCTTCTTTTGCGCGGAAGTTTTGCTGTCTTCATCAAACAAATCAGCCAGTTCCGACATGATTGTGCCGCCTAAGTCTTCGGCGTCCAGCAGCGTCACGGCGTGTTTGTAATAGCGCGTGACATCGTGACCGATGCCGATGGCGATCAGTTCAACCGAGGATTTGGTTTCGATCCATTCAATGGCATCGCGCAGGTGGCGTTCTAAATAATTGCCGGGATTGACGCTGAGGGTGGCGTCATCGACCGGCGCACCGTCGGAAATCACCATCAAAATACGCCGTTGTTCGGGGCGGGCCAGCAACCGGTTGTGCGCCCACATCAAGGCCTCACCATCGATGTTTTCCTTAAGAATGCCTTCTTTCAGCATCAGCCCCAAATTGCGCCGCACGCGCCGCCATGGGGCATCGGCGGCTTTGTAGATGATGTGGCGCAAATCGTTCAGGCGACCGGGGTTTTCCGGTTTGTGCTGTTCAACCCAATGCTCACGCGACAGCCCGCCTTTCCAGGCGCGGGTGGTAAATCCCAAGATTTCGACTTTGACGCCACAGCGTTCCAGGGTGCGCGCCATGACATCTGCACTGATGGCGGCGATGGTGATCGGCCGTCCGCGCATGGAGCCGGAATTATCAATCAGCAACGACACCACGGTATCGCGGAAATCAGCGTCTTTTTCTTCTTTGAACGACAGCGGCGCATAGGGGTCAATCACCACCCGCGACAGCCGCGCGACATCCAGTAAGCCTTCTTCCAAATCGAATTCCCATGATCGGGTTTGCTTGGCCAGCAAGCGCCGTTGCAGGCGATTGGCGAGTTTGGTCACCACCCCTTGCAGTTTGTCCAATTGCCGATCGAGCTGTTCACGCAGGCGGTGCAACTCGTCCGCTTCACTTAAGTCCTCCGCGTCGATCACTTGATCGAATTGGGTGGTGTAAGGGCGGTAGGGCTTGTTGTCGTTGGGGGCGTTCAGCGGCCAGGCATCGTCATGCTCGGTGGGACCCGCAGGCGTTTCGCCGCCCGTCATCATGTCTTCGTCTTGTCCACCATCGCCGTCAAGGCCGTCGGAAAACTCAGCGCTGAGCGCATCAGTGCCCACCGCGCCCGCACCGTCTTGATCGTCGCTGCCTTCCGGACTTTCGTCATCGGACGTTTGATCGTCCTGGTCTTGGTTTTGTGCATCGTTGTCAGATTGTGCGTCGGATTCACTTTCGCCGGGCAGTTCGTTCAGCAGTTCAAGCGCTTTCATCAACATGCCGGCTTCCCGCGCGAAGTCGGCTTGGTTGGCGAGCGCTTGTGCCAGCTTGTCCAGTTGCCCAGGGGCTTTGGTGTCCAACCAAGGACGCCATTGTTCAATCAGCGTCCCTGCCGCTTCGGGAATAGTTTCCCCCGTAAAACGTTCGCGAGCCATCATGGCCAAAGCCTGGGCCATGTGTTGAGGGTCGCGATCAAACACGGTGCGAAATGGGGCGGCGGCCTGTTCGTGCATGGTCGCCATGTTGTGTCCGGCACCGGGGTAGATGCGGCCACCCACCGCTTCGACGCGCGCCTGTTCTAAGGCATTGAAAACACTGCGGGCTTCGTCACCCGCAGGCATTAGACGGTTGTGCAGATTTTTGTCATGAAACTGCAAACGCATCGCCAAGGCATCCGATTGGCCGCGCAGACGCAAAATATCGTTGGGCTTCAAATGCGGTTCAGGTTCGGGTTCCGGCAAGATGGCGGCTGCGTTCGTATACGACGCCCCACTTTGACCGCGCGCGAAGCTCACCACCATGTCGCGCTTTTGGCTCATGGCCTTGAGCGTTGACGCGGTGGCGCGTTTCAGCGTTTCGTTGAGCGGTTCTGCCTTGGACATGGCCTAAGGGGCTCTCCAGCTGGGCTCAGGTTTTGGTTTTGATCAGCGATTCGGGCAGCTCTTTGTTAAAGCAGCGCTGGTAATATTCAGCCACGATGGCGCGTTCCATCTCGTCGCATTTGTTGAGGAAACTCATGCGGAATGCGGTGCCGACATCGCTGAAAATTTGTGCATTTTCCGCCCACGTCAGAACCGTACGCGGGCTCATAACGGTGGAGATGTCGCCGCTGACAAAGCCTTCACGGGTGAGATCGGCCACCCGCACCATGGCGGACACGATGGCCCGGCCTTCGTCATTTTGATAGTCTTTGACCTTGGACAAAATGATTTTCGTCTCATCATCGTGGGGCAGGTAGTTCAACGTTGCGACGATGTTCCAACGGTCCATTTGCCCTTGGTTGATTTGCTGGGTGCCGTGGTACAGCCCCGTGGTGTCGCCCAGACCGATGGTGTTGGTGGTGGAAAACAGGCGAAAGTAGGGGTGCGGTTTGATCACGCGGCTTTGGTCGAGCAACGTCAGTTTGCCTTCGACTTCCAAAACGCGCTGAATCACGAACATCACGTCGGGACGGCCCGCGTCGTATTCGTCGAACACAATCGCCACCGGGTTTTGCAATGCCCACGGCAAAATGCCTTCGCGAAATTCCGTTACTTGTTGACCGTCTTTTAAGACGATGGCGTCTTTGCCCACCAAATCAATGCGGCTGACGTGACTGTCTAAGTTGACGCGGATCATGGGCCAGTTCAGACGCGCCGCCACTTGTTCGATATGGGTTGATTTTCCGGTGCCGTGATAGCCTTGAATCATCACCCGGCGGTTGTGCTTGAAACCCGCCAAGATGGCCAACGTGGTGTCGAAATCAAACTGATAGTTTTCATCAATGGCGGGCACGTGCTCTTCACCTTGGGAAAAGGCGGGCGTTTCCATGTCCACGTCCAGACCGAAGGTCTGGCGCACATCAACGCTGATGTCTGGGGCGCTTAAGGGAAAGGCGGACTTGTGCGCGGCTGTTTTGATGGCGACGGTCATAATGCATTCCGTTTGTGTGTTGGGCCCGATGGCGCTTGGGTATCGGTGCCCAGGGGAGGCGAAGTAAAGACGATTTAGGGGGCGTTGCCCTAGCCACTAAAGTGTTTCAGGATCGTCTGATATGCAAGGGCGATTTCTTTGAACGCCTCTTCCGCCTCCTTGCTGCCGCCGTTGGCGTCGGGATGGTGGCGTTTGACAAGCTTCTTATAGCGCGCCTTTAAATCTTCGATGGTGATGGGGGGCGACAGGTCAAGGATCGCATAAGCCTTGGCTTCCGGGGTGTCGGGGTGGAAAATGCGATTTTTTCTTTGATCTTGGGTATGCCCCGTTGCATCGTTAAACAGGCCAAAGTCGTCTTGAATGCGCCCCCCCGCGGCAAAAGCGCGGGCCTTCGCTTGGTCGGCCTTGGAGCCCAGCTCCCACGTGGGGCGTTGCCAGACGGTATCGTTTTTGATGACGGCTTCGACTTCTTCGTCGGTGAGGCCGTCAAAATAATTCCACGCCTTATTGTGTTCGCGGATGTGGTCGTCGCAATACCACACATGACTGCCCATTTCGCGCGGTGATCGGTGGGTGCGAAAAGTGCCCTCTTGTGAGCAGCCTTGCCGATCACAGACGCGCATACTGGGCGCTTGTTCCGTACGAGCACGCTTGGAACGCGTTTTAAACGGGGCGTCTAGCCCAGGTTTGCGTGCTTGGTTGGCCATATTTTAACTATGGGACTTCCGTGTTCGTCATGCAAGCTGCACACACCTGCGTGCATAAAGACGCACGATAGGGGGCGTTGAGCTGCATTGGGTCTTGATCTTGCGGACAAATACCTTACTTCTCTTTCCAGGAACAGCCCTATTGAGGATGACATTATGCGCGTGTGCACGACCATCGAACAAAAATTGACGGCGGCATTAAGCCCCGAGCACCTTGAAGTTATTGATAACAGTGCCAAGCATGCTGGCCATGCCGGTGCGCACCCCAGTGGGGAAAGCCATTTTGCCGTAACCGTGGTCTCCAGCGCTTTCGAAGGTCAAAGTCGGGTACAGAGGCAGCGCATGGTGTATGCGGCCTTGGCCCAAGAAATGACCGCTCAAATTCATGCTTTGGAACTGAAGACGTTCTCTCCAAGCGAAGTTAAGGAATAAATGGGCCTTTAAAGCGTTATGGCGCGATTATGGGGGCAAATTTTCTGAACAAGTGCATTTTGTTATTATAAAAGGTTGACGAGTAGATAATATATACAATTGAAAAGTGCGTTGCATGTCCGTATTGTTGGTTTGTTACATCGGTGGATATCGCTTGTCGCGTGATCGATGTGGATGGGGAAAGCATGTTGCTTTCCAAACATTGAAACAATCAATAATGAGGCTCGCGCAGGTATGAATAGCCGTCTTCAAAGCAGAAACGTGTCCGTAAATGGCCATCGCACCAGCTTGCGTCTAGAAAGAGATGTCTGGGAGGCGCTCGAAGAAATTTGCGAACGCGAAAAGATGACCGTGCATGAGACCTGCACTCACGTCGACCAGCACCGCAAAGGCTCTAGCCGGACGGCGGCAGTTCGGACCTTTATTCTCGGCTACTTCCGCGCTGCGGCGTCCGATGCCGGGCATGCGCGTGTGGGGCATGGACGTCTGGCAAAGCGGGAGCGGAGCCCGAAATCCCAGGGTGTGGTCCGCACAGGCTCATTGTTAGACTGATGGCATTGCGCCTTTGGTCCGGTGTGTTTTGTTCTTGAGGACTATTCTTCTTCAGGGGCGAATGCGTCGTAGCGCGCTTCGTCAATGTCGATGTTGAGGACTTCCAACGCGGTTTCCAACAGGTCTCGCATGGACACCACCGCAATGACCCGACGGTCCATGTCGATAACCGGCAAGTGACGAATGTTGCGCGACAGCATCAATTCGATGGCATCTAAACAACTGTCCGTGGGGCGCAGATGTTCAGGATTTTCCGTCATGATATCGCTCAATGGCGTGTTCAGTGGGTTGAGCCCACATGCAAGAACGCGGTGAGTGATGTCGCGTTCGGTCACAATGCCCAGCAGGCGCTGGTTTCCATCCGTTACAGCGATGGCCGCAATGTTGTGCGTGCTCATGGCCTGCACGGCGGTGTGAACGGAACTGGACGTGTTGAGCGCCACAACGTCTTGGGCGGACACAACGTCGGGAATGATGCGCCGTTGCATGACAGAGGTTCTCCCCATTTGGGTTGTCTTCCTTCCGAACTGATCAGCCGCCATTATGCTCTCATAAAGAATGCTGCGCTGCACTTTTTTACAGAATTATTTGGTGAAAGTCATGTGCTGTTTGATAACACCAATGGTTCCAGTCTTTTTTCGAGCTAGGGCGCAGTATCGTCTTTGACGGGCGGCGTGATGCGTATGGTTTTGATTTGGTGGTGATAGCGCCGCATAATTTCAAAGCGGAACCCAAAAAAGCGGAACGATTGCCCAACGTCGGGAATGCGCCGGGATTCGTGTAAGATCAATCCGGCGATGGTAGCGGCTTCTTCGTCAGGCAGTTCCCAGTCGAATTGACGGTTGAGGTCGCGAATGGTGACGTCGCCTTGAACCACCAAGGTGCCGTCGGTATGGATGTGCACACCGGGCACGAAGATATCGGTTTCGTCGTCGATCTCACCGACAATTTCTTCGAGCACATCTTCAAGGGTGACGATACCCAACAGGCTGCCATATTCATCGACGACCATGGCGAAGTGTTCGCGCCGCGCACGAAACGCCTGCAATTGATCCAAAAGCTGCGTGGATTCGGGAACGAACCACGGCTTGGCGGCAACCGAAAGGATGTCGAGGTGCTCGAGTTTTTTAGGATCGTTGGCGTGTTCACGCACTTCGCGCAACAGGGCTTTGGCGTGCAAAACGCCGACGATGTTGTCCGGTTCATCACGCCATAAGGGCAGACGGGAATAGGGGCTTTCGAGCACTTGGGTGATGATGCTCTCAACCGGATCCGTTGCATTGATGGCGCTGACGCCTTTGCGATGGGTCATGATCTCGCCGACTTGCACATCGGCCAAATCGAGCACGCTTCTCAGCATAACCCCGGATTCTTTATCTTCACCCTGGGCGTGGCTGGCGTGCAGTTCAATGGCACCGCGCAGCTCAGCCGTTGACGAATGCAGGCCGTCGGACGCGTGGGGGTCTACGCCAAACATGCGCAACAACAAGCGCACGATGATGTTGATGGTTTTGACGAACGGCAGCAACACGATGACCAAAATATTGATGGTCGGCACCACCGCCAGAGCGGCGCGATTGGCATGGCGAATGGCATAAGTCTTGGGCAGAATTTCCGAAAAAATGAGCACCAGCAATGTCATGCCCACCGTGGCCAGGACCACCCCGGCCTCGCCAAACATGGTCATCAACAAGCTGGTGGCCAAGGCGCTGGCCAAGATATTGACCAAATTGTTGCCCAGCAAAATGGCGCCGATCAGGCGTTCTTTGTGATGGCGCAGCTTGTTGATCAGTTGGGCGCGGGGGTTACCATCTTTTTCCAACTGGTGCATCAGCGGGCGCGAGGCGGCCGTTAATGCGGTTTCCGATCCGGAAAAAAACGCAGACAAAATCAACAAGACAAAAATAGCGGCGGCGACGTAAATCATGCCTTTAGATGTTCCTCATCAGATTTTGTTTTTCAGCCAGGTATCGAGCAGTTCGCGGACGTCTTTGTTTTGCACATCGCGCGAAATAAACGCCTGACCAATGCGGTTTGCCAAAATAAACGTGAGCTTACCGTCTTCAACTTTTTTGTCGTGGCTCATGTGTGCCATCAAGCGATCCACAGTCCAATCGCCTGCGTTCAAGCGACGTAGATCCGTGGGCAATTTCAGGGCGTCAAAGTGGGCCAACATGCGGCCAAAGTCTTGACCGGGGCAGAGGCCTAAGCGTTGGGACAAGTCAAATGCCATGACGGTGCCGATACTGACGGCTTCCCCGTGCAACAAAGCATCGCCGTATCCGGTTTCGGCCTCAAGGGCATGACCAAAGGTATGGCCCAAGTTCAACAAGGCGCGTTTGCCGCCTTCGCGCTCATCTTCGGCCACCACGCGGGCCTTGGCGGCACAACTGGTGAGAACCGCGTGGCGGCGTTTGTCCATGTCTCCGTCGATCAACGCCTGGGCGTGATTTTCCAGCCATTCGTAAAAATCAGGTGAATCGATCAAGCCATATTTGACCACTTCGCTGTAGCCCGCCAGCAGTTGACGGCGGTCCAAAGTGTTTAAGGTCGCGGTGTCAGCCAACACCAGTTTGGGCTGATAAAACGCGCCCACCAAGTTTTTGCCGTGCGCCGTATTGATGCCGGTTTTGCCCCCCACCGAGCTGTCGACTTGGCTCAGCAGTGTGGTTGGCACTTGGATAAAGGCCAAGCCGCGCAGAATGGATGCCGCCGCAAAGCCCACCAAATCGCCCATGACACCGCCGCCCAGCGCGATCAACGTGGTGGAGCGTTCAATCCCCAACGCCAAAATGCTTTCACACAGCTTTTCAAATTGGGCAAAGCTTTTGCTCTGTTCGCCAGCGGGCAGGGTGATGGCGTCAACGCGAATGCTTGCGTCTTTTAAGGATTTCGTCAGCGGGGCCAAATAATGAGCGGCGACGTTTTCGTCGGTGACGATGACGACCCGGGGGCGCGCCAGAACCGGGGCAATCCATTTGCCCGCATCCTTGATCAGGCCCGCCCCGACGACGATGTCGTAGCTCCGTTCGCCTAATTCAACGCGCAAGGTTTCCGTATCTTGTGAAGGGGCTGTGCTCATATGTCGTCTCGGTCCTGCAAAGCTTGAATGATCAAATCCACCGCGCCGTCGTGGCTGAGCTTGTCGGTTTCAATGGTGACAGTGGCTTGTTCATATATGGGATAGCGGTCATTGATCAGCTTTTCCAGCGTCTTTCTGGGGTCGCCTTGTTTTAACAACGGTCGCCCACCCCGTCTGGAGGTGCGTTCCACCAACGAATCCAACCCGGCTTTGAGCCACACGGATGTGGCGGATTGTAAAATGCGTTTGCGAACGTCGTTATTTATAAACGCCCCGCCGCCAGTGGCCAGAACCATCGCCCCCCCATTTAAGAGGCGATCGAGCACGCGTTGTTCGCCAGCGCGAAATTCCTGTTCACCGAAAAGTTCGAAGATATCTTCGATGGAGCTGCCCGCAGCCTTTTTAATTTCGTCATCCGAATCGATAAAGGGCACCGATAAGCGTTTCGCCAAGCGTCGCCCGACAGTGCTTTTGCCTGCGCCCATCAAGCCGATCAGGGCGATGGGGCGGGTGATCTTGGGCACGTTGGGCAAATTTGACTCTCCTTAAACATTTTGTGGGCTATCTTAGGTCTTCGTTTTAGGCTTTCGGGGGCAAAGTCCTCTAGAAAGCTGGAGGCTGAGCCGATACACTGCCGAAAAATCGCCATACTCGGAACCTAGCATATCGTCTCGGAACCGCAAGATAACCCGCCCCCTCCTGTGCATTTTCCAGGGGACCGTAAATAAAGGTAAATCGATTTCATGGGTAAGATGTCCGCGTTTATTCTGTTTTTGTTGCTGGCCGGCCTCGTTGGCGGTGCTGGTTGGCTCGCCACTTGGGACATTCCAGCACCGGTGAGCACCGTAGAAAAGGTGATTCCCGATGAACGCTTCCCCCGTTAAGCCGACCTTGCGCATTCAGCGCACCTTGCGGGCGGTATTAGCGGGTGGTGCCATTTTGGCCTGCCTGCCTATGGCGGCATTTGCTCAAGACGCGGCTGAGGATTTGATCGCGCCCATTCAATTGGTGCCGCCAGCGGGGGGACGTGCCAACCCACCCGCACGCCCGGCCCCACTGCGCCCCGCCCCTACATTTGGTGCACCTGCATTTGGCAAGTCCCAGCAAACGCGTCCCACCGATGGCGTCATCGCTGTCGAGGGTATCGACATGAACGGGTCGAACCAACCCGTGATCGGTCGTTCAGTCGAGTCGCAAACGCTGGGTTCAGTCAATCCAGACGTTGCGGGTGTGCTCAGCGATGCCGACGGGGGGTTGGGTTCGGCGATGTGGCAAGGGACGCCGCTTTCGGTGATCGAGACCTTGCTGCCGCAAGTTCCGGTGACGACGTCTTCGATGGCGATGCGCGATTTGATGCGTCGGTTGCTGCTGACCGGGGCTGATGTGCCGGAAGGCGGGGAATCCGGTTCGTTGATTTCGCTGCGTGCGGGTTTGTTGTCGTCCATGGGCGATTTTGTCGGCGTTAAGTCTTTGTTGGACGTGGTACCGGGTCGCGCCGGAAATGCCAATTTGTTGCGCGTAGACGTCGATACCCGGTTTTTAACCGGAGACGTCGCTCGCGCGTGCCAACTAACCCATGCGTATATTCAAGAACAACGCACTGAATACTGGCAGAAGGCCTTTATCTTTTGCCAAGCGGTGGAAGGCGATGGCGCTGCTGCGCTGCTGGGCCTTTCGTTGTTGGAAGAGCAGGGCGTAACGGACCCCGTGCTGTTTAAGCTGGTTGACGCGCTGGCACATCAAGGCGATGCCGCGTTCAAGGCCCCGGTCATTGATAGCCTTGCGAACCCGACGCCGATGCATTTGGCCTTGGCGCGGGTTGCCAAAACGCAATTGCCCTCAGATGTGATTTCGTCGAACCGCCCCAGTGTGCTGCGCGCCATTGCGATCAGCCCCAATGCTTCGCCCGAATTGCGCTTGGAAGCGGCGGAACGCGCCGAATCTGCCGGGGCGTTGCCGGTTGATGCGTTGCGTCAATTGTATGCGAGCATCAGCTTTTCCGAAGATGAGTTGCAAAATCCACTGACCCAAGCCGTTCAGCTCAGCGGGCCGATGAGCCGCGCCTTGTTGTACCGCGCGACGTTGATGCAAACGGTGCCCGCCGCGCAAGCTGAAGCTTTGCACCGGGCTCTTGAAATTGCCCGTGAAAACGGTCGTTATGCGTCTGCCGCACGGGCCTTTTTGCCGCAACTGGGCCGTGTTCCCGCCACTCAGGATCTGGTCTGGTTCGCCCCCGAAGCCATTCGCGCGTTTTTGATCACCGGCCGTCACGGGGATGCGCGGACGTGGTTTGAGTTGCTGCAGGTTGCCGCAAGCCGTGATCCCAATATGGCTGCGGAACTGGAAGCCTTGATGCCGGTTGCGCGATTGTCCGGGTATGATGGCGCGTCTGATTGGACCATGGAGCGTATGCACGCCTGGTGGCTTGCCGTTAAACACACCGAAGGCGCACGGGACAAAGCCGTTACCTTGGCGGCGACCTTGGATGCGTTGGGGGAACCTGTTGGCGATGAAATCTGGGCCGACTTGATTGACGGCACGTCTCATTCGGCCATGTTGGCACCGTATCCGTCTCATTGGTTCTTGTTGGATGGGGCTGCGTCCAAGGGCCGGGTTGGGGAAACGATTTTGCTGGCCCTGGTCGGTTTGGGCGACGGCGGGCCGGCGCGAGCCGATCCCATTGTTTTGAATCATATTTTGCGGGCGTTGCTGGCCGTTGGTTTGGAAAAAGAAGTCCGCACCATGGCGTTGGAGGCGGTGGTCGCCGCCGGGTTGTAACAACATGGGGCGACGGCGCAAACTGACGGACCCGTTGCCACGTGAAGCTGAGATGTTTCTCGAAATGTTGGTGGCGGAACGCGGCGTGGCGTTGAACACGCTGGAAAGCTATCAGCGCGATTTGGGCGATTTTTCGGGGTTCGCCAAGTCTCAGTGCACGGTCCCTGCCCAGGCCAGCGCGGACCTCATTCGCAAGTACTTGAAACATATGGATTCAACAGGCATGGCGGCGCGCACCCAGGCGCGGCGCTTGTCCGCGTTGCGTCAGTTTTTCCGATTTTTGTATGCCGAACGGTTGCGTCCAGACGACCCCACAACGGTCATCGACAGCCCTAAAATTGGTCGCGCCCTGCCCAAGTATTTGAGCGAGGCAGAAGTCGACATCTTGCTTCAGTGCGCCGCCGAACATCCCGGTGCCGAAGGCAAGCGGTTGGTGGCGCTGATGGAAATTCTCTACGCCACGGGCTTGCGGGTTTCGGAATTGGTGGGGCTGCCGCTGCGCGCCATGTCCCGGGACGGCTTGATGCTGATGGTGCGTGGCAAAGGCGAAAAGGATCGCATGGTGCCGCTGTCGGAGCCCGCCAGCGACGCCATTCAAGCCTATATGGAGGTCCGTGACCGCTTTGCGCCCAAAGGCAGCAAGGGCTCGCTGTATATGTTCCCGTCGCGCGCCAAACAAGGCTTTCTGACCCGCGCACGGTTCGCGCAGATTCTCAAAGAATTGTCCGTCGAAGCCGGACTGGACCCGCGCCGGGTGTCGCCCCACGTTCTGCGCCATTCCTTCGCCAGCCACCTGCTGGCCCACGGCGTGGATCTGCGCGCCCTGCAGCAAATGCTCGGCCATGCTGATATCTCCACCACTCAAATTTACACCCATGTGCTTGACGAACGTCTGAAACAGCTCGTCAACAGCGTTCACCCGCTTGCTTTAGGTCATTGAACTTAAAGCACAATTCAATCCATTTCGCACCTGCACAAAAAAGACGTGATTTCTCCGTCGACGTTCGCTTAAATGGGGCCTGGCTTTACGCAAACCAATCCACAAAAATATTGGAGACCTCCCATGAGTTTTACCGTACCCGAACAGGCCCCGGCGCGTTTAAACCGGTCCGAGTTGGCTGTGCCCGGTTCTTCAACCCGCTTTCTGGAAAAGGCAGCGGGCTCAAACGCCGACATGGTGTTTTTGGACTTGGAAGACGCCGTCACGCCGTCTGACAAGCCCCAAGCGCGCAAAAACATCATTGCCGCGCTGAATGATTTGGATTGGTCGGGCAAGACCGTGTCGGTGCGCATCAACGGTCTCGATACCCATTACATGTATCGTGACGTGGTGGACTTGGTTGAGCAAGCGGGCGACAAAATCGATTTGATCATGATCCCCAAGGTCGGCACGGCGTCTGACGTCTATGCGGTGGACATGCTGGTGACGCAGATTTGTGCCGCCAAGGGCTTCACCAACAAGATCGGGTTTGAGATGATCATCGAAACCGCGCTGGGGATGCAAAACGTCCACGAAATCGCCGCCGCCAGCCCACGCAACGAATCCCTGCACTTCGGCGTTGCCGATTATGCGGCTTCGACCAAAGCGCGCACGACTGCCATTGGCGGGCCGAACCCGGGCTACGGCGTGTTGACCGATGCGCTGGACGATGCGGGACGGCGTGATTTCCATTGGGGCGATATGTGGCATTACGCCATTGCCCGCATGGTGGTTGCGGCCCGCGCCAACGGCTTGCGCCCCATTGACGGCCCGTTTGGCGACATCAAGGATTTGGACGGCTACCGCGCCCAGGCCATGCGCGCGGCGATTTTGGGCTGTGAAGGCAAATGGGCTATTCACCCCACCCAAGTGGACGCCGCCAACGATGTGTTCAGTCCGTCTGATGCGGAAGTGGCCAAGGCCAACGCCATTTTGGCTGCCATGGAGCAGGCGCAAAAAGAAGGCAAAGGCGCGGTGACGCTGGATGGTCGTTTGATCGATATTGCCTCGATCAAGCAAGCCGAAGTCATGGTTCAGACGGCGGCGGCCATTAAAGGTCGCTAACAGATTGCCTTTTGGGGCCAAGAAAAATGACAACACGCCGCCGGGAACGCCCGGCGGCGTTGTTTTTGCACTTCTTTCACCCCAAATCTCGTGCTAGAAATCGCCTATGCATCATTATCTCGAATTTGAAAAACCCATCGCTGAGCTGGAAGGCAAGATTGAGGAGCTTCGTCATCTGACGGGCACCGAAGTCAACATTGCCGAAGAAGTGGCTAAGCTTCAGACTAAGGTCGAAAAGCAGCTCTCACAGCTCTATTCAAAGCTGACGGCTTGGCAAAAAGCCCAGGTGGCCCGCCATCCGGACCGCCCGCACGCCGTCGATTACATCGAAACCCTGATCGATGACTTCACGCCCTTGGCCGGTGACCGCTTGTATGGCGAAGACGCCGCCGTAGTGGGGGGATTGGGGCGCTTTCGCGGTCGTTCCGTGATGGTGATTGGCATCGAAAAAGGCAAAGACACCGAAAGTCGGGTGAAGCACAATTTCGGCATGGCCAAGCCCGAAGGCTATCGCAAGGCGCAACGCCTGATGCTCATGGCCGATCATTTCAAGATGCCGGTGATCACCTTTGTCGATACTTCCGGCGCGTTTCCGGGTGCCGACGCGGAAGCCCGCGGTCAAGCCGAAGCCATCGCCAAATCCATTGAAGTCAGCTTCCAACTGCGGGTGCCGTTCATCTCGGTCATCATCGGTGAAGGCGGTTCCGGCGGCGCGATTGCGCTGGGTTCGGCCAATGCGATTTTGATGCTGGAACATTCCATTTATTCGGTGATTTCGCCGGAAGGCTGCGCGTCGATTTTGTGGCGCGACGGCACCATGAACAAAGAAGCCGCCGAAGCCTTGCGGCTCACCGCCCAAGACCTGATCGAACTGCGCACCATCGACGCCATTGTGCCCGAACCTTTGGGCGGCGCACACCGCGACCCCATCGGTGCCATGGGGGCCGTGGCCGATGAAATCCAACGCCAATTCGACGCCCTGGCGCCGCTCGACGGCGGCCAACTGCGCGCCAAACGGCGGGAAAAGTTTATCGACATGGGCAAGGTGGGGTTGGGCTAAGGCGCACCTCGCTTCGAAAAAAAACAAAAGGCCGCCTCGCAAAAATGTGAGGCGGTCTTTTTTGTCTTTGCAGCAGGCTAAGACGTAGATCACCGGGTCAAGTCCGGTGATTTGGAAATAAGCTTAGCTCACCTTACCGTGACACTGCTTGAACTTCTTCCCAGATCCGCATGGGCACGGTTCGTTGCGTCCGACGCGGCCCCAGGTGCTGGCGTCTTCGGCGTCGCGTGGTGCGGGTGCGTGGCCGCGCAACAGGCGTTGGGGGTCGGCGGCGGCCAGGGGGTCGTGGGCCAATGCCGGGTCTTCGTGGGTTTCGGTCATGGACGCCGGGCCATGGGGGGTGAGGCCTTCGGGCGGCATCATGCGCAGCTCGACATGTGACAGCACCATGGTCACGCGCTCGCCGATGTTGGTCAGCAATTCTTCAAACAAACCAAAGGCTTCGCGCTTGTATTCATTGAGCGGGTCTTTTTGTGCGTAGGCGCGAAGTCCGATGCCTTGACGCAGATGATCCAAGGTCAACAGGTGGTCTTTCCACAGTTGATCAAGGATCGACAAGTACAGATTCTTTTCCACATCACGGATGACTTCTGGGCCGTATTGGGCCACTTTTTCCGCCATTTTACGGTCGGCGGCATCCATCAAACGGTGGAGAATTTCTTGATCCGCGATGCCTTCTTCCTTGGCCCAATCGGTGAGCGGAAGGTCGAGACCGAACAGGCGCAGCGCTTCTTCATGAAGCATCGCCATGTCCCATTCTTCAGGGTAGGCCTTGGGCGGAATGGCGCGCGCAACCAGGGTTTCGATCAAGTCGTGGCGCATGCCGATGATGTCGTTGGAGACATCGGTGGCGGCCATGAGTTCTTTACGCTCCGCATAAACCACTTTGCGCTGGTCGTTCATGACGTCGTCGAATTTCAACAAGTTTTTGCGAATTTCGAAGTTCCGCGCTTCGACCTTTTGCTGGGCCTTTTCCAGCGCTTTGTTGATCCACGGGTGGATGATGGCTTCGCCTTCTTCCAAACCCAATTTGACCAACATGCTGTCGATGCGTTCCGAGCCAAAAATGCGCATCAGGTCATCTTGCAAAGACAAGAAGAACACCGACGCGCCGGGATCGCCTTGACGTCCGGTACGACCGCGCAACTGGTTGTCAATGCGTCGACTTTCATGGCGTTCGGTGCCGACGATGAACAGCCCGCCCGCTTCCAAGGCGATGGCTTTGTTCGCGGCGATTTCTTTGGTGATGTTGGCAATCGCAGCTTCCCGATCCGCCCCTTCGCCGAGCTCAGAGAGTTCGCGTTGAATGCGCAGTTCCTGGTTGCCGCCCAACTGAATGTCGGTGCCGCGTCCGGCCATGTTGGTGGCGATGGTGACTGCACCAGGCAAGCCGGCATCGCCGACGATAAAGGCTTCTTGTTCGTGGTGACGTGCGTTGAGCACGTTGTGCTTGATGCCCTTGGCCTTCAACATGGAGGACAGTTCTTCGGATTTTTCAATCGATACGGTGCCGACCAAAACCGGTTGCTTGCGGGTCTGGCAGTCTTCGATGAGCTCAACGATGGCGGTGTATTTTTCAGCCGCGGTGCGGTACACGACGTCGTTTTGATCGTCACGAATACACGGGCGGTTGGTGGGCATTTCGACCACTTCAAGCTTGTAAATTTCTGAAAACTCACCCGCTTCGGTCATCGCCGTTCCGGTCATGCCTGCCAGCTTGGGATACATGCGGAAATAGTTCTGGAACGTGATCGACGCCAGGGTCTGATTTTCGTTTTGCACGGTGACGCCTTCTTTGGCTTCCAGCGCCTGGTGCAAGCCTTCGGAATAGCGCCGCCCTTCCATCATGCGTCCGGTGAACTCGTCAATCAGCACAACCTTGTCGTTTTGCACGATGTAGTCGATATCGCGCAGATGCATCTTGTGGGCGCGCAGGGCCTGGGTGACGTGTTGAACCAACAAAACGTTGGCCAAGTCGTACATGGAGCCTTCGGTCAACAAACCAGCATCGCGCAAGATGACTTCCACATGCTCGTTGCCGTCTTCGGTCAACGTGATGGATTTGGACTTTTCGTCTTTTTCATAGTCGGCATCGACCAGCTTGGGAATCAGCTTGTTGATGGCTTTGTACATGGCCGAAGAATCTTCTGCGGCACCGGAAATGATCAACGGTGTGCGGGCTTCGTCAATCAAGATGGAATCGACTTCATCGACGATGGCGAAGTTAAAGTCGCGCTGAACCATTTCGCCCAGGGTGAACTTCATGTTGTCGCGCAGATAATCAAAGCCAAATTCGTTGTTGGTGCCATAGGTGATGTCGCAACCGTAAGCGGCTTGGCGCTCCTGGTCCGACAGGCCGTGGACGATACACCCGGTGGTGAGGCCCAAAAAGCTGTAAACGTGGCCCATCCATTCGGCATCGCGTTTGGCAAGATAATCGTTCACCGTAATGACGTGCACACCCTTGGTGCTAAGTGCGTTCAGATAAACCGCCAAGGTCGCGGTGAGGGTTTTGCCTTCACCGGTTTTCATTTCTGCGATTTGGCCTCGGTGCAAGACGATACCGCCCATCAATTGCACGTCGAAGTGACGCTGGCCCATGACCCGTTTGGCGGCTTCGCGCACGGTGGCGAAGGCATCGGGGAGAATATCGTCTAAGCTTTCCCCCGCGGCGATTCGGCCTTTCAGCCACGGCGTGCGAGCTTTGAGCGCGTCATCCGTTAAGGCCTGCACCGTCGGCTCCAACGCATTGATGGCTTCGACCGATTTTTTCAGCCCCTTGATGTAGCGGTCATTGGCAGAGCCAAAAACCTTTTTGGCGAGCGCGCCGAGCATGGATGCGGATACCTTAGACAAGGGTTGAAATGTAGGGAGCGCAATTTATAGAGCGCAATTTCCCCCAGCGGTGACAAAGAATTAGAGAGGCCGGACACGTCTGTCAACGCATGGCCGTCCCAGATGGTCATTTTTCCCAAAAAATATCCGTGCCGGAGGAAATGAAATACCTTAAAAGCACTTCAATTTAAATTGTAACTTGACAGTTTGAAGGGATTGCCTGAAACTTAGTTTATTCAAAAGGGGCAGCCAACTGCCCCTAAAAAAAGGACTTTATCGTTCCGGTATCGCAATGAACGGCGTGGTGTTTGCGTACTGAAACGGCTTTTGGCGAAAAAGTTTCCCGCGTTTGGGGGGCAAATCGGGGAAAGGACGATATTCATGTCTAAAATGTTTGATTTTAGCAAAGTTCGTATCGTTCTGGCTGAACCCAATAGTGATCTTCGCGCCGAGTTGAAAGACCGATTGCATGAGTGGGGCGCGAAAAACGTCGTGACCACGGGCAATATGGCGCGCATCGTCAGCACCGTAAATGCGGGTGAGGTTGACCTGATCATTGCGGATACGTCATTGCCTGAGGGGGACTTTAATGACTTTGTGAAAGACTTGCGCTTTGGACGCCACGGCAAGAATCCTTTTTTGGTGGTGGTCACGATGGTGAATAACCCGAGCCGTGAAGCCGTTCATCGTGCAATCAACTCGGGCACGGATCACGTTCTCGCCAAGCCATTTGCCGCACAGGCCCTTATTGACCGGATTGACGAGCTCACGCAGTCTCGCAAGCGTTTTGCGGTGACGGCGGATTATATCGGTCCAGACCGTCGTAACACACACAGAGACGGCGCTATGGTTATAAATTTGGTCGATGTGCCCAATCCCCTTCATTTGCAGGGCGGCGGCGAAAGCAATACGGCTCAAATCAAACGCGCCATTGAGGTGGCCAAACACAAAATCAATGAAGAAAAGGTCCATCGCAACGCCTATCAATCGGTGTGGCTGTTGGATTCTGTCATGCCTGAAATTGTCGCTATTCGAGATGGCTTGTGCCTGGATGTGCCGGTCAACCTTCAGCGTCTTCAGGTCGTGGCACAAGATACCTGTCAGCGCATCAAAGGTACCCGTTTTGCCCATGTCGCCGGGATATGTTTGACCTTAAACGATTTGGCGGATCAAGCCATTAAGGAAGGTCTCAGCGATGACGACTTTAAACTGATGGGACGGATGGCGGAAATCATCGAAAATGTCTTTGATCCCGACCGCTGCACGACGGCAGAACTTTACCAGCGCCAAAGTCGAATCTCGGCAATTGATGTTTTTGACAATAATGATCAGAGTGAAATGACCCGCAAGACCCTCACGCCGCGTGAATTGGCGTCTATCGCCGTTCGTTAGATGAAGGTGAGCAGGGCTTGGTCCTGGGGTTAGTCCCTAGAAATTCAATGTAATTTTGACGCTGCCGTAGCGATCTGATTTATCTTGGGTGGTGAATTCTCGACTGCGTTGAACGTGGCTCAAGTCGAAGCGAAAGCCAGGTGTGCCCCACGGGTCAAACTTGGGTACATTGATCATCACGCCAGCACGACTCTCCATAACCAAAGGCTTGCGTTTAACATTCGGCTCCCCTTTGAAGGTGTTGCCGTCGAGAAAAATGTCGTGGGCGACGGCGCGTGCTTCAGTCCCGGCGTATAGGGACCACATAAAGCTGCTGGAAGGTTTATGGGGAGGGTCAAAGGTGCCGTAACTGGTGCCAAAGTCTTGTGATAAATTTCCGCCAAAGCGCAGGGTGGCGCCCACGGCGGCCCCCGTTTTGATGTTGCCAAGCTGCCCCGTGGTGTGACCGATGAGATCAAAGCCGGTGGTGTGGGGGAGGGCATTTTGCCCCCAAGGTGCCCAAGTTTGAGTGCGAAGCTTTAAGGTGCGAGACAACAACAGCCCCGGTTCCGTGTCGATCTGGTAGCGCCAGCCATTTGATTCAGAAACGTTCATAAGACGATGAATCCAGTTTTGCGTTTCACCTGCGCGTGATTCTGGTCCGACGACGCCGATATCCAGTTCCAGCGTGTCGAGCTGGTCAAAACCACCAAATCCGTCTTGCCGTTCACTTTGTACCGTTGCGGCCAAATAGGTCCAGCCGGCATATGGGCGGTCTTGGGGATCTGGAACGGTGGAGTTCGTGTCTTCGGGTGTATACATTTCCTGACCGAAGGCCCAACCAACGCGGCGCGATGAGGCAGAGGTATCGTCGAATCCGCCAACGCCGAACCAATCGATCAAAAAATCAGTGGTATTGGTGAGTTGAAGTATGGGGTCCGTCGGCACATAGCTAAAGCGCACGCCGTTGGTGTAGTGACGGTCGGTGTCGGCGATTTTGTCATTATCGAGTTGGAATAGAAAATCGCCAGCGTGCAGTGGTGTCACGTGCCCCAATACGGTGATCAGCACACACGATAAAGCAAAAAATGGAGGGAGAAAACGCGCCATGAGCTTCAATTTATGAGGGTTTTGATATCGGCTTAGAGCATCATATAGTAATAATATGACGGGCACATAACAAAAATGAGATTGTGGATTGGCTCGGCCCTTGTCGGGGCGGGCGTCTTGGGGTTAAGTCAGAAGCTTATAATTTTTGGAAGTATTGTTATGTTTTTGAAGCGTAGTGTTGTTCTTTTAGCGGTTTTGGCGGCGCTCCTGTTTTTGGGGCATGTCGCTCAAGGTGTCGAAACCGACCCCGTGGTTGCCACGGTCAATAACCACGAAGTGCGTTTGAGCGATGTGGAAAATGCCCGCAATTTGTTGCCGTCAAAAATGCAAGGTGCGCCGTTGCGCGACGTTTATCCGGTGTTGATGGAATCTCTGATCAATTCGCGCCTGGCTGCGGATAAGGCCGTCAAACTTGGATTTAATGAAACGCCTGAATATCTTCATCGCATGGCGCGCATTTCAGATCAAATCTTGGAGCGTATTTTGCTTGCGCGACACATTGAACAAAGCCTAACGGATGCAGACATTAAAAAACGCTACAACCAAGTGGTTGAACGTGCCAAGACGCAGTCTGAAATTCACGCCCGCCATATTTTGGTGGACAGCGAAGATCACGCCAAAGCGCTGATTCAACGTCTCAAAGATGGTGCGGATTTTAGCAAGCTGGCCAGTGAACAGTCTCAAGGGCCGAGCAAAAGCAACGGCGGCGATTTGGGCTGGTTCGGTCCGGGTGAAATGGCGCAATCTTTCGAAGAGGCCGCAGTCGCCATTCCCACAGGGGCGTTCTCAGAGGTCCCGGTGCAGACCCAATTCGGCTGGCACGTGATCAAGGTCGAAGAGCGACGAGCCATGACCATTCCCAGTTATCAAGAAGCGCGTGAAATCTTGGCCAACGAACTGTCTGGGGAACTGGGTCAAAAGTTTATGGAACAGCTCCGCGCTGAGGCTTCAATCGAAAAAAAGAGCTTTGAAGAGGTTGTCAAAGCCCTTCAAAATTAAACGGGAAAGAAAAAATGGACTTACAGAAATCTCCACTCGCGCCGGCATCCTTTCCCCCTATGGCGGATATTTCCGGTGTGCGCTTCGCTACCGTTGCGGCTGGTATCAAGTATAAGGGCCGCACAGATTTGATGCTGGCTGAATTTGTTCCCGGCACCACCGTGGCGGGGGTGTTTACGAACTCGAAAACAGCATCTGCGCCGGTGTTGAAGTGTCGTGAGTATTTGCCCGGTGGTCAAGCGCGGGCCTTGGTCGTCAATTCCGGCAATTCAAATGCGTTTACCGGACGGCGTGGTGAAGAATCGGTCGATCACATTTTAAAAGCCGTGGCGGATGCGGTCGGTTGCGCTGAGAGCGAAGTCTTTTCCGCGTCCACAGGCGTGATCGGCGAACCCTTGCCGCACAATCTGATTGTGGACGCTATGCCGGGTCTCCAGGGTGCGCTTGGGGGCACCACTTGGCAGCAAGCCGCCGAGGCCATTATGACCACGGACACGTACCCCAAAGGTGTCAGTCGGACCACAAAAATCGGCGACACTGAGGTGCACATCAACGGCTTTGTCAAAGGCTCCGGCATGATCGCCCCGGACATGGCGACCATGCTGGGCTATATCTTCACCGATGCGGCCATTGGCGCGGACGTGTTGCAGGCACTGTTGGCGCCCGCATCCGATGCGTCGTTCAACTGCATAACCGTGGATTCCGACACTTCGACCAGTGACACCGTGATGATGTTCGCCACCGCCCAGGCCGGAAATGCAGCACCCCAAGGTGTGAACGATCCGGCGCTAAACGATTTCAAGCGCGCTTTGGATGAAGTCACACTGGACTTAGCCCACCAAGTGGTCCGTGACGGAGAAGGGGCGACCAAGTTTGTCGCCATCACCGTGACGGGCGCGGAAAATGATTTGGCGGCCAAGCGCATTGGTCTGTCCATCGCCAACTCACCTTTGGTCAAAACCGCCATTGCGGGCGAAGACGCCAATTGGGGGCGGATCGTCATGGCGGTGGGCAAAGCCGGTGAGGCGGCCGATCGCGACAAAATGGGTATTCTTATCGGCGGCGTGCAAGTCACCCAAGACGGCATGCGCGTGGAAGGTTATGACGAGGCCCCGGTCGTCAAACACATGCAAGGCCAAGAGATCGAGATCGAGGTCGAAGTCGGTATCGCCAATGGTCGCGCGACGGTGTGGACGTGCGATCTCACCCACGGCTACATCTCTATCAACGGCGATTACAGGTCCTAGAGATGGCTGAAGACAGCGCGTGTATGGCGGCATTTCAGGCCGCCAACATCCATGTTTTGGAAGCGCCGCGGCTCATCTTGCGTCGATTGGTCGACACCGACGTTCCGGCGCTGGTGGAGCTGGCGGGTGCGTGGGAGGTGGCGCGCTACACGGCCTTGATCCCCCATCCCTATACGCCCACTGACGCCCAAGCCTTCATCGCCGGTGCGATGGAGGACCGGGCCAACAATTCCCGTCACGTGTTTGCCATTCAGCGCCGCATCGAAGGGGATTTGATCGGCTGCATCGAAGTCAATATGGGCACCGGCGGCGAGACCTTCGGCTATTGGCTCGGCGTGCCTTTTTGGGGCCAGGGCTATGGCACTGAGGCCGCCCAGGCGATGGTGCGCTTTGCCTTTGATCGGGCCGACAAAACCGAACTCGCGGCCGCTGTGCATCCGGACAATACTGCCTCGGCGCGGGTGTTGGAAAAAGCCGGGTTCAGCTATAGCCACACCTCCAACAATCTGCCGGGTCGATGTTCTTCAATCGAAGCCCGCATCTTCACTCAATCGGCTCAGGACTGGTTCGCGCGTGAAGCCGCAAAGCCCAAGCTTTTGGTGGTGGCGGTGGCCTTGATCGATGTGGACGGTCGGGTGTTGATGGCCAAACGGCCCATAGGTAAATCGATGGCCGGGCTGTGGGAATTTCCCGGCGGCAAGGTGCACGATGACGAAACGCCCGAAAGCGCATTGGTGCGCGAGCTGAAAGAAGAACTCGACATCGATATCTCCGAAAGTTGCTTGGCGGCGTTTACCTTCGCCAGTCACGCTTACGAAAGCTTTCATCTGATGATGCCTTTGTATTTGTGTCGCACCTGGAAAGGCACGCCCACGCCCGTAGAGGGCCAAGAGCTGGCGTGGGTGCAGCCTATGCGCCTCAACCAGCTGCCCATGCCGCCCGCCGACATTCCCATGGTTGCCTTGTTGATGGATTACCTGTGAAGGCCTACACTCAACGTCATGAATGACACATCTCCCCAGGCGGGCTCCACTGCGGGCCCCACAGCGTGCGTTCTGGTGATCGGCAACGAAGTGCTTTCGGGGCGCACCAAAGACGCCAACATCAACTATCTGGCAGAAGAGCTCACCAAGCTCGGCATCCCTTTGGTCGAATGCCGGGTGATCCGCGATGTTGAGGCGGAAATCATTGAGGCTGTGAATGCATGCCGCGCAAAATACACCTACGTTTTCACCACAGGCGGTATTGGCTCAACCCACGACGACATCACCGCCAAATCCGTGGCGGCGGCGTTTGGCCTTGATTTCGGCACCCACCCCGAAGCCGAACGGATTTTGCTGGCTCATTACGGTGACAAAGCCAATACCGCGCGCATGCGCATGGCGATGACCCCTGCAGGCGCTCACTTGATCGACAATCCGGTGTCCAAGGCGCCGGGATTTCGGGTCGAAAACGTCTATGTGATGGCGGGCGTGCCGGTGATTGCGCGCGCCATGTTCGACGGCATTAAGGGCACGCTCAAGGGCGGCCGGATTATGGTGGTGCAAACGGTGTCGACCATCGGCATATCGGAAGGCATGATCGGCGAAGAGCTGCGCGTCCTGCAAGACCACCACGCCAGCGTCGACATCGGCTCGTACCCGTTTTTGAAATTCGGTGGATTCGGTACCAATTTGGTTGTCCGCGGTGCAGACAAAGCCCAAGTCGAAGCCGCGTGCGCAGACATTCGCGCCATGATTAAAGCTGCGGGCGGCACGCCGTTAGATGGCGAAACCGAGGGCGAAGAGCTCAAATAAACAAAAATGCCCCAAGCGGCACACTTCAACTTGCATGAAAACGCCCGACGTCCTAGGTTCTCTAACTTCCAAAACCATCGTGCGCGGGCGTGGTGAAATTGGTAAACACAACAGACTTAAAATCTGTCGGGCGCAAGCCCTTGCCGGTTCAAGTCCGGCCGTCCGCACCATTTCTTTTCAAGGGCTTAATTGGATAAGATGTCCGCGTAATCTCCGGGCAAGCAGTTGACTTTCGGCGTTTCATCGCGGTCAGGTGGCTCAATTGATGAACGAGACGGATATTCCTATTCACCGTTACAGGTGACTTCTTTCAGTGCATCCGCATAAAATCGGTCGAGTGCCTTATGCACCTCGTCTTCATTGATGTCAGCATGTCGTTCGGCCAAATCGTTCATAATTTTTTTGATCATTTCCTCGCGAACCATCGCATTGAGGCGTGTATCAACCAGTTCATGTCCGTAAGCTTCGCACTCTTCAGTTGATAGACCGAGCTTACCGCCCAGCCACACGCCGAAGCGCATGTTGCTCAGAGCCTGTGCGTGGAATTTCAGGTCCTGATCGCACTTTAACTTTGCTTCGAAAGCCAATTCGCGACCATTAAAGAGAGTGTTCATGACCGTGACCCTCCGAGTTGAATTGAAGAGGAGCTAAGCCCTGCCGGAAAGGATCTATACCCCTGCGTATCCGGCATTTCATTCTTCCGTTATTTTAGCACTTTGGCATATACCTGTCGCGCTCAAACCAAAAATATATGCCGGAAGCCAGCCTGGCATAAGGCCCGACTATTGGTCAGGTCTACAAGACGCTGGGCGTGCTCTTGCTCTTTTGCGCCGGGGGCCGTAACGGCCTTTTTCACCATGGGGCAAGGAACTGAACTGTGGATGGGAAAAGGGTTTGTACGTTACATGACGCTGGAAACTGTAGAAGAGTTATGTCACGCTCAACCCATTGCTGTGCTGCCATTGGAGGCAGAATGAACTGGCGCCGCCAACCGTTTAGAGATGAGAGGCTCAGCGCCGCGTACACAACATTCAGGGGCCCACCCTTAATCATATGAGTTATCTAAAGAACCATCAGGTACTAACCTCAACCGATCTGCATGAGATGCGTGAGTTGCTTGCCGCGCTGGCCAACACGTCTGGGATTGATGTGGTTGGTAAGGGGCACGAAATTGATGCGTCTATTCATAGCGTTTCTTTCAGCAATCTAACGCTCACCCATGTAACCTATGGCGCGGTTACGACTTCGATTGAGGATCAGGGGGGTGAAGAGGACGTCTTATTGTTCATTATGCCAACCGGAGGTGTGGGCGTTGTTCAGCATCAAGGGCAAGAATTTGATATTTCGCCGGATGTTGGTTTGATGAGAGATATCAGGACGCCAATTGGGGCGCGCCAAGATCAGTTTTCCTGTTTTGGTCTTCCGCTTCCCATTGCGACTTTAAAACAACATGCCCGCATGCTTATTGGCGAGGCGGCGGACTGGGTTGATTTCCAGTTTGATGGCAGGCTTGACCTGAGCGCTTCTGGTGGGCGGCATGTGCGCGATACAATGTATTATGTGGCCAATGCCTTGGATGGGCCCTTGCAAAATTTAGACAATCCCATTGTCTTGGACGGCTTCAAAGATTTGTTGCTGACCAATATTTTAACGCTTCTGCCCAATTCCCATTCGGAATTGTTGCAAGGCCAGCCGAAGTCGGGTGCCGTCCCCTATTACGTGAAACGGGCCCGTGACTATATTCATGCCCACGCTCAGGACAGCATCACCTTAGAGGATTTGGCCCGCTATGCAGGGTGCGGGTATCGTACGCTCCAGGTTGCCTTTAACGACGCCCATGGTATGTCGCCGATGGCCTATGTCAAAACGGTGCGCTTAAGCCGTGTACACAAAGACCTGCTTTGCGCAGGTGATGGCGTCACGGTTCGTGACGTGGCCCTAAAATGGGGCTTTGTCCACATGGGCCGATTTGCCCAAACATACACACAACAATTTGGCGTTACGCCCTCGCAGACTCTGCGCTCCCGAGGGTGAGCACCCGGATTTCATCCATTAAGCGCAGTCCCTGTCCATTTTGCGTTAAGAAATAATACAATTCTCGTTTTGTTTCTAACGCTTTGCAAACATTGCATCTAACGTCTCTCGCATGGAAGTGCTGAGTGCGCATCGTGGCGTTCTCATGGCGCATAATGAATACCGTTAGAGAATTTGACGCAGGCTTGACGTCGGGTGTCGCAGGAGGGTGTAAATGCAAGGGTTTAGCGTAACGATACAATTGAAGGCATTGGCGGCGTTTCTTTTCGCCACCCCAATCAACTCAATCTTCGGTAAAAGCACCGTATTCACATCGTTCATTCGGGTTTTACTCGTTGCCATTGTGACGACGTATGGTGCCAGCGCCCAAGCGGGCAGCCTGTCGGCAAAAACCTACGGCTATGAAGGATCAGGCAAGACGACTTGCGGCGGTCTGGTAAATGGAAAGCTGCAAAAACCCTGCGGCTCTATCGGCGCACCATATTGGCCGTCTGGGATAAGGCTGCGTGTGAATCGAACGGCATTAACTGGCAGCCACCCACGTATCAGCAGCCCGGACTGTTTGGCTTGGCGGGCGGTGCCGAAGTGGTGCTTGAACTGATCAAGGAACGCAAACTGATTAATGCGTTTGCTGCCGAGCTTGCAACGGAACTCAAGCACCCCGTGGCGGATTACACACGCTCAGTTTGGGATGAAATCAGTACCCATCCGTTGGACAGTGCGGTTCTGAAGTTGGCGGCCTACTCACGCTTACAGGCGACGGCCGTCAAACCTTCTGCTGGCAGTCGTGCCGAACGCGAACTGCTGAAAAGTTTCGAAGAATCTGTCGTTCACTATCAAACCTTCCTCGCCAATCAGGCGCTTGAGGCCTATCAGGCTTGGGATGTGGCAGATCAGAAAAAGAATGAAGTCTATAAAACTGTGATGGTCGCAGGTGTCACGACGGCTTCTCTCGCGACCGGGTTCGGTGCGAGCGCCGGTCTGTACGCGATGGGCGCAGAGGCTTTGAAGAACGAGTTGTGGCCATTGCCGGATTTCACGGACATCACCCTCAGGTCCGTTATTGAAGATGAAATCAAGGGTCAGGCCATTGGGTTCATTTACACGAAGGCTTTGTTATCGCCAAAGGTCCTGGGAAAATTCTTCCCGTCTGACGCTGCCGCCAAGGTGGCCAAAAAGGCGCTCACCGAGGCCACGGAGCAATACGAGAAGAAGTTGACGCAATTCATTTTGCAAAAGCTATCGAAGAAAATTGCCCAAGAAGCAACCGAAGCCGGGGCAAAGGTCACGGCCAAGATGGTGGCGAAGGCTTTTGCCGCCGCAGGTCCGCAAATCTTGGTTGAGGTGGCCATCGATACGGTCGTCGCCTACATCGAGATGCAGATTGAACGCGCCAATGCTGAACCGCGCCTGAAAGCCAACGTGGCCGAAGCCCAGCGTCCGTTCGAGGTTGCCCGTCTATTGGCCACGGTCAAAGGTGCGACTGAAGTCAATTCACAATGGTCTGCATTGATGGGCGGCGAAGTGTCCGCCAATGCAAAAGAGATGGCGGCCATTACCAGCGCTGCCAGCGCCGTATTGGCTTCGCTTCCCGCCAAATGAGGTGAAAAGCGCCAACACGTCCGGGGACGCATGACCCATAAAGACAAACAATAAGATGGACCATAATATGCAAGTCATTACCGTTAAATCTCACCTGAAGTATTTGGGCGTGTTGCTCTTAACCGTATTGGTGATGAGCACGTTCGGGGGTGAGCTCAAGGCCAATTCATCGTGGAAAAACTTACATGGCTATTCCGCGTGCGGTGGCGTTGATAAAAACGGAAAGCTGCAAGACCCTTGCGATTATGAGCCGGCAAAGTTTGAAGCGAAGGCCCTTGGGAAATGTCCCAAAGGATCGTTTTTCGATCTTGGGACGTGGTCTTGTTATGCATGCCCGTCGGGCTACAACCGCAACGCCAAAAGCATAACCGGGGAAAAGGCCTGCGATAAGGCCGTGGCGCCCCAAAGCAGTCCGGCAAAATTTCAAGGTCCTAAAAACTGCCCAAGCGGTTCTTTCCTGGATGGCCGCAATGGTGGTGAATGTTGGAAATGCCCATCGGGTTTTGGCCGGACCGCAGTGGCCGTGGATAAGTACAATGCTTGTGGCATGATCGGGAAGAAGGCAACCAGCGCCGTTTTCAAAGGAAGGGCTTGCCCTGAGGGGGCGTTCACCGATCCCCGCAATGGTGGTGAATGTTGGGTCTGCCCCGAAGGGTTCGACCGCACGGGAAATACCGTCACGGGTGCAAAATCATGCAAAAAAATTATCGATTTTAAGCCAGCGACCAAGGCGGCTGCACTCACCTGTGAAAAAGGCCAGCACTTTGATTTTATCGATGGCGGAACGTGTTGGTCGTGTCCCGAAGGGGCAGACCGGACCTTGAATAACGTCAAGTCAAACAAAGCCTGTCGAAATAAGAAAATGAAGTGGGTGACGCCGACCCGCACCATGTATGGCTTGTTCGGTCTAGGTTCGGGTGCGGACGAAATCTTGGCTGAATTGATTGCCGATCGCAGCGAAATCGATGCAATCGTTAGCGAAGCGGCAAAAACAGGCAAGTATTCCAGGGATCGGGCTCTTAAAACGGCCTGGGACTTGATCGACACAAAGCCCTGGGAAAGCTCGTATCTGGCCACGCTTCTGGCGAAAAAAGCGATCGATGCCGCCCAAAAACCGGCTTCACAGCGGAGCAAGGTTGAGCAAAGTCTCTTGGCGGCGATCTCAAAGATCTTTCAATGGAACCGTCAATTTATCGCCTATCAAGCAAAGCAGGCGCATGAAAACTGGGTGGCGGCTGGTCAAGCGTTTTACGCCGCACGATCCAAGGAAATGGGTGCAGCGGTCATCTATTCCGACAGCATGATCACACCGCTGGACTATAACGAAATGGTCGCGAACACCATTCAAGGGTCGGCGGCGGTGAGTATGGTGGGTTCCGCTGCGGCAAGCTATTTCTTGCCAACATTCGCTTACATGTTCCCCTATAGCCATGGGCTAGCCGCAATCACCGCAGCAGAGTCAGGCAGCAGCGCCTTTCTGACGACCGGCGGCAGTGGCGTACTGGCTTCCACAGGGGCTGCCGGGGCTGCCGCGGCACCGCTTGCCGTTACGTTGGCCATTGGCGTTATCGTGACGATGGAAATTGATAAATTTGCAAAACTGCAAAAGGCAGAAGGCGAAATCCGCCAAGCCATCGATATCGCCAATCGTCCGGTTGATTTGGCGCTGATGCTTCAACAAAAAAACGGCAAGGAAGAGTTTTGGTTCCATTGGACAACCGCGCTCAGTGAAAAGACCCAGCCGAGCGTGAATTTCAAAACGCGTCTCGCGGCATTGAAGTCAGGCACAACATCCAAGCCGACCATGCCAACGATCACCGGCGGCACCCCGATCAATGCTTCACAGTCGGCTCCAACGACGTCCGGCAGCATGACCAGCGCGGTCGCTTCCGTGCAGACGATGGCGAGCGTGATGGGAGATAAGTGGTTCCAGATTCCGGGGGCGGCCAACGACATCGCCCGGGCGGATGACGGTACCACGTATATTGTCAGCACCGAACCGTTTCAGGCCACATTCAAAATCTACAAACAAGATAAAGTGGTGAGCAAGTGGACCCAGGTGTCCGGTTCCGCCAGCCGTATAGCAGTTGCGGGGAACACAGTCTGGATCATTGGTCGCGAGGGATCCATTTACATCCAAACGGACGTTGGGTGGAAACGCGTTGCAGGCCCCAAAGCTCAGGATATCGGCGCCAGCGCCAAGGGGATCTGGATCGTTGGCGTGGACGGAAAAATTTATCAACGCGTCGGAAACGACTGGAAGCTGGCCGATGGCGCTGCGCAGCGGATCGGCGTGGATTCAGATGGACGGCCATGGGTGGTCACCAAGTCAGGTCATGTTTTTGTGCACGGCAATAATCTTAAGTGGCAAAAAGTTGCCGGGGAATCGGCACTCGATGTGTCTGTGGATGCGCCGGGACTTGCGCACATCGTCGGTCGCGATGGATCACTCTATGTGCGGGACGCTAAGGCCAATAAATGGACTCCGATTTCGCGAGGTGGCGACAACATCGCCATCACCGTCGGCGGTGGAGAAATATGGAGCCTGAATAAGGCGAACAATATTTTTCGCCATAAATAAAGTCAGGATTTAAGGGGTGCGACAGCCCTCTTTCGGATGAGCTTTTGACAGGCAATCAAGTCATTATAAATGGACATCAACATGAAGTTTAAAACGTACCTTCGCAGCACAGTCACCGTCGTGGGTTTGGTTGCCTTGAGCGGTTGTCAGACGACCGCGTTGAACGGTGTGGGACCGACTGGACAGGCAGGTTCGAAGAAGCCTGTCTTCACCAGCACCATCGCGCAAACCAGTGCGATCAAGGAACTGGTTCTGGCCAGCACCAAGGCGTTGCGGGACCAAAAGCTCGACGAAGCATCACGGCTGATCAATCTGGCCTTGAAAATGGACATCACCAATTCGGACCTGCAGTTTCTCAACGGCCTGACCTATCACCTGATGGGCACGGCGGGAGACGCCAGCAAGTTCGACTTGGCCGAACAGGGCTATATGCAGGCGCTTAAATTTGATTCGGGCAATTTGTCGGCGGAGTATCAATTGGGCCTGTTGTATATGGATCAGCGCCGCTTCGGTCTGGCCCAGGGGCACTTTGCGGCAGTTGCGCTGCATCGGGGCGACGATCCGGCGGTGCTTTATAATCTGGCCTCGGCCTCTTATTACGCGCGTGACCCCAAAACCGCGGAAGCGGCGCTCAGGCGCTTGATGGAAGTGGCACCTGAAGCGCGGGACAATCCCGAAGTGATCAAAGCCGCGGCTTTGTCGCTGGCGGCGATGGACGACCGTGTTGGGGCTGCTGAATATGTCGCGACCTATCGCAAGGCCGCAGCTGATACGCAAGACGTTAGCGAGCTGGAGAACCGGGTCAGTGGTTGGCAAGGTTTTTACGATACGGATGCCAAAGTCATCATGGCACAGTACGGCGGCAGCGGAGATTCCTACGGCTCTGACGCATCCGATCCTTACGGTTCTGCGTCGGCCAGTCAGCAAAGCGATGGCGCTGTTGCGGCCCAAGGCGACGGCTTTGCTGACTCTAACATGGTGGTTGTCGATGTGGTGCTGATTGGCACCCAGGAAGACGTGCGTGATTCGCGCGGCATCAACCTGCTGAACGGATTGCAATTGCAGTTCGGCGACCCCCTGACGGGCACGGTGGGCTTTGGATTAAATCGAACCCGCACCAAGGACAACCTTGGCAGCGGCTTGGCGCAAAGCACGCAGACCATCACCCGTATGATCTCGATTCCGGCCGTGAAGTATTCGCTCAACATCGCCAACTCGGCCGACGCCAATAACCAGGTTTTGGCCAAACCGAGTCTGGTGGCGCAGGCGGGGCAGACGTCTGAGTTTTTCTCTGGTACCGAAATTCTCGCCGCCGCCGTTTCGGGTGGCAACGGCGACAGCGTGTCGGTGCAAAAAGAAGTCGGGGTGAAGCTGGCGGTAACGCCGGAGATGTTGCCCAACGATATGCTGCGTCTGCATGTGGTGGCGGAACGCACCTTTTTGACCGATCCGTCAAATTCGGTTGTTTTCGACTTTCGTCTCGACACCACCAAGACCAACGTCAATTCGACCGTCACCATGAAGTTCGACGAGACGCTGATCCTGGGTGGGTTGAGCGAACGTGAAACGTCCAAGTCCGCTGATGGTGTGCCCGGACTGATGGATATCCCTTTGGTCAATTTGCTGTTTTCCCAGCGTGTGAAACGCCAATTTGATCGTTCTGTGCTGATCTTGATCACCCCGCGCCGCCCCCAATACACCCGCCAAGACCCTGCCCGGCGAGATGAAAACGAGCAAAAGATGTCTGATTTAGAGCGTGATATCGAACGCCTGGAGCAGCGCCACAAGGATTGGTACTCCCCGCATCCGACCTTCAGTGAAATTTTGAATAAATTGCAGGGGCGCGAGTTTTTCGAAGAATTCCGCACGGGCGACGTGCAGATACAATCCTGGCAGAACAACGAGACGGAACAAAAGCACATTGCCATGGTGCAAGACCGGGTGACTCGCAATTAATGCGTTCGATTTCACGCTAAAAAATTTAGGGGTGATCACCGTGAAAGGTGTCTGTTCCATTGCTCGTGCTATTCATTTGATGGTGCTGGTTGCCGCGCTTTTTGTGTCCGCTCATGCCAGGGCACAAGATCGTGAGACCATCACCTGGACCAAGCTACCGGGCACGGCGGTGGATTTATCGATCAACGCTGTGGGCCAGGCGTATGCGCTGGCCCTTGACGGCGCGCCGTGGCGTTGGGACAAGGTCGAGCAGCGCTGGCGGCGTATGTCGGGAAAATTTGTGCGTATCACCGCAGCCGAAGGCAATCGCCCCTGGGCAATCGACGCGGACGGCGTGGTCATGCGCTACAACGGATTGTGGTGGGAAGATAAAGACAAGGGCGTGGCTGATGTCGCAGCGGATGCAACGGGCAATGTCTATAGTGCCAAGCGCGACGGCTCGATCAAAAAGTGGAACCCGCTGCGGAGCGAATGGCAACCGATTGATGGCAATGCCCGGCGCATCGCGCTCGACAGCGGCGGTCATCCCTGGGTGGTGACGACGTCTGGGACCATTCGTTCGTATGACGGCAAGGCCTGGACCACCTTTTCGGGAAATGCGCTCGACATTGCTGTCGGTGGGACCGATGCGGTGGTGATTGCCGATACAGATGGCGCGGTGCGCACTTTCAATGCTGCCGATAACCGCTGGACCGTGGTGTCTGGCGTCGCCGACGTCGTGGCGGTCGCGGTGACGCCGGATGGCGGCCCGTGGGCTGTGACGCGCGATGGTTCGATTATGGCAACATCGTTGCTTGCGGCCGAAGAGGTGAAGGTTAAAGAAGATCGCGCGCAAGAGGCTACAGCACCCGGCGTAACAGTTCCGGTCAGTATAGCGCCTGTGAGTGTGGCTCCGGTTGAAACCGCCCCGCCGGTCACCGCTCCGCCGGTGGTCGTGCCCCCCAGTACAGCGCCGACGGCACCAACCACCCCGCGTTCAAGCGCGAGCATCGACCCCGCCGCGGTGACGACCAAGAGCAACATTACGTTCGTCAATACGCGCAAAAGCGTCGCCTCGATTGCCATCGGCAAGGACGGCAGCGTGTTCGGTTTGGACGCTGGCGGCAAGGTGTTGCGCTGGTCCAACGCGCGCAAGACCTTTGACAGCTTCCCCGGAACCTTGGTGCGCATCGCCGTTGACCCTGAAGGCAATCCTTGGGGAATTTCCGCGCTTGGTCGGGTGTTTCGTCACACGGGGCAATTGTGGAAACAAATTGTTGGCGCGACCGGTTCCGATATTTCCATCGGTGCCGACGGCACGGTATTGATCACCGATGCCAGCGGCGCACTGTACAGACTGAATGAGGAGCAAACCCGCTTCCAAAAAATCACCGGTAGCGGGATTCTTGTTGCCGCAGACCCGGATGGCAATCCGTGGACGGTGCGCACCGATAAACTTGTACAACGCTGCGACACGTCACCGTGCACGGTGCTGGCGCAGAAGGCGGTGAGCATCTCCGTCGGTCCCGATGGCAGTGTATGGGTGGTGTCAGATCGCAATTTATTAATGCGTCTGAAGGCCGACAGAAAATCTTTTGAAGTGGTGCAGACGGCGGGGCACACGCCTTCCAAGGTGGCGGTCGGCCCGAACGGCTATCCGTGGGTGGTGAGCGGCACGCAATTGGCACTGGCCTCCAACTATTTTGAACGTGACGAAGGCGGCGACCGCACGACGGCGGCAGCCACGGCGGGGAACACGGTTGGCACAGGTGCGACAGAGACCGTCGTTACGGCCGAAGTGTCCGGTTTCACCTTCACCAAAACCATGCAGTTTGAAACCATCAACAGCGATATTCTTTCGTCCGGAGAGTGGGCAAAATTGAGTATCGGCAACGATGGTCATATTTACGCTTACAATATGGGCGGCGGCATGGGGCGTTATGATTCGAACCAGAAAAAATTCATCTCTAAAAGCACGTTCGCTGGTGATAACAGCTATGACCTCACTGACTTCGACGTCGCTTCCAACGGCGATATCTGGATGTATGAGCTTAATCCTAACACCGGATTGTTCCGCGAACGCAACCGGGTGGTCAAGGAATATAAAGTTACGGGCGGATCGGTTAGAGCCGTTTCCGTTGCGCCAGATGATACGTTGTATGCCGTCTTTAGTTTCACCGGGGGTCTGTATATCATTTACAAAAAACTTCCGAACTCCGAAGTGCTCACCAAATTCAGCAACGACTCCGATGTGCTAGATATCGCCGTTGGCCCTGGCAATGATGTGTGGATTGTCGATAACAGTAATTATGTCCAGCAATGGACCGGAACAAAATTCGAAAAACGTCCGGCCAACGGTCAAAAGGCTAGCAGAATTGACGTCGGAGCTGATGGTACGGTTTATATCCGCGATACCAACAGTGCCCTGCGCAAATGGAACGGTGCAAACAATAGCTTCGATGTTATCAATAACACCAACATTGGCTATGTCGCCGTGGATGACGACGGGCGGCCATGGACCAGCGTCGATAACACGCCGACCATCAAGCGGGCGAAAGATTAGGGGCAGAACCTATTGGTCTGGTATATTTGCTACTGCTCTTTAAGCTGACATGGCGGCTGCGATAGACAATGCCCGAATAGGCAAAGTCGTCATGATTAAGTCCTATTATTCATTATGTGTTTCGGCTTTTGATGCCGTTGCTTTCGGTGTATGATTTTAAGTCGATGCGTTGACCCTCAAACTCATTGAAGCCATCAATGAAGGACGGAGGGAGATATGGCGTGTTGACGCATAATGCCCTTTGTAGAACCATCCCCATTGGCAGAGGAAAAGGAACATCACATGTCCAACGAAGGTTACCATGAACCCATCGACGAATTGAGCGATGACACCCGCGATATGCACCGCGCCATCGTATCTTTGATGGAAGAGTTGGAAGCGGTGGATTGGTACAACCAGCGGGTTGATGCGTGCAAGGACAAGGAATTGCGCAAGATCCTCGCCCACAATCGTGATGAGGAAAAGGAACACGCCGTCATGATTTTGGAATGGATCCGCCGCCACGACGGCGTGTTCGAAAAAGAACTCAAAGATCGCCTGTTCACAAAAAAAACCATTGCTCATGATTAGTCTCCGAACCTCTTAATCTGATCTATTTGTCCGATACCTTTAAAAGGGCGACAGATCACATTAAGTCGATATGGTGGAGCATGCACGATGCTCGATGAGACCGTCAGACGCATGTCGCCCGCGACGTGGGTAAAATGGCGGTGCACATTCCGCCGACGTTTTCTGACGCGCGTGATTGGCGACTGTATCAGAAACTTGCTGCGCAGGCGGATGTTATCGTCATCAGCGCAGGCTGAGCGCGTGCCATGACCCAAACCGCAATATGACGTCGTTCCTCTTTCATGAGCCCATCGACACGTTGGTGGCGTCTCCTGTGTTGTCATCGCTTGCCAGCTTGAACCTGATCACCATGTATCAAGACAACGGTAGCGATAACGCCTTCTCTCAGATCTTTGCCACATACGACATCGGCTGAAGTATGAAACGCCATTTGACCGGATGTCCAATGGAAATGAGGAACGTTTTGCGGGTCATTTGGGCATTTTGAAACGGCAGAAAACGTTTGCGTTCATAGATAGATATAATTTGGTTGGAGACTGATTATGGCCAATAAGACCCCAGACATCCGTATGCCACCGTCTATTCAAAATATGTCTGGCGATATCCGCAAAGTCGGCGTTGAGATTGAGTTCGCGGGGCTGTCCTCAAAACAAGCGGCTCAATTGGTCGCTGAATGTTTTGGCGGTGTTGTGAAGCTTGGCGACACGCCGTTTGTGTTTTCCGTGGAAGATACCAAATGGGGCGATTTTCGCATCGAACTTGATACGCGTTTTGTTCACCCGGAAAAAGATTTGGCGGATGCGCTTGAAGAAAGTGGTTTATCTGTGAACGACGAAAATGTGCAGCTTGTGCGTGATATGGATGCCCAGGTCAGGGAATGGGTCGGCAAGGCTGCGGCGGGCATGGTGCCCACGGAAATCGTCTCTCCGCCTATGGCGTTGAATGAATTGGGGATGTTTTCTGGCTTGCTTGAATCCCTGCGCGCACACAATGCCAAAGGTACGGATGATGGACTCATGTATAGTTTTGGCGTGCACCTCAACCCCGAGGTCGCTTGTGAAGATGTCGATTATCTGTTGGCCATCCTGCGTGCCTATGTGTTGCTGTCGGATTGGCTGCGCGATCAAATTGACATCGATCCGACGCGAAAAATATTGCCGCACATTGATCCGTTCCCCCAGAGTTTCGCGGTTAAGATATTGGACTCCGATTACGCGCCGAATTTGGATGCGCTGATCAAGGATTATTTTGCGATGAATCCGACGCGCAATCGTGAACTTGATATGTTGCCGTTGTTTAAACATTTGGCACCCGAGGTCTTGGCGCGCCTGACCGATGATGAGCGCATCAAGGCGCGTCCTACATTTCATTATCGCCTGCCGAATACATTTCTGTCCGATCCAGATTGGAGCGTTGCACAAGAGTGGAACCGTTGGGTTGCCGTGGAGTTTCTGGCTGCAGACGCGGACAATTTGCGGCATCTGGCAGACCGCTATCTTGCCCAAGCCGACGGCCCGATTACTGAGCGATTGAAGGAGGTGCGTTTATGGTTCAAAAACCTCACAAACCCGTAATCGGTATGACGGTCTCTCGTCATAAAAGTAAAATCATGCGGTTCTTTGACAGGCTGGCCGTGTGGCGCGCGGGGGGAGACGTTGTGTTTTTGGCTCCGGGGAGCCCTTATCCTTGTGAACGTTTTGACGGCCTCATCATCGGCGGTGGGGATGATATTGGCGCCGAATTGTACAATGGCGAAATCAACATTGATGTGCGTATTGATCCCGAGCGTGACGCGCTGGAATTGAAACTGCTGCGTTACGTTGTCGACAAGGATTTACCCGTTCTGGGGATATGTCGCGGCGCACAAATGATGAATGTATTTTTTGGCGGAACACTGTACAGCGACATTCGCGGAATGCCCCGAGATAAAACGAATATGCGCACCATTCTGGCCCGCAAAATCGTAATCCTGGAGCCTGACTCGAAGGTACGCGAAATCCTTGGTCAGGATACGGTGCGCGTGAACAGCCTCCACCATCAGGCCGTGGACAAGCTCGGTAAGGGGATCACCGTATCAGCGCACGACCGGGGCGATTTTGTACAGGCGCTGGAACGAACCGATAAGCGTTTTTTTATCGGCGTGCAATGGCACCCCGAATTTCTTGTGTTTGACACCCATCAGCAGGCCTTGTTCCGTGCCCTGGTGGATGCAGCCCGTCACGGGGAACATAAGGTCAACGCTACTTTCCTAAAGGGAGCAGATCTATGAGCGATATTGGCGACATAAAACCGCAAAAACTCACCAAGCATGAAAAAAGCGAGGTCGAAGACCTCGTACGTCCACGCGCGGCTATGTTGTATGAGGTCGTGCGTCAGGAAGGATGCCGGGAACTGGAACGTACGTTCGGTGCTTTGTGGTGGTCCGGCATAGCCGCCGGGCTGTCCTTGGGCTTTTCGGTTTTGGTTATGGCGGTTCTCGAAACTTTTGTTTCCGATGCTGGCTTGGGAGGGGGGCTCATTACACCGCTAGGCTATAGCGTTGGTTTCTTGATTGTGGTGCTGGCGCGTCAGCAATTGTTCACCGAGAACACCATCACCGCCATCTTGCCGTTGATGGTTGAAACAACATGGCCAAATCTGTATCGCACGGCTCGGCTGTGGTCGATTGTTCTGATCGCCAATCTTGTCGGAACCTTCGTCTTCACCATCTTTATGGCCTATAGTGGCGCAGCTTCAGACGATGTGCTGGCGGCGGCCAGAAAAATTGCCCTGCATTTGATGGACAAGAGCACCTCGGAAATGTTCTTCGGAGCCATTTTTGCCGGTTGGCTGATTGCCTCTATGGTGTGGCTCACACCGTCAACCGAAGGGGCGGAATTCTGGGTCGTTTTGATCATTACGTACGTGATCGCGCTGATTGGGGCCAGCCACATCATCGCGGGTTCGGTAGAGGCTTATCTTCTGGTGCTCAACGGCGATATTTCAATTTTCTATGCGGTGGTTCACTTTGGGATACCGACGTTCCTCGGCAACGTCGTTGGCGGTACCACCTTGTTTGCCATGATCTCTTATGCTCAGGTCAGACAAGAGATCACAACAGAAAAACCTTAATTGGGTTTGGTCCTTACGGCGGCCACAAAGGCGCTGAGCCCGAGGGTGGGTAAAACAATGCATGTCGTGACCACAAGATCATAACCGCCATGTTTCCATATCTCGGCGCTGAGGGTCGGCGCGAAGGCGTAAGCCATCATGTAAGGCACCGCCAATGCCCCGGAGATTGCGCCGAAGTTTGCGCGCCCCAAGATATTGACCGTGACGGTCGGCTTGGTGATGGAAGTGACGCCGTAGCCGGAACCTTGGAGGATGGCGAAACACACCAAGCCACCGATGAGTGTCCCCGCGACAAAAAGCGCTGAAGAGGCCAAGGCGAGAAAGACAAACGAAAGCCCGGCGAAGAAAAACACCGACACGCGTCGGTCAAAGACCAACATCACCACCCGACCAACAACTTGCATGGGGCCAATCAGCGATGCCGTTAAAATCGCCATGGCTTGGGGCACGCCACGTTCGTCCAGCAACGGCAACAGATGGGACATCAACATGCCGTGGGTGAGGGCGGTGGAGGTGAAAGCTAAGGCCAGCAGCCAAAAGACGGGCCGCTGGATCACCTTGATGTTTCGTTTGTCTTGAGGTGCGCAGTGTGTCCGGCGAAAGCCACGGGGTGAATTGGCGCCAAACCACAACAGCGGTGCTGCGACAAACACGACGATAACGCCAAACGCGACGACGGTTGTCCGCCAGCCGTACGCATCGGCCAGGGCATTCGCCAGCGGAAACGCCAAGGTGCTGGCGAACCCGGCCGCCAAGGTGACCACCGTGATGGCGCGTTTTGCGCTCATGGGTCTGCAATGGGTCAAATAAGCGAAGCACGGCTCATACAAACATCCGGCCATGGAAATGCCGATCAGCACCCAAATCGCAAAAAAGGCTGTGAAGCTGTGCACCAATGCAAGACTGGCTAAGCTCAAGCCGCCGACAATTGCGCTGAGGGTGAGCGTCAGGCGTCCATAGCCCCGATCAATCAGCCGCCCGGTCAAAGGCGCTGAGAGGGCCGACAGCACCAGGGCTACGGTCAGTGCCAAGCTCAGTTGCGATCTCGACCAGCCCTGGTCTTGTTCCCAGTGCAACAGCAATGCCGGAAAAACATAATACAGCGCCGCCCACACCAACGTTTCACCAAGCGCTAGACGCCATACCGATTTATCCGCGCTTGCCAGGGTCGAAAGCAACGTTTTATACATGGGACTTGCCATCAATCCGTAACACCGCCGTCATATTTATAGGTCCTGGTTTGTAATTTTTAGGCTCATAAGAGCATACGGCAACTTGAGCAGAGAACGGATGAATTCATGAGCAACGCACGCGGCACACTTTTTTTGGTGGTTGGTCCCAGTGGGGCTGGCAAAGACAGCTTGATCGACGGCGCAAAAGCGGCGCTGAAAACCGACAGCCGTTATCTTTTTCCCCAACGCTACATCACGCGCCCAGCGGATGCAGGGGGCGAGGACCATATCCCTGTCAGTGACGCCGCGTTCGACACGTTGGAGCAGCAGGGCAAACTGGTGTTGAGCTGGCAAGCCCATAATCTGCGTTACGGCATTCCCGCCCTGGTCAGCAAGCTGTTGGCCCAAGGTCAAAACATTATTGTCAACGTGTCGAGAACCGTTGTCGATGAGGCGCGGCGGACTCTTGCGCCGATGGCGGTGTTGTATGTGACCGTATCTGATGACGTGTTGGCCGCAAGGTTGTCGGCGCGCGGACGGGAGACGCCAGCCGACATCGCCAGACGAGTCGCGCGGGCGCGGGAATATGAACTCACGGGTGAAGACGTTCACGTGATCGATAATGGAGGGGATTTGGAAGATTCTATTTCTTCCTTTTTACAGGCCATCGATTCTTCGCATGCGGCGTAAAAGGATAGCGCTTCACCTCGTAAAATGGCTCATCGGGTTTTTTCTGGCGCATCAAGGTGATGGCATCAAGCGTCCATGGATTTGCGCTCAAAATGTTTTCCATGGCATCTTCCAAGCCCTTTAAGATATCTAGGCGGTCTTGATCGGGCAAGCGATCCGTCAAGGTTAAGTGAAAACGAAACTCATCCATAACGTAGGGATAGCCCCATGTTTCCAACATCTTGTGTTGCGCCGTTGTGAGATTAGCCGAGGTGCGTTTCTCCAGTTCTTTTTTGGATGGAGTGGCCCGAAAATGATCGAAGTCTTTCACACAATGCGCGGCCAGATCATCTAACGCCTTGCACGGTTCTTGCGGACGCAAAGCAATGAAGCCGTCCAATTGCGCCAATTCAAGGGCTGGAACGTCGAACGGTTCTTGCGCCATGGAGAAGGCTTCCAACGCTTCATCCAACATAGAGCGGTCATGGTCTTCAAAGAGACGAAATGGCGGCTTTAAAGTTGCGTGAAAGCCGTAGTGACGAGGCCCTTGTGTCACCTTTTCAACATTGCTGGACTTGACGCCTTTGATTTCGATGCGTTTGACGTCTTTGCGCTTGGCGGCGTCGCGCCCCAACCATTGCGATCCAAAATTCCACAAAGGGCTTTCGGGGTCCGGAGTATAGTAAATAGCGTAGCGCGCTTTACCCATAAGGTGGCCTCAACTTAAATCAGTAAACGCGGTTCCCTGCACACCAGACCTCGTTCACGACAGGCATTTTACCCGCCATGCGCACACGCACCAAATCAGCTCGTTTACCCGGTGAGATTTCGCCACGGTCCGTCATTTTTGCAGCGGCGGCTGGGTTCAACGTTGCCACACGCACGGCCTGGGGTAAACTGATGCCTTCAAGTTCTTGGTGCATGGTGAAGATACCTTGCAAGATGGAACCGGGGAAATAGTCCGACGACAGAATGTCCATCGCACCTTCCGCGGCCAATTCTCGCGCGGAAATGTTACCGGAATGTGATTGTCCACGAACCATATTCGGTGCCCCCATCAAAACGTGCAACCCCTTGTCCCGTGCCGCACGGGCCGCCGCAATCGTGGTCGGAAATTCAGAGATGCTCACGCCGTTTTCACCCGCCTCATCCACATGGGCAGCGGTTGCATCGTCATGACTGGCCAGGGGCAAGTCGTGGGATTGGCTAAGTTCGACGATGGACGCGCGGTTTTTCGCGCTGAAGGCTTGTGATGTGCGTTGGTGCTTTTCGATAAAGGCATCCATCCTTTCCGGGGAAAAATGGTACTTGCCTTGATAATATTCACGGTATTTTTCAACGTCCGCGAATTGGCGCTGTCCAGGCGCGTGATCCATCAGCGACACCAGCTTCACCAACGGGTTTTCGCTGAACGGGGCAAACAAATCGACGACGGTTTCAAAGCTGAGTTCACAGCGCATGTGCAAATAGTGATCGGCGCGCAAAACTTTTTGTTTTTTGGCGCTCGCGATGATTTGCGACATGTCTTTCAACTGTGTCAAACGCGTCGAACCATCCATAATGTCGCCAACGGACAAGGCGTCAAATACCGTTGTGATGCCGGCCCCCACCACTTGAACGTCGTGGGCAATGGCTGCGGGCAAGGCAGGCCAGCGCACGCCGGGACGTGGCGTAAAACTTTTTTCCATATTGTCGGTGTGCAGCTCAATGAGGCCGGGAATCAGATAATCGCCGTCCAAATCCTGTGCGCCGGGTAAAGAGGTGTTGCCGCGATCGATGGAAACAATCCGGCCACTGTCCGCGGTGACCGTGCCAAAGATCACTTCGTCACGGGTCACGATTTTTGCATTGGTGAGAATTTGATGGCTCATGCCGCTTGCTCCTGGGGATGGATGTCGAATAACCGGGTACCGATTTGGTTGCGCACATCTTCATCGTGAAAAATTCCGATGATGGCCGCGCCACGTTCGGTCGTCTCACGGATCATATCCGTAACGGTTTGCCGATTTATGGCATCCAGCGATGCGGTGGGTTCATCCAGCAACATCACCGGATATTCGACGATAAAGCCGCGCGCGATGTTGACGCGTTGTTGTTCGCCGCCGGAAAAGGTGGCCGGGGCCAACGTCCACAGGCTTTCGGGAACCCGTAGCCGGGTCAGCAACTCTCCCGCGCGGATGTGGGCTTTGCTTTCGTCTTCGCCCAACGCCAGCATCGGCTCGGAAACGATGTTCAAGGTTGAAACGCGGGGGATGGCGCGCAAAAATTGCGACACGTAGCCCAAAGTGTATTTGCGCACCGCCAAAATCTCTTGCGGCTCCGCTTGGGTGATGTCGATCCATTCGCCTTGGTGGTTGATGCGAATAGCCCCTTCCGACACCAAATAATTTCCATAAAGGGCGCGCATCAAGGTCGATTTGCCTGCCCCCGAAGGGCCGTGCAAAACCACGCATTCGCCTGCATTGACACAGAGGTTTAAGTCGGCGAATACAGGAATTTTTTGACCCCCCTGATTGTGCATGACAAAGTTCTTGGTGATCCCTTCGGCCATGATCATCGGTGTGTTGGTGTTCATAAGATCATCCTCACGGCTGTAAAATCGAAGACACAAGAAGCTGGGTGTAGGCGTGCTGGGGGTCGTCCAAAACTTGATCCGTAAGACCCTGTTCCACAACCCGGCCATCCTTCATCACCATCAAGCGATGTGCCAACAGGCGGGCAACGGCCAAATCGTGGGTGACGATCACCACGCTCAAGCCCAATCGGTTGACCAGTCCGCGCAGCAAATCCAGCAAGCGCGCCTGGACCGACACATCCAACCCGCCGGTGGGTTCATCCATGAACACCAGACGCGGTTCGGTTACCAAATTGCGGGCGATTTGCAGGCGTTGTTGCATGCCGCCGGAAAAGGTCGAGGGCGGATTGTCGATGCGGCCGACGTCGATTTCGACCTTTTTCAGCCAGTCGTTGGCAACGTTACGGATGTCACCGTAATGACGGGCACCCACCGCCATCAAGCGCTCACCCACATTGGCCCCGGCGCTGACGCCCAAGCGTAACCCGTCACGGGGGTTTTGTTTGACCAGACCCCAATCGGTGCGCATCAACAGGCGACGTTCTGATTCGGACATGTCAAAGATATCACGCGCCCCATCCATGCGGGTGTCATAAATGACTTTGCCGCAAGTGGGTTCAATTTGCGCCGACAGACAATTCATCAAGGTGGTTTTGCCGGACCCGGATTCGCCGACAATGCCGAGCACTTCACCCGGCCACAAATCAAACGAAACATCCGTGCAGCCCAAATGAGGGCCATAGGACTTGCCCAGGTCCTGGACGCTGAGAAGAGGTGTTGGTCTGTTCATAAGTTTCACTCCGCCGCCTGCTGGGTGCCCATGGGGCCGACGTGACCATCACTTTGGCGACTTTCACAGTGGTCAGTGTCCGAGCACACGAACATGCGCCCCCCTTGATCATCCATGACCACCTCATCCAAATAACTGTTTTCAGATCCACACAGGGCGCAATTTTCGTCCCACTGCTGGATTTCAAACGGGTGATCGTCAAAGTCGAGGCTTTTGACTTTGGTATAGGGGGGAATGGCGTAAATGCGTTTTTCCCGGCCAGCGCCAAACAATTGAAGGGCAGGCATGTTGTCCATTTTGGGATTGTCGAACTTGGGGATCGGCGACGGCTTCATCAGGTAGCGGTCATTGACCACCACCGGATAATCGTAAGACGTGGCGATGCGACCAAAGCGCGCAATGTCTTCGTACAGCTTCACATGCATGATGCCATATTCTTGAAGCGCATGCATTTTACGGGTTTCGGTTTCGCGCGGTTCCAGCCACCGCAGCGGTTCGGGGATCGGCACTTGATAGACTAAGATTTGGCCTTCACTCAGCGGCCGTTCGGGAATTCTGTGGCGCGTTTGAATGAGCGTCGCCTCAGTGGTTTTTTCGGTGGTTTTGACGCCGGTTGTTCTGGCAAAAAAGCGCCGAATGGACACCGCATTGGTGGTGTCGTCGGCCCCTTGGTCAATGACTTTGAGGACATCGTCTTGTCCAATCACACCAGCGGTCACCTGAATGCCACCCGTGCCCCAACCGTAGGGCAGCGGCATTTCACGTGAACCAAAGGGAACTTGATAACCGGGGATCGCGACGGCCTTGAGAATGGCGCGACGGATCATGCGTTTGGTTTGTTCATCTAGGTAAGCGAAGTTATAGCCGTCCATGATCATTCCCCTGCTTTCAGCATTTGTTCCTGCGCGTGCACGTGAGCTTGCTCAGCGCGTAAATTGCGCACCATTTCCAACTCGCCTTGAAAATCGACGTAGTGGGGAAGTTTTAAGTGCTGCACAAAGCCGGACGCTTCCACGTTGTCGGTGTGATAGAGCACAAACTCTTCATCTTGAGCGGGGTTTTGAACTTCTTCGCCCAATTCCCGAGCGCGCAGGGAGCGGTCCACCAAGGCCATGGCCATGGCTTTGCGTTCGGCCTCGCCAAACGACAAACCGTAGCCTCGGGTGAACTTCGGCGCTTCGGTTGCTGAGCCCTTAAACTGGTTGATCATTTCGCATTCCGTCACCGTGATGTCGCCGATGGAAATGGCAAAGCCCAGTTCTTCCGGTTCAATCACGACTTCGACTTCGCCCATACGAATTTCACCGGCAAACGGATGGGTGTTGCCATAGCCGCGTTGGCTGGAATAGCCCATGGCCAACACAAACCCTTCATCGCCGCGTGCCAGATTTTGCAAACGCAAATCCCGGTTGGCGGGGAAATCCAACGGTTCGCGGGTGAGGTCGGAAACCGGGGCTGTGTCATCAGAATTTTCTTGTTCGATCAGCCCTTCGGCATTCAGCAAAGACGTTACACGGGGCAACGCTTCGTCATTGCTGGGCGATGTGGCAACGTCAGGCGCTTCACTTTCGGCCATGAGGGCAAAATCCAACAAACGGTGGGTGTAATCAAACGTTGGACCCAAAAGCTGTCCACCCGGCAAATCCTTATAGGTCGCGGAAATGCGCCGCCGCGCCTTCATGGCCGTGGTGTCGATGGGGTTGGAGGTGGCAAAACGCGGCAACGTGGTGCGAAAAGCACGCAACAAAAAGATCGCTTCCACCAAATCGCCCCGCGCTTGTTTGATCGCCAGCGCCGCCAAGTCTCGATCGTAAAGCGAGCCTTCGGTCATCACCCGGTCAACGGCAAGGCTCATCTGCTCCTTGATCTGCACAACGGTAAGCTCCGGAACCCCCGGATTGCCGCGGCGGTCTTGGGCCAACAAGCGGTGGGCGTTTTCGATGGCCTTTTCCCCACCTTTGACAGCAACGTACATGGCTTAGTCCTCCACTTCGATGGTGCGGGGTAAACACACGATGGCTTCGTCCGTACAAATCATCAGATCAACGCCACGGGGGAACCGTTGAGCATTGTCACGAACCGCCTGCCAAAACCCCGTACCCACACCGGTGATGGAAAGCGTCGTTTCGGTTTTGATACCGGGCCCGCTGAGGCGCACATCTTCGCCACCGCCAAACCCTTCGGCTTGAACAATGACCGTCGTAGATAAATCAGGGCGTTCATCCGTGCCGTGGCAAAACGCCTTCAAGGATGTGAGGTCGGTTCCCTGAGACAGCAGTGCAAAACGCGCCTTTTCAGGGGCTGTCGTGATGGGGCAACCACAATGAAATTGTATGTGTGTCACGGCTTGGGCTTGTGCTGAAATGGCGTCGTCGGCCCACAGCGGAGTCTCAAAATCGACCAGAGCCAAACAAACCGCCACGCTGGCCTTGTTCAACGCTTTGGGGGCATCGGGCAAGTCCGTCAGCTCGACAATCTTACCCGGATGCGCCATGGCGTCGAGAATGCCTCTGAATACGCGTTGGGAATCGTGCACCGGGACAGCAAACCCGGGGAGGGGTTGCCCAGGGAGGGGGCGAACGTCTTGAGAATTCATCAACATGCTCTGAGATCCTTCAGTCATCGCCGCGCACCAAGGTGAAAAAATCTACGCGGGTGGCCGCAACTTTATCGGCGGTTTCGTTGTCTTGGAGGTTTAGGCGGTAACGGATGGGTTCGAGAATGTCCGCGTCCAAGGCTTCGTGGCGTTCGGGAACCTGGAGCAGGGCATCCAGTACGGCGGCGATGGTCGCATGGGTTTTGTTGCGTCCTGCAATATAGGCGTGACCTTGGTGGCCTGTGTCGGTGCGCACGACGCAGCGTGTGACGGACATTTCGCCAAAATTAAACTGCTGGCCTTCGCCGCCGGTACGGGCGCGCACCATCACCATGCCAGTTTCCGGCGTGCGAAGAACCACATAGGCCGGTTTGTCTTCCAGTTCGGCCCAGGCCTTTTCCAACGCTTTTGCATCGGCGCGCGCCAGCAACCCCATCCACCTTTGACGGGCTGCAACGTGTGCATCAATACCCTTCGGGGATGCGGTCTCATTGTGTGTTGTATGGATCATGGACAATTCCAATATTTGTCTAGACATCTATATATCATCATGTTTACATACCCTCGCTGACGCAGAGATCAAAGCGTCATTACATGAATTTTTTGTGACGCACACAGGCACGGGCACATGCACGGGCACGAGCACAGGACAGGTGAAACATGAAACGCGGTATTGGTATTTCTTTGTGGCGACAAATCCATGAACAGCTCAAAACGGACATCGTCAAAGGTTTGATCAAACCCGGCGATATGTTGCCCACGGAACACACCTTGGCGGCGCGCTTCGACGTCAACCGTCATACGGTTCGTCGTGCCATCCAAGCGCTTGGCGAAACGGGCCTGGTTATAACCCGCCAAGGATCGGGAACTTACGTTCCCGAAACCGTGGTGGATTATGCGGTGAAAAAACGCACCCGTTTTAGTGAGACGGTGAGCGAACAAAGCCGCGTGCCGACCCTGCAGGTGATCGAATCGTTTACCCAGGTCGCCAACGCTAAGCAAGCCAAGGTGTTGGAGTTGAACCGCGGTGCGCGGGTGCTGTGCATTCGCACCTTGGGGGGCGCAGATACGACGCCGCTGAGCCTGGCGGACCATTACTTTGCCGCAGGGCGATTCCCTGACATGGCGCGCGTGGTTGAACGCTGCGGCTCGATCAGCATTGCGTTGAAAGAATTTGGCGTTGAAGATTTTTCCCGTCAATCGACCCGCGTCACGGCGCGCATGCCCAACCGGGAACAAGCCGATCTTTTGCAGCAACCCATTCAACGCCCGGTGTTGATGGCCGAAAGTGTCAATGTTACGGCCGACGGAAAGCCGTTGGAATATGGACGCACGCTGTTTGCCGGGGATCGTGTGCAGATGGTCTTTGAACCGGGGTAGGGGCATTTTTAATTACATCACCATCTTACGCAGACGCTGAGAAATCATATCCAGGGCTGTAACGCAGATGATGATGATGATCATCACGGCAGCGGTTTCGGCATAATAAAAACCGCGGATGTATTCCCACAGCAACATGCCGACGCCGCCCGCACCGACAATGCCCAAAACCGTGGCGGAGCGCACGTTGGATTCAAAGCGGTACAGCGAATAGGAAATCCACAACGGCAAGACCTGGGGGATGACGCCGTAGATCACTTCTTGCAGCGGCGTAGCACCCGTGGCCCGCACGCCTTCAACAGGGTGGGGGTCAATAGCCTCGACGGCTTCGGAAAACAATTTTGCCAAGATGCCAGTGGTGTGAACCCATAACGCCAAAACGCCGGCAAACGGCCCCAAACCGACCGCGACAACAAACAACATGGCGAAGACCATCTCGTTGATGGCGCGCGCGGCATCCATCAAACGACGGACGGGCTGATAAATCCACCAAGGGGCAATGTTTTCCGACGACAAAATGCCAAAGGGAATGGCCGTCACAATCGCCAGGGCTGTGCCCCAAATGGCGATCTGAATGGTGATGATCATCTCATGGACAAACATCTTCCATTCAGTGAAATTCGGTGGATAAAAACCCGCTGCAAAATCAGCCATATTTCCGGCATCATCGTACAAGGCCATGGGGCGCATATCGGCACCTTTCCACGAATACATCAGTAACGCCGCCAGTACGCCCCACAAAATAATGGTGGTGACAGAGCGTTTGAGGTCACGTGTCGGCAATTCGGTCAGGGTGCCGGGAACGTGAGCAGTGTGACTGGTCATCGGGGCTCTCCATTAAAATCATCAAATAAATTTACGGGGCATAAAAAGAAAGGACGCCGGGGCACAAACCCCGGCGTCCAGCCTTTAAGCGTCTTATTGGTTTTTAACGAGGATGTCGAGTTCAGCCAGTTGAGAATCGATGGCTTTGACTTGTTCCATCTTGTCGTTGCTGGAAAGGGCATCGCTGCCTTCGATTTTCAGCTTGTTTTTAAACAAAGCGAGCTGGCGGATCGGGTAAAGCTGAGTGTTGTTGCTTTCCATGAAATAGCCCTGACCATCAGAGATATCGTGCAGAACTTTCGTCGCATGTGCGGTGTCGCCCAGGCGGCCATAGCCCAAGAAGAAGGCTTTGATTTTGGATTTCAGTTCTTTGGACATGTCTTTGCGATAAACCATCGGATCGGACGGAATCAGCGGAGAAGTCCAGATGATTTTGATTTTTGCAGCGGCTTCGGGAGCCTTCAACTGTGAACGACCAACTTGTTCGGAGTTGTTGGACGCGACATCAACTTGGTCGTTGGCGACGGCCATCAAGTTGGTTTCGTGGTTGGCGGAACGAACGGTCTTGAAACACGTCTTCGGGTCAACGCCGTTTTGGGCGAACACATAGTAAGACGGGACCAAGAAGCCGGACGTGGAGTTCGGGTCACCAATGCCGAAGTTCAAAGATTTGTCGCATTTGAAGATGTCTTCAAGCTTGTTGATGTTGGTGTTTTTCACGTTGGTGATGATGTGGCTGTAGTAGCCCTGCGAACCGTCGGCTTTGGACGTCTGCACGAACACTTCACCGCCGGAACGGTCAACAGCTTCCATGCCGGACTTGTTGCCGAACCAAGCGACGTGAACTTTACCGAAGCGCATGGCTTCGATAACGCCCGCATAATCGGGGGCGAAAAAAGGTTTCACGGGCATGCCGATGGCTTTTTCCATGTCTTGCATCAACGGAATCCACTGGTCTTTCAAGTTGGACGTGGATTCGGTGGAAATGATGCCGAAGTTGATGACTTCGGGATCTTTGTCCAACGGTTTGAATTCAGCTTTGGCGGCGGTTGCCATCATCATGGCTGCGGCTGAAACGGCCAACAGGGTTTTCTTCATCATGTAACGTAGCTCCTTAAATGTTTCGAGAGACGGACCACCCGCCCCCGAGAAATGTCGACGTTTATGCCGAACCCATGACGGGCTCCGAGCGAACGTCGAATTTTGGTGTAGGGCGCGCCACTGTATGAGGCGCCGCCAAAATGGGTGCTTCATCGGGGATTTCAAGCTCTACAGGAATGTGCATATCGAGGCTGCTGGCCCCATATAGATTGTTGAGAAACTCAACCGACAGATCTCGTGAGGGGCCGTCGTAATGAGTCTTGCCATTTTTGAGGGCTAAGGTGCGTGGGCAATATTTCAGGGCGTAATCAACCTGATGCAGGGACACAACCACGGTCTTGCCGTCTTCTTTGTGAATGCGGGCGAGGGTTTCCATAACCTTTCTGGATGATTCCGGGTCCAGCGATGCAATGGGTTCGTCAGCGAGGATGATGTCGGATTTCTGCACCAAGGCCCGCGCGATGGCGACGCGTTGCTGCTGTCCACCGGATAATGTCGAAGCGCGTTGACCTGCATATTTCGCCATGCCGACGCGATCAAGTGCGTTCAAGGCTTCCAGCTTTTCGCTTTTGGTGAACGTGCCCAAGGAGCCGCGCCAATTGGGGATGGTGCCCAGCTTGCCCAGCAGCACGTTGTTCATCACCGACATGCGGCTGACCAAATTGAACTGCTGGAAAATTACGCTGATGTGGTGGCGATGCTGGCGCACATTGCGCATGATGCGGCCTTGGGATTGAATGATTTTGCCATGCACTTCGACCGTTCCGTTGTCGCGATGGCGATCGCCTGCCATCAACCCGGCAATGTGACGGATCAGTGTTGACTTGCCGGAGCCGGACGCGCCAATCAAAGCCACCATCTCACCTTGGGCTGCGGTGAAGTCGATCACATCAAGAGCCTTGGTGCCCTTAAAGGTCTTATTGAGACCTGTGACTTGAATGCTGTTGGTCATCACGAATTCCTCCATACTATTTGGGGGAATTTATCCGTGTCGTATGACTCTTGTTGGTCGCTCGTGTAACAGCCGTGTGAACAAGTGCCGACAAGTTGGGGATTTGTTGAGGCCTTGGGACCGCTACAAATACTTATCGGCAAACGCACCGGCATCGAGGCGACGAAAATCGTCCATGCGTTCGTTGATCAACTCGCGTGGCCAGTCCCACCACTTTAAAGCCGCCAGCTTTTCGCACGTTTCGTCGTCAAAGCGTTTGCGAATGGGTTTGCCGGGCACGCCGCCAATGATCGTGTAAGGGGCGACATCTTTTGTCACCACGGCCCCTGAGCCAATGGCGGCCCCGTCGCCGATGGTGACGTTGCCCATAACCGTCACCCCGTGGCCCACCCAGACGTCGTTGCCGATGGTGACGGGAAAACCGCGCCGCCAATCAAAAAAACCGGGATCGTCTTCGCCCAATTCAAACAAGGCGGTGCGATAGGTGAAGTGATGCAGCGCGGCGCGTTCCAAAGGATGATTGCCGGGATTGATCCGCACATGGGCTGCGATGGAACAAAATTTTCCGATGGTGGTGTAAATGACATCTCCATCGTTACAGATGTACGAATAGTCGCCCATCACCGTTTCGGACAACTTTGTCCGCTCGCCAACCTCCGTCCAAAGGCCCAAGGTGCAATCTGCCGTTACGTTGGCGGTGGGGTGGATGCACGCTTGTGTTCCCAGCGTGCGTGACCATTGATTGTCCATTGTCGTTCCTAATTCTTGAATTTAGGGGCAGAACTCTATGAAACACGCGTTGCCGTTTCATGACGGTAATACCAATTGCGGCGTTAACGCAGTTCAAGATCCGCAACGATGGCCATGTGATCACTGGGATAAAGCCCTTTGCGGCCATCCAGTGTGTGCAATGCGGGACGGGCGTGCGCCGTGACAATGTTTTTTCTGTCTGATTTCACAAACAGATGATCAATGATCCCAGCGTCCGGTGCTTTGTCGTCAATGGGATTGAGGGACGTTCTGGGGCTTTGGTCTTGTGCAAACGAAATGGCCTGTAATCCACTGCTTTTGAGGAGGCGCTGAAAAATGGGGTGCTCCGTTTTGAGGTTCATATCCCCGCCGAGGAGACACACGTCGTGTCGTCCCTGGGTTTCTCTGTGATGGATCAGGGTTTGAAGTTGTTTTTCGCGCAGTTGATCTTCGTCTTGCAGATGACTGAGATGCGTATTGCCGATCAAGACGCTCATGTCTCCTGTTTTGACCGATACCCACTGGCCCAAGCGTTCACCGTCGCGGGCGTCTTCGGGAAGAGAAACCGTTTCATGTTTTTTGACAGCGCCCTTCACCAACACGGCTAACCCTGAATGGCACAACAGTGGGGCGTCGCCCAGCAGACGGATTTTTTCCCGTGCAGGGCTATAGACGAAATCCATATTGAGCTCATTCGCCAAACGCTGGGCGACATTCAAACCGCGGGGGATTTGAGCAAAGACCTCTTGCATCAAAATGATATCCGCGTCGAGAGCGGCCAAGCCAGCCACCATCAGCGGCAAACGCCGATCCAGACTGCCTTGGCAGTTCCAAGTGTTGAAGGTGGCAATCGAAAGATGGTTCATCGCCACCCCATAACCGCAAATGATGACGGTTATGTGATGATGGATAAATGTATTGAACTGGAGGGGCCTTTCGATTCGCGTAAAATGATGGTCTACAGGGTGGTGTTTGTCCCCAGTTCTGGGGCTTTCTGGTGGTTTGACGGGATGTTACACAATCGTCTTGCACCAACGCCATGCAGGCCGTACATAGCATCGGATTTTACCGTCCTTCAGGAGAAGCCCTTGACCGATACGATGCAGACCATTGCGCAAAAAATAGCGGAAGAACTGGGTGTTCGCGATGCCCAGGTTGTGAGCACGGTTGAGCTGTTGGACGGCGGTTCAACGGTGCCGTTTATTGCGCGTTACCGCAAAGAAGCCACGGGCGGGCTGGACGATATTCAACTGCGCACCTTGGAAGAGCGGCTGCAGTATTTGCGCGATATGGAAGAGCGGCGCATCGCTATCCTCAAAAGCATCGACGAACAAGGCAAACTCAGCGACGAGTTGCGCGCCAAGCTCAACGCAGCCGAGACCAAGGCGCGTCTGGAAGACCTTTATCTGCCGTTTAAGCCCAAACGCCGCACCAAGGCGCAAATCGCGCGCGAAGCCGGGCTGGAGCCGTTGGCTTTGGGCTTGCTGGAAAACCCGAGCCTGGACCCCCGCGCCGAAGCGGTAGCCTATGTGGTTGGTGAAGTTGCCGACGTGGACGCCGCCCTGGAAGGGGCCAAGCAAATCTTGATTGAACGCTTTGCCGAAGACGCGGAACTGGTGGGGCGGTTGCGCGACGCCATGTGGGGGGAAGCCCTGTTGTGCTCAAAAGTTGTTGAGGGCAAAGAAACGGACGGCGCCAAGTTTTCTGACTATTTCAGTTACAGTGAGCCCATCAAAACCGTGCCGTCGCATCGCGCCTTGGCGCTGTTTCGCGGCCGCAAAGAAGAAGTGTTGCGGGTTTCCATGGTGGTGGGCGACCCAGAACAGCCCCCGTATCCGCACCCTTTCGAGGCGCAAGTCGCCGCGCATTTTGGCTTGAGCGAAGGCGGTCGTGCGGCGGATGGCTTTTTGCTGGACGCGGCACGCTGGGCCTGGCGGGTGAAGATCTCGTTACACATCGAACTGGATTTGATGCAACGCCTATGGTCCGATGCCGAAGAAGAAGCCATCCGCGTGTTCGCCCAAAACTTGCGCGATTTGTTGCTGGCGGCCCCTGCCGGACAGCGCGCCACCATTGGCCTGGACCCGGGCTTTCGCACCGGCGTCAAGGTGGCGGTGATGGACAGCACCGGCAAGCTGGTGGACACGGCGACCATTTATCCCCATGAACCGCAAAAACGGTGGGACGAAAGTATCGCCGTCATCGGCGCCTTGGCGCAAAAGCACGCCGTGGAGCTGCTGTCCATCGGCAACGGCACGGCGTCACGCGAAACCGACAAGCTGGCCAGCGATATCATGGCGCGTTACCCGGAACTGGGGCTGAAGAAGATTATGGTGTCGGAAGCGGGCGCGTCTGTCTATTCGGCATCGGCTTATGCGTCCCAGGAATTCCCTGACGTTGACGTGTCGATCCGTGGGGCCGCATCCATCGGCAGACGTTTGCAAGACCCGTTGGCGGAACTTGTGAAAATCGAACCCAAGGCAATCGGCGTGGGCCAATATCAGCACGATTTGTCCCAGCATCGCCTGGGCCGCGCCTTGGAAGCGGTGGTGGAAGATTGCGTCAACGCCGTGGGCGTGGATTTGAACATGGCGTCACAGCCTTTGTTGGCCCAAGTGTCGGGTCTGGGCGATAGCTTGGCGGCGAACGTGGTTGCTTATCGGGACGCTCACGGGGCCTTTCGCAATCGCAAGGAGTTGTTGAAGGTGCCGCGCCTGGGTGACAAAGCCTTTGAACAATGCGCAGGTTTTTTGCGCATCAAAGGCGGCGACAATCCGTTGGATGCATCGTCGGTGCACCCGGAAAGCTATCCGGTGGTGGAACGCATTTTGACCGTCTCAAAAACGACCTTGGCCGATTTGATGGGCAACGCCAAAGTGTTGCGTGCCCTTCAGGTGCAGGATTTCGCCAATGAAAACCACGGTGTTGAAACCGTGAAGGACATTTTGGCGGAACTGGAAAAGCCCGGCCGCGATCCGCGTCCGGAATTCAAAACCGCTGAATTTAAAGACGGCGTGGAAAAAATCAGCGATTTGAAACCGGGTATGCGCTTGGAAGGGGTCGTCACCAACGTCGCCAACTTCGGCGCGTTCGTCGACATCGGCGTCCATCAAGACGGTCTGGTGCACATTTCCCAGTTGGCGGACAGGTTTGTCAAAGACCCCCGTGAAGTGGTCAAGCCGGGCGATGTGGTGCACGTGCGGGTGCAAGAGGTTGACCCCGCACGCAAACGCATTTCGTTGACCATGCGCACCAAAGAAGATGACGGCGCGCCATCTATGCCGGCAAAACCGTCTGCGCCGCGTGAAGCCAAGCGACCCGCCCCGCAAAAACCGAAACCGTCTGCGCCTGCATCCGGGGGCGCGCTTGCTGAAGCTTTTGCCCGTGCTCAGAAAAAATAACGCCAATCCTTTTGGCTCAAGGCACGAATGTTTTCGACGTCGTGTCATAAGTCCTTTATAATTGTGTGTGATCTTTCTGTTGCTGCGCCTTAACCTGGGGGGGTCTGGGGTCTTTTCCGGAAATGAACACTAAAAACACGCAACAAAATGCTGCGATCGTCATTGGGGCCGCCCAATTGGACGACTTGGTGAAGGTGTTGCGCAAAGACGGCTACGCCACAATTGCGCCCACCACGCGGGATGGTTCCATCGTGTTGGAAGAAATTTCTTCTGCCGCCCAACTGCCATTGGGGTTGGTTGATGACCAACAACCGGGTGCGTACCGTCTCAGCAAAGCCAAAAAACCCGCCTATTTTGATTTCACCCACGGCGCGCAGTCGTGGAAGCAGTTTCTGTTTCCCGCCAAAGAAAAGCTGTGGTCAGCGCACAAAACTGCAGAGGGCTTTCAGGTCGAAGCCTCTATAGACGCTCCCAAATACGCCTTCATCGGCGTGCGAGCGTGCGAATTGGCGGCCATACGCATTCAAGACAAAGTGTTTGTTGAAGGAGAGCATGTCTCAAACGGCTACGCCCAGCGCCGCAAACAGGCGCTGATTGTGGCGGTGAACTGTCGGCGTGCAGGCGGGACTTGTTTTTGCACCTCCATGGACACGGGCCCCAAAGTCAAAGACGGTTATGATTTGGCCTTGAGCGAGCTGACCCGCAAAGGAGTCCATGAGTTTTTGCTGGAGGCGGGCAGTGCGAGCGGGCAAACCATTCTCAAACGCCTAACGGGTCGCCCTGCTGCGGCGGCTGATTTTAAAGCCGCCCAAAAAGCCTCTGACAAAGCGGCTCAATCCATGGGCCGGGAGATGCCCAAGGGGGCGGCGAAAACATTGGCGAACCATTTACAGCACCCGCGTTGGCAAGACATCGCCAAGCGGTGCCTGGATTGCGCCAACTGCACGCTGGTGTGCCCAACGTGTTTTTGCTCCACCACATCGGACAGCACCAGCTTGGATGGTCAAAATGCGGAACGCTGGCGCACCTGGGATTCGTGCTTCACGTTGGATTTTAGCTACATCCACGGCGGTGCCATTCGCCGCGACGGTGCTGAGCGCTATCGCCAGTGGATGACCCACAAGCTAACCCATTGGCACGATCAGTTTGGGGTGTCGGGCTGCGTGGGCTGCGGGCGGTGCATCACGTGGTGCCCGGTGGGCATCGACATCACCGCCGAAGTTCGAGCGATTGCGAAAGACAAATGAGGAGCGTGCACCATGGTGAAAGTTGAAGGTCTTGACAAGCTGCTGGCGGACCATCCTTTTTTCAAAGGCATGGACGATACTTCGCGCAAGACCTTGGCGGGGTGTGCGCGCAATGAACGCTTTTTGGCGGGTGAATACATCGCCCATGAAGGCAGCCCGGCGGATCGGTTTTATTTTATTCGCTCCGGCACGGTGGCGTTGGAATATCACGTGCCGGGACGCGATGGCTTGATTTTGGAAACCCTGCATGACGGCGACGTGTTTGGTTGGTCGTGGATGGTGGAACCTTATGTATGGTCCAACGACATCCGCGCGGTTGAACTCACCCGCGTGTTCAGTCTGGACGCCACGTGTTTGCGCAAAAAATTGAAAAAGGATCACAGTTTGGGCTTTGAGCTGTATAGCCGCTTCGTGCCTGTGATGGCGAGACGTCTCAGCAGCACGCGCCAGCAATTGACCGACATGTACGGCAAGTCCTGAGGGGGTGGTATGATCGCAAGCTCAAAATCTGAATCTGATACCACGACGCTTGATGCAATGACTCCGGTGCCGTTCACCATCACCAAACGCACCCAGGATTTGGCGGACACCTTCACCATAGAGTTGGAGCCGGAAAACCGTTCTGAAGGCTTTGTCTTTCAGCCCGGTCAGTTCAACATGCTCTATGCTTTTGGCGTGGGCGAGGTGCCCATCTCCATCAGTGGAGATCCGGCCAAGCCGCATAAATTGATCCACACCATTCGCGATGTTGGGGCCGTGACGCATGCCATCTCAAATCTCAAAAAAGGGAACATGTTGGGGGTGCGCGGCCCGTTCGGCAGCGCCTGGCCGGTAGAAGAAGCCATCGGTCATGACGTGGTGATCGTCGCGGGCGGCATCGGTTTGGCCCCACTGCGCCCGGCCATTGATGCCATCTTGGCCAACCGCACACAGTATGGACGGTTCGTCATTTTGTATGGCGCCCGGTCTCCTTCTGATGTTTTGTATATGAAGCAATTGCAAACGTGGCGCGGGCGCTTGGACACCTATGTCGACGTCACGGTGGATCATGCCGGGCACGATTGGGCGGGCAATGTGGGCGTGGTGACGCGCTTGATCGGGCGCGCCAATTTTGATCCCCATCACACCAAGGTGCTCATCTGCGGCCCCGAAATCATGATGCGTTTCACCATCCAGGAACTCACCGCGCAAAGTGTGGACAAGGACGATATTTACGTGTCCATGGAACGCAACATGAAGTGCGCCATCGGCCACTGTGGTCATTGTCAGTTCGGCGGGCACTTCGTGTGCAAGGATGGCCCGGTGTTTCCCTATGGCCGCATTGAATCCCTGTTGCAGGTGAGGGGGCTCTGATGGCACACAAAAAACCCAAGCTGGCAGTTTGGAAATTCTCCTCTTGCGATGGCTGTCAACTTAGCCTTTTGGGCTGCGAAGACGAGCTGTTGGATGTCGCCGAGCAAGTTGAGTTTGCCTATTTTTTGGAAGCCACCCGTGCCAAGGTCAGCGGTCCCTATGACATTTCGTTGGTGGAAGGCTCCATCACCACGGCCGAAGAGGAAGAGCGCATTCACCAAGTGCGCAAACAGTCCAAAGTCCTCATCACCATCGGCGCGTGTGCTACGGCAGGTGGCATTCAGGCGCTGAAAAATTTCGCCGACGTGGATGAGTTTATTTCGGCTGTCTATGCTCATCCTGAATACATTAAGACCTTGAGTAAATCCACCGCCATCGCCGATCACGTCCCGGTGGACTTGGAACTGCGCGGCTGCCCCATCAACAAAGTTCAGCTGTTGGAAGTTTTGGGCGCAACGTTGGTAGGCCGCAAACCCAACGTGCCCAATCACAGCCAATGCATGGAATGCAAAATGTCCGGCCAAGTGTGTGTGATGGTGGCCAAGGGACAAGCGTGCTTGGGTCCCGTCACCCAAGCCGGATGCGGCACCATCTGCCCGACCTTTGATCGCGGCTGTTATGGCTGCTTTGGGCCTAAAGAATTGTCCAACACATCGGCGCTGGCCGCCCGCTTGGGCGAATTGGGGTTAGATTCCAAACAACGCAGCGATCTGTTCCGCACCTTCAACGCTGCCGCCGAACCGTTTGCGAAAGAGAGCGTGAAGCATGACTAAAACGACGTCGCGCATCATCAAAGTTGACGCCCTGTCGCGAGTGGAAGGCGAGGGCGCGTTGGACTTGCACATTCGAGACGGCAAAATCAAAGACTTGAAATTTCGCATCTTTGAACCGCCGCGCTTTTTCGAAGCCCTGCTTCGGGGTCGTGATTTTTCCGAAGCGCCGGACATCACCTCACGCATTTGCGGCATTTGCCCCATCGCCTATTTGTTGGGCTCCAGCCAAGCCATGGAAGATGCGCTGGGCGTTTCTGTCACTGGGCCGTTGCGCGACTTGCGGCGGCTGATTTATTGCGGTGAATGGGTTGAAAGCCATGTGTTGCACGCGGCCATGCTGCATGCCCCTGATTTTTTGGAACTCGACGACGCCTTGCAAATCGCCAAGGCCAATCCCGAACTGGTGAAAAAAGCCTTGAAGCTGAAAAAGCTCGGCAACGAAATTTTGGAAGTTGTCGGCGGGCGGGCGGTGCACCCGGTGAACTTAAAAGTCGGCGGCTTTTATAAAGTCCCCACCAAGGCCCGCGTGCGCTCGCTGATCGAACCATTAAAATGGGCCATCGATGCATCCCGCGATTTGGCGTTGGCGTTCGGTGGTTTTGAATTTCCCGACTATGAATATGATTACACCTGCGTATCCATGCGCCACCCGGATGAATACGCCATTCAAGATGGACGGATCATTTCGAACCGGGGGCTGGACATCGGGGTGTCTGAATTTCCCGATCACTTTGTGGAAGAACATGTCGCCCATTCCAACGCCCTGCACGGCAAGACCAAAACGGGCGAAGCGTATTTGGTGGGGCCGTTGGCGCGCTACAACAACAACTTCGATCAGTTGTCAAAATTGGCCAAGGCGACGGCTAAAGATGCCGGGTTGGGTAAAATCTGCATCAATCCGTTTCAAAGCATCATCGTGCGCATGGTCGAAACACTCTATGCCTTTGAAGAATCTCTACGCATCGCTTTGGCTTACGAAGAACCCGACGCGTCGTGTGTTCAGGTGACGCCTCGTGCGGGCACCGGACATGGCTGCACCGAAGCGCCGCGGGGCATTTGTTATCATCGCTATAGTTTGGACAAAAACGGCTTGATCACCAAGGCCACCATCATGCCGCCGACCGCGCAAAACCAAAAACAAATTGAGATTGACTTGCATGGCGTGGTCGAGCGTTATATGGACTTGGCGGACGAAAAATTGAAATGGCGCTGTGAGCAGACCATTCGCAACTATGACCCCTGTATTTCGTGCGCCACGCATTTTTTGAAATTGAACGTAACCCGTGACTGAAATTCCAACACAACCGAGTCCATGGATCATCGGCGTCGGCAACCCCATGCGCGGCGATGACGGTGTGGGAGCGGCGGTGGCGGCGCAGTTGCGCGCTGACAACATCGAAGCGTTTGATTTTGATGGCGATGGCGCGGAACTGATGGAGATGTGGGCGCATCAGGGGCAAGTGATCCTCATCGACGCGGCGGTGTCGGGCGCGCCCTTGGGCACGGTGCACCGCTTTGACGCCAACTCTGACGTCTTGCCGCGCAACTTTTTTCGCCATTCCAGCCATCAATTCGGTGTTGCCGAAGCCGTTGAAATGGCGCGGGTTCTCGACCGATTGCCCAGAAATCTGATCATTTATGCCATTGAAGGGCATAATTTCAACCTGGGCGCACCGCTGTCGAAGGATGTGGAATTGGCTGTTTTGGATACGGTTGATCGTATCAAGGCCGATATTGCGCCCTAGTTCTCAATAGCCCCTTGCTCCCAAGTGTTGGGCGCGCTACACACGGCCCATGGCTGCACCTTTACTCACCCTTCGCGACATTCATCTGACCTTTGGCGGCACGCCGCTGTTGGAAGGTGCCGACCTGACCGTGGCGGCGGGCGAACGCATGTGCCTGGTTGGGCGCAACGGCTGCGGCAAATCCACCTTGTTGAAAATCGCGGCAGGTTTGATCGAACCCGACAACGGGGAGCGGGTGCTGCAAACCGGAACCTCGGTCAATTACCTGCCTCAAGAGCCGGATTTGAGCGGCTTTGCCACGGCGCTTGAATACGTCGAAGCGGGGCTTGGTCCCCATGATGATCTGTACCGCGCCCAGGTGTTGCTGACGGATTTGGGTCTTAATGGTCAAGAAGACCCCAAAACGCTTTCCGGTGGTGAAGCGCGCCGCGCGGCTTTGGCCCGGGCCTTGGCTCCCAAACCCGATGTGTTGTTGTTGGACGAGCCCACCAACCATTTGGATCTGGCGGTGATCGAATGGTTGGAACAAGAGCTGAATGCCCTCAACGCAGCGTTGGTGGTGATCAGCCATGATCGGCGCTTTTTGGAAAATGTATCGCAGTCCAGCGTGTGGATTTACCAAGGCGTGACCCACAAACTGCCCAAATCGTTTGCCCACTTCGAAGCCTGGCGCGATGAAACTTTGGGGCAAATCGAACTGGATCAGCACAAGCTGGACCGCAAGATCGTGCGCGAATTGCATTGGCTGCAACGCGGCGTCACCGGGCGGCGCAAACGCAACATGGGCCGTTTGCGCGCCTTGGACCAATTGCGCCAAGACCGCCGCGACCAGATGGGGCCGACGGGCTCCGTCAAGCTGACGGCGTCAGAATCCGGCAAATCGGGAAAGCGGGTGATGGAAGCCGAGGGTATTTCCAAATCTTACGGCGATAACACCGTGGTCAAAGATTTTTCCACTCGCATTTTGCGCGGCGACCGGCTGGGCATCGTCGGGGCCAACGGGGCGGGCAAGACCACGCTGCTGAAAATGTTGATTGGCACGTTGGAGCCCGATAGCGGCACCGTGTTGATGGGCACCAAAATTGAAATGGCCAGCCTGGACCAAATGCGCGACGCGCTCAATCCCGATTGGACGTTGGTGGATGTGCTCACCGGGCGCAACGGCGACAGTGTCACCGTCGGCGGACAGCAAAAGCACGTGATGGGCTATATGCAAGACTTCCTGTTTGCCCCGGAACAAGCCAACACGCCGGTTCAGGCGTTGTCCGGGGGCGAACGCGGTCGTTTGATGCTGGCGCGCGCCATGACCCAGCCGGCCAATTTGTTGGTGTTGGACGAACCGACCAACGATCTGGATTTGGAAACGCTGGATTTGCTGCAAGAAATGATTGCCGAATTCGATGGTACGGTGATTTTGGTGAGCCATGATCGCGACTTTTTGGATCGGGTGGCGACGTCCGTCATCATCAACGAAGGTCAAGGCCGATGGCAGGAATATCCGGGCGGCTATTCGGACATGGTCATGCAACGCGGCCATGGCGTCAGCGCCCGTGCTCCCGTTGCAGCCAGCCAGAGCAAGCGCGTTAGGTCGCCAAAACAGGCGGAAGCCCCGGCGGAGCCTTCAAAGCTGAAGCTGTCGTACAAAGAAAAGTTTGCTCTGGAAACCCTGCCCGCGCGCATGGAAACGCTGAGCGGCGAAATTGACGCCCTACAGGCCAAAATGGACGACCCCGGTTTTTATGCCCGCGATCCCCAAGCCTTCAACAAGCTGGCGGGGAAATTGGAATCCAAGTCAGCCGAATTGAAAGCGGCCGAAGAACAGTGGCTCACTTTGGAAATGCTGCGCGAAGAAATCGACAACGCCTAAACGCTTTTAGCTGATTTAGGTTGAGCCATTTGCAACACAATCGTTGCCCCCAACACCAACACAAGTCCCGGATAGGTGAGGGCGGGCGGCATGTCATGGCCCAGCACCAAACCGATGATCAGCACCAGCACGGGGTTTAAGTACGTGTATGACAACACTTTGGTCGGCCCCAGCACCAGGGCGCTCCACTGAAACACAAAAAAGGTGATGACGGTGGTGAACACCGCCAGATACAAAATCCCCCCATAGACGTTCAATGGCACGCTGGCCCAATCCACATGGCCGATGCGTGGCAGCGCCAACAGGGATAACCACGCGGTCCCGGTGACGAGGATCCAAAAACTCATCCGCGCCATGGGTTCGCCCCGGTGCAGGTACTTCACCAATGGACCGTAAAAGCCCATGGACACGGTGGCGGCGCAAAAGATGGCGTCGCCTCGGTTGAGGTCGAACGCGCCTAAATCGGCAAAATTACCGCGAAAAATAACCCAAATAGCCCCCACACAGCCCAGCCCCAAAGCGACGAACGAACGGTTTTTCAGCCGTTCTTTCAACAACACTGCCGACACCGCGGCGGCAATCATCGGCGTGAAGGTGAAGATGGTGGCGGTGTTGAGCGGGGTGGTGAAGCGCAACGCTTCGAACATGCCCCAAAAAAAGCCCACCATCGCCGCGCTCACCAAAGCATAACGGCCCAAGTCTTTGAGGGTAGGTCGGGGCAGACCAATCCGCCACGCCACCAACGGCCCGAAAATCACCGCCGCCAAGGCAAACCGCAGCAAGGTCAGCACCACACTGTCCAGTTCCGGCGCGATGGCAGCACCCACGGGAAACGACGTGGAAACCAGTACGGTCGCGCAAAGGGTCAGGATTTGGGCGCGTTTTTCAAGGGGTGACATGGTGGCTTTTCGTCTCCACATAGGTATTGAGCCTAGCCTAAGCGAAATGGCAGGGCGGGTACAGTAGAGCTGCACTGTTTCGTGGTATGATCGCAGGCAAAGTGATATGAGGACGCATGACCCAAAAAAACATCCCCCACCGTTCTGAGCTGTTGATGCCTGCTGGCTCTTTGGCGAAGCTGAAAACGGCGATTTTGTACGGCGCAGACGCGGTCTATGCTGGCACGCCCGATTTGTCGTTGCGCACCCAGTCGGAATTCAGCTTGGAAGAGCTGTTGGAAGGCGTGCGCTTTGTCCATGCCCACGGTAAACGCATCTATCTGACGCTGAATCTGTTCACCCACAACAGAGATATCGAAAAGCTGCCGGAATTTGTCCAAACCGTGCGCAAAGTGGCCCCCGATGGGGTCATCGTGGCGGACCAAGGCGTGCTGCATTACCTGGCCGAATACGCCCCGGAACTGGACGTGCATGTGTCCACCCAGGCCAATGCGTGTTCGTGGCTGACGGTGCAAAGTTGGGCCAAGATGGGGGCCAAGTTATGCGTGCTGGCGCGCGAAGTCAGCTTTGAAGAACTGAAGGAAATTCGCGAAAAATGTCCCGACATCAAATTGGAAGCGTTCATTCACGGGGCCATGTGCATGACCTATTCGGGGCGCTGCTTGTTGTCGAATTATCTGGCGGAACGGGGGGCCAACCAGGGCAATTGCGCGCAAAGTTGTCGGTGGAATTACAAAGTCAGGGCACGGCGCAAAGACGGCAGCGAAGTTGAGATCACACCTGAAAATAAAGACGACTTCGATTTTTTCTTGGAAGAAGAGTTCCGCCCCGGTGAATTGATGAAGCTGGAAGAAGACGATCGCGGTTCTTACATCTTGAACGCCAAAGACTTGTGTTTGATGCCCAAGTTGGATGAGTATCTGCGCATCGGCATCGACAGCTTAAAAGTTGAAGGGCGCAACAAAAGTGAATATTACGCCGCGGTGACGGCGCGTGCCTACCGTTTGGCCATCGATGCGTGGTACGCTGACCCGGAAAGTTGGACGCCGGATCCTTATTTGCGCGAAATCTATACCCTGCAAAATCGCGGCTATTCCTTGGGCTTTCACGAAGGACGACTGACCAATATCGCACACAATTATGAGCGCACCGACACCGTCGGTGGCTGGCTGTTTGCGGGCGTGATTGAACGCTGGGACGGCGACGACATCATCTTTGGTCTGCGCAATCCGTTGGTGTCGGGCTCGGTTGTGGAGTTTTTGGGTCCCAACGACATTGAACCCATTCGTTTGCGCCTTTACGAGTTTATCGATGCGGCGTCCGGCAAGGTGACGGAAAAAGCATCCCCCGGCCAAGGCCGTGCGGTGCGCATTCCGGCGTCGCTGTTTCACAACGAAGACAGCGCCAACTTAAAACGCATGTTGCCGCCGTTCAGCGTTGGCCGCACCGAGGCGGTGCTCAATGAAGACCGTCAAGCACTGCTGCAAGGCAACTTGATGAGCATGGATGTGGAACGCGGATTGCGTGACGGATCTGAAGCGCGCCCGACCTTAAAAGGCCGCGCCCACACGGGCAAAACCCCGGCCCAAGGGCTGGACAGTTGTTGCGGTCTGGGGTGTAACGGTTGCTTGATGTTTTGGAACGACGAAAAATACGAAAAAGCCCGCGAAACCCTCAAAGCCAAAAAAATCGGTCAAATGCTGAAGGCGGAAGACATCGCTTAGTCGTGGGTTATATGTCGCAGCCCTCAGTTGCTTCTGGCGGGAAGTGAAGCGTGATCGTTGAGCCCGTATCCAGGGTGCCGGTCACAATTAACGCGCCGTCATGCAGTTCCATGATTTTCTGGCTGAAAGAAAGTCCCAATCCGGTGCCCTGGTAACGTCTGGCAAGAGCGGTTCCGTGGACTTGGCGAAAGGGCTGCAAGGCAATTTTGATTTGCTCTTCAGTCATGCCGATGCCGGTGTCCGTTATGGAGATGTTGTGTCCCGTTTCATCGCAATGATTGGTGATCGTGATTTCCCCCGCATCGGTGAATTTGATGGCATTGCCGATCACATTCAAAATCACCTGCTTTATGCGCAAAGGATCAATGAGCAGCTTGTGCATGTCGTGGGTTTTGTTGTGGAGGGTCAGGCCTTTTGACTGCGCCTGAATGCTTAAAATTGTAAGGACCTCATCCACAAGTGTGGCGGTAAACGT
>NZ_MCGG01000054.1 GCF_001746755.1 Magnetovibrio blakemorei | reverse complement strand
GTTTTCTTCCGTTTTCTCCGCAGTTTTGCCATGTTCCAGTGTAAGTGCTAGCCCCTTTGCCCCCAATGTGAGGCCTTCGTCCATGAGGTGTTTGTTGATGGTGACGAACTCTTCTGGTGTGAGGCGCGACAGGTTGAGGCCGAATTTCTTGACGAAGCATGGCCTCTTGCCGGACCAACGCCCGGTGCGCTAAGTTCTTTTTATGGTTGCGACGATCAAATCCATTTTCGCTGTCCTGATGGTTCTGGTTTTTACCGGGGTTCCGTTGACGGACGCACGTGCGGCGGAGTGGCCGACGGGCGATCCGCAGCAAGACGCCGCCATGGCCGCAGGTGAAGCGGCTTATGAAGCGGGCGACTACGTTCGCGCCAAGGCGATTTTTCTGTCCTTGTCCGAAAAGGGTCATGCCAAGGCCGAAAACATGATTGGTCTGATGTATTCCAAGGTTAAGGGTTTCGAGAAGGATCGTGTTCAAGCTTGCGATTGGTACGAGCGCGCGGCGGAGCGCGGGTATGTTTCGGCTCAGTTGAATTTGAGCATTTGTTATTTTCAAGGGAGTGGTCGCCCCCAAAATAATAAATTTGCTCTCAAATGGTCATTGAAAGCGGCAGAACAAGATAACAAAAATGCTCAGGCGAGCCTTGCTGCATATTTTTTGCACAGAGATAGAAAAAAATATTTGTACTGGGCACAAAAAGCCGCCGCCAATGGCAGTGTCAAAGCGAAGGCTTTGATGTGGGCCAATGGCGAGGGCATTCTCGTGCCAGACCTTACCGCAATTGATTTGGTCTGTTTTGTGGTCATGGTTGGCTGGCTTGATAAGCCTGATGATTATTGTGATTAGTTAGTTTTCTTCGGTTTTCTCCTTTACTGCACCTTCACCCACCGTCATCACCAACCCCTGCGCCCCTAGGGTGAGCCCTTCGTCCATGAGGTGTTTGTTGATGGCGACGAACTCTGCTGGTGTGAGGCGCGACAGGTTGAGGCCGAACTTTTTGACAAGGGTTGAGTTGAGGCGATCCAGGACGGGCTTTAAGGCCTTTCGGGTGCCTTTGCCGCCAAAGGCGGACGTCAGGCCAACGGCGTAAGCGCCGATCCTTTGGCCCGTAGGTGATACGCCGGATTTTGCGAGATCGTGGGCGATTTCGCCCATGTTTTTGAGGGAGTCGGCTGCCACAAAGGGGGCCTTTGCAAGTTTTCCCACGCCGGGCACCATTTCCGCTGCCGTGCCCGCCGCATTTGCGACATTGCTCACGCTTGAGCGCACAGCCGTTGCATTTCGGGTGAATTTTGTGCTGTTGGGCGTGAGGTTCTGAATGCGTTCCAAGCGCTTTTGTTCCGTATCCCAATCGATAACGCCGCTCATGATGTCTGCGCCATTGATGATGTTGTTGGCGACCTCCAGCGCGGGCTGTATGGCCGTTTGCAGTTCATAATGGTTTGCCGTGGTCTCGTTGGCCGTTTCGATGGCAGAGCGGTTCATGCCGATTTGATCAACGGGCTGTCCATCGGAGCGGCGCGAAACAAATGGATTTTGTCGGGTCATGTAAAATTGTGTCCGGCTGTTTTTCAGTTCTTCGGGAAGTTGGTCGTAGAGCGTGGGGTTTTTATCCATGATTTCCGTAAGGTCGTCGTAGAGCTTTTTGCGTTCGATCGCCGTGCCGTTGTGATGGATGTCCAATTCCTTGGCAAATCGCGGGTCCGTGGTTTTTTGGGTTTTGTCGATCAGCAAATTGACCCCTTTGCGCAAGACGTCTGTCACGTTGCGCTCTCCCACAGTCTTGCGGGCTTGAATGCGTCGTCCGACGGGCGTGTTGCCGTAAGCATCGTTTGCAGAGCCTGCGGAGGGCATGGAGGAGGCTTCGGCTTTTGTACCGTTCTGAGAGGCGGGCGTAATGGGAGCGATTGCGGGGGTGGCAGGTGCGGGGCTTGGTGCCGTTGCATTGTGAGCCAAGTTCTTGGTCAACGCTTGGATTGTTTCTCCACCCGGATTAATGACGCCATCGATTTTCAGGCCGTTGCTTTTTTGAAAACGTTTGATTCCTTGATCCAGACGCTGGCCCATATAGCCGGTGGGACCATCTGTCTTGCTTAAGTCGAGGGCTTGGTGTGCGCCCAGTAAGGTTTCCACCTTGGCGATGTCCTTCGGGGCATTTTTTCCCTTCAGTCCGACGCTTTGGGAAATTTCGGGACCATCGTCCAAGGCATTGCTCAAGTTCAACGTGGACTTTGAATCGCCGAGCAGCGAGCCGCCGAGATTTTGCATAAAATTTGAAAACATCGCGCAGAATTCCATTTTGGGGTGAGAGGGCGTTGGTTTTTGCACATGAGCACAAAACAGGAACAAAGTCAAGGAAAAGGGGAATAAATACCTTTATTGGGCAAATTGCGAGCGGTCGTATACTGCTCCCGTGCTGTTTATGCGCGGCGATTATGCTAGTCTTAAAGCCCCGGACAGATTGGGGTTCTGCTGAGGACGGCTATGGGCAAGATGCTGAATTTGTTGAACGATGGCGATCAGCGCACCATTGGACGGGTGGCCGATGCGGTGCGTTTGGCCCTCGGCAAGCCTCAGCACATCAATGAATTGGTGGATTTGATGTCGCATGCCAATCCGGCCGTGCGCATGCGGGCGGCGGACGCGTTGGAAAAGGCCACCGTGCAACACGCCCCGTTGTTGGCCCCGCATAAGGACTATTTGATCGACTTGATCGAAGTCGCCCAGCAAAACGAGGTTCGCTGGCACTTGGCGGAGATGGTGACGCGCCTTGATTTGCAAGGGGATGAAATATTTGCCTTGGCGGCAATTTTCACGCGCTGGTTCCAGCGTGCCGACAGCCGCATCGTGCGCACGGCGGCCCTGCAAGGCATGTTTGATTTGGCCCATAAGGACACAAGCCTGATCGATGAGACCTTGAAGATGATGGAACTTGCACTGGCTGGCTCAATTCCCGCCCTCAAAGCGCGGGCGCGCAAACTGAAGGGGCCTTTGGAGCGCCTGAAAGCGGCCTCCGGCGATGCCGAACTGCACTAAACACTGCATTAAACCTTGATTGGTGCGGCCACTCAGATACAAATAGCGCCTCCAGTGCCCCTTTTAGATTCAGACGGAACGCAAAAACACCATGAGCAGCAAAACCGACAGCGCCAAAACCAGCGTTTACAAACCGCGCCCCATTTCGGGCTTTTTGGAATGGCTGCCCGAGGTGCGTTTGGTGGAATTGCGGTGGATGGACGACATTCGCGCTGCATTTGAATCTTACGGCTTTTGTTCCATCGAAACCCCGTCGGTGGAAGAGATTGAGGTGTTGGCCGCCAAAGGGGGCGATGCGGACAAAGAAATTTACGGCCTGCGCCGCCTGGCTGCTGAGCCGGGGGAAGAAGAGGGCGGACGCTTGGCGCTGCACTACGACTTGACCGTGCCGATGGCGCGCTACGTTGCCCAACACTTCGGCGACTTGGTGTTCCCGTTCAAGCGCTACCAGATGCAGCGCTGCTGGCGCGGCGAACGGCCCCAAGAAGGCCGTTTGCGGGAATTTTATCAGTGCGACATCGACGTCATCGACATGGATGAAGTTTCGCTGCACTTTGACGCCGAAATTCCCGAAATGACTCTGGATGTGTTGAGCCGCTTGGGCGTCGGTCCGGTGTGTCTGCACATCAACAACCGCAAAATCTTGCAAGGGTTCTATCAGGGACTGGGCATCGAAGACATCGTGGGCGCGATCCGCATCGCCGACAAGCTCGACAAAATCGGCCACGACGGCGTGATCGAGGGTTTGACGGGAGAGCTGGGTCTGGCGCAATCGGTGGCGAAAAAATGCGTCGAGCTGGCATCCATCCAAACCCTGGACGCGTCCTTCGCCGACGAGGTCCGGGCGTTCGGCATTGAAAATGAACAACTGGAAGCGGGCTTGGAAGAGCTCACCTTCGTTATGCTGGAATTGGCTCACTTGCCAGAGGGTTCGGTCATGGCCGACATGTCCATTGCGCGCGGCTTCGACTATTACACCGGCACGGTTTACGAAGGCAAATTGGTCGATTATCCCGATTTCCCGACGGTGTGCGCGGGCGGGCGTTACGACAATTTGGTGGGATCGTATTCGCGTCAAAAACTGCCAGGTGTGGGCATTTCCATCGGCTTTTCGCGGATTTTTTCCAAGTTGGTTAAAGAGGGTCGCATCGAAATTGGCGCCAAGTGCCCCACCGATGTGATGGTGGCGTGCCTGCCGGGATCGTCGCGCACCGATTTGGCGGTGACGTCGCGCAAGCTCCGTGAACGCGGCTTTAAGGTCGAGATGTATCACGAAGCCAAATCGCTTAAGGCACAAATGAAATACGCATCGCGCAAAGGCATCCCGTATGTGTGGTTCCCGGCCAATGCCGAACAGCCCAATCATGAAATCAAAGACATGATCACGGGTGAGCAGGCCGTCGCAGATATCGAGACCTGGAAACCCTAAAGACGCCGTTCCACTCTTGTGCCAAAGGGGTGTTGCGGGTACAAAGCCTCAACCATTTTCACCGAAAAGGACCGACGCACATGCGCGCCGAGATCGAAACCGTTACTCAAGACCTCAAGCAGTCGCTGGAACTGCTGAGGAGGCATCTTTGACTACGACCAAGCTGTTCTGCGTCTTGAAGAACTGAACGCCCTGGCCGAAGAGCCTGAGCTGTGGAACGACGCCGCCAAGGCCCAAGCTTTGATGAAAGAGCGCACCAAGCTGGACGGGTTGATCAAAGAAATCGACGCTTTGGTATCCGATCTGGTCGACAATCTTGAACTGATTGAAATGGGTGAGGCCGAAGACGATGCGGGCATCGTCACGGAGGCCGAAAACGCCCTTATCGCCGCCCGCGACCGGGCCGCCAAGGCTGAATTGCAGACCTTGTTGTCCGGCGAAGCCGACGCCAACAATTGTTATTTGGAAGTCCACGCGGGCGCGGGCGGTACCGAAGCCCAAGACTGGGCGGAAATGATTACGCGCATGTATGTGCGCTGGGCCGAACAACACGGCTACAAAACCGAATGGCTGGAAGAAAGTGCCGGTGAAGAAGCGGGCATCAAATCGGCCACCATCAAAATTTCCGGCGACAACGCCTATGGGTGGATGAAAACCGAATGCGGCGTGCACCGTTTGGTGCGCATTTCGCCCTACGATTCCAGTGCCCGGCGCCACACCAGCTTTTCCTCCGTCTGGGTCTATCCCGAAATCGACGACGACATTGAAATCGCCTATGACGATAAGGATTTGCGGGTCGATACCTATCGCGCCAGCGGTGCGGGCGGACAGCACATCAACAAGACCGATTCCGCCGTGCGCATCACCCACATTCCGTCCGGCATTGTGGTGCAGTGTCAAAGCGACCGCTCCCAGCACAAGAACCGCGCTGCCGCTTACAAAATGTTGAATGCGCGCTTGTATGAGGCGGAACTGCGGCGTCGGGAAGAAGCGTCTCAGGCGGAACACGACGCCAAAACCGACATCGGCTGGGGCCACCAAATCCGTTCTTACGTGTTGCAGCCCTACCAGATGGTCAAGGATTTGCGCACCGGTGTGGAAACCTCCAGCACCGGAGCCGTGCTCGACGGCGATTTGGATCAGTTCATGGAAGCCGCCCTGGCGCACCGGGTTAAGGGCGGTAGCGCGGACATTCAAGACATCGACTAGGGTCTAACCCCAAGTCAGCGAATGAAGATTTCTTTGTACAGCACCGTGATGGCGATTTCCGGCTTAATGATGCGGTTGATGATGATGAGGATGTCTTCACGCAGGCGCTGTGTGCCTTCTTCGCCGCTCAGTTCATCGGGGGTGGTGGCGCGCAGTTGAGCCTGAATGGAGTCCATGATTTTGACTTCGTTTGCCACAAAGGCCAATTTTGCGCTTTCGCCTTGCAGCTCGACCTGCATGCCTAGGCGGATAAACGGACGCGCCCGCCTTTCGGTGGGCTTTATGTCCACGGTGATGCGGGGAAGTTCGTAATACACGGGCGGTCCGGGCAGCATGACGGTGGTCTCGTGAGCTTTTTCCACGTGCAAAATGCCGGAAAAATAAACCCCTGCGCCGCCACCGATCAAAACCAAAGCCCCTAAACCGATGATGATATATTTCATCTTTCCCGCCAGCTTGCCTTTGGGAGCTTCTGGAGCCACTTCATCCTCTGCAGGGGGCTCAGCAGGGAGGGGGGCGGGTTTGCCTTTAGCCGTGTCGCTCATCGGTTTTGGTCCTTGTGGCCATCATAAAAAGGGCAGGCCCGTTGAAATCAATCGTATGAGTACTAGCGGTGCACGCAGATAGTTTCAAGCCTTCGCTGCGCAGTCGGGTTCATAATAGTCAGCCCGCATCCCCGCCTGGGTGCGCGCCGGGACGTTGAAGGGCGGCTTGATTTGGCCTTTGTAGCGCTCCCTCACCAAGGATTTGAAGGTCGGCGTTGGGGGCAAATGGCGTTGCTCGCAGACATATTCAAACCACCGAACGCCGGCGGCGACGTGGCTGATTTCTTCTTCTCCGATCAATTCAAAGATGTCGGCGGTGGCGTCGTCGCCATTGGCTCGCAATCGTTCAACTGTTGCAGGCGTGGTGTCTAGACCACGCGCCTCCAGCAGCATGGGTGCGAGCGCCATGCGTGCCAAAACATCATCATTGGTGTTCAGTGCGGCTTCCCACAGACCGTCATGGGCGGGGATGTCGCCGTAACTGGCCCCCAACTCGACCAAGCGATTTTGCAGCATCTCGAAATGACGCGCTTCGTCTTCGGCGACCCGAACCCAGTCGTCATAAAAGGCTTTGGGTAAATTCAAGGGGGCAAAGCGCGCCACCGCATCCCACGCCAAGTCGATGGCGTTGAGCTCAATGTGGGCGATGGCATGGATCAAATTGGTGCGCCGCTTGCCGCCCCCGGCGGATCGTTTGGGCATGTCTGAGGGCGGGCACAGGACCGGCTTGACCGGGCGGGCCGGACGATCAGGCGGCGAGGATGTGCCAATCTCAGCGATGTTACCTGCGCGCCACTCATGCGCATACGCATACGTCAGACGCACTTTTTCTGCGGGATCGGCGGTGTTCAAAACGCGGCATGCGGCGTCTGAGAGCGTCACGGGAGTTGTCACAGGGCTTGGACAGCTTCGAGCACTTCGGCGGCATGGCCCTTGACCCGCACCTTGCGCCAAATGTTTGCAATTTTGCCCTTGGCGTCGACGAGAAACGTGGCCCGCTCAATACCCATATATTCGCGGCCATAATTCTTTTTCAACACCCACACGCCATACGCCTCACACAAGACACCGTCTTCGTCCGACAGCAACGGGAATGGAAAACCCTGTTTGGCTTTGAAGGTGTCGTGGCGTTTCACGCTGTCTTTGGACGCACCCAAGACCACCGCGCCGGCCTTGACGAAATCGGCGTGCAAGGCGGCGAAATCGTTGCCTTCGGTGGTGCAGCCGGGGGTGGAGTCCTTGGGGTAAAAATACAGCACTATGGCCTTGCCTTTTAAGTCGGCAAGCTTGAGGCGACCGTCGCCGTCGGTGGGCAGGTCAAATGCGGGCGCTTTATCGCCAATGGAAATGCTCATATCAGTCCTCAAACAAAGTCATCAAATGCGGAGCTTTTTCTTCTCCGGATCGAAGTCGTCCAATTTTTCATAGAATGAATCGGCATAACCGACAAGGCGTGGATCGGGCGTGGTGTTCACGTCGTCGTCCTTGCCGGGGTAAGGCATGGAGGCCAAGAAGTGGCGCATGCAGTTGACGCGCGCGCGCTTTTTGTCATCAGAGCGTACCACGGTCCACGGCGCGTCGGCGGTGTGGGTGTAAAAAAACATGCTTTCTTTGGCTTCGGAATACTCATCCCAGCGGTCCAGAGATTCCACGTCCACCGGGCTCAGCTTCCAATGCTTGAGCGGATCGTTTTGGCGCGATTGAAAGCGAAACAGTTGCTCATCGCGGCTGACCGAAAACCAGAACTTGAACAAGCGAATACCACTGCGCACCAGCATACGTTCAAATTCGGGAACTTGACGCATAAATTCCATGTATTCGGCGGGGGAGCAAAACCCCATCACCCGTTCAACCCCGGCACGGTTGTACCAAGAGCGATCGAAAAACACGATTTCCCCTTTGGTCGGCAACTGTTCCACATAGCGCTGGAAGTACCATTGTCCGCGTTCTTCTTCGGTGGGTTTTTCCAGGGCAACGACGCGCGCACCACGGGGATTTAAGTGTTCCGTAAAGCGTTTGATGGTGCCGCCCTTGCCGGCCGCATCGCGACCTTCAAATATGCACAAAACGCGCTGTCCGGTATCTTTCACCCAGTTTTGAACCTTCAACAATTCGATTTGAAGTTCTTGCTTGCGGGCTTCGTACTGGCCTCTGTTCATACGGGTTTTGTAGGGATAGTTTTCGGGCAGCGGCGATTTCTTTTTCACATCGCGGTCATGTTGCAGCAATGCGTGGCTTTTGTGGATGGACGGACGCGGCAGTTGAACTTTGGTTTTGGCCGTGACAGGGACGGTGGCGTTGGGCTCAAGCGGATCTTGCTTAGCTTCAATCGCTGTGGTCATCGTGGTTGCCTTGGCTTTTGCTTTTGTGGTGGCAGCCGTCATGTGTTCGTCCTCCGTCAGAATGGATCGTGTTGCTTTTGCCGCATTGCGGCTGGGAGTCTACGCCTTCCTTAAATACAACACAATAAAAAGTGTTAAATTGAGTGTGGTTTGAGAGCGTTTATTTTCCATTGCTTTGATTGGCATCGCTCAGATCTGAAGTCACATGGGGGCGCGCGGAGGCGGCCGGGATTTCAACGAGGGCCTCAAAAATCGCCAGGACTTCGTCTGCGGTGGCTTTGATTTGTGTTTGAGCACCTTCAAAGGTATCCGACCCCACCAGGCGACAGATGTGCTGTTGCAGGGAAGGGGCCATGACGTAGTCCGCACGTGCGCGTTGCGCAGCCGTCACCGTTAGGCGCAACAGCCCTTGAATGGATTGCCATAAATCCAGTGTTTGGATCAGGCGGGTTGCGATGGATGGTTCTAAAATGCGGGCCTCTTTTAGGTTGCTCAGGGCCGTGCGGGTGTTGGGAGACAAAATTTCCGGGTGGGCATGGCCGTTTTTGAGCTGCAAATATTGCGATATGAATTCGATATCCACCAAGCCGCCGCGGAAGTTTTTGATTTCCCAGATCATATCGGTGTGGCGTTGTGCATCCATGCGCGTGCGCATGTCCGCGACGTCAACCACCAGCTTGTCGACATTGCGTTCAGAGGTGAGCGTTGCAAAGATGACGGCTTGAACTTTGGTCTGGAGATCTTGGGGACCCGTGAGCGCGCGGGCGCGGGTCAGGGCCATATGCTCCCATGTCCAGGCCTCGGTTTTAAAATATTTTTCGAATGCGATGAGGGATGTCGCAATAGGCCCGGCGTTGCCGCTGGGACGCAGGCGCATATCGACTTCGTATAATGCGCCTTCTGCCGTTTGTGCGGATAAGGCATTGATCAAGCGTTGGCTGAGACGGGCAAAATATTGGCTGACGGCCAGCGGTTTGGGACCGTTGGAGGCCGTCGCCTCGGCATCAAAATCGTAAACCAAGGTGATGTCCATGTCGGACGTTGGCGTTTTTTCCCCGCCGCCCAGTTTTCCGAACGCCACAACGCACAATGCACCGCCGGGAACGACACCGTGCTGGGTGGCAAATTCAGCTTCGACACGCGGCTGTAGCGTCGTCAACAGGGTTTCGGCAATGTCGGTGAGGGCGCGTTGGCTTTCGCGTTCTTTAATCGTGCCTTTCAGAACTTGTACCCCAACTTGGAATTTGCGGTCCTTGGCCCAGCGCCGGGCCAAATCCAAAACCTCTTCCATGCAGGTGCCGTCTTGCAAGACGTGCTCAAGCTCAAGGCGCATCTCTTCGGCATTGGGAGGCTTATCGAAGAAGCCTGGCGTCAGTACACCGTCCAAGATATTGGCCTTGTGCGCCAAGTGTTCCGCCAGCCTTGGCGCCGTGCCCAAAATATCGGCGATCAGTTCCAGCATTTGCGGGTTGGCTTGAAACATCGAAAACAGCTGTACGCCTGCGGGCAACTTGGATAAAAATTCATCAAAGCGCAGCAAGGCGCTGTCGGGATCGGCGGTGGCGGCCATGGTTTTCAAAATGAGCGGCATCAGTTCCGTCAAGATGGCGCGGGATCGGGCCGAGCGGGTTGAACGATGGCGCGCGTGATGCCAGCCGCGCACGGTCACATCGACGGTTTCGGGATTTTTGTAACCCATATTGGCCAGCGTCTTCAGGGTTTCGGGATCAGGTTCGCCTCCGGTGAAGACCAAATTCCCCCCTTCAGATCCGCTGTCGGAAAGCGGCTCACCCTCGGCAAAGAGCTCGGCATAAAGTTTTTCCACCTGCTTTAAGGTGCCCAAAAGCTCTGTGGCGAAGGCTTGAACGCCGTCGTAGCCCAAGAACGTGGCGATGGCGTTGAGACCCTCATCATCTTCGGGCAGGGTGTGGGTCTGGGCATCGTCAACCATTTGCAAACGGTGCTCGACCCGGCGCAGGTAGCGGTAAGCTTGGTCTAAAACCTGGGCGTTGGCGGCGGTCTCAAGACCAGCGTCAACCAAGGCGTTAAGGGCTTGTAGGGTCGGAATTTTACGCAAATTGCGATCGCGTCCGCCCCAAATCAATTGCTGGGTTTGTGCATAAAACTCAATTTCACGAATGCCGCCGCGCCCCAGCTTGACGTTGTGGCCGTGCAGTTTGATGTCGGAGCCACCCTTGTGAGCGTTGATTTGGCGCTTGATGGATTGAATGTCTTGGATCGTGGCGAAATCTAAATTTTTGCGCCAAACAAAGGGTTTTAAGTGGGCCAAGAACGCGGCACCCGCGTCTTTGTCGCCGGCAATGGGCCGCGCCTTGATCATGGCGGCGCGTTCCCAGTTTTGGCCGATGCTTTCATAATACTGTTCTGCGGCGTGCGTGGACAGCGCCAAGGGTGTGGAACCCGGATCGGGGCGTAGTCGCAAATCGGTACGAAACACATAACCGTCGGCGGTACGCTCATCGAGCAAGCTCACCAACCCCCGCGCCAGGCGGACAAAACTGTGTTGCAGGTCCATCGGCGCGTCGGTTTCAATCACGTCGGGGTCAAACAGCAAGATTAAATCGATGTCGGATGAATAATTCAGCTCGCGTCCGCCCAACTTACCCATGCCCAGCACCACCAGGCCAGAACCGCGCTCGGGGTCGTTTAAGTCCTTCAACTTGATTTTGCCGCGTTCGTGCAACGTGCGCAAAAGCACCGCACATGCGCGGGACGTCGCGGCATCGGCAAAATCGGACAGCGTTCCGGTGACGTCGAATACGTCCCATAAACCGGTGATATCGGCCAAAGCGACGGTCAACGCCATGCGCCGCTTTTGCACCCGAAGGTGTTTTTTCAGCGCGGTTTCATCCATATCCAGCCCGTCATTGCGGGTGGCGTCCATAATGGCATCTTTGATCTGATCAGGCCCCCGTTCCAACAGCTCTTTGGTGAACTGTGGATCATTTATCCAGCATGAGCTAAGAAATGGGGCGTTTCCGAAAATGGAGGCGCCGAGCGGAGCGCCAATTGGGTCCATTTTCAAGGTTTCGGCAAATTGAACCAGTTCCGCTTGAAGTTCAGGCGAAGCGTTGCTTTGCTTGTGGGCAGCTTCTATAAATCGCTCCCAGTCCGTCGTCACTTGCAGAGGGTGAGCAGGTGCGGGAAGGTTTTTGGCATCGAACTGAAAAAGCTGCATGTTGTTTTGAATTCTTTAAGTCTGTTGGCATCATGATGGGTCAACAGCATGCCTTGATGAAGGGGGGAAAGTCCACTGGTCAAACGCACAATCAGAGGCTTTGTTCAAGTGATCGGCGGACTCGGTTTGGGTCTGCTGGTGGCTATGCTTTTGGTTGCGTGGCGTCTGACCACCGGCCCGGTGTCGATTGGCTTTCTCACCCCTTATATTAAAAACGCCTTGGCAGAGGTCTATAAAGGTGGCGTGAACGTGTCGATAGACGACACCATTCTCACCTGGGCCGGATGGGAACGCACGCTCGACATTCGCATTGTTAACCTGCACACCACGTTGCCCAGCGGGGAAGATTTGGCGCGGGTTCCGGAAGTTTCCATTTCGCTCAGCGCCAAAGCCTTGGTGCGTGGTGTGGTCGCTCCTCGCTCCATCGAATTTTTTGGCCCCAGCTTTCGTTTGGTGCGCGATCAGGACGGTCATTTGGCGCTGGGGCTTATGGGCGCGCAACTGGGTTCTGATGGAAAAGCACAACAGGCCTCCAACGATTTTGTGGCATCGATGATTTTGCTGATGCTGCAAGACCCCGATCCAAGCCAGGCCATGAGCTATCTCAAGCGCATGTCCATTGTCTCGGGTGATCTCAGTTATGAAGATCAAGCGCTTGGCACGACCTTACAGGCGTCAAATGCCAACGCCCACTTTACCCGGGTTCAAGGCGGTCTTGAGGCCGAATTGGACTTGAATTTGCAGGCGGGCGACAAGGTTGCTGCCGTGTCGATTTTGGGCGGCTATTCGGTCGCGGGCAAGCGCATCGACTTGGGCGTGAGTTTTGAAAAAGTGAACCCGGCCGATTTCGCCAGCTTGTCACCCCGAATGGAAGCCTTAGGCGCGCTCGATATTGATTTGTCTGGAACGACCACCTTAAGTATGGATCAAGGTGGTCGGATTGAAGGCATCGGGTTTGATTTGAGCGGGGCAAAGGGCAGCATTGCGTTGCCGGTTTCCTTGGCGGCGCAACTCGACATTTTGGCGTGGGCCCAGCGGGTCGCGGTGGATGAACTTCATATTCAGGGGCGCTACGAGGGCTCCGATGAGGTGCTCGATATCAACAATCTGGATATGACACTACGGGCCGGAGAAAATCTCTACCTACCCGCCCCCATCAATCACGAATTGCCGCTGAAAATGCTCAAAACGGCGCTGAGCTATGCGGGAGATACGGGAAAGCTCGACGTTAAGGACATGCAAATTGGGTTGCGCAGCCCTTCAATCCCCGATTCTGAAGGGCCCGTTGCCAATCTCACCTTGGCCATAGAGGGCCTCTTGAAGGGTCCGGTTACGGAGCCTGAAAGTGAGGGGGAAAGAGCCGCCGAAGCCCCCCCCTTCGCAGGGCTGTCGTTGGATTTGACCGGATCGGTCCGCAATGTGGCGTTTAACGATCTGGACAGCTATTGGCCCAAAGATTTGGGCATCGATGCGCGCATGTGGGTTATTCCCAATTTGCGTGACGGCGTGGCGGAGCATGCATCGGTCCATGTCGCGCTGCGTTCTGATGTCGGTGTTGGGGGCGGATTGGCGCTGACGGCGCTTGAGGGTGAAATTCAGGCCAGCGGTTTGACCGTTGATTATCTGGCCCCCATGCCGCCGGGGAAGAATGCCCATGGCAGCGCCACGTTCACTGCGGAACGCTTCGACATCAAGATTGATGGTGCAGACGCTTTTAAGGGTTTGAAGGTGCTGGACGGTCAAGTTTCGCTGTTGAAACTGCAAGAAGATTTACCCGAAGCAGATATCCAGCTGAAAGTGAGCGGTCCGGTCCCCGCCGCATTGGCGCTGATCGATCATGAGCCGCTGGGCTTTGCCTCGATCATCGGTCTGAACCCCAAAGGCACCGATGGCACGGTGACGACGAACATCTCTTTAAAATTGCCGTTGAAGGCCGATTTGCTGGCCGAGGAGGTCATCGCCAAAGCCGACGCTCATCTGAGCAAGGCGCGCATTAAAGATTCGCTGTTTCATAAAGATTTGGAAAAGGGCGATCTGCAACTGACGGTGACCAACGATGCACTGGATCTCAAGGGAACGGCGGTCTTGGGCGATGTGCCGGTGCAGATTGGCTGGAGCCACGATTTTCGTGGGGCTGCGTTATTTCGCGATCACTACGAAATTTCCGGGACCATCAAAGAAGTTTTGAACCTCGGTGCATTGGGGATCGAAGTTCCCGATATCTTGGCGCGCTATATGCGTGGTGGGGCGCAAGCCAACGTCAATTACACGGAACTCAGCGATGGACGGCAATCGCTGTCCGCACGGGTTGATTTGGCAAATATCCATTTGGCAGCGCCTGAATTGGGATGGGATAAACCCCAAGGGGTGCCCGGGATTGCGGTTATGGAATTGCGCCTGAAAGGCGATGTTCCGGTGGCCATTCCCAAATTCAGCGTATCGGCGCCCAATATGAACATTGCTGGGTCGGTCCAGTTTTCTAAATCGGGTCAATTGGCGCGCGTTGATATCGACACCATGCGCTCTGGCCACACCGATGTTTCGGGTTCACTGACTCCGCTTAAGCCCCTTGATGCCAACCCCCCACTCGCCAACACACCTTGGGAACTGGTGCTGCGGGGGGAAAGCCTTGATGTGGGTTTGCTGTGGGATGAAATGCTCGGCATTCGGGATGTGTCAGGACAAGAAAACCTTCAAGACGACAATTTGATGCTGGACGTCGCGGTGGACATTCGCAACGTGCTGATCCGCAAAGATCGCATCATGACCGATTTGATCGGGTCCGTTTACAGAGAGAACGGGCAGTGGCGCAAACTCGATGTGGTCGGTGTGGTTGGCGAGGGTGAGCGTCAGGGCAGTATCGAGCTGATGCTGGACACCGACACGGATGGCTTGCGCTATTTATCCATTGCCTCAGATAAGGCCGGTTCTGCGCTTAAGACGCTCGATCTTTATGACAACATTTTGGGTGGTACGTTCGATCTGAAAGCGGCTTATACCGAAGTGGGCAAAGATGCACCGCTGGAAGGTGTGGTGAAGGTTAAAAACTACGCCATGATCGAAGCCCCGGCATTCGCAAAGCTGATCGGCATTATGTCGTTAACCGGCGTGTTGGATGCATTACAAGGCGACGGCTTGAACTTTGATATCTTTGAAGCGCCCTTTAAGCTGGAAAAGGGGGTGTTGCATCTGACCGATGCCCGGGCTTCTGGTCCGACCATTGGGATTACCGCCAGCGGTACCGTGAACATGGATCAAAAGCTTTTGGACATCAAAGGCACGGTGGTGCCAGCGTATATGATCAATGCGCTGTTGGGTAAAATTCCGCTTATTGGGGAACTGTTTACCGGGCCGGAAAAAGGCGGTGGGCTGTTCGCCGCCACCTACACCATGAAGGGCGTGGAAGACAACGTGGAAATTACCGTGAATCCGCTCAGCGCTTTGGCACCCGGCGTCTTGCGCGGAATCTTTACAGATTCCGGCAAGGAAACAGAAACGCCTCAAGGCCCTAAAACGCCAACAATTCCGCCGACACCCAAGTCAGCCCCCAGTGATGCCGTGACGCCAGCACCTATAAAGTAGGTGCTGGCCCTCGGTTTATGCCGCGAAACGTTTTTTCGCCGCTTTCGCCGCTTGTGCTTCTTTAGCGTCATAAGCCTGACCCGACCACAGCATTGTGTAAGCGATTTCTTCGTTTCCGTTTTCGCAGAGCTCCAAAACTTCGGCGAACAAGGGTTGGAATGTATCGCTTTTGTGAGATTGCTCGTGCTCTTCAAAGGAGCGCCAGAAGGTCACGATGAGCGCTTCGCGCCCCTTAAGGGATGATTGAACGGCCTTGCCGGCCGAGCTGCCTTCGTTTGAGACCATGCCCGCATTTAACGTGACAAACCCACCAATGAAACCCGTCTCGGAATGATAGGTTTTGACGTTTTCACAAAGGACGGCCACGCGTTCTTGCAGGTCGTCGACATCATATTCAGGTCTTAACACAACTCGGTTGACCGTTACGACGCCGTCTACGGGAAAGTTAGGGATGAAGCTGGACATTTTTGCACCTTTCTTTCATTAGCAATTTCTAATGTTAAGATAGATGTGGAAATGCTGACTAAATTTGTCAAGTAATAGACTTGTGAAATCGAGGTTTTAATTTGCTCAAAACAGGCTGTTATGGGGCAATGGCGGGGGTGTACCATTAAATACCCAACTGAATATAATGGTTATATCTCCAGCATGCCGTTGAAATTGATTCGGGCCCACTTCGTTTTGGAACGTTCTGCGTGTGCAGCGGCTCCGTTTGCGTTTGCGCGCTGTTTTTTGTGTCAGCTCTTTAAACGGCGCGTAGCAGTACGTGGCGCTTTTTACCCGATGACAGCTTCACAACACCATCCGCATTCAGATCAGCGGTCGTTACCGTTTGGTTTTCGGTGGCAAAAGCCTTGTCATTGATGCGCCCACCGCCGCCTTTGATGAGGCGCCGGGCTTCGCCGTTGGATGTGCACAGACCCGCCGTGACCAAGGCCGTAAAGGCGGGTATGCCGGCTTCCAGTTCGGCTCTGGGTACGTCGATGGAGGGCAAGTCGTCGCCCAACTGACCCTCTTCAAAGGTTTTTTGTGCGGTGGCGTGGGCGGCTTTGGCGGCTTCGATGCCGTGGCACATGCGCGTGGCTTCGTCGGCCAGCACCTTTTTGGCGTCGTTGATGTCTTGGCCTTCAAGACTTTCCAGGCGGGCGATCTCTTCCAAAGGAAGTTCCGTGAACAGACGCAAGAAGCGCCCGACGTCGCCGTCTTCGGTGTTGCGCCAATATTGCCAATAGTCATAGGGCGACAGCTGTTCGGCGTTGAGCCACACGGCTCCTGCAGCGGTTTTGCCCATTTTTGCCCCCGATGAGGTGGTGAGCAGGGGGGTGGTCAGGCCAAAGACTTCTTTGGCGTCAACCCGGCGGGTGAGCTCAACACCGTTGACGATGTTGCCCCATTGATCGGACCCGCCCATCTGCAAGCAGCATCCCTGGCGGCGATTGAGTTCCAAGAAATCATAAGCCTGGAGAATCATATAGTTGAATTCCAAGAACGTGAGCGGCTGTTCGCGTTCCAAACGCAATTTGACCGAATCAAACCCCAGCATCCGGTTGATGGTGAAGTGGGGGCCAAAATCGCGCAGAAATTCAACGTAATTGAGCGTCGTCAGCCAATCGGCGTTGTTGACCATCACCGCGTCGGTGGGACCATCGCCAAAGGTGAGAAATTTGGAAAAAATCTGTTTGATGCCATCCATATTGGCCTGGATATCCGCCGCCGTCAGCATTTTACGGCTTTCGTCCTTACCCGAAGGATCACCCACCAAGGTGGTGCCTCCGCCCATCAAAACGATCGGCTTGTGACCGGTTTTTTGCAACGTGCGCAGCATCATGATGGGCAAAAGAGACCCCACATGAAGGCTTGGCGCGGTGCAATCGAAGCCGATATAGGCGGTGACGATGGAGGTGCTGGATTTTTGATCCAGGGTTTCCAGATCTGTACATTGGTGCAGATAACCGCGCTCAGTAACGGTCTTCAGAAAATCAGATTTTAGATCGGTCATGGCCAAAACGAGTCCTATCGGCGCTTGAATGCTGTATGCTGGATGTCCACTTGGATGTTGGGATTGGACTTAGCACACTGGTCGCAGGCACACAACGTGCAGCGAAACATGGGGAGAGGCCTTCAGGCCTATAGGGACATGAACCAAGGCAAAATATATACCGCTGTTGGCTTGATGAGTGGCACCTCTTTGGATGGCATCGATGCCGCGTTGATCAAGACCAATGGTGAAGATTTCGTAGAATTCGGCCCGTCTTTGACCATTCCGTATGAAGACGCATTTAAAAACAAATTGCGCCGCATTCTCGGCCCGGCCGGACGTGCCGCGCCGGGTGCGGACGATGTTGAGCGGTTCCTCACCATTTTGCACGCGGATGCCGTCAAAATCTTGCTCAGCCGTGCCAATCTTGACGCACAAGACATTGATGTGGTTGGGTTTCATGGTCATACCGTGCATCACGATCCGAAAAACCGCATCACCGTGCAATTGGGACAGGGCAGTTTGCTGGCCGATTGGTTAGGCATTCCGGTGGTCAGCGATTTTCGCTCGCGCGACGTCAATTCCGGTGGGGAAGGTGCACCTTTGGTGCCGATTTTCCACGCCGCATTGCTCAAAAGTGCGCCCGAAATTCAATTGCCTGCAGCCGTGCTCAACATCGGCGGCGTTAGCAACATCACTTGGGTGGGTTCCGGGGGGGGAGCCGGTGAAGACGCTTTGCTCGCCTTTGACACTGGACCGGGCAATGCGCCGTTGAACGACTGGGTGCGCGCTCACACAGACGTTGATATGGATAAAGACGGCGCGTTGGCGGCAAAAGGGCGCGTCCATGAGGATGTCGTGGAAAAAGCATTAAGCCATGCTTATTTTGACCGCAAACCGCCCAAGTCTTTGGATCGTCAAGAGTTTTGCCGCGATTGTGTCGAGGGCTTGAGCCTTGAAGACGGTGCGGCGACGATTACGTCGTTTATCGCCAAGTCGGCCGCCCGGGCTGCAGCGCATTTTCCGGCCCCGGTGCACACCTGGATCGTAACCGGGGGCGGGCGGCTTAACCCGGTTATGATGCAGATGTTGCGGGACACCACCGGCGCGGATGTGCGCTCGGCCGACGGTGTGGGCTGGGATGGGGATGCCATGGAAGCCCAGGCGTTTGCCTATCTTGCGGTGCGCTCTGAGCGGTGGTTGCCCATCACCTTCCCGGCGACCACCGGCGTTGGCGAACCGATGAGCGGCGGCACGCTTAGTCGACCAACCTAACGTGTCCGTGTCACAAACAACAAAAAAAGACGGCCCGCTGAGGCCGTCTTTTTTGTGCAAATTTTGCAAGTGATAGGCTGGTTTAAGGCGCTTTCACCAAAGACTTATCAAGGTAATCGTCAATGATTTTCTTGAGTTGCGGCATGTGATCGACAAAAAAGTGATCGCAGCCTTTGACGATTTCATAATCGATCTTGATGTTCTTTTGGCTTTTCAGTTTTGCGGCCAGCTTATCGACGCTGTCGATGGGGACCACTTCATCGTGATCGCCGTGAACCAAAATGCCGGACGCCGGACACGGGGCCAAGAACGTAAAGTCGTGCTGGCTGGCGGGCGCGGCGATGGAAATGAAGCCATTGATTTCGGGGCGGCGCATCATCAGCTGCATGGAAATCCATGCGCCAAATGAAAACCCGCCAATCCAGCAGCCAGAGGCGTTGGGATTGTGCGCTTGCATCCAATCCAAAGCCGATGCTGCATCGCTCATTTCGCCTTGGCCGTTGTCAAAGGTGCTCTGTGAGCGCCCAACACCGCGAAAATTGAACCGCAAAGTGGAAAAGCCACGTTTCACGAACGCCTGGTACATGGCGTACACGACCTTATTGTTCATGGTCCCCCCGAATTGTGGGTGGGGGTGCAAAACAAGCGCGATGGGCGCGCCGGGCTTTTTGGAGTGATGGTAACGCCCTTCGAGGCGTCCCTCGGGACCGTTGAAGATAACTTCAGGCATGGATTTTGATTAACCGTCTAAATTTCAACAGGTTGCATGAAACATTCTCAATTGCACCGCACAAAAAATATTTTTTGTTCAGGGTGCCGGAATACTTGACCACTGTAGTCGGGTATCTTATATTATAGAAGTGTAATGCAGCATGGATGGTGAAGTGTTTTGTTATGGCGTTACGCAGTTATTAAAGTCGCAGACGGCGGCGCATAGGATGAACCCGTTGCCACTGCCTGCGAACCATTTAGCACAAACATATTGGATGAGCCATGTTTTTCAAGAGGCTTAAGGAAGATATCGATTCGTTTATTGCCCGAGATCCCGCAGCGCGGTCGCGCTTGGAGGTTATTTTACTGTATCCGGGCTTTCATGCGATCCAGGTTTATCGGGTGTCGAACTGGCTGTGGAAGCACGATTTTCACTTTGTGGCGCGCTTGTTGTCGCAAGCGGCCCGGTTTTTCACCGGCATTGAAATTCATCCCGGTGCGATCATTGGGCGGCGCTTCTTTATCGATCACGGCGACGGCGTGGTGATTGGTGAGACCAGCGAAATCGGCGATGACGTGACGCTGTATCAGATTGTGACGTTGGGTGGTATTTCCCCCAGTGTGGACAGTCACAAACAGGTTAATCAAAAACGCCACCCTACTTTGGAAGATGGCGTGATTGTCGGATCCGGGGCGCAGATTTTGGGACCCATTACGGTGGGCAAGGATGCCCGCATCGGGGCCAATGCCGTGGTGACGCGCGATGTGCCGCCCGGCGTGACGGCGGTGGGTATTCCGGCCCGTGTGGTGATGCCGCGCGACAAAGAGCATGCAAAGGATTTCGTGGCCTATGGCACGCCGTCCGATGGGTGCCCCGATCCGGTTCTGCACACCATCGATAACCTGCGGGCACAGGTGGCGAGTTTGATGGAGCGCATCGATGTGTTGGAACGCGGACAGGTGCTTCCTGACCGTCAGACGCAAGATGGTCCAGAGCTGTTGACGAAAAAGAAGAAGTAATAATTTCCCGGTGGGGCGTTTATAGCCCGACCAATTTGAAGGAGACACTGACGTGAAACTCAGCACCAAAGGACGTTATGCCGTTATGGCCATGGCTGATCTGGGCAAGACCGCTTCGGGCAAGCCGGTGGCGTTGGCCGATGTGGCCGATCGTCAGGAAATTTCCCTGTCGTATCTTGAACAGCTGTTTGGCAAATTGCGCCGTGCAGGTTTGGTCAAAAGTGTGCGCGGTCCGGGCGGCGGTTACTTGTTGTCGCGCAAGACCAGTGAAATTCGCATTTCCGATGTAATCACGGCGGTGGATGAGCCGATTTCGGCGACCCGCTGTAGCGCATCGGGCGGCTGTCATACGGATAAAGCACGCTGTTTGACCCATGATTTGTGGCAAGCGCTGAGCTACCAAATTCATCTCTATCTCAGCTCTGTGACCTTGGCTGATGTTTGCGCGCGCCGGGTTTTGGGTCCGCAGCCGGAATTGTTTCATGACATGGTGGCGCAAATTCCATCCGATATCATCGCGGCGGAATGAGCACAGGCACACCACCGGCTGACTTCACAAACACTGACTTGAAAAGGCATCTGACGCCATGAACCAAACGGTTTACATGGATCATAACGCGACCTCGCCCACCCGCCCCGAAGCGGTGGAGGCAGCGGCACGTGCGATGCAGGTCGGCGGCAATCCGTCGTCGGTGCACGGTCAGGGCCGCAAGGCCCGGCGTATCGTTGAAGAGGCCCGCGAACAGGTGCGCCGCGCTGTGAATGCCCCCGCCAGCGCCCAGATCGTGTTTACCTCTTGTGGCACCGAAGCCAATAGCCTCGCGTTAAGGGGCTCGGGACGTCCAAACGTTATGGTTGGGGCCACCGAACATGCATCGGTTTTGCGTGCTGCCGACGCCATCGAGCGCATTCCGGTTGATGTGAACGGGCTGATTGATCCGTTCCAATTTGATGAAATGCTGGCCGGTGGCGGGGATGACAAGGTCATTTCCGTGATGTTGGCCAACAATGAAACCGGCGTGTTGCAGCAAGTCGAAGGCATTGCCCGGATCGCGCACCGCTACCATGCCCTTGTGCATACCGACGCGGTTCAGGCGTTGGGCAAAATCGATGTTGATTTTGCCGCGCTGGGCGTTGATCTGATGAGCTTGTCGGCGCACAAAATCGGCGGCCCGCAGGGCGCTGGTGCGCTGATCGCCACCAAGGATGTTAAATTGACAGCGGTGAACCCCGGCGGCGGGCAGGAAAACGGCGTGCGTGGCGGTACCGAAAATTTATCCGGCATTGCCGGGTTTGGCGTGGCGGCTGAACTGGCCAAAGCGGAACTTCCCGATATGGCGCGGATCAAAGCGCTGCGGGATCGTTTGGAAGCCGGAGTCCTGGAGCTTTCAAATGAGGCCAATGTGATTGCCTTGTTGACGGACCGCTTGCCCAACACCAGTTTCATCACCATGTCTGGTGTGGATGCCGAAACCCAAGTGATGGCTTTTGATCTGGATGGCCTCTGTGTCAGCGCCGGGTCGGCCTGTGGGTCGGGGAAAACCAAATCCAGTGGCGTGCTGGGCGCCATGGGCATCCCAACCGAAGTCGCCAAAACGGCGGTTCGGGTGAGCTTGGGCCATGCCACCACAGATGACGATATCGAACGCTTTTTGTCCGCTTGGGCGGCGCTCTATCAGCGCAAGAGCAGGGCGCGCTCTGCCGCTTAAAGTAAATGTTGAACCAATGAACAAAGAACAAGGTTGAAAAAAATGACGGCCAAGACTTGGACCCAAAACAACCCTCTCTACCTGGATTATCAGGCGACCACGCCAACCGATCCGCGTGTGGTTGAGGCGATGAACCCCTATTGGACCGAAAAGTTCGGCAACCCGCATTCGCGCAACCACCATTATGGTTGGGAAGCGGAAGATGCGGTCGAGATTGCCCGCGGCCATGTGGCGGACTTGATTGGGGCCTCGACGAAGGAAATCATTTTCACCTCAGGTGCTACGGAATCCAACAACTTGGCCATCAAAGGCGTGGCGAAGTTTTATGGCGACAAGCGCAACCACATCATCACCTGCGTGACCGAACACAAGTGCGTGTTGGAATCCTGTCGGGCGTTGCAGCAAGACGGCTTTGACGTCACCTATTTGCACGTCCAAGAAAACGGCTTGATCGATCTGGACGTTTTGAAGGCCGCGATGACGGATAAAACCGTGTTGGTTTCCATCATGGCGGTGAACAATGAAATCGGCGTGATCCAGCCCTTGAAGGAAATCGGCCAACTGTGCCGCGCCAACAAAACCTTCTTCCACACTGACGCCGCGCAAGCCGTCGGGAAAATCCCCTTGGATGTGGATGACATGAACATCGATCTGCTGTCGATTTCCGGGCACAAAGTTTATGGCCCCATGGGCATCGGCGCGCTGTATGTGCGGCGCAAGCCCCGTGTGCGGTTGGTGCCGTTGATCCACGGCGGCGGTCAAGAACGCGCCATGCGTTCGGGCACCTTGCCGACCCCCTTGGTGGTGGGTTTGGGCAAAGCGTGCGAATTGGCGAGCAAAGAAATGGCGGCGGAAGCTGAACGTCTGCACGGTTTCCAAAACCGCTTGTTTGAGGGTTTGAAAGAACGCATACCGGAAATTTTCTTGAACGGCGATCTTGTGCACCGCATTCCCGGCAATTTGAATATATCGTTTGCTTACGTCGAAGGTGAAGGCCTGATGATGGGCATTAAGGACTTGGCGGTCTCCAGCGGTTCCGCGTGCACGTCTGCGTCGTTGGAACCCAGCTATGTGCTGCGCGCGCTGGGTGTCGAAGAAGAACTGGCTCACACGTCCTTGCGTTTGGGCCTGGGCCGCTTCACCACCGAAGAAGACATCGACTATGCGATTGAACGCATTGCCAAAGAAGTGAACCGTCTGCGCGAACTGAGCCCGCTTTGGGACATGGCGCAAGCCGGTATCGATATTAAGTCCATCAAATGGGCTGAACACTGAGATCATACATTGCCCCCAACGTGAACAGTCCCCATCTAAGAAGGGACCTAAAGGAGATAAAACATGGCCTATAGTAAAGAACTGATCGACCATTATGAGAACCCGCGTAACGTCGGTTCAATGGAAGACGGCGCAAGTGACATCGGCACCGGATTGGTGGGCGCGCCCGCGTGCGGCGACGTGATGAAACTGCAAATCAAGGTGAGCGCGGACGGCATCATCGAAGACGCAAAGTTCAAGACCTTTGGGTGCGGTTCCGCCATTGCTTCGAGCTCGCTGGTGACCGAATGGGTCAAAGGCAAGACCATTGACGAAGCCGCGACCATCAAAAACACCGACATTGCCGAAGAACTGGCTCTGCCGCCGGTGAAGATTCATTGCTCGGTCCTGGCTGAGGATGCTATCAAAGCGGCTATCCAAGATTACAAAAGCAAAGCCGCTACGGCCAACAAGGGTCAAGACGCCGCTGAATAAGCTTTTTGACGTGAACAGAGAGAACGCCCGATGAATTTGCCCGCACCGATCAACATGACCCCTGCGGCCATTGACCAAGTCAAGGCCCTGCTCGCAAGCCGTGGTAAGCCGTCTGCCGGCATCCGCATCGGCGTGCGCACAAAAGGCTGCTCGGGTTTGTCTTACACGCTTGAATTTGCAGACGAAGTTGGCGAGTTTGATGAGGAATTGGAGGTCGATGGGGTGAAGGTTCTGATTGACCCCAAGGCCACCATGTTCATCATCGGCACCGAAATGGACTATGTGACGGACAAGCTTGAAAGTGGCTTTGTCTTCACCAACCCCAATGAGAAGGGCCGCTGTGGGTGCGGTGAGTCTTTTCACGTTTAAGGGGCTGCGTCATTTTATCCCGTGGCCGCCCTTCGGGGCGGTTGCGTTTTGTGGCCCTATAATAAGTTTAGAAATATGACCGACGGTAAATGCTCGACGTGAACACACAATCGCCCGAAACCCATCTCAAGCCGTGCTGGTCCTGCAAAGGCCCATCCCCTGCAACGGCATTGTTTTGCCACACCTGCAAAGCAGTGCAGGCTCCGGCATCCGTGGACCATTTCGCGCGTTTGGGAATGGAGCCGACATTTGATGTGGATGTTGCGGCCTTAGATCGTTTGTATTTTGACCTCCAACGGCAACTTCACCCTGACCGCTTTGCCACCAAGGCGCCGAAGGAAAAAGCGCTTAGCCAACGCCAAGCCACGGCCTTGAACGACGCCTATGAAGTGCTCAAAAACCCGCTGATGCGTGCGGACTATCTGGTCCATTTGCTTGGAATTGACGTATTGCCCGAAGGCTGCAACTTGGTCCATGACCAATCCATCTTGATGGAGGCCATGGAAATGCGGGAAAAGTTGATGATGGCCGATACCCAAGATGCGCTGAACGCCATCCAACGCGAAACCAAAACGGAGATTGACGATGTTTTGTCGGCCCTGTCTTTGGCGTTTGCGGGCCACGACATTCAAGGCGCGTGTCGATTGACCACACGTCTTAAGTATCTCGACAAAATGATGGGTGAGGTGCGCCACAGTCGCGCTCGCCTGATGTCTTAAACAAAAAGACTTGTCCCCAATTCAGGAATATTTTTTTATGGCGCAACTTCTGCAAATTCACGAACCCGGTGAATCACCGGTCCCCCATCAGGACGACGCTGAGATGGCCGTGGGCATCGATTTGGGCACCACCAATTCGGTGGTGGCCGTCAGCTCCGAAGGTCAAGTCGAAGTTCTCAAAGATGACGACGGTCAAGCGTTGGTGCCGTCCATTGTGGCCTATGCACCGGACGGTTCGGCCATCGTCGGCGAATTGGCCAAGCGCTTGCTGCTCAGCCGTCCCGACAGTGTGGTGAGTTCCATCAAGCGCTTGATGGGTCGCGGTGCGGAAGACGTCAAATCCTTGGGCGGTCAAATGCCGTTTGATATTGAGCCTCATCATGAAGGCGAAAGCCAGTTGGTGCGCTTGAACATCGGCGGCCATGCGCTGACGCCGATTGAAATTTCCGCCGATATTTTGCGCGCCCTTAAAGACCGCGCCGAAGCCCACTTGGGGGCCAAGGTGGAAAAAGCCGTGATCACCGTGCCGGCGTATTTCGACGATGCCCAGCGCACCGCCACCAAGGACGCTGCGCGTCTGGCAGGTCTCAACGTCTTGCGCTTGGTCAATGAACCTACGGCGGCGGCGCTGGCTTACGGTTTGGACAAAAGCGCGGAAGGTTTGTACGCGGTGTTTGACCTGGGTGGCGGAACCTTCGATGTGTCGCTGTTGCGCATGGAAAAGGGCGTCTTTCAGGTGCTGGCCACGGGCGGCGATGCGGCACTGGGCGGGGACGATTTTGACCACGCCATCGCCAATCACTTTCTTGAGCAGCGCAAGGCAGGGTTAGGCGAAACGAATCTGAGTGCAGGCGAAGTGAAAGTCGCCTTGATGACCGCACGCATGGCGAAGGAATGCCTGACCACGGAAGACAGTGGTGAATGGATGTTGACGGCGGGGGACAAGCAGACCAAGCATGCCTTGGACCGGGCAACGTTTAATGACCTTATTCGCGCCGACGTCAAACGCACGGTTAAAATCTGTCACGAAGTTTTAACCGAAGCGGGCTTTGATCCCATGGACATCAAGGGCGTTGTTTTGGTGGGCGGGTCTACCCGCGTGCCGTTGGTGCGCGAAACCGTGTCTCAATATTTCGGCTCTGAACCGCTGGCCGACATCGACCCCGACCAGGTGGTGGCCGTAGGGGCCGCGTTGCAGGCCGAGGCCTTGACAGTGGGCTCGGACACCTTGTTACTGGATGTCACGCCGTTGTCTTTGGGGCTGGAAACCATGGGCGGTTTGGTGGAAAAGGTCATTCCCCGCAACACCCCCATTCCGGTGGCGAAGGCGCAAGAATTCACCACGTTTAAAGACGGTCAAACCGCCATGGCCATTCATGTGGTCCAGGGCGAACGCGAAATGGTCGATCAAAACAGGTCCCTGGCGCGCTTTAACTTAACCGGCATTCCGCCCATGGCGGCGGGGGCGGCGCATATTCGCGTGACCTTCCAGGTGGACGCGGACGGACTGTTGACCGTTTCGGCGGGCGAAGACACCTCGGGCATCGAAGCCAAGGTCGAAGTCAAACCATCCTATGGTCTCAGCGAAGAAGAAATGTCGACCATGCTCTATGACAGCATGGCCAATGCCAAAGGCGACATGGAACTGCGCTTGCTGACCGAAGCGCGCGTAGAAGCCGAACGCGCCATGTTGGCGGTGCGCGCAGCCCTTCAGGCCGATTGCAAGCTGCTGACGGTGGGGGAACGCGAAACCATTGGCGAACAAATGGACAAACTCATCGACGCCATCAAAGGCACGGATCGCGACGCGATTAACGCGGCGGCCGAAGATTTGGATAAAGCCACCCGCGTGTTTGCCGAAAAACGCATGGACAAAGGCATCCGCGATGCCTTGACCGGGGTTGCCATCGACAAGTTGCAATCGAGTGTCAGCGACGGAGAAAACGCTTAGCCCTTGTCCCGCATGCCAAGGCGATGTAAACCAGAGACCAAAGAAGACACTGCTTTCGAGGAGAAGACAAAATATGCCGAAAATGACTTTCATTGATGCGGACGGCAACCGCAAAGAAGTGGATGCGCCGGTTGGCCTCTCCGTCTTGGAAATCGCCCACAAAAACGACCTGGACCTGGAAGGCGCTTGCGAAGGCTCGCTGGCGTGCTCAACCTGTCATGTGGTTGTTGACGATAAGTGGTTCAGCAAGCTTGACGATGCGACCGAAGAAGAAGAAGACATGCTCGACTTGGCATTTGGCCTCACCCACACCTCGCGTTTGGGCTGTCAGATCAAAATGACCGAAGAGCTCGACGGCTTGGAAGTGACCTTGCCGACGGGCACCCGCAACATGCTCTTAGACTGATTGAAGGTTTTTTTATGCGGTGGACCGACGTTCACGATATCGCCATAGAATTGGAAGACGCCCACCCGGACGCCGATATCTTGCACGTGCGTTTTACGGACTTGTGGAAATGGGTGCAAGCCCTGCCGGGCTTTGACGACGATCCCCAAAAATCGAGTGAAAAAATCCTCGAAGCCATTCAAATGGCATGGCTGGACGAGCGTGATTAAGGCTTTGGCGTCCTCTTTGCCGTAACGCGATATACCTGAGTTTTCATTTTCGCCGAACGCTCTAAAAGGCCTGCATATGTCCAACATTTCTCTGATCAATTTGGCCGTTCTGGGGTGGTTTTTGGTGGTGTGGAACGGCTATACGTTTTACGCCGATCACTTCAAACGCAACAGCCGATCCCTGCTCACCGTTATGCGCAAGCATCGCCAAGGTTGGATGCAGCAGATGTTGCACCGAGATGTGCGCATCGTCGACACCACCATCATGAGCGCTTTGATGCGCAGCGTGGGGCTGTTTTCATCCACCACGTTGCTGATTTTGGCGGGCTTGTTGGCCATCTTGGGCTCCTTGGACAAGGTGCAGGCCTTGGTTCGCGATATTCCCTATGTTGTCATCGCCACCCACGCGGAGTGGGAGCTGAAAATTCTCGTGCTCATCGTGATTTTCGTTTACGCATTTTTCAAATTCGCCTGGTCTTTGCGCCAGTTTAATTATTCCATCACCCTGATTGGTGCCGCTCCGCCGCCGAGCCAGGCCGAGAGTTCAGACGCCCAAGCCTTTGCCGTTGGGGCCGCGGAAGTTATCGCCCTGGCGGTGTCGAACTTTAACCGGGGTATGCGCGCATATTATTTTGCTTTGGCGGCGCTGAGCTGGTTTTTGCATCCCCTGTTGTTTTCGGTTTCAACCCTGTGGGTGGTGGCGGTGGTGTATCGGCGTGAATTTCGCTCCCACACGCTGGGTTTTCTTGACGGTATTCCGGGCACGGGAACACAGACATGAAACTCGACCTGCCGACCAGCGCCTTTGCCAAGCCGCCCGCTGAGACCCGCGTGGTGGTCGCCATGTCCGGCGGGGTGGATTCTTCCGTAACGGCGGCGTTGCTGAAAGAAGCCGGCTACGACGTGGTCGGCATCACCTTGCAGCTTTACGATCATGGCGTCGCCATCGACAAGCCCGGCACGTGCTGCGCGGGTCGCGACATTCACGATGCGCGGCGGGTGGCCGATCACATTGGCATCCCCCATTACGTGCTCGATTTTGAACAGCGTTTCCGCGAACAGGTGATGGAGGCTTTTGCCGACACCTATCTGGCGGGTGAAACGCCCATTCCCTGCGTGCTGTGCAATGACACCATCAAGTTCAAGGACTTGCTGGAGCGGGCCAAAGATTTGGGCGCGGACGCTTTGGTGACGGGTCACTATGTGCGTCGCATTGATGGGCCGGATGGGGCCGAGTTGCTGCGCGGCCAAGACGCGTCTCGCGATCAAAGCTATTTTCTCTTTTCCACACCGAAAGCGGCGCTGGAAAAGCTGTGGTTTCCGTTGGGCACTTGTACCAAAGACGAAGCCCGCGCCGAGGCCGTGCGCCTCGGCCTCGACATCGCGGCAAAGCCCGACAGCCAAGACATCTGCTTTGTGCCTCAAGGCAAGTATCTGGATGTGGTGGAAAAGCTCCGCCCCGGTGCGGCGGATCCGGGCGACATTGTCGATATGGACGGCAAGGTTTTAGGGCGACATGACGGCGTCATCAAATTCACCGTGGGCCAACGCCGCGGCCTGGGCCTTTCTGTGCCTGAATCTGTTTACGTCATCAAGCTCGATGCCACCACCAAACAGGTGGTTGTGGGGGCAAAATCAGACTTGCTCGCCCAAGCGCTCACGATTCGGGACATCAACTGGCTGGGCACGGGTGAAACCATCCCTAAGGATGGTTTCACGTGCACGGCCAAGCTGCGGTCCACCAGTCCTCTGGTCGCCATCCACGTAACGCCGCTGGACGACAACCGCGCCCAAGTCCACTTGCAAGAGCCCTTCGCGGGCATCGCTCCCGGACAGGCTTGCGTGTTTTATGATGGTGAACGGTTGCTGGGCGGTGGTTGGATCGAAAAGCCGTAAGCGTTATACGCGGTCGCGTCGTTCTCGTTTTACGAACAACACCCGCAGCACGATGACTCTTTGTCTGTATTGACCTCTTGGGATTGCTCCGAAGCCGCGGCGGTGGCTGCTTCTGATGTGCTGTTTGCCGTTACAGGTGCTGTTTCACGGGCTTGTTCGTTTTGATCCGTGTTTTTTATTTCGCCGCTCATTTTGTAAATACTCCTTTGAAAAACAACAATTTTCCGTTTTTGTAAACTTCGGATCGAGGACGTTTACATATAAATTTTGCCGTGTATTTGACCGCAGGCAATTGGGGTGGCCTGTCAGGGCCGGTTAAATGGTTAAAAGTGTATTTTTGACTCACGGGTGCAATATGGAAAGAGTACATATAGTTGAAGTTATCTCTTTGGTGTATCGGGTGAAAAATGACGACTTACGAGGAAGTTTCTCGAATCATTCTGACTCAAGCCGAGAAGCAAATATTGCATCTCAAAAATCAGATTGAAGAGGATGCTAAGACGTTCTCGAAAATGGCGGAAAATGAGCTCGCGCTCGAAAAACAGATCATTTCGCTGAATTCACAAATCGAACAACTCGATGAATTGCTTGAAGATTCAAATGAGAAGCTGTCCAGTACGGAAGACAAAATCAGCAAGGTTCGTGACGCCATCACGGATCTGAAACTGGTGTCTGTTGCGGCTTTAAAACAGGTGGGCACCAATTCAAGCAAGGCTCAATTTGCCGTGACGTTGTGTGAACTTGCCATCAAAACAAAACTGACCAATGAAGTTCAGTTTCTGGAAGAAGCCAAACTTCAAATCGAAGAGTTGCGAAAGCGGCTAAAGCCTTAATCCGCGTAGCGGTCCATACATCTCAGAATCAAAAAAGGGGCCAGCCTGATAACCAGCCCCTTCCTTTGATATGCCCTGCTCTACTCGTCGCGCTTCTGATTAACAACACGCGCCAGGGTTTTCTCCCAATCAGCACGGTGCTCGATCCGCTCATATCCGCCACCGTCAGACTTGCGGAGTTCCAAGCGCGTCTTTTGGCTGAGTGTGGGCCAGTTCTCATACATAACATACAGCGCGTTGCCATATTCCAGGTTCTCGAAGGCAACAAGATCGTCTTCAAACATAGCGCCAAAGTAGCGATTAAAACCGCTTGTGCCACGGATGATTTGACGCGGCTTAAGTTTCTCCAAAGCCCCGTAACGATCACTAATCGTCTTCACCAAAATGGGATTCTTCACCTTGCCCAGAATCTTTGTTAAATTGTCTTCACGGGTATCAGGAGGCAAAATCTCCCACTCGACGACAATGGCAGACTTAAAGTCCTCCAACGACGCCGCGCTTCCGAAGATGTCGGACACACCCGTGTTTTCCTGGATAAGGTTGAGGTTGAACAGAAGATCGCCCTCAAGGTTTGGATCAGACAGATCAAAAGTTTCTTCAACTGTAAAGGCCACCACGGTTGCACCATCAAGCTCTTCGATGGTCTCAATCTTAATGGTGTTATCGCGTGGTGCAATGTGATCACGCTGGTATACATCTCGGACAATGTCCACAGTATGTGTGCCATAAGTTGCGGCATCGCCAAAGTTCGGCGTATCAAAGCTGAATGTCTTTGTGGTCATAGGAAGGTCTTTGCGAACGATCTCCTTGCCATTCACATTGACCTTTGATGTATGCCCCACATTTTCCTGTGGCATAATCCGTTCTGGATATTTCAGTTTGTCGTCTTCGACAGTAAAACTGAGGTGATCATAGATACCCTTGTTGACATCTTCGTGCTTCACTTTCTTTACTGCTGCGACAATAACGGCGTCAGCGCCAAGGGTTTCCACTTTCCGTTTAATGGTTGGTGGAATCTTACGAAAGCCTTTCTTCCAAGGCATTTTAATCGGCATCATTTGTATATGATCCAGTTCATCTAGAATTAATTTCGACTCCACCGACGCAATCGCCATCGGAAGAGTTTTTTGGAAATCAAGCTAGACGCTGGAAAAACTTCAGAGTAAGAATCGTATTGTCTAGATACGGGATGCTTTCCAGCGTCCTAACTTGATTGGCTCGGCCCTTTGGGTCGGGCCTTTCTTGCTTTAAGTGCTTTGGGTGCAGTGCCTCCTAATCTTGTTGAGATTCAAAATGATAATAATGCCTGAAGTTATAACGCTCAATGAATCTTCTACACTAAAGGCACAATAAATTGTGCATTAGACTCGGTCACACCCCAAATGTTGTGTCGCCTCAATGAGTTAAATGGCTTATTTCACGTTGAAGGTAAATTCAACACCCGCATTTAATGCATTTCGCCTAAATTGGTAATAAATATAATAATAACATACACATAAGCACGTGAACAAACCAGAAACACTATGCACGTATAACTATTTCGGAGGTGAAATAACCCGGTGAGACTCGCTTATTTCCAGTCAGTAGGTCACAGTAGATAATTTAAATGCGGAATTATTTGGCAAGCAGCTCCCCAAAAAAACTGCGTCATCAATATTACTTCTTCTCATAACTTTAAATTTTATGCATTTTGCCCTCACCGCACACACCGCACCAAGTTGTTGATCCGCACTTCGTCTTCTTGACCGCCGAGGCTGGACCAGTTTTTGGCGTTGCCGCTTTTGGGGTCGCTGCGTTGGGCGCCGGCGCCGTGGGTGTCGATGCCGGACTTGGAGACGCATTTGCCAAAGCACACATAAGACGCCATGGTGATGTTATCGCCGTGGGTGGTGCTGGACCAGAACCAGCCTTTTTTGTCGCTTTGGTGTAAAAAGCGTTGGTCCAAAGCGGGATCATTTTTCGAATAATCGACGATGCTTTGCAGTTCCTTCACGTTGGGCAAGCGCCAATCGCTACGGCCCGCCAGGGTTAAGCTTTCACAGTATTTCAGAGCAGCAGGCCAGTCACGGCTTTGGCCGTCGTCAGATTTTTGCCACGTCAGGCCTAATGCGGTGTCGGTGACCGTGGCGTCGCCGTTGTCGACAAAGACGTTGTCGCCCCACTCGGGCCCGCTTACGCATCGATAAAAAAGCGTGTTACGCCCCTCGGTCGGGGCTTGTTTGAGGTGGCCGTCGAGGAAGTTGTAGAAAAACGCGGCTTCGACGCCGGGGCGACCGTAATGCACGCCGGTGTAAATCGTCGATGACCATGTTTGGCCCATCATGCCCGTAAAGTGGGAAGAGGCAAAGCGGTCGCCTTGCAAAATTTCGGCACCTGGTTCTTTCAGGTCAAAGACATCGTCAATGAAAAAGCGTCTGGATTGAGAACCGCGGAAATCTGACAGGGAAAACAATTCCTTGATGTTGGGCAGACGCCAATCGGTGCGTCCGCCCAGGGTCAGGTTGGCGCACGCGTTTGCGGCATCCCCAAAGCCCAGCCGTTTGGCGTTGTGGGCCTTTTGCCACAGCAAGCCCGTCACGCTGTCTTGAACGGTGCCGTCGCCGTTGTCCGTGTAACTGGTTTCCGGCCCCACATAGTTGGCGTCTTGGCCGTACAGCGCGTCGCCTTCGCGGGGGCAGGTGATCTGAGAACGAGTATCGAAGCAACTGCCTTGCTGGGTATCGGGAACTTTGCTGGTGACGGTCTTGGCACCTGGGTTGCGCGCAACGATGTCCGCGCCGCGTCGACCGCCTTGCGTGCCACCACCTTGTGGGCGTCCGCCCATCTGGGGTCCGCCTTGAGGCCGGCCACCCTGCGATATGCCCCCTTGCGATATGCCACCTTGCGACATACCCCCTTGTGACATACCGGGAGGTCCCCCTTGCGGCATGCACAGCAATTGCGTTTGCATGGGTGGCGAACCGCAGGTACCCGTCATGGGACCGCGCGGGGTGGTGAAGGAACATGCATCATTTTGAGACTTGCCGAGGCATGCTTGGCTGGCTTCGGGGGGAGGCTGCATTCGGCCTTGCATCCCTCCACCTTGTATCCCACCGGGCATCTGCGCCCAAGTGGGTTGCGTAAAAGTGAGGGCAAGAACCGTGTAAACGGGCAGGCGCAGGTTGATCACGTTTATACTCCCTCTTTGAATAAGAGCATTATGGCATCCATGTCCTCGTGATCAAGAGTGAATGAACAGGTCCTCGTCGACTTCGTTTATCCAGTTGTCAACGTCCACTGTGTCTGTGTGTTCCAAAGATTGTTCGGCCTCTGATGCTTCTTGTTGGCGTTTCCACATGGCGGCGTAAAGGCCCGCTTGGGCCATTAAAATGGCGTGGGTTCCGCGTTCTTTGATGCGGCCATTGTCGAGCACCAAGATTTCATCGGAATCGACGACGGTGGACAAGCGATGCGCGATGACCAAGCTGGTGCGCCCGGTCGCAACGTCTTTGAGAGATGCCTGGATTTCTTTTTCCGTGTGGGTATCGAGCGCCGAGGTCGCTTCATCGAACAACAACACGGCGGGGGCTTTTAAGATGGTGCGCGCAATGGCGACGCGTTGTTTTTCGCCACCCGATAACTTCAGCCCGCGTTCCCCCACGACGGTGTCATAGCCATCGGGCAGACCTAAGACAAAGTCATGGATCTTGGCCAGCCGGGCCGCCTGTTCGATTTCAGACGGACTGGCGCCAGGGCGGCCATAGGCGATGTTGTAATAGATTGAATCGTTAAACAGCACCGTGTCTTGGGGCACGATGCCAATGGCTGCGCGCAAACTGTTTTGCGACACGCTTTGAATGTTTTGCCCATCAATGGAAATGGAGCCGCCACTGATGTCGTAAAAGCGAAACAGCAAGCGTGACAGAGTGGATTTGCCCGCCCCCGATGCGCCGACGATGGCGACTGATTTTCCCGGTGGTACAGTGAAGCTGACGTTTTGCAGCACCGGACGACGCGGATCATACGCAAACGTCACGTCTTCAAAACGCACTTCGCCGCCGCCGACGTTGAGATCCGGGGCGCTCGGTACATCTTCGATTTCGGCATTGGCGCTGAGCAGACTGAACATGTCTTCCATGTCGGTGAGCGCGTATTTGATTTCGCGGTACGCGGAGCCGAGAAAATTCAGCGGCAGATACAGCTGTAACAGATAGGTGTTCACCAACACAAAATCACCCACCGTTAAGGTGCCTTCACGCACCCCAAACGATGCCATCAACATGACGATGGTAACTCCAATGGCAATGATGGCCCCTTGTCCGGTGTTGAGCATGGCCAGCGACGTTTTGGATTTGATGGCGGCCTTTTCATAGCCCGCCAAGGCGACGTCAAAGCGCCGGGCTTCCAACTCTTCGTTGCCGAAATATTTGACGGTCTCATAGTTCAACAAGCTGTCGATGGCTTTGGTGTGGGCATTGGAATCGTTGTCATTCATTTGTCGACGAAAGCGGGTGCGCCAATTGGTCAGCGCCACCGTCCACACCACATAGGCGGCGATGGTGCCCAAGGTGGCCAACGCAAATGCGGGGCTGAGAAAGGTCCACAACAACACGCCCACCAAGGCGATTTCGACCATGGTGGGGATGATGTTGAACAGCATCATGCGCAGCAAAAACTCAATGCCCGAGGTGCCGCGTTCTATGGAGCGGCTGAGACCTCCGGTTTGGCGTTCCAGATGAAAGCGCAGCGACAGCTTGTGCAGGTGCTTGAAGGTTTCCAGCGCGACCTCACGGATGGCGTGGTGGGTCACATTGGCAAAAATGGCCGCCTGTAACTCTTTAAACGTCAGCGAAAAAATGCGCGCCGCCCCATAAGCCAGCATCAATCCAACCGGGATCGAGGCCAACCCAACGAGCATGGTGGGGGAGCTGAGCGCATCGACCGCGTACTTGAGTATAACCGGCACCACCACTGTCGCTCCCTTGGCCGCCAGCAACAGCGCCATGGAGAGCACCACCCGTACCCGCAAATCGAACCTGTTCGCGGGCCACAGATAAGGGGCGAGGGCGCGAATGGTTTGCCAGTCCGTGCTGGGACCAGTGCGTTTTGTGCGAGGTGTTGGGTGTGCCATGCCGCGCATGATTCAAAACTTGCCCCTAAGTGTTTGCAGATCAATACCGACAATAATAAGCATGACCGCGCCTAGATGCTATGGCGGAGCAACAAAAAAGTAAAATCAAGAGCTTGAAAGAGACTCTAGGCCGCGTTGGGTTGAGGGCTTGAAGTGGCCAAAACATGTGAATCGGCCAACATTAAAATGGCCTCAATGGCCAAGAGCGCTTGATGGAGGTTTTTGGATTGGCGATCTTTAGGCTGCGCTAACTCTGCCGCGACGGCAGCCTTGGCGATGTTTGCTTGGGATAAGATCAGATTTATGCGGTCTTGTTCGGTCACAACATATCCTTCCCACCACTGCAGTTTTTACACGAATCGATAAGTCCAATACACGAATCGATAAGTCCAAAAGGTGTGGGGGTTATAGCTTCCATGCATATACATGACCATAAGTCAGACGGATTAGATCAATTCTAAATATAAACATTGGGCAATAAAATGCTCCCCCAACGGCACGTTGAGAGAGCATTTATTGTGAGACGTCAGAAAATCAGCCGGTGCGTTGAATCAAGTGGTAGCCGAAATCTGTTTCAACCACGTCGCTGATCTGGTCAACGTCCATGGCAAAGGTGGTTTCTTCAAACTCGCGAACCATCTGGCCTTTACCAAACGTTCCCAGCGATCCACCGTCTGCGCCAGATGGACAATCGGAATGTTCTTTGGCGAGATCGGCAAATGAGGCACCGCCATCAAGTTCGGCTTTGAGGGCCTCAATCTGTTGTTTCGCTTCGTCCTTGGAACGCGACGCGGAAGACCGCATGGAACCAGCGTACATTAAAAGGATGTGGGATGCGGAAACGGTTTTGGACATGAGGGATGCTCCTTCGTTATTCAATAGAGGATCTTGAGTGATAAATTTGCGCACAGGTATACACTGCCTCATACCGTTTGGCGAACATCAATCAACCCCAAGCCGCAAGCTGAATGATGCAATGCATTTGCTTGAAGTCTAAGAATGCGTTGATTATACATACTATTAGTTGTATAATCCGTCTGCATTAACATAAGAGCACAAAACAAGTTGCTTTGTCAGTGCAACAGGCCTGTTTCATGAACGCTAACTCCTGATTTTACGCGCGATTTCATTGTAAATCACAAAAAGAACTTGCCGTTAATACGATCAAAGAAGTATCGAGAGCGATTCTAAAATATGGGCTGTCATGTGGGGGGATGGTTTTGTGTCGGCGCGTTTTCGCAATGCCTATGGTTTGATCTCGGGGTTTGCAGTGATTCTCATCGGAATGGTGGGACTCGTTGGGCTATTTTACTTTCACATCAGCACAATGACGGAAAGTGATCGCCTCAATACCGATTTGCTGGAAAAGAATTTTGCCGCCTATCAAATGCGCGATGCGGCCGAAAAGCGCATGATCAATTTGTTTAGCGTCACAGCCCTTGAAGATTATTTTGATCGTGACGAGTTGCGTCAAGACATGGCGGGTTATGCGGGCAACTTTATCATGGCCCAGCGCCGCATTGATCAAGACCGCCTCAGCCCCGGTGAGCGCGTGGCCTTTGAACGCCTTCTCAAAGCGGTTCAGAAAACCCAACCCAGTTCGGACCGCGCCATGGACTTGGCTGTGGAAGAACAGTGGAGTGAAGGTGTACAAGCCCTTGTCCGCGAGTCGTTGCGCAACTTTGTCGAGGTGAATAACGCGCTCAATATTTTTGTCGCAGAAGTTGAGGCCGAAACGAACGCACAGCAACTTATGTTGAAGAACATTCGGGCACACGAAATGAAACTCATTTCGGGATTGGGTTTGTTTTTGATCGTTTTATCCATACTCATCGGCGTATACGTGGTGCGCCGCGAAGTCGCCCACACCAAAACCCTTGAACAAAGGGTCCACGAACGCACCGCCCAACTGGGTGAACGCGACACCCATTACCGAACCATTATCGAGACCGCAGCCGACGGCATCATCTCGACGGATAAAACGGGTCGCATTGAAAGCTTCAATCCGGCTTCGGAGCGGATATTCGGGTTTTCGGCGGATGAAATATTGGGCCAAGGCGTTGAAAAGTTGATGCCGGGATTTCACGCCCAGCATCACCGAAAATATATGGATGATTATATGCGGGGTGGAAAACCGGGCATCATTGGCGTGGGCCGGGAACTGGTCGGATTGCGCAAAGATGGAAGTGAATTTCCCATGTGGTTAGCGATCAGCCGGATGCGGTTGGGTGATGAGGTCAAGTTTGTGGGCATCGTCAGCGACATTTCAGCGCAAAAAACCGCTGAACATGAAATTCACCAACTGGCTGAAGACACCGCATTGGTGGCGTCGATTTTGCGCCTGTCTTTGACGTCGGACGATTTGGATCATATTTTACAAGTTGCCCTCGATTCGATTTTGGATCGACATGAGCTGGGACTGCACAGCAAGGGCAGCATTTTTCTCACCGATGAAAAGCTCGGTCACTTGCAAATGCGGGCACAATCTAACCTTGGCTCCGACTTGGCTGTGGCCTGTAAACAAATCGATATCGGATATTGCTTGTGCGGCAAAGTGGCGCAAAGCAAAATGGAAATCGAGAAATCGTGCATCGATGAAGACCACGACCATCCTCCGTTAAGCAACGATGAGCATGGCCATTTTTGTGTGCCCATCAATTATGCCAATGACAACCTTGGTGTGGTGAATTTGTATACGCCCCACGGTCACATCGTTACGGAACATGAACGCCGGTTGGTGTGGTCGGTTGCCGATACGCTGGCGGGGGTTATTCACCGTCACTATAAAGAAGAGGAATTGCGCCGGGAAAAAGAGCGTGCAGAGCTGGCCAACAGAACGAAGACCGAGTTTCTCGCCAACATGTCGCACGAACTGCGCACCCCGCTGAACGCCATTATCGGCTATTCGGAAATGATGGAACTTGAAAAGCTCGGTCCGATTGGCTCGGAACGCTATAAGGAATATCTGGGGCACATTTCAGGCTCTGGGCATCACCTTTATGGCTTGATCAATGATTTGCTGGATGTGTCGCGCATTGAAACGAATGAATTCCCCTTGAAGGAAGAGACGTTTGAGGCGGAGGCGCTGATCCGGGAGTCCTTGTCCCAGGTCCAGTCACGGGCCGCCGAGGCCGGCAACAAAATCTCGTTTGTGGGCATGGGTCCGCTGCCGACGCTGATCGCTGACAAACGACGCCTCAAGCAGGTGCTTTTAAATGTGTTGCATAACGCCGTAAAGTTCACCGACAGGGGGGGGCGTATCGAGGTCCGCACAGAAGGGGAAAGCGGAAGCAATTTCCGTATTCTTGTGATCGACAACGGCATCGGCATTGCAGAACGCGATATTGAAACCGTGTTTGAGATGTTTGGCCAAGTCGATGGTTCATTGGCCCGCAAGTATGATGGTGCGGGACTGGGGTTGCCGCTGAGCCAGAAATTGATGAAAAAACACGGCGGTTCTTTGCAAATTGAAAGCCAGGCCGGACAGGGCACAACGGTCATCGTGATATTGCCGGCAGAGCGTGTCGTTTGGTCTTAACGGCCTGATAATGGGAACTGTTCAAAAGGCGCATATGAGGTTAGGCTTCGGGCAGGTGCCTGAAAGGTGAATGTATGCCGAACGTTTTGCCGCAACAAAGACTGTTGCTTGAATTGATTGTCCAGTCTGGAGACATCGCGGTCCCGTCCGATAATGATGGAACCGTGTTGTTTCGCACGCTTCAAGAATGCGAAGGCAAAGGATGGCTCAAGTTAAAGCCGTTCGGTCAGGGCTTCAATATGGCCAGCGTTACGGACCAGGGCCGCACCGCCAGTAAACATCCTTCCGCTTAACGCATTGCATCCCCTACTTCTTCAGTTGCTACTGATAGTATATATGGGGTATATAAAGAGTTGAGGCGCCGCACTCTTCCTGGGGGGAAACGTGCACATTTTCAGACATACGGCCGCAGCCTTAGTCATAGGCTTTTGCGCTATCCTTGCCTGCATGCTGGGTAGTATCTATATCGGTTTTGAACATTTAGATCAGACTCGTGCTTCATGGCAGCGCGATGCGTTGTTTCGTGAAAAAGTTCGATCCGCATTTTTGATGCGCGAAGCCATTCGCGAGCGTTCATTCCACCTGACCTTTGCGACCACAATGGACGATTTTTTCGCACGTGATGAGCAGCGCGGCCTATATAATGCTAAGGCCGTTGATTTCTTGATGGCGCGCGACAAGCTGATCGAACTGCATATGACGCCGCCGGAAACGCACGCGATGGAAGCGTTGATTAACAAAATCATTGAATCCCGCCCTGCCATTGATAGTGCCATGAATCTGGTTGTTGAAAAAGGCAATGTCGAAGAGGCTTTAGCCCCCATGCGCGTGGCACTGGACGGCCAATCTGGCGTCATTGATCAAATCAACTCTTTTATCGCCGTGGTGGAAGAAGAGTCGCTCCATGAAGCCCAGGCGGCAACTCGGGCGATTTCCACAACGCAACGCAATATGTTGGTTCTCAGTGGTTGCGCGGTGGCCCTGGCGGCGCTAATTGGCATCATGGTGTTGGTCCGTGAAATACGCCAAACTCAGCGGCTGCGCCGACACCGCGACGAATTGGCATCGCTGTCGACGACGGATGCCTTAACGGATCTGGCCAATCGTCGCCGTTTTGATGAGTTTCTGGGGACGGAGTGGTTGCGGGCGATGCGCACCGAAATGCCGTTGTCTCTGATCCTTATGGATATCGATCATTTCAAGCTCTACAACGACGAATATGGTCATGCCGCAGGGGACATCTGTCTGCAGAACGTATCTTTGGGCATGAGCAAAGTGATCGGGCGCGTAACCGATTTGCTGGCGCGATATGGCGGTGAGGAATTTGCCTGTATTTTACCCGACACACCACCGGGTGCAGCTCACGATATTGCCGAAAAACTCAGGGCCAAAGTGGAGGCGTTGAACCTCAAACATGAAAAATCCTCAGCAGCAGATCACGTGACCATCAGCATTGGTGTGGCAACCATCGTCCCGTCACCGGACAGTGCTCTGCCGCAGCTGTTTGCGATGGCTGACGCCAACCTCTACAGAGCCAAGGAAGAGGGCCGAAACCGCGTAGTGGCGGGCTAAATTCGTCTCTAAACTTCGTCATTCTCTTTGATGCTGGCCCCGCCATAGGGGTAGTGCACATGGCCGTAGCGGATGGCCAAAACGGCCAGAGATATGATGAAAATCCCCCCGGTAACCGCGATCAATTGCAGGTTGTCCATGCTTTTGACATCCAAAACGATGAACCGCGCCAACGCGACCATGGCGATGTAAAGCGGCATGCGCACGGGCAAACTACCCGCCTGGAGGTAGCTGTTCACCATCGCCAGAACTTCCAGATAGATGAATAAAAGCAACAGATCCGCCAAACGGACCTGTAAAATTTGAACCATCAACATGACTTCCTGGCCGATGGCGATGACGGTGGCGACGGCAATCAACAACAGTCCAGCTTTTTCCACAAAACTGAGGGCCCGGCCGCCAATTTTTTCAATCCCGCGGGTCATAGATGTTTACTCCCACTCAGTAATGTAAACTGTATAATTAATTGATAATAAATAATAAAAAATTATATATGTAACTTTTGCGTAACTTTACGCCGTTGCTTTGATGCTTTGATTATGATGGCTTTTCAATGGTAATAGCAGGTTACAGATTTACACCTTACATAATATGCAAGTGCATGGGTATTGGTTTTAGATGTTGAATGAAGTGAAATAATTCAACTAAAGATTGACTTATTGATAAACTGTGCTACCATATTATAATGGAAATCTGTCTTGAATTTCAGGTGCAGAGGGTTGGATATAAAAGCGCATTTGCGCCTTCATACCCAATATTGATTAAGACGCTTTTTTGAGCGTTTTGCGTGCCTTCACAGCATCCTCAATCACTTTGTCCAATTCACCCGCATTTACAGCGTCAATAACCTGCTTGATAACGGCGGGCAGTTCTTTATCGTTGCCTACGACAATGTCTGTCATGCCCTTTGCAAGCTCGATACGCTTGTTAGAAACACGAACTGCAATGCGCACTGCTCCAGTGCTATCACGCCAATACCAGTGCCTAATTGGGCGTTTTACGGGCTTTCTCACGTTAACGCCGTTTTCTTCAACGGTTTGCATCTTTGTAACAAAATATGCTTCGCCAGCAACCATCGCTTTGGCAGATGCGAGTTGATGGGTAAGATTGGACAGCAAACTTGATTTTGCTTTGTCAAATGGGCTTTGTTGATTGGGTGCTTCTTCAGCAGCAATGTTCAAGTTCTTTAAAAATGGCATTTTTATCTCCTGTAAATGCATTGTCATTGCAATTACGGTAATGCCACCGTTCTAAAATACGAGCACAGATTTGAACTGAATTTATCTTACACTGTGATAGATAATGATGAATTTATAAGCTTTGAAATGGGGAAAGGCTATGGCTAAGACGGTTTCTAGCGGTAAACGCCATTTCAAATACAAGCACCCACTATTTCGCAAACGAGAAACTGAGCAGGGAATTTGGTGGGAAGACAGCCACTATTATATTTGGTTTGAATGTCTGCTGCGGAACGAAGGTTACAAGAAGTTTTGCGAAACAGGCAAAGACAAGAAGTACGCAAAGACATTTGAAGGCTTTGGAAATGTTTTTGATTTCACAGGAAACTTTAAAGGTTGGTGGAATGAAAACAGCAGAGGGCTATATTTGTTTGCTGAACCACATGCTGTGAACGCATCAATTTTAGATGTAACAGACACAATATTGGATAACGATGAGATTATATATCTGCAGTTACCCGCATATAAGCCAGAAGCATACTTGTTCAAAAAAATGCGTGAGTTAATTAGGCTTGCACAAAAACAAAGAAAAATTGATGCGAGTAATACGGCAGGGCAAAGCCGTTATCCATTCTGTCAATCACCCCATTCAACATATACATACAAAAACTATCTCAAAGTTTGGGATTTGCGACAACGAGGATTGAAAAATTCAGAAATACACGATGCCGTATATGGTGGATTGAATTTCAACAGATATGCAAAACAATGGATTAGAAAAAAAGGCTATTACAGCGATAAGGGCGGTGGACAAATCGTAGGAGCTATCACTGAACAAGAAGTGATTGATAGTTGTAAATTGGATATAAGGCGGCAAATTCAAAAGTATCAATCTGCAGTGGTAAAGCGTGCTTTTGATGGTGCTGAAAACCTAATAAATAATGCTGGAATTGGACTGTTTCCAAAAACGTCAAAATAAATTTCATTTTTTGTCTAACAATCTCATTTGGATATTTGGGTAAGGACGTTAGACGAAAATCGTCCTGTTATAATAAGGTATTGGTTAAGGAAACCAATGAACGGCAATCATGCCAAACTTATTATAAAGGATTTTTTCTATGTCAAACATCGTATCAAAAGAAGTCACCGCCACTGCCATCAAAGCCCTTCAAAACAGCTTTCGCAGCAACTGGGTTAACAGCGTTGAGCTGATTTACACCTTTGCTAAAACTTACAGCAACACTTCTTTAGAACAGGCGCTTACCAAACGTGGCTTTACGATTACCAAAAAAGCCAACGCATTTACCTGTTCCGCTAAACTTGCTGTTATGGAAGAAGATGCTAACGGCAAATGTGTAGTGTCTGAGGCTCAAGCATCACGCTACAGCAAAGTTTGCATGTATCTAAATAAGCACAAGGTTGAAGTTGGTGACGTTGACAATTTTTTGAAAGACAAGTCATTAAACAGCATCATCTGTGCCAGCAAAAATCCCGTCAACGAAAAGGAACTGAAGGAGTTATTGTTTGCGGGACTTTTTGAAATTCAGAAAGAGTTTCAAAAAGTTGTTGTTAAAAAGAAAGACATCAACATTAAAAATTTGGGTGCCGAGCCAGGTGCAAACTTGATGGTTGTTATTACTGACGACGACGGCAATATCACAGCGATGACGGTTGCTTCCAACAGCCCAAAATATGAAGCAATTGCCAACGATATTCTTCGCAGCAAAGCTCCAAAGGCTGATGGCACAAACAGTGCTGAAGACGCAATTGAAGCAGCAACCATTGAAGCAAAAGCAGCCTAGTAAAGTGAAGGGGGCAACTTCAGCCCCCTTTCTTACACTGTGTAACAAAGGAGAATAAAATGAAATTCGAAACAAAATACGCACCCAAAACATTGAGCGAAGTTGTCTATCCATCCACACGCATTGAAAAGGTAATCAAGTCAATGGTTCCAAAAATGGATAAAAATTTGATTTTGTATGGCAATGCAGGGACTGGAAAAACAACATGTGCAAAATTAATCCCTATTGAAGCATTGCGAGTAATTCAAAATGATGTAAATGCGACTGATGCTGAAACTTTGAATTATACGGGAGATGAACTTAATGCTCAGGGTATGAACAATTTATCAAATGCAGTATCTCTCGTATGTTTAAGCAACTTGGGAAAGCATGTCGTTTTGATTGATGAGGCTGACAGAATGACAGCCACAGCAATGGACAATTTGAAAATTGTGATGGAGAAAGCAGGTGACAGAGCAACTTGGATTATGTGTACGAACAGATTTGATAAAATCTCTAGCCCAGTTCAGTCCCGTTGTATTGAATTAAAATTTACTCACTTCAATACGGCTGGAATGATAAAGCGAGCGACACAAATTTTTGCCAACGAGAATATTAAAGTTAAAAGTGATACTGTTCAACAGTTGGTAAAATCGGCAAAAGGCGATTTGCGAAAACTCAACCAATTCTTACAAGAGGTAGTTGAGGGATAACCACCAACATATTTGAATTCAATTTAAAAAATGCCCCTGCCAGTTTTGTGGGGGCTTTTTTTGTTTAAAATTTGGATTTAATATGAATACGTCATGTTCGTGTAAACTTGAGCACGCAATCTTTCACACATGTTGATGTTCTCCTGTATCAAATATTTCAAGCCGTCATTGTCAGTTGTATCCATTCGCTTTTGATATACCTGTTTCCTTTTGCTCAAGTTACCAAACAGTTTCAATAGCGCATCAGCACTTGGCTCTTTGCCTGTGGATTTCAAATACGCAAAATATGTCTCGCATTTCCCCAGCCAGTCCCTGCTAAATTGTCTTTGCGATAAATTCATCTGCTGAAGTGCCAATTCATCGTACACCTGCTGTAAAACTTCATTCATTCAATCACCTCCAATATTTCATGTTATTTAGCAGCCTAAACGGAATTGATAAGATTTCTGCGATGTTCATATTAATTGCGATTGAAGGTGATTTGATGAATTGCGGTGAGTAATTTGGAATTAATTTTTTGTGCTTTGAATTCAATTTGATTGATGACACGCTTCGCTATGTCATCGGCTATTTCAGTTTCTTCATTCGCTGTCGCTCATTCATAAACTTCATAGCCGTTTGCGGATGAATTGATTGAATGATTAATTCGTGTATCATTTGGCAGAACTATCAAACGCTTCGCCAAGCAGGAAAGACATTTGATAGTTCCTGTAGCATCATCCTACAGAGCAGCTTGGTTAGCATATTCAATTCGTCGTGTAATTTTGGGAGCAGGTTTTGCTATCATCTCCCGCAGCATCAACCACGCTGCTACACCGTCACGCACCAACACCAAAAGCGAATTGAACAACTTTTTATGGTGTGGCGAAAGGAAACTGAACCGTTTAACCCCTGTTCAGTCGTTTGTATCTTTCTCACTGGGTTTGTCTTGTTTTGCGAACTGAAGCTTTAGGCTACATCTCTTATAATATCAAAGGCAACGCATCCTGGATTTCTCACCTACAAGCGCACACTCAGCCCTGCGTCCATCCGTGTCGTTACACAGCCCTAGCAGGGTTAGTTTGATAAGTTGGCGAACACAGCCCCACCAATTAAAACGTTCGTTTTCAAAATACGATACGAGTGCTGGTTTCGAATAGCGCCAACCCGCTTTATCTGTGTTTCTTTGTATATGTTTATTTATCTAAACGAAATCATACCCACAAAAAACATTACTATTTGCGATTTTTGCGATGCTTCATCAATCGCTCGTGCTGTCGCTGTTTTAGGGCTTGGTAAATTTCCTGTGCTGCTTTTTGCTGGGCATAATTGCCACCATACAAAATTTGATTGATACAGCGCTTTGCATCTGCGTTTTTGATATTTTGAAACAGAGCAGGCTTTTGGTTGAGTTGGGCTTTAACATCATTGATGATTTTCGAAATATAATTTTGCTCTGCTTCGTAATCCAACATCTCAACGTCACGTATCAGCTCATCATCCCCATCAGTGTTAAACAGCCAAGCATTTTCTGGCGTTTTATGTGTGGGCTGATGCTCATCTGCTGCAATGTCAGCATTGTATGCTGCAACGAGCTGCGAAATACGCATGTCGTTTAGCGCAAGTCTGTCTTCTCGCAATTTTGAAAGATGGATATCTGTAAGTCTCATATTCGTATTTAGCATTCTAATTCGATTAACAAATCTATATTTGTTCACCAAGTGGGCTTACCATATTGAGAACCAAGAGTTCTTATTTTCAAGTCTTCAATCGTCCTCCAAACAAGATGAATTTATAATGCTGATAGCAGATAAATTAAGGAGATGGACGATGGCGCAGGCAATGGTTTTGACGGACGCAGATATTAAAAGGGTTCTCAGCATTATTGCAGTTGGCAATCACGCTCAGCGTAATCGCATTGCTTTCTTGCTCAGTGTTCAGGCTGGCATGCGTGTTGGTGAAATTGCTGCGTTGAGGGTTGCTGATGTTGTGAACGTGAATGGCACTGTTCTGCGGGAAATTCGTTTGACGGCATCGCAGACGAAAGGGAACAAGGGCAGGGTGGTTTTTTTGAGCGACAAGCTTCAGCGAGAAATATCTACATATATAATGTCGCTACCACGCTGCGCTGATGATTTCCCGTTGATTTACTCCCAGCGCAATTATCGCCATTTTTCCAACGTATCGTTGAGCATGTTGTTCAAATCTTTGTTCGCACAGGCTGGGTTGCGAAATAGCAGCCATGCTGGCAGACGCACATTTGCGACGAAATTAAATGCTAAGGGTGTTGGTATGCGGACAATTCAGAAATTGATGGGGCATTCAAATATTCAAACCACCGCTTTGTATTGCGACGTGACGGATGAGCAGATGCGAAATGCTGTTGGGCTTGTTTAATGTGGGGTGCATCACGCTTATAATTGTTCGTAGTTAACTAAAACAAATTAGTGCCAAACTACCAATCTTGCCATTCCTGCAAAGAGGCACATTAACTTTGAACCATTGTGTGTCACTTCTTTTTTTCCAGTGCAACGTACCTTTTGTAATGGTAATTTCTTTTTTAAATATCACTAGTTTTAGTGTTTCCCTAAAATCAGTGTATTGCCCGCCAAATTCTTCTTTTGAAAAATATGTCCCTGTTAAATCTCGTCCATAAATGTTTGTGAGAGTTGAGCCAAAATATGTAAATTTAAGTTTTTTTATTTCCATTTCAATTATAGAAAAATTTGTCCAGAATTCCCTATAACTGTCACCTTGTAATGTCGTATAATCAATGACACCGTCTTGTATGTCCTTGTTCACTAAATCATAAAATTTCTTAATTTTTTTGTTTGGCATATCCCCCCCCCACAGTTTAATCAGCTATCATAAGCGTTATTTACAAAAAGCCGTATTGCTGCGCATTGAGACTAATCTCATTCAAAAATGATGACGGACAAGCAGTGCGTTTCGTGATTTTTTAAGAGCGGAACGTTAACCCTATGCCAATTGCGAAAGTCCTTATCAAGCCAATCCAATGAACCGCTCGTGTATTGTATTGTTTTGTCTTCTATCACCCTCAAATTTATTTTTCTTAAAGTCTCATACGCAGCGCCAAATTCTTCAACCGTCGCTATTTGCCCTGTTAATTCTTTGCCATATCCATCCACCAAACTTGTGCCAAAATAAACAAACCTAATATGTCCGCCTTCAACAAGCTGCGTGATATAGAACGATTTCCAAAAAGGCATATAGCGTGGCTCTTGTAGTGTCCTAAAATCTAGCACTCCATCAACTGCGTCTGTTTCAAATAACTTCACAAATGCCGCAATCGTTGCGTCATTCTTCGCCTGTTCGCAGTTTTCAATAACCATTTTCGTCACCGTTTTTTTTTAAAAGCGTTTCCAAGTCGTGCCTCAAAAAACCAGTTCAACAACTTAACCAACAAAAAAGCCGCTCAGCATCGTGTGCCAAGCAGCTTCTTTATCGTAGCTAATCGCCTCAGTTATAAAGCGAAATGGTTATACGTGTTAGTGCGAATAGCATATATAAAACGGATAACATTATGTTCCATAAAGCTTTTCAGCACCTAAAAGCTGTCAGCGCCCAATAATTTTAAACCTATAAGAAATGCTGTAT
>NZ_MCGG01000053.1 GCF_001746755.1 Magnetovibrio blakemorei | reverse complement strand
CATCCCGGCCAACCGGATCAAGTGATGCTTCATGTCGATGATGGCGTCCAGACGTTCGCGAAACAGATCGGCATCACGGCGGCGGGGTTTTTTAGGCTTCATGAGAATCTACCAGAAAATGAGCGTTACGGGACTGCTTTCTGGCATTTTCCTATATTTAGAATCCCAAGGGAATCATTATTTATCAATATGTTGAGAGTTTTTCAGGGCGAACATGGTAGCTTCCGCGACAGCGACGTCTTGCGCAGTGTGTTTGAGAATGTGGTGCGCCGCTGCATGGAAGCCGGGTTGGTTAGCGGCGAAGGCTTTGCCTCATTGTAATCCAATTCATTGTTCAGCACACCAATGAAGGCGCTAAGCGGACCTTTTAAAAGCGTGTCACGCTAGCTTTGGTCTGTGTCACGCCAATTTTAGCCTGTGTCACGCTGTTTTTAGCCTGTGACACGCCAAAATTTGCCTGTGTCACGCTAACTTTTTCTAAAAACCTCAATGTGACACGCTTAAGGTCAAATGTAAGTGATTTGGGGATTTTGAAAGATTAATATTTTCAATTAGTTATGTTATATATTTGGTTTATAGATAGATTTGCAGGAATAGCAAAACGTATTACGTTTTGCGAAGGAGGGTTGGCGCGTAGTCCTTCTGTCTGCGTAGACACGCGGGAAGTTCCAGCTCTTCGGCCATGCGCGTCTGGTGCAGTTTGTGGCCATCTTCAATACATTTGAGCAGGTACGCTTCTATGGTTAGGCCCATCCAGCTTGCAACTTCATTAGCCCTGGCATAACTGCTGCCTGTCCGTTGAAACTTGAGGACAATAGGTTCGTTTATGGGCATAGGCTGCTCCCCTATGATTGAGTGTTGAAATAATCGTGTTGTTTCTGCTCTGAGGCCACTATTTCGTCCGGCGTCAATCGCCGTCCCGGCGCCGTTTTCACGTTGGACAAGATTGCGCGAGGCCCATGACCCAAATTGATGGGCGGCAGATTCTTAAAGCCGCCTTTTGCAGGAGAGTCTGATGAGTCCGGCGCGTCCGGCGCGGAGCTAGACGGCGCGGTTGGTATGGATTGATTCGTTTTCTTCATGCTCAAATCACCTTCCAACAACATTGTACAATGTCCCACACGCTTCACGATTAAATTGCCCTATCTTTATGAAATGTCTTACGGAAACCTGCCGCAGTTTTTGTTACCCTAAGTGCGAATCGGAGGGCGATGGCCATGATCAAGGACGACTTGGAGGATTGGGACTGGGTCAAAATGGGTCGCTTCAGCGATGCGGATGAACGCATCGTTCAGGGCATCATGGGAAAACGCTTTCGCCTGGCCCATCCCCCATCAACGGTATCTCATCCGAAGGGTAAAGTGCGTCGGAAGGGTGCTCATGCGAAGCGTGACGCCTCACTTTCCGGGCGTGCTTTCGTCATCGAAAAAGGTTACCGCTACGCCAGGGGCAAGGAGGCCGTGATCAGGGCAAGGTCGCGCCCCAAGAGCGATCACGGTGTCATGACGCTGCTGCGTTACGTGGCGCGTACCCGCCGGGAGGATGAGAAGAACGGACAGTACGGTGCCGTTTCCCTGTGGGATGGATTTGGCGCCCCTCTTTCGGTGGAGGATATTCATGCGGTCCGCAAACGATGGGAACTACTGCCCGATCAGGACAACCTATCACGGACTGCCCTAAAACATCTTAAAAAGAGCGACCTATCAGCGCTACATGCAATGGGTGGGCGCGAGCGGTTGCGACATGTCCAGGCTTGGCATTTCGTTTTTTCCATCGCGGAGGACGGAGCCGAGGAAGGGGGGGAACGCAAGTTACGAAATGCGATGCGCGTCACTGTAGACGGTGCCTTCACCGCCAAGGGCCACAAGACCGTATGGGGAATTCACCAAGACCACACGGATCACATTCACGCTCATGTGGTGGTCAGGGCGTTATCGGACTTTGGCGGACGGTTGCACAGTGATATTCACGGGGATTACCTACATGCGCTGAGATTGCGATTTGCGGAGAATTTGAAGCTTTCTGGCCTTGACTACAATGCGAGTTGGCGCGTTGACCGCCGCTATGAGCGCGAACGCATTATGGCCGGCCTTGAGCCTTTGCATGATGATCCCAGCCCCTGGCGGCAGGGGAAGGCCTGGCGCGATCCATATGCGAATTTGAACACCTGGCCTTATTATTTTGGAGATAGGGCTGTTCAAAACATGGAGCGCATCGAAGACGCCAAAGCGATAATCCGCCAGCTTGCCGAGGATGCGGAACGTCATGAATGGACGACCATTGCCGCTCAGGCTCTCCGGCAGTTACTTGATGAACCGCTGATACAAACGTCGTGGTTGAAGCGCGCATATCACTTTGTTTCGAGGAGTGCGGAGAATGACGATGTTCCGGATGAGTATCGGGAACTGTTTGAGTACTTAAAGACCATGTATTACGATCCCGCAGATGCATTGGCAAGCTGGCAGCATATGGCGCTGGACGGCGCATATCGTGACCAGCAAGGTAAGGTGCAATATCCACATCGAGGGCTGGCAAACTGGACCTTGCGCCACCGCCCGGAATATCTGGGATGCGTCAAGGCCAATGCATATGTGATGGGGGGTGACAAAGAGCTCAAGAAAATCCTGCGCACTGCGTGGTTGCCTAAATCACATCAAGTCCCGGAACCTCCTGAGTATGTCGACGTGTTCGCGAAATACCGCGAAATCAGGCGCGTACAGAAAGACCGCGCCAAGGTGATCGCGGAACTGAAGCGGCTCTTCCATCGTTACCAGGCGGATTGGCCGGGCACGTGGTTGCCCGAAGTAACTGATCAGGCGATCGGACAGGCCATGCTAATTGAGATTGGACATAAGTTACCTAAGGTCATGGGGGCGGGTCCGATAAAAGCCGCATCAAAATGGAAGCCGGGTGCGGGCGGCCAATCGGGTGCCTCTGATCCTGTTGGAGATTATGGCGCGCCCGTGCTGCATGCCGAAAATGAGAATGCAACTGACCAGAAGCAGGAGCGGTCACAAAAGCCAAAGTCTCGATCTAGGAGAAATGCTAGCCGGGGGCGTGGCTGAAATGAAGTCAGCATCGTCGACGAACTTGGGTGTTGTATCCGGAGGACGATACGGATCTGGGGCTGCGCGCCGCCCCCGCAGTTCTGTTTCACGAGACTTTCCGCCGTATGGCCTTGATGCCCAATAAGGCCTCGTTCAGTGCCCTTGAAAAGAGCGTGCTGTCCGGAAAATTGTCATTCGAAGAAAGTATAACCAGTTCCATAAGTGACGATCCGATCCTATTCAGGTGCGTGTTAATTTCCGTGAGGATGATTGGATTAACGCCATGGCTTTTGACTTCATAACCGCTCACTAGATTATTACCCGCAGTGCGATGAAATTCGCTCTCTGATTTGAATCCCAATTGTCGCCATGTCCGGCTGTAGGCGGCGATTTCTTCGCCGGAAGCACGGAAAGTGATGGTTTCATTCATGGGTTTGTTACCGCGCATCGCATGTCTCCCAGGTGAGTTTGAAAGTCACTTCTATGTGGAAATTGGCTGGGGCTTGCTGGGGTGCGTTGTCGCCCCCCCCCAGGTGGTGAGTTGTCATTTGCAGGAATATGCGAAAACGAGCACGGCCTTGCGCACGACTGCTTACCCCACGCTTGCCTACAGACAAAATGGCAGCGCAAAAAGGAAGGGAGTAGGACGGCCGTTGACATGACGTATCTGGTAATGCTTTCGTAGTCCGCCTCGCGAGCCAGTTCATTTGTGCGGGTTAGCTCTGCAGGAGTGAAGCGCACCTTTATAATTTTGCTTCTGGTCATTTATTGTCTCCAACAAGGGAGGTGAAACGCATGTCGCTTGCGTTCCAACTCCCCACCCTTTTGGGGCTAGTTTTGGAGGTGTTTGACGAGTCAAAAGTTGGAAGAAATGGCTGAATTTAGCCAGTAATCCTAAACCTCTTAATCAGCGGGCCGTAGGTTCGAGTCCTACTGCGCCCACCAATAAAAACAACGCCTTAGCGGGAAACTGCTGAGGCGTTGTTGTATTTGGCCTTTGGGTAAACTGTTTTGGCCTGATCTTGCCTTCACGGCTTGGTTCCTGTTCATGGATCGTTCAGGATTGGTCTGACGCGCTTGATCCATCAATGCCATACGGCCTAACATCAAAAATCGGTATCCCTCGCCCATTCAAGGGCGCAGTGTCAGATTAAGTTGGATCGAACACAGAAAAATGGAGATGCTTGCTATGCCCTTTCCTCCGTTACCCGATGCTCATGGCATTGCTGTGCTCTTTCTTGTCGTTGGGGCTCTTATTTTGTTTACGCGTGAAGAAGTCCCACTGGAGACCTCCAGCCTAGGGGTTTTGGCGGCGCTGTTGTTGGGGTTTGAGTTGTTCCCCTACGTGTCAGATGGGAAACAGCTCCACGCCATTGATTTTTTTAGCGGCTTTGGGCACGAGGCGTTGATCGCCGTTTGTGCGCTGATGATTGCCGGGCAAGGGTTGGTGCGCACGGGAGCGCTTGAGCCCTTAGGTCGGTCTTTGGCCAAGCTGTGGTCCATTAGCCCATCGCTTTCACTGTTGTTGGCGGCATGAGCACAACGATTGGAACGTCCACCAACCTTTTGGTGGTGTCGGTGGCCGCAGACCTGGGGCTGCCGCGCTTTAATATGTTTGATTTCATGATGCCTGCGGTGATTGCGGGTAGTGCCGGGATCGCCTTCCTTTGGCTTGTGGCTCCGCGAATTTTACCCATGCGGGAAACTCCCCTTGGCGATATGTCACCGCGCGTTTTCATCGGCCATTTGCATGTGAACGAAGATAGCTTCGCAAACGGTGAGACCTTATCGGCGGTTCTGGAAAAGGCAGGCGGTAAAATCAAGGTATCCGAGATTTACCGCGACGAAGCGAAAGTTCTGGCGCCGCTGCCGGATTCTGTCTTGCGGGCGGGGGATCGGTTGGGGGTTCGCGATACACCGGAAAATTTGAAGGAGTTCGAGCAGCTTTTGGGGGCAAGCCTCTATGGCGGAGATGACCTGCCGGTTGACGAAGAGCATCCGCTCAGCGCCGAGGGTCAGCAGATTGCCGAGATCGTCGTTACGCATGGCTCTTTGCTTGATGGGGTAACCTTGTCTCAAGCGCGTTTTGCGGAAACCCAACAGTTGGTGATCCTTGCCTTGCACCGGGCTGGGACCGTGGCGCGGGTATTGCGCGAAGACGTCGGCGATATCCGGTTGCGTGTCGGGGATGTGCTGCTTGTTCAGGGCACCCAAGAACGGATTTCGGAAGTGAAGCGAGAAGGGGAGGTTCTGGTTCTTGACGCAACAACGGACTTGCCACACACCCGGCGCGCGCCAGTTGCCTTGGCCATCATGGCCAGCGTCATCTTGGCGGCGGCTTTGGGAATCGTGCCCATTCCGATCAGCGCCGTATGTGGAGTTCTTCTGATGATCGTCACGCGCTGTATCAGTTGGGGCGATGCAGCCAAGGCGCTCAGCACACAAGTCATTTTGATCGTCGTGGCCAGTTTGGCCCTGGGTTCTGTCTTGTTGAAAACCGGCGGTGCGGATTATTTGGCGCAGGTGTTTCTGGCTGTTACGTCTGGCGGATCACCCGCGATGCTGTTGTCGGGATTGATGTTGGTGATGGCGGTTTTGACCAATATTGTGTCTAACAATGCCACAGCTGTTATTGGCACACCCATTGCGGTCAATATTGCCCAGCAACTCGGGCTGCCCGCGGAACCGTTTGTGTTGGCGGTGTTGTTTGGCGCGAATATGAGTTACGCAACCCCCATGGCATATAAAACCAACTTGTTGGTCATGAACGCTGGCGGTTATCGCTTTATGGATTTTGTCAAAATCGGCATTCCATTAACCGTGATTATTTGGCTGGTGTTGAGCTTCCTGCTGCCAAAAATGTACGGGTTTTAGCGGCCTTGATTGCCATCATGTATGTTGGTTATCCTTGTTCTCATCAATGACGATGTGTTCGACGACTTCACCTTGTTCCTTCACCCGTATGGGCCCAGTGAGGCAAAATGATGATTCAATATTCATGATAAGTAATAAAAAATTATCTGTTCAATATTGAACACAAGTTTAAGCAAAATTAATTTAAGTAAAATCTGGCATTTATTACAACAGTAATTATATTTAACTTGATTTGTTGTTAATTTAATGCAATAATAAATCATCAAAGAATATTGCAGGCCTCCTGTTGTGAGTGCCCCTGATGGGGCGGCGGCTGTGCGCACTTCGCCTAAATTTTAGATGCTCGTCGATTTTCGCGCCCGGAATTAACCGACACGAAAGTGAAGGTGTTCCGCGTTGGCATGGGAATGACCGCGGCTCGCGACGCACCATGGGCATTTGCCTTTGATGCGAATAAGGCAATGTCTCATAAGGAGATTTGGTTATGAACACTTCAAAATTCTCTTCGCTCAAATGGATCGCTGTGGCAGCGATGTTTGGGCTCAGCGCTTGTGGCAATACCACCTCTGACCGCGCCATATCCGGTGCCGGTATCGGTGCAGGTGTCGGTGCCGTGGGTGGGTTGCTTGTGGGCGCCGATCCCGTATCTTCCGCCGTTATTGGCGGCGCTGTTGGCGCAGGCACCGGTGCTCTCACCAGCAAAGATAAAATCGACTTGGGCAATCCCGCGTGGAAGTAATCACACACTGACAGGTCTGTTTCCCAATGCACGCGGCCAGCCATCAATCGTATGGGTTAAAACCTGGTTGCTGGTCGTGACGGGGAACCCGCTTTAATCCATAATAACTCATTTTAGGATCATCCCATGTTTTCGAAAGCTCACTTTACAAAATTAGCGGCCATCACCGTCTTGGTTGCGTCTCTTGCCGCCTGCGCAGCGGTCTCCGAACGCGAGACGCCCGGCGAATACTTAGACGACGCGGCGATCACCACCAAAGTCATTGCCGCAATCGTTCAAGACCCGGTCTTGGAAAAGAACCAGGTGAATGTTGAGACGTTCCACAACGTCGTGCAACTCAGCGGTTTCGTCGATTCAAATCAAAGCCTTTCGCGGGCTGGTGAATTGGCGCGTACCATCAAAGGCGTCCGCTCGGTGCAAAACAATCTCATCGTCCGCACGCCCAAGTGAATGAACGGAATTAAACCATGAATTCAAAGTCTATTTTTGGGATCACAGTGATCGTGGTGGGACTGGTTCTGTTGGGCTTTGCCCAGCATGCGTCGGAAGCCCCCGCCGATCAGATTTCCGACATGATGACGGGGCGTTATTCCGATACCACAGTGACATACTTTGTTGTTGGGATTGCCGCGGTCGTGTTTGGCATTCTGTCCATTGTCTTTGGAAGGCGTGCCTAAAATAGATTTGGGGTTAACGCGTGACGATGGCTGAATACCTTCATACATCCACTATAAGTCGAAGGCGGTTGCTCACATTAGGAGCAGCCGCCTTTGCGCTGCCTGTGCTGGGTATGGGTGTTCCGGTTCGCGCACACCGTCATCGGTGGGCACCAGTTGGTCGGCTTCACCTTTGGAGATGACCTGGATGTCCGCGTTGGCAAAGCCCAGGGCTTCAAACTGTGCCCGCACGTCATCACCGCGACGCTGGGACAGCTTAAGATTATACTTGGCTGAACCTGAACTGTCCGTGTGTCCGGTCAGCACCATGCGCACATGGCCCATTGTGCCGGCGTTGGCGGCAGCCGTGCGGATGATTTCCGCGGCTTCCGGTGTGACGGCAGCTTTATTCCAATCAAAGAACACGATGTAGTTGGCGGGCAGACGAGGCGAAGGTGCCGCGGCCATGGGGGCTGGAGCCGGAGCCGGTTCAGGGGTCTTGTCGAAGACGACGGCTGAGGCTTGCACCAACGCCGAATTGAACTCATCCCGACACAGGGCGATTTTTTTGGGCTGACGGTTTTCCGTCTGCTCTTCGATCCAGCAATCGAACTGGGACTGGGCGTGAGCCGATAAGACAGGAGCCTTGCTGGGACCGCCAGCGTCAAGCATACGCATAAGGGAGGCGCGTCCGTCCGTTAGGTCAGTAACAAAAGCGGCCGGGACATCGCGTTCCGTCATCATCGTCGGCGCAACGGGGTAGCCAGCCGCGGACTGGCGGGCTTTGTGATTGTAATAGACCATCGAGTGACTGTCGCTCTCTTCGGTCAGTTCGCTTTGGGCGAGGGCGACATATTCCCGGTGGAGGTTTTGTTGAAACTGGCTGCCATGCTGGGTCAGGGCGCGAACATCACCCACGTTCCAGTCCGGAGACGCATTGCTGCCTGCGTAGACCGCACTTGCACCAAGTAAGGTGGCGAGTGAGGCGATGGTTAAAATTCTGATTGAGTGCATAGTGCCATCCTCTCTGAGATGATTTTTATCAAAAGAGCGACATCCCTTTTCGCCAGATGCGGCTCGAAATAGGTTCTTGGCTGAGGAGACTGATAGGGGCTTCTGGCTAACCCAAAATAACGCGATCAAGTACACCGAGCAGCCAGAGCACGACGAGGACCACCAGGATCAGCCCGAGGACACTTCCCAGTCCGGTAGACCCGTAGCGACCGTGGGCATAATAGCCGCCCCCGCCGCCGAAGATGAGGATCAAGATGATCACAACTAAAATTGTATTCATTGCAGTGGGTTGCCTTTCTGGACGTTGCCATGGAAACCGTGCGCACAGTACTCACCGCTCAAACCGCAATGTCAGGTATTGATAGACCTGGCGATCAGAGTGTAACCGTGCATTTTTAGAACGGGTGCTCGCGATGCAAAAAAATTTCTAATCGCGATCATATCAAATTGTAGACGATTAAAATGACTTCGGCTGTTCAATACAGCACACAGTACGATAGGCCCGCAGATAATGACGCGGGTCGAAGAACGCTTATGCGTTTACGCGGGAACGGGGCTGTCGCATCGCACATTGAGGACGTCGGTGAGGATCGGTCTTACACCAAGTCCGCCCATAAATCATAAGGTCCTGATTTGGTAATGAGGGCTTTCACTTTGTCGCCGGGCTTCAGGTGGGTTGCACCGTCTAGGTAAACGCTGCCATCGATTTCCGGACTGTCGGCGTAGGTGCGTCCCACGGCACCGGTTTCAGCCACGTCGTCAATCAGCACTTCCATGGTCTGACCGATGCGCTCAAGAAGTTTGCGTTCTGAAATGTCTTGGGACAGTTCCATGAACCGTTCCCAACGTGACAGTTTGTCGTCAGCGTCGACGTGGTCGGGCAGGGCATTCGCTTGCGCGCCTTTGACGTTTTCGTATTGGAAGCACCCGACGCGATCCAACTGGGCGTCTTGCAAGAAATCCAAAAGGGTTTCGAAATCGTCTTCGGTTTCCCCGGGGAAGCCGACGATGAAGGTCGAACGGATGGCGATGTCGGGGCAAATGTCGCGCCACTTTTCGATCCGCTCCAGGGTCTTTTCTTGGTGCGCGGGACGGCGCATGGCTTTGAGGACGCTGGGGCTGGCGTGCTGGAACGGAATGTCCAAGTAGGGCAAAATTTTGCCCTGGGCCATCAGTTCAATAACATTGTCGACATGGGGGTAGGGGTAGACGTAGTGCAAACGCACCCACGCGCCCAAGTCGCCCAGTGAATTGGCCAGATTATACATGTCGGTCTTGACCGATTTGCCGTGCCAATCGCTGGGGGCGTAATTCAAGTCGAGGCCGTAAGCGCTGGTGTCTTGGGAAATGACCAGCAGTTCCTTGACGCCGCTTTCGACCAGCCGTTCGGCTTCACGCAGCACGTCGCCGATGGGGCGGCTGTCAAGCTTGCCGCGGATGTCGGGGATGATGCAGAATTTGCAGCTGTGATTGCAGCCCTCCGAAATTTTCAGATACGAATAATGGCGCGGCGTCAGCTTCATGCCTTCGGGACCGACCAGATCGATGAACGGGTCATGCATCGGCGGCACGGCGTCGTGCACGGCGTTGACCACTTGTTCGTATTGATGCGGCCCGGTGATGGCCAGAACGTTGGGGGCGACTTCACGGATGGCCCCTTGATCCAAGCCTAAGCACCCGGTGACGATGACCCGGCCATTTTCGGCCATGGCCTCTTGAATGGCTTCCAGGCTTTCTTGGCGAGCGCTGTCGATAAAGCCGCAGGTGTTGATCAATACCACGTCGGCATCGTCATAGGTGTCGGAAATCAGATAACCTTCCGCCGCCAACTTGGTGAGGATGCGTTCCGAATCGACCAGGGCCTTGGGGCAACCCAGCGATATGATTCCAACTTTGGGAGCATTTTTATCCATTGCGACTATATATGACCAACAATTGAACCTGTAAACAGTGCTGTGGTTGGTTTTTCGTTGACCGTGCAGCGCTTCGCGGTGACATTTTTGCCTGAGGAGAACCAAAGTGACCGTTCACAAGCCCCAGAGACAAGGACTGCTCGCATGAATTCGCTCGACCAATACTTTGGTATTACGGCCAAAGGCAGCACCGTTCACACCGAATTTCTGGCCGGTGTTGCTGGTGGCGGTTCTGGGCGTTTTGCACGATGTGTATGGATAAGCCGATGATCGAAAAAATCTTTATCACGGCCAATCAACTGCTCGAGGACTCATTTCGTCTCGCCCAGACCATTTATACGGATGGCTTTCGTCCCAATTATATCGTCGGCATCTGGCGTGGCGGCACCCCGGTGGGCATTGCGGTGCAAGAACTCCTCCAGCACCGGGGCATCGAAACTGACCACATTGCCATCCGCACCTCGTCTTATACCGGGATTGAGCAGCAAAGCGATGACATCCGTGTGCATGGGCTGCATTACATCACCGAAAACGCCAATGCATCCGACAGCTTGTTGATCGTTGACGACACGTTTGACAGTGGGCGCAGCGTCGGCGCGGTGATCGAGACCTTGAAAAAGCTCTCGCGCGCCAACACCCCCGCCGTCATCAAGGTGGCCACGGTCTATTACAAACCCACCAAGCGCAAAGTGGATTTTGAACCCGACTACTATGTTCACGAAACCGACAAGTGGCTGGTTTTCCCCCATGAACTGCAAGGTCTCACGGACGAAGAAATCGCCCTCCACAAACCTGCCGCGCGGGCATCTGAGGCGGGGTGAGCCGCCCCTTGCCGGACCAGCGCCATATGCGCTAATTTCATTTTATGGTTGAAACGATCAAATCCATCTGCGTCGTGTTGGCGGTTG
>NZ_MCGG01000052.1 GCF_001746755.1 Magnetovibrio blakemorei | reverse complement strand
TTGGGGGGGATTATTTTTTTGCAAATTGCAAAATGAACACCGCCCCCCCACCGGGGGCATCTTCGATGGATACTTTTGCGTTATGCGCTTCAGCGACTCGACGAACAATGTACAAGCCGAGTCCTGAACCACCGGTGCGACGATCCGCACGGTGGAACCGCTCAAAAATGCGTTCACGATCCGCCATAGGGATACCCCGTCCACGGTCAATAACGCGCAGAGCTGGCGATTCATCGACCTCAATGGTGATGGTTGAACCGCGCGCGGAATATTTCATCGCATTTTCCAGCAAATTGCGCAGCGCTTGTTCCAACCCAAACGCATTGCCATCGACGAACACCGGATTATGGGCCCCAATCACTTCAATGGACCGCCCTTCGCGAATGATCAACGGGGCCAGATAAGCCGCGACCGAAGAGGAAAGCTTCACCAAATCCACCCGCTCGCCGGGATGAACTTCGATATTTTCAATTTGTGACTTGGTTAAGACTTGCTCGACGATTCGCGTGACCCGGTTCACATCTTCAACCAACGGGCTAATTGCTTCAGGATTGTCCAACAAATCGAGATGAGCGCGCATCATCGCCAATGGGGTGCGCAATTCATGGGCCATATCGGCGGCAAACAGCGTGCGCTCTTCTTCCTTCTGGCGCATCAATTCATCTTTGGCTTTCAATTCGCGCATCAGTCCCAAGGACATCACTGCCAACACGGATACGGCAATGACTGCAGAGATCATGGCGATCCCCACATGCCCCCAACGGGCAGGAATGCTCACACTCGCCTCAGCCCAACCGAGCCAATTATATAAAGGATACTCGATGGCAAATTCCCAAACGACCAACAGAACAAGTGTCACGGTCAGACTTTGCAACGCCAATTTTATGACGCGATTCAAGCGGGTCAGACTCACGTTTTAGGTATCCTTCCCATCAGCGAGCAAATATCCAACCCCGCGCAAGGTGTGGATGGCCACCGAAGCACCATCTTGCACCAACCGTTTGCGCAACCGGGAAATATGCGCTTCCAAGGAATTGTGCGAGACCTCGTCATCAAAGCCGTAAAGCTTGCTTTCAAGCACGTCTTTGGGCACCACCTTTCCGGCCCGGCGCATCAGTTGTTCCAACACGCCCATTTCCTTGCGGGAAATTTTAAACAGCTCCTTGCCAATTCGAACTTCGCGGGCGGTGGTGTCAAAGGTGATGTTTCCGACACTCAAGCTCAAACCCATGACCCCTCCTGGGCGACGCAATAAAGCGCGCAGACGAGCCGTTAATTCTTCCACTGCAAAGGGTTTCAGTAAATAATCGTCAGCTCCCGCGTTCAGTCCTTTGACGCGATCATCCACACCGTCGCGTGCCGTCAACACCAACACCGGCAAAGGGTTGTCGGCACGGCGCAGGCTTTTGAGCAAATCCAGACCATCTCCGTCCGGCAGCCCCAAATCTAAAATCATGAGATCGTAAGGCACCGTGCCCAACGCCGCCTCGGCATCCGCCAACGAGCCAACACCGTCCACGGTAAAATCTTCTTTTTCAAGACCGTGGCAGACATAGGTGGCAAGACGCAGGTTATCTTCGACAAGTAAGATACGCATATGAGACAGCGGCTCCCGGAGTAGCATAACATCAGAGTCCACACTGTGGACGCATTTTGCTTCCTGTTCAATGCTCTCGGGGGAGAACCTCTTATTCGACGTCGTCTTCAAAGGGCGGCGGGGCAGAGGATTCATCAAAGCCCAAGTATGCCCAGGTCGCTTTCATGTGGTCCGGCATCGGCGCGGTGATTTCAAACACCCCGCCAGCGGGATGCGTGAAACGGATGGAGCGCGCATGCAGATGCAGCTGCTTGGCCACCTCTGCACCAGGCAAAAATGCCTCCTCACCACCGTATTTGCCATCCCCTAAAATCGGATTGCCAATGGCCAGCATGTGCACCCGCAGTTGATGGGTCCGTCCGGTGACAGGCTCCATTTCCAGCCAGGCGGCGCGACGTCCCGCTTGATCGATGATTTTGAACAGCGTGACCGCCCGCTTGCCTTCCAATTCATCCACGACCATGCGCTCACCGCTTTTGGAATGGCTTTTGTTCAAGGGCAAATCGACACGCCCCTGGGCCAAAGGCGGAACCCCCACCACAATGCCCCAATAGGCTTTGCGCACATCCTTGGTGCGAAAGGCTGCAGTGAGAACCTGGGCGACCTTTTGCGTGCGCGCCAACACCAAAATACCGGATGTGTCTTTGTCCAGGCGGTGGACCAGACGGGGCTTGTCCATCATGCCGTCTTTAAGCGCGCTGAGCATGCCGTCGACATGCTGCTTGGTACCGCTGCCGCCCTGCACAGCCAGTCCGGCGGGCTTATTCAAGATGATGATGTGATCGTCTTGGTGCAGCACCCACGAACGAATGGCTGCGGCTTCTTCACGGGTGACACGCTGCTTGGACACTTCGTGGGCGGGCTTTACGTCTTTTTCCCGGTCCAACGGCGGCACCCGCACGCTTTGACCGGCAACCAAGCGCAGACCGGGTTCTTTGGTTTTGACGCCTTCAACCCGCACTTGTCCGGTGCGCAACAGCTTTTGCAGCCGTCCGAAGGTCAAACCGGGATAGTATTTCTTGAACCATTTATCGAGACGCACGCCATCGTCTTCGGGGGTCACGGTAATATTTTGCACGCCGCCAGTCATGAGCATTCCAGAGCAAAAGGGCCAAAGGGTTTTTGGAACTAAATCCTGGCCGCAAACTAACCCACAAATACGATTTAATATACAACGCCCATGTGCTCGCCGATTTTTTTATCTTCCACCAAGATATGCTGCACCAGGGCGTTTTGAAGAAAGCCAAGCCTTTCCTTGCTCACCCCTTGAGACGGATTCTGGTCAATCTGTTCGAGCACATCATCCAAAATTGAAATCAGCTCGGCGTGCAAGGCGCGATGCTCATGAATTTGAGGACAATGATTTCGGCTCATGATGTCGATTTCGTGGGCAAAGTGAACACGGGTCTCTTCCAACAAGGTGACAAGGTGTCGTCTCAACACTTGGATACCCTGCCCTTTTTGATGTGCCGAAAACAGGGACTCCATATGCCAGATCATTTTTTTGTGGTCGTTATCGATCTCCAAAATGTCGACAGACAACTCATCGGACCATGCCATCATTTGCCACGCCTCACATATTCGTTAACGGCTTTGAAAAAGTGACCTTAATGAATCGCACCGATGTATTTGCCGAGTTTTTTGTCTTCGATCAAAATGTGATGAAGCAGCCAGTCTTCCAGGAACTGCATGGTTTTGTAGCTCAAATCCATATCGCCACCCGCTTCGAATTCATCAATCAAGTCGTCCAGTTCGGACACCAATTCGGCATGCTGGACGCGATGCTCTTCCAACCCTGGAAATCCGCTCGCGCGCATCACGTCTTCTTCATGGGAAAAATGCTGACGGGTGTAAAGCTGCACCAGATGCAGCGTATCCTTCAGCACAGCAGGCCCCTGCCCTGCAAAGCAGGCTGCAAACAAGTCGTTGAGGTACTTGATCAGTTTTTGATGATCTTCATCAATTTCATCAATCCCGACAGAAAGATCACTGTTCCACTTTATCGTTCTCATAGTGATGTCCGATTCTGTATCTGGCCCTAAGAACGTAAGCAATGCACGGGATAGAAGCAAATAAACATATAAAAGCGATCAAATTAGGTCAGAGAATTGCCGTATATTAAGACAATATCATTCGAAAGACGGAGAGACCCGCGGCAAATGCCAACAGGCAAATCAGAACCGAACCGACGGCGTAAGCCGAAGCGCTGATGACAGCTCCACGATCCAGCAAATAATAGAGATCCATGGAAAACGTCGAAAACGTCGTGAACGCACCCAAAATGCCAACAACCACCATGGCCCGAATTTCTGGAGACGGCGACCAAACCAATGCAGACAGCTCAATCACCGAACCCAAGACAAACGCTCCGATCACGTTGACCGCCAAAGTGCTCCACGGAAAATCGGTATGGGCAATATGACCAATGGCGCTCATCACGACAAAACGGCTGACCGCCCCAATGGCGCCGCCTAAGGCCACAAACACCAACAGCTGCAAGTTCATAGCACGTGTCTTTCAATCCGTGCGCTTGGCGCGCAATTTATCCCAATACGCGAGACGTTTGGTGATATCGCGTTCAAATCCAATGTCCTTGGGTTCATAAAACCGCTGGCGGCTCATGTCTTCTGGAAAATAGTTCTGCCCGGAAAAACCATTTTGAGCGTCATGATCATAGGCATAACCTGCGCCATAGCCCAATTCCTTCATCATTTTGGTGGGCGCGTTCAAGATATGCTTGGGCGGCATCAACGATCCCGTTTCCCGGGCCGCGCGGTTGGCCGACTTCTGCGCCATGTAGGCGGCGTTGGATTTGGGCGCCGTGCCCAAATAAATCACCAACTGGACCAACGCCAACTCGCCTTCGGGCGAGCCCAGGCGTTCATAAGCCTGCCACGCCGCTATGGCCTGCGTTAACGCATTGGGATCGGCCAAACCGATGTCTTCAACGGCAAAACGGGTCAAACGCCGGGCAATAAAGTGCGGATCTTCGCCACCGTCCAACATGCGGGAAAACCAGTACAACGCCGCGTCGGTATCCGAGCCCCGAAGCGACTTGTGCAGCGCTGAAATGAGGTTGTAATGGCCTTCTTGGGACTTGTCATAAAGCGGCAGCCGCTTTTGCACCACACGGGCCAAATCTTGGGTTTTGAGAGGCTCTTGATCGTCTGGCATGGCCAGCAGTTCTTCGCTCATATTCAGCAGGTAGCGGCCATCGCCATCGGCCATGGCACGCAACGCGGCACGGGCGTCCAAATCCAAGGGCAAGGCCTTCCCGGTTTCGTCCTCCGCTCGGCTCAACAGTTCTTCCAGGGCGCGGTCGTCCAAACGGTTGAGCACCATGACTTGGGCGCGCGACAGCAGCGCGGCGTTAAGCTCAAACGACGGATTTTCCGTCGTCGCCCCCACCAACACCACCGTCCCGTTTTCAACATAGGGCAAAAAGCCGTCCTGTTGGGCCCGGTTGAAGCGGTGGATTTCATCGATGAACAACAACGTCCCCTGCCCCGCTTCGCGACGTTCCTTGGCCCGGGCAAAAACCTTCTTTAAGTCTGCAACGCCGGAAAACACCGCCGACAAGGGCTCAAAGGAAAGCTTGGTGTGCAGCGCCAGCAAGCGGGCGATGGTGGTTTTTCCGGTGCCGGGCGGCCCCCACAAGATCAAGCTCGATAGACGCCCAGCCTTCACCATGCGCCCCAGCGGGCCGTCTTCGGCCAGCAAATGATCTTGGCCGACGACGTCATCCAATGTGGCCGGGCGCAAGCGATCCGCTAGGGGGCGTGAGGCCTGATCTTCAAATAAAGACGTCATTGCTTATCACCGGATCACGATATTGCTTTCCTGCCCATCCCGTTCAATCCGGATGACCCAGGTCGACGCGGTTTCGCGCAACATCCCCAAAAGGTCTTTAACCGACGCCACCACCTCGCCATTCAACTTCAAAATGATGTCGCCACGTTCAAAGCCCAAACGTGCGGCACTGCCCTTGCGGTCCAACGCCAACACGATCACGCCGGTTTGTTCATGCTCAAGCCCCAATTCATCGGCCAGCTTGGGCGATAAGTTGGCGACCACGGCCCCTTCGAACGGGTGATGGCCGCGCAATAAGGTTTCTTCACGCCGAGGGATTTCCGGGGGCGCTTCCAAGGCGATGTCGAGCGACACCGGACCGCCGCGTCGCATCACCGAGACGCTGGCTTTGCCGCCCACTTCAAGGGTGGCGATGATAAAGCGCAAATTCTGCCCATCACGCACTTCCTTGCCATTCACGCCCAGCAGCACGTCGCCAACCTTAAGGCCACCACGAGCCGCAGGGCCACCCTCATGTACTTCGGTAATCATCACGCCAAACGGACGCTTCATGCCCAAGCTTTCGGCGATATTTGCCGTCACGCCTTGGCCCTTGGCCCCCAACCACGGGCGCACCACGTTGCCCGTGGTCACCAGGGCGGAAACCACCCGCTTGACCATATTGGACGGAATCGCAAAACCAATCCCATTCGATGCCCCGGTTTTGCTAAAAATCGCCGTGTTGACGCCCACCAATTTACCCGACATATCCACCAAGGCACCGCCGGAATTGCCGGGATTGATGGCCGCGTCGGTTTGGATGAAGGAATTGAGATCCGATACCGACGAAGCGGTGCGCGCCAAGGCAGACACGATGCCGCTGGTGACCGTTTGACCGACCCCAAACGGATTGCCAACGGCCAAAACCAAATCACCGATTTCCAACTGGTCGGAATCACTCAATTGCAAAAACGGCAGGGATTCCCCTTTTAAATCCAATTTAAGAACGGCGAGGTCGGTGCGCTCATCCTTGCCCAAAATCTTGGCTGCGAATTCACGTCTGTCATTGAGCACCACTTTGACTTCTTCGGCGCCTTCGAGAACGTGGTTGTTCGTGACCACCAACCCGTCCCCCCGAATCAACACCCCGGAACCCAGAGTGTTTTGAACCTTCTTTTCGGGTCCGGGAATGATGCGTTGGGCATTATCGCCAAAAAAACGACGAAAAAACGGATCGTCAAATAGCGGCACCGTTTTGCGGGTGCGCACCGTCTTGGAGGTGAACACGTTGACCACCGCAGGTGCGGCTTGCTTTACCAAAGGGGCAAAACTCAACTGCACCTGTTGACGCGTCTGCGGCGACATGCGCTCTTGGGCGAAGCCGGGAACAGCCATCAGCCCAACAGACGTCAACACCGTGGCGACAAACAAGGCGCAAAACGCACCCACACGCAATGAATTAACCGAACATATCTTCATGGAATCTCTTCTGAATCTCTTCAATCTTGGTTATGTGGTTGGCCAGAGCAGACACGCATTCCCCATCGAATATTTTTGGGCTCTTGCATTTTAAGAAGTCCAAGGCCTCGTCATTGGTCCAGGCTTTTTTATAAGGCCGCACACTGGTCAGCGCATCAAACACGTCCGCGACGGCAATAATCCGGGCTTCCAGGGGAATTTGATCCCCCACCAAGCCTTGAGGATAACCACTGCCATCCATGGCCTCGTGGTGACACCAGACAATATTTTGCAACATATCGATTTTGGGCATGCTTTCCATCTTAAAGCCGCTGATCAATTTCCCTACGATTTCCATACCTTTGGCAACATGCGTTTGCATGGTTTCGCGCTCGAAGTCGGTCAACCGCCCTTCTTTCAACAAAATGCCATCCGGGATGGCAATTTTGCCGATATCGTGCAGCGGAGCAAAATGGAACAGATATTCGATAAACTCATCGCTCAGTTCGTGGCTATCGGCCATGCCCAAGGCAATGACTCGCGAAATGTTCGCCATACGCGTCAAGTGGCCGCCTGTTTCTTCGTCCCTAAACTGGGAGATTTCCCGCGCCGTCTTGACCGCCGCTTGCAGGGTGCGAATGGCATTGAACTCGGTGATGCTGAGCAAACCCACAAGCTGAGCATAAACACCAAGCTTGTAAACAACAGTATCGGTGAAACATCCCGTTTCTGACGCATTGAAAAAGACAAAACCGTGAAACACGTTGTTGTGGACGATGGGCACGGTGTGGCTCGACAGATAGCCTTTTTTGAGAATTCTCTGCGTATGCTCACTGTTTCCCTTGGCCAAAACCGTGAGATCGTTGATGGTGCGGGGCGCCCGGTCCTCGGCCAATGTGGACAGGGACTGCACGTCTTTCAACGCGGCCTCATAATGTTCGATCGGACTGCCATGATCGGAAGAGTTAACGAAGGTCTTCAACACATCCGTTTCGGGATCGTAGAGCGCCACCGCAATGCGGTTGAGGCTGGGCAACCACGACTTGATCTCTTGATGAATTTCGACCACCCGCGCAGACAACTTGTCTTCGGCTCCGCTTTGGGGCCGCTCCTCACAATTGTCTGGGGACAAAATGGTTGGTATCATCGGTGGAAACCCTTAATGGTTCAAACAGGCGGGGTATCATACCCTTTGTTGAGCAAAGACCCAATGCTCCCTAAAACAAAAAAAGGCAGCTCTAAAGCTGCCTCTTTTCGAATACAAGATTTGCAAGCGCTTAATCTTCCGCTGCAGCAGCCTCGGCGGCGACACGGGCCTTATCGGCGGCGCCTTTGGCTTCGGGATCACGATCCACCAACTCCAGGTAAGCCATCGGGGCGCAATCGCCATGACGGAAGCCAGCTTTGAGAACGCGGGTGTAACCACCGGGACGTTCTTTGTAGCGCTCTGCCAAGACTGAAAACAACTTTTTGACTGCAGCGTCGTCACGCAGGTAAGAAAAAGCCTGACGACGGGCATGCAGATCACCGCGTTTGCCGAGCGAAATCATTTTGTCGGCGATGCGACGCATTTCTTTCGCTTTGGGCAGCGTGGTTTTGATCTGCTCATGAGTCAAGATAGCCACCGCCATGTTCGAAAACATAGCTTTACGATGGCTGGAGGTGCGGTTCAGTTTACGTAAGCCGTTGCCATGACGCATAACGGTAACTCCTTCTATTTTCTATCCGGCCCCAGAGTGCACACACATCCGTGAGCACACGCAAAGGTCCGATTGCAAAGCCCGCCGCCTCGCCCCTGAAATCCCAAAGGGACATCAGAGGAACGGGTACGACGGGTGTGGACCAAGATGGTCCTGAGCTAAAAGCGCTTTACCACTTTAACCGAAAATCGGTTCATCCAATGGATTAGTAGGGCTCTTCAAGCTTTTTGGCCAAGTCCTCGATATTCTCGGGCGGCCAATTGGGGATATCCATGCCCAGGTGCAGACCCATCTGTGACAGCACTTCCTTAATTTCGTTCAAGGATTTGCGGCCAAAATTCGGGGTGCGGAGCATGTCAGCTTCGGTCTTTTGAACCAAGTCGCCGATATAGATGATGTTGTCGTTCTTGAGGCAATTGGCGGAACGAACCGACAATTCCAACTCGTCGACTTTGCGCAACAAGTTCTTGTTGAACGGCAGCTCGTCGCGAACGTCTTCTTCGGCACTGGCCACGACGGGCTCTTCGAAGTTGACGAACAAACGCAGCTGGTCTTGCAAAATGCGCGCAGCCAAAGCCACAGCGTCATCGGGCGTAACCGAACCGTTGGTGTGAACTTCAAGCGCCAACTTGTCCAAATCGGTCTGTTGACCAACGCGGGTGTTTTCGATCTTGTAGCTGACACGGCGCACCGGAGAGAAAACAGCATCGATGGGGATCAAGCCGATAGGCGGATCCTCAGGACGGTTTTCAGATGCAGCCACATAGCCCTTACCGGTATCAACGGTAAATTCCATGTTGACCTTTTTGCCCTCGTCCAAGTGGAAGAGAACCAAATCCGGGTCCATAACTTCGATTTCCGAACCGGTTTCGATCATTCCTGCGGTAATTTCGCCGGGTTTTTCGACCGATAACGTCATCTTTTTACGGCCTTCGGAGTGCACGCGCAGGCCCAAAGACTTAATGTTCAAGATGATGTCGGTGACGTCTTCACGCACGCCCGGAATGGACGAGAATTCGTGCAGAACGCCATCCACATGGATCGCCGTAACGGCACCCCCACGAAGCGACGAAAGCAAAATACGACGAAGAGCGTTGCCCAAAGTCAGACCGAAGCCGCGTTCCAGCGGTTCAGCGACAATAACAGCGGACCGCGAGGCATCATGCCCCGGAACCACTTCAAGTTTCGCCGGTTTGATCAATTCCTGCCAATTTTTTTGAATCACGGTTGTGACCTCACGCCTGGCACGTTAATGCATTAATGGGCTCGAATGAGCCCTAACTCTATACGACGGCCCCGAATGAATTCCGGGGCCGATAAATAGCGATCCGTTTGGACCAGACCGCTTAAACGCCTCAATTAAACACGACGGCGTTTACGCGGACGGCACCCGTTGTGCGGGATCGGCGTCACGTCACGAATTGACGTGATGGTGAACCCGACTGCCTGCAAAGCACGCAGTGCGGACTCACGACCTGAACCAGGACCCTTCACTTCGACCTCAAGGGTCTGCATGCCATGATCCTGTGCCTTTTTACCGGCATCTTCCGCCGCCATCTGGGCTGCGTAAGGGGTCGATTTGCGCGACCCTTTGAAACCCTGAATACCTGCCGAAGACCAGGAAATCGTATTGCCCTGGGCGTCGGTAATGGTGATCATGGTGTTGTTGAACGTTGAGTTCACGTGCGCGACGCCGGAAACAATGTTCTTGCGCTCGCGGCGACGGGGACGCGCCGTTGATGCTTTAGCCATAACTCAGCCTCTATTTCTTTTTGCCGGCAATGGCCTTTGCAGGGCCCTTGCGCGTGCGTGCGTTGGTGCTGGTGCGCTGACCGCGAACCGGCAGACCACGACGATGACGAAGACCGCGATAGCAGCCCAAGTCCATCAAACGCTTGATGTTCATGGCGACTTCACGACGCAGATCACCTTCGACCTGATAGTCGCTATCAATGGTTTCACGGATTTGAATGACTTCGTCATCCGTGAGTTCATTAACACGACGTTCGGCCGGAATCCCGACCTTCGTGCAGATTTCCTTGGCCTTGGTATTCCCAATTCCATGGATGTATGTGAGCGCAATCACGACCCGTTTGGAGGTCGGAATGTTAACGCCAGCGATTCGAGCCAAAGCCGATACTCCTTAACCTTTGGTTTTCAAAGGCTTCGCGTTGTCAAATAGGTTGAAGAGGCGCGATTATAAGAAATCGCACCCCCGTGTCAATACGAAGTCTTAAGAACCGATCAGGTTCTCCAGTTGCGCGGTGACGTCGTCAATCGGCGCCATCCCGTCAACTTGTTGCAAAATGCCATGATCCCCGTAGTAAGTGGCGATCGGCGCGGTTTGTTCATGGTAGGCACTGAGCCTGTTGCGCACGGTTTCTTCGTTGTCATCAGCGCGGCGGGTGAAATCAGTAGAACCGCACTTATCACAGACTCCGTCCGTGGCAGGTTTTTGGAACGAATCGTGATAGCCAGCACCGCATTTGGAGCACGTATAGCGGCCGCAAATTCGTTCCACCATGGCTTCGTCGTCGACTGTCAGCTCGATAACCTTTCCGAGCTTCAAGGACTTCTCAGCCAACATCTTGTCAAGGGCCTCGGCCTGCGGCACGGTGCGCGGGAAACCGTCAAGGATGAAACCGTTTTTGCAGTCATCTTGATCGACGCGGCTGGAAATCATGCCGATGATGATCTCGTCAGAGACAAGTCCACCAGCTTCCATGATTGCTTTCGCCTGCTTACCCAGGTCCGTTCCAGCTTTCACTTCGGCCCGCAACATGTCGCCCGTGGACAACTGCGTCAAACCGAACTTGTCTTCCAAACGCTTGGACTGAGTTCCCTTACCCGCACCCGGCGGGCCCAATAAAATCAAATTCATAACTAACGTCTCCCCCGTAATTTAGCTTTCTTAATCAGTCCCTCGTATTGATGAGCCATCATGTGGGACTGGACTTGGGCGACCGTATCCAACGTCACGGTCACGACGATCAGCAGCGATGTGCCGCCAAAATAAAAGGGTACTGCATACTGCGACATCAAGATTTCCGGCAGCAAACAAATGGCCGCCAAATACGCCGCTCCGAGAACGGTTAGTCGCGTCAGCACTTTATCTAGGTATTCAGCGGTGTTTTTGCCGGGACGAATGCCGGGAACAAAGCCGCCATACTTTTTCAAATTTTCAGCCGTGTCATGCGGATTGAAGACAACCGCGGTGTAGAAGAACGCAAAAAACACAATCAACATCACGTAAATGATCAAATAAGCCGGCTGCCCACGTCCCATCCAGGCGGTCAACGTGGTCACCCACTCCGGCCCCGCCCCTGCGGCGCTGAGCCCCAAGATGGTAACCGGCAGACCCAAGATCGATCCCGCAAAAATCGGCGGAATCACGCCCGCGGTGTTCAGCTTCAAGGGCAAATGGCTGCTTTCGCCGCCAGTCATACGGTTGCCTTGCTGACGCTTCGGATATTGCACGATGATCCGTCGCTGAGCGCGTTCCATGAACACAATCAAGAAGATAACGCCCACTGCCATAGCCATCAAGGCCAGGATAAAGATGGTCGAGAGTGCCCCGGTGCGACCCAATTCCAACGTACCCGCAATTGCTGTGGGAAGGTTGGCAACGATGCCCGAAAAAATGATCAGTGAAATGCCATTACCGACCCCGCGCTGGGTGATTTGTTCGCCCAACCACATCAAGAACATGGTGCCACCGGTCAGCGTCACCACCGTAGTAAAGCGGAAGAACCAGCCCTGATCCAACACAGCCGCGCCGCTCGACATACTTTCCAAACCAACAGAGATTCCATAGGCCTGCATAATCGTGATCAAAACGGTCAGATAGCGGGTGTATTGGTTGATCTTTTTGCGGCCCGATTCGCCTTCCTTCTTCAGTTGTTCCAGCGATGGTGAAATCGCCGTCATCAACTGCATGATGATGGAAGCCGAGATGTACGGCATGATGTTAAGCGCAAAAATGGTCATACGCGACAGCGCGCCGCCCGTGAACATATCGAACATGCCCAACAGGCCGCCCGAGTTCTGACGGAAGATTTCTGCCAACGCAACAGGATCGATGCCCGGCAAAGGGATATAGGTCCCGAGCCGGTATACGATCAACGCTCCCAGGGTAAACCAGATGCGTTTTTGAAGCTCGGTGCTTTTTTGGAAAGCCCCAAAGTTCATGTTACGAGCCATTTTTTCGGCGGCAGAAGCCATTATTCGTCGTCTCCGGCGCTATGCTGTTTATTTGCCACTCTCGGCGGCGGCTTTAGCTTTACCAATCAAGGCTGGCGTCACGACGACGATGGCAAGCGTGCCCCCCGCCTTTTCGACAGCTGCGACGGCGGCTTTAGAAGCACCAGCGGCTTCGATGTTCAGCTTTGCGGTGACTTCACCACGGGCCAGGATGCGCACGCCGTCGTAACGGCCTTTGATCATGCCGGCTTCGCGCAGAACAGCTTCGTTAATAACCTTTTTGGCATCCAGCTTTTTGCTATCGACGGCCTTTTGCAGCTCACCAATGTTGAGCACAGCATAGGTTTTGGCAAAAATGTTGGTAAACCCACGCTTCGGCAAACGCCGATACAAAGGCATCTGGCCACCTTCGAAGCCGAGGAGCGAAACGCCCGAACGGGACTTCTGGCCCTTGACGCCGCTGCCGGACGTTTTGCCGGTACCGGAACCGATACCGCGACCGATACGCTTGCGATTCTTGGTTGCGCCCGCGTTGTCGCCGATCTGATTGAGGTTCATTGTCTTTATTCCCTATCTGAAAACGGCCTTAGCCGGCTTCTTCAACCCGTACCAGGTGAGCAACCTTGTTGATCATGCCGCGCACTGCGGGCGTATCTTCAAGTTCACGGCTACGGTTAATTTTGTTCAGACCAAGACCCTTGAGGGTCGCGCGTTGATCCTTGGGGCGGCCGATGGGGCTGCCGGTCTGGGTCACGGTGACGGTTTTTTTCGTCGCGGCCATCTCAATTACTCCTTAGTTTCCGTGTCGCCACGGCGTGCGACAATGTCGCTCACCTTGAGGCCACGGCGCGCAGCAACACTGCGCGGCGATGCGCAACGGTTCAGCGCATCGAAGGTTGCTTTGATCATGTTGTGCGGGTTCTGCGAACCGGTGGATTTACACACCACGTCTTGCACGCCCATGGTTTCGAAAATGGCACGCATCGGGCCACCAGCGATCACGCCGGTACCTGCTGGCGCACTGCGCAAAACCACGCGACCGGCACCGTAATGCCCTTCGACGTCATGATGCAGGGTGCGGCCTTCGCGCAGCGCGATTCGAACCATCTTCTTTTTGGCTGTATCGGTTGCTTTGCGAATGGCTTCTGGGACTTCGCGGGCTTTGCCGGTACCAAAACCGACGCGACCTTTGCCGTCACCAACCACCACCAAGGCAGCAAATGAGAAGTTACGACCACCTTTGACGACCTTGGAGACACGGTTAATGCCAACCAAACGGTCGATCAGATCGGATTCTTCACGCTCGCGGCGTTCACCGCCACGAGGGCGGTCGCTGCGAGGACGTTCACGCTTTTGAGGAGCGGGCTGATTCATCATAATCTCCTTAGAACGCCAGACCGGCTTCGCGGGCTGCGTCGGCCAAGGCTTTCACCCGACCATGATACCTGTAACCACCGCGGTCAAAGACAACGTCTTTGACGCCAGCTTTAACGGCGCGCTCAGCGATGAGCTTGCCGACTTCAGCTGCTGCCGCGGTATCGGAGCGGGACTTGAGTTTGGACTTTAAGTCCTTCTCAAGGCTCGACGCCGCCGCGACGGTGTGGCCTTTCAGGTCGTCAATGACCTGGGCATAAATGTACTTACCGGAACGGAAAACCGAAAGACGAGGACGCCCTGCGGACTTCTTGGCGATTTGAGCCCGCGCGCGTTGCTTGCGCCGCTCAAAGAGTTGTTTCGCTGTTGCCATGGTCTTACCTTACTTCTTCTTGCCTTCCTTACGCACGACGAACTCGTCGGCGTAACGGACACCCTTGCCTTTGTAGGGCTCAGGCGGGCGGAAACCACGAATATCAGACGCGATCTGACCGACTTTTTGTTTGTCGGCACCAGAAATATCAATGGTCGTCTGATCGGGACAGTTGATGGTGATACCCTGGGGCACCGGCACCACGACTTCATGAGAGAAGCCGAGAGCCAACACGAGGTCGCTCCCCCTGATCTGAGCGCGATAACCAACGCCCGAGATCAACAGCTTTTTCGTAAAGCCCTGAGATACGCCCTCAACCAGATTGTTGATGATGCTGCGAGACATCCCCCACATCTGACGAGCGCGCGGCGCACCTTCACGCGGATCAACCTTCACATCGTTGTCGTTGATGGTCACAACAACGTCGTCGGTTAAAGTCGCACTCAATTCACCAAGCTTGCCCTTTGCCGTAACAACAAGGCCAGACATCGCGACGCTAACGCCATCGGGAATCTGAACAGGGTTTTTACCGATACGAGACATGATCTGTATCCCCCCTTAAAAGACTTGGCACAACACTTCACCGCCCACGTTGGCCACACGGGCCTCTGCGTCAGACATGACGCCACGGGGGGTGGAGATGATGGAGATGCCGAGACCGTTATAGACCTTGGAAAGGTCTTTGATTTTCGAGTACACGCGACGACCGGGCCTGGAAACACGAGAAATCTCCTGAATCGCGGGCGCACCTTCGTGGTACTTGAGTTCGATCTTGAGCGCACGAATACCGGGACGGTCTTCGTACTCTTCAAAACTACGGATGAAGCCTTCGCGCTTGAGAACATCAAGAACGTTAGCGCGCAACTTGGACGACGGCGCAACAACAGAGGACTTCTTAGCCATCTGACCGTTACGGATACGGGTCAGCATATCGCCCAAAGGATCTGACATGGACATGTGTCTGTCTCCCCTACCAGCTCGACTTGACTACGCCGGGGATTTGTCCCGCCGAAGCCAGATCACGCAGTGCGATGCGCGAGAGCTTAAATTTACGATAGTTTCCGCGCGGACGACCAGAAAGGCCACACCGCAAACGGAGGCGAATCTCAGCAGAATTACGCGGAAGCTCAGCAAGCTTCAGTTGCGCGTTGAAACGATCTTCCAAGGACAAACTGTCGTCCACGGTCATCGCTTTCAAACGGGCACGCTTCGTCGCGTATTTCTTCACCAAACGTTCGCGCTTCAAATTGCGTTCGATTGAGCTTTTCTTAGCCATTACTGGTTGCCTCCAGTCTCGCCGGCGAACGGCATGTTGAGGTGGCGAAGCAAGGCTTTTGCTTCTGCATCGGTCTTTGCGCTGGTGCAGATAACGATATCCATACCGCGAACCTTATCGACCTTATCGTAATCGATTTCGGGGAACACAATCTGTTCCTTAAGACCCATAGCGAAGTTGCCATTGCCGTCAAAGCCCGTACCCTTCACGCCACGGAAGTCACGTACGCGCGGCAGCGCGATGTTGACCAAGCGGTCGTAGAATTCGTACATCTGGTCTTTGCGCAAAGTCACCATCGTGCCGATGACCATTTCTTCACGCAGCTTAAACGCCGCGATCGATTTTTTCGCTTTGGTGGTCACAGGCTTTTGGCCGGTGATCAAGGTGAGGTCGGAAACAGGCCCATCGATTTTTTTCTTATCTTGGGAAGCTTCACCAACACCCATGTTCAAAACGATTTTCGTCAGCTTCGGGACCTGCATGGGGTTCGTATAATTGAACTCCGCCTGCAGCGCCGGAACGACGGTCTCGTTATACACTTGTTTCAAGCGTGCCATTTTTGTGTCCCTTCCTTAATCAATGACCACGCCGGAACGCTTTGCATAGCGCACCTTGCGGCCATCAACGTCCTTAAAGCCAACGCGCGTCGGCTTGTCGTCCTTGGGGTCCAAGTGGGCGATATTGGAAAGATGGATAGAAGCCTCTTTCTCGATAATGCCGCCTTCGGACGTCTGGGTGGGACGGGTATGACGTTTGACAACGTTCACGCCCTGCACGATTGCAAGATTGTCACTCGGATTTACACTCAACACTTCGCCGGTTTTACCCTTGGAGCGTCCTGTGAGCACGACGACCTTGTCGCCTTTTTTAATTTTGCTCGCCATTACAATACCTCGGGCGCCAATGAAATGATCTTCATGTAGTTTTTGGCGCGCAGTTCACGTGTCACTGGGCCAAAAATACGCGTGCCGATCGGTTCGTTGTTGTTGTTCAACAGAACAGCAGCGTTGTTGTCGAACCGGATGGTCTGGCCGTCAGCACGTTGAATGTCCTTGGCTGTACGCACAACAACAGCGCGGTGCACGTCGCCTTTTTTAACGCGGCCACGTGGGATCGCTTCTTTAACAGAAACGACGATCACATCGCCAACAGAAGCATACCGACGCTTCGAACCACCCAACACCTTGATGCATTGCACCCGGCGTGCGCCCGAATTGTCTGCAACCTCCAGATTTGATTCAACTTGAATCATGGGGTTATTCCTTTTTCCGTGTCACGGTCTCTGCGGTTAAGTCAGGTGACTTAGGCAGACTCAGTGACAACTTCCCAACATTTACGCTTTGAAAGCGGACGGCATTCGCGGATGCGGATGATGTCGCCTTCTTTTACAACGTTTGCTTCGTCGTGCGCGGCATATTTTTTAGATTTGCGCACGTATTTTTTGTAAATCGGGTGCATAACGCGGCGTTCGACCAAAACAGTAACCGTTTTGTCTTGCTTGTCGCTCACCACGACGCCCTGAAGAACACGTTTAGGCATTCTCGTTCTCCTTACGACGCGGCAGCGCTGGTGCGCTCGCCGATAATGGTCTTGATGCGCGCAATGTCTTTGCGAATTGCATTTTTGCGCGCGGTGTTATCAAGCTGCCCACTGGCGGCTTGAAAACGCAGGTTGAAGGACTCTTTACGCAAGTCCAGCAGCTGCGCCTTAAGCTCGTCGTCGCTTTTGGTGCGAACGTCGGATGCTTTCATAATTAATCCTCCTCGCCAAAGCGACACACAAACTTGGTGCGGATCGGCAATTTCGCCGTGGCCAACTCGAACGCGCGCTCTGCAACGTCACGAGGAACACCATCAACTTCGAACAAGATACGGCCGGGTTTAACGCGGCACGCCCAATATTCAATTGAACCCTTACCCTTACCCTGACGAACTTCGGCAGGCTTTTGAGTAACCGGAACATCCGGGAAAATACGACACCACACACGGCCCGCACGCTTCATGTGACGGGTTAATGCGCGACGCGCAGCTTCGATCTGACGTGCTGTCAGACGATCCGGTGCCATGGCTTTGAGGCCGTAGCTACCGAAATCAACAGTATAACCACCCTTGGCCAGGCCATGGATGCGGCCTTTGAAGGCCTTGCGGAATTTAGTACGTTTGGGGCTCAGCATTGTCTGCTTTCCCTTGCCTTTATGTTAATGTGGGCTTAGCGCTGCGGTTGCTGCGCTTGAGCTTTCTTTTCAGTCGCCATCGGATCATGAGCAAGAATGTCGCCCTTATAGATCCAAACCTTGATTCCGCAAACCCCATAAGTGGTGTGAGCAGATGCGACGGCGTAATCAACGTCAGCGCGCAGCGTGTGCAACGGAACGCGGCCTTCACGGTACCACACGGTACGCGCGATTTCCGCGCCGCCCAAACGGCCTGCGCAGTTGATGCGGATGCCCTCAGCGCCAAGACGCATGGCCGACTGAACGGCCCGCTTCACGGCACGACGGGTGGACACACGCCGTTCAAGTTGCTGAGCAATGTTGTCTGCCACCAACTGAGCATCGATTTCCGGCTTGCGGATTTCAACGATGTTGAGGCTGACTTCAGCTTTGGTCAGCTTTGCAACTTCAAGGCGAATTTTCTCGATGTCCGCGCCCTTCTTGCCGATCACCACACCCGGACGGGCGGAGTAGATCGTCACACGAGCTTTTTTCGCCGGACGTTCGATAATGATCTTAGAAACGCTCGCCTGTTTCAACTTCTCAGTCAAAAAACTGCGGATCTTGATATCTTCATGCAACATTTCGGCATAATTGCCGTCAGCATACCAGCGGGAATCCCACGTGCGGTTGATGCCGAGACGGAAGCCGATCGGGTTGATCTTATGTCCCATTATACGGTCTCCTCGCGCTCACGAACAATCAAACGCAGATTGCTGAACGGTTTTTGGATACGGCCAACACGGCCACGGGCGCGGGCTTTCCAACGCTTCATCACCATCGCACGGCCAGCGGTGGCCTCAGCGACATAGAGACGATCGACGTCGAGCTGATGATTGTTTTCTGCATTCGCAATCGCGGATTCCAGAAGCTTTTTCACGTCCAGCGCGATGCGGCGCTTGGAAAACGTCAGCTGGCCAAGAGCCAATTCGCAGCTTTTACCGCGGATTGAACCACAAACCAAGTTCAGTTTCTGTGGGCTGACGCGAATCATCTTCGCAAAAGCCATTGCTTCGTTGTCCGCCAATGAGCGTTCAGCGCTTTTCTTACCCATGATCAGCTCCTCTTGCCCTTCTTGTCTGCGGCATGCCCCAGATATGTGCGGGTTGGCGAAAACTCACCGAATTTGTGACCGATCATTTCTTCGGAAACGATAACGGGCACAAACTTTTTGCCGTTATAGACACCAAAGGTGAGGCCAACAAACTGCGGCAAAACGGTAGAACGACGCGACCAAGTTTTGATGACTTGATTGCGGCCGGCGTCACGAGCGGCATCTGCTTTCTTCAGCAAATAACCATCGACGAACGGACCTTTCCATACGGAACGCGGCACTGTGCCTCTCCTACTTACTTAGCACGGCGGCGCATAATCATGCCGTCCGTCTTCTTGTTCTTACGAGTGCGCTTGCCTTTAGTAGGCTTGCCCCACGGTGTAACCGGATGACGACCACCAGATGTACGACCTTCGCCGCCACCATGAGGGTGATCAACCGGGTTCATGGCGACGCCACGCACGCTCGGACGTTTGCCAAGCCAGCGACTACGGCCAGCTTTGCCAATCTTGATGTTCTGTTGGTCAGCGTTCGATACAGCGCCAATGGTGGCCATGCATTCGCCGCGGATCAAACGCAACTCACCAGATGCCAAACGCAGCTGGGCGTAGCCTTGATCTTTACCGACCAATTGAACGTAAGTCCCGGCGCTACGTGCGATCTGAGCACCCTTACCGGGCTTCATTTCGACGTTGTGAATGATCGTGCCGACCGGAATGCTCGACAGCGGCAGGGCATTGCCCGGCTTAATGTCGACGCTTTTGCCGGCAACGACTTGATCACCTTCGGTCAAACGCTGGGGCGCAATGATGTAAGCGCGCTCACCATCTTCGTACGCGATCAATGCGATGAATGCGGTGCGGTTGGGATCATATTCCAAACGCTCTACCGTACCGACAACGTCGAACTTGTTGCGCTTGAAATCAATGATGCGATAACGACGCTTATGACCGCCACCAATACGACGCGCGGTGATGCGTCCGGTGTTGTTGCGGCCACCGTTTTTGCGCAAGCCTTCGGTCAATGCCTTTTCAGGCTTGCCCTTATAAAGACCCGTACGGTCAACCGTAACCAGGTTACGTTGGCTCGGTGTCGTTGGTTTGTATTGCTTCAGTGCCATGACTTAAATTCCTTAGACGCCAGTGGTCACATCAATGGAGTCACCATCGGACAGCGTGACGATCGCTTTTTTCATATCGTCACGTTTGCCCGGGCGTCCGCGAAACTTTTTGATCTTGCCCTTCTGGATCAGGGTGTTGACACCTTGAACCTTAACTTTGAAGAGTTCTTCGACCGCTGCGCGGATCTCCGGCTTAGATGCGTCCATAGAGACTTCAAACGCAACTTGGTTATGCTCGCTCATCAGTGTCGCCTTCTCGGTGATGAGAGGACGGCGGATCACTTCGAACATACGTTCTTTGCTGACGCTCATTTCAGACGCTCCTGCAACTGGACTACGGCGTCCTGGGTCAACACCAAGGTGTCGTGCCGCAAGATGTCATAGACGTTAGCGCCCTGGGTCGGCAGCACATCGAGACCGATGATGTTGCCAGCGGCGAGCGCAAAGTTCTTGTTGACTTGGGCGCCGTCGATAACCAGAGCAGAACCCCAGCCGAGCGAGGCCAGCAATTTGTTCAGCTCAGACGTTTTCGGCGCCTTCATTTCGGTGTTGTCGACAATCACCAACTTGCCGGAAGCCTGTTTTGAGGACAACGCGGTCTTCAAAGCCAACTTGCGGAATTTTTTCGTCAACTGGTGATCGTAAGCACGCGGCTGCGGGCCAAAAACGATACCACCACCACGGTGCTTCGGCGAACGCGAAGTCCCCTGACGGGCGCTACCGGTGCCCTTTTGCTTGAACGGCTTCTTGCCGCCGCCGGACACGTCGGAACGGCCTTTGGTGGCGTGGGTGCCTGCACGACGTTTGGCAAGCTGCCAATTGACGTAGCGCGCCAAGAGATCGGAGCGAACTTCGAGGCCGAAAATCGACTCATCGAGCTCTACGCTGCCGGCCTTCTTGTTTTCGAGGCTAATCACATCGAGTTTCATCGCTCTTATTCCTTCTCAGCCTGAGGCGCGTCTTCAGCCACAGCTTCCGCAGCGGGAGCTTCAGCAGGCGCTTCGGAGGCGGCGTTCCGCAACTGAGCGGGGAACGGCAGACCTTCTGGCATGGTTTTCTTGACCGCATCGCGAACCAAAACCCAACCACCAGCGGAACCGGGCACGGCGCCCTTCACCAAGATCAAACCACGAGCTTCATCCGTAGAGACGACTTCGAGGTTCAGCGTGGTCACCCGTTCGGCACCCATATGTCCAGCCATTTTTTTGCCCTTGAACACCTTACCGGGGTCCTGACACTGGCCAGTGGAGCCGTGCGAACGGTGAGAAACAGACACACCGTGCGAAGCACGCAAGCCGCCGAAGTTGTGACGCTTCATCGCACCGGCAAAACCTTTACCGATGGATGTTCCGGTCACGTCCACGAACTGGCCGCCAACAAAGTGAGAGGCCGCAATTTCTGCGCCCACTTCCACCATAGCATTGGCAGGAACGCGGAATTCGACGAGTTTCTTTTTCGGTTCAACCTTAGCCTTGGCGAAGTGGCCCCGTTGGGCTTTCGTTTGACGTTTGGCTTTCGCGGCGCCGACACCGAGTTGGAGGGCCGTGTAGCCGTCCTTGTCGTCTGTCTTGTGCGCCACAACCTGGCAATTGTCCACTTTTAGCACGGTCACGGGAACGTGAGTGCCATCGTCTTTAAAGACGCGGGACATACCAACCTTTTGGGCAATTAATCCGGTACGCATTGGTCCCTTCCTAAGCCTTTTCTGTGAGGCTTATAAAGTTAGAGTTTAATTTCAACGTCCACACCAGCAGCGAGGTCGAGCTTCATCAGCGCGTCAACGGTCTGAGGGGTGGGGTCAACAATATCCAGCACCCGCTTGTGGGTACGAATTTCGAATTGTTCACGCGACTTTTTATCAATATGCGGGCCGCGCAGAACGGTAAATTTCTCGATCCGGGTGGGCAGCGGGATTGGGCCACGCACCTCAGCGCCTGTGCGCTTGGCGGTGTTCACAATCTCACTCGCGGACTGATCCAGTACGCGATGGTCAAAGGCCTTAAGCCGAATGCGAATATTCTGGTGTTCCATTTTTTGAACCTGTCCAGTTGGATGCCCCGTCCGAAAATCGGACGGGGGTAATCCGTAACGTTTAAGCGATCACCTTAGAGACGACGCCAGCACCAACGGTGCGGCCGCCTTCACGGATAGCGAAGCGCAAGCCTTCATCCATGGCGATCGGCGCAATCAGCTCGACTTCCATAGCGATGTTGTCGCCCGGCATAACCATTTCCGTGCCTTCCGGCAACGTGCACATGCCCGTTACGTCGGTGGTGCGGAAATAGAACTGCGGACGGTACTTGGTAAAGAACGGCGTGTGACGGCCACCCTCTTCCTTCGTCAAAATATAAGCTTCAGCCGTGAACTTGGTGTGCGGCGTGATCGAACCGGGCTTGGCCAAAACCTGACCACGCTCAACATCGTCACGCGCCGTGCCACGCAGCAACACACCAACGTTGTCGCCAGCTTCGCCGGAATCCAGCAGCTTGCGGAACATTTCAACGCCCGTACAGGTCGTCTTCACGGTGGGCTTCAAGCCGACGATTTCGATTTCTTCGCCAACTTTAACAGCGCCGCTTTCGATACGACCGGTCACAACCGTGCCACGGCCGGAAATCGAGAACACGTCTTCGATCGGCATCAGGAACGGCTTGTCTTTCGGACGGTCAGGCTGCGGAATGTAATCATCAACGGCCTTCATCAGTTCAAGAATGGAATTCTTGCCGATTTCGTCGTCACGGCCTTCAAGTGCGGCCAGAGCCGAGCCTTTAACGATGGGAATATCATCGCCGGGGAAGTCGTAAGAGGACAGCAACTCGCGGATTTCCATTTCCACCAGTTCCAGCAACTCTTCGTCGTCAACCTGATCGACTTTGTTCATGTACACGACCAATGCCGGAACGCCAACCTGACGCGCCAACAAGATGTGCTCGCGAGTCTGCGGCATGGGGCCATCAGCAGCCGAAACCACCAAAATGCCACCGTCCATCTGCGCGGCACCCGTGATCATGTTCTTCACATAATCCGCGTGACCCGGGCAATCGACGTGGGCGTAGTGACGCGCATCCGTCGTGTATTCGACGTGTGCGGTCGAAATCGTGATACCGCGGGCGCGCTCTTCAGGAGCTTTGTCGATGTCGGCATAGCCGGAGAACGTGGCTCCGCCCGTTTCTGCCAAAACCTTCGTGATCGCAGCCGTCAACGTCGTCTTGCCATGGTCAACGTGACCAATCGTGCCGATGTTGCAATGCGGTTTATTACGCTGAAATTTTTCTTTGGCCATTTCCGACTTCCTTAAACATTACGGTAACCACAAAACAAATAGATCAAAGCCCAATTCGCAATCAAATCAAGCGGACCTACACACTAGCTTGCCCCGAAAAGAGTTGGAGCGGGTGAAGGGAATCGAACCCTCGTCGTAAGCTTGGAAGGCTTCTGCTCTACCATTGAGCTACACCCGCAAGCGGAACTCCAACCCCTTAAAGGGTTCCGGCCAGTGCTCGGCACCTGCGTACATAAGGATGGTGGAGGGGGTTGGATTCGAACCAACGTAGACGTACGTCAGCGGATTTACAGTCCGCCCCCTTTAGCCACTCGGGCACCCCTCCATATCCTTAGGATGCACGCCGGATTACCGACGGTCCGGACGGTGCGCAATATGAACATTTACAACGCCGTGTCAACCGCCGAATGGCTTGAGCAGCTAAAGTTTTTTTGGACTTCGCGCCATATCGTGCAAAAGAGCGGAGACAAAGGCCCATTCATAATGATAAAAGCGGCCATGGCTAAACATAAAAAACCCAACCGCCCCCCTCGCTCCGGTGCCCGCTCCGGCCCCCGATCCGACTTTGAAACCGGTCGTTCGGACCCATCGCATCGCGCTGACCGCACTCGCGGCCCCCGCGGCACAGAAGATGGGGAGAGCGAAGCGCTCCGGCGCGTTCTCAACACCAACAATCAATTGCTGTACGGTGCGCATGCGTGCCTCGCGGCCATTGCGAATCCGGAACGCGACATCCATCGCATCGTTTTGGCGACCCAAAGCGCCGACGAGTTGGAAGTTCCGGTGTGCGACGCCGCAAACGCCGTATTTGCCGAATGCCAAGTGACACGCCCCAAAATTGAATGGCGTGATCGTCGCGAAATCAATGACTTATTGCCGCGCGATGCCGTCCATCAAGGCATTTGTATTGACACCAAGCCCCTGCCCCACCCGGTTCTGGAAGACATCATAGATGACGCCCAGGGTCTGCCCAGCGCATGCATTGTCGTGTTGGACCAAGCCACCGACCCGCGCAACATCGGGGCTGTCATGCGCACCGCCGCCGCCTTTGGCGCCATGGCTGTGGTGGTTCAAGACAAGCACGCCCCCGACATCACCGGCGCGCTGGCCAAAGCCGCGTCCGGTGCGGTGGAACGTTTGCCTTACATCAAGGTCACCAACTTGGCGCGCACCTTGGACCAGCTCAAAGCCGCCGAATTTTGGTGTGTCGGATTCGACGGACAAGCCCAGGACTATTTGTCGGGCAAGACCCTGCAAGGGCGCAACGCCATCGTTTTGGGTGCCGAAGGGGCCGGTTTGCGGCGATTAACCCGCGAAACCTGCGATTTGCTGGTGAAAATTCCCATCAGCGACGCGGTGGAGAGCCTCAACCTCTCCAACGCCGCCGCCATCGCGCTGTTTCAGTTCGCCCAATCGAATTCTTAAGCGGGTTCACGTCCCCAAAACCAACGCCGCCAGACCCGTCAGGTCCTTAAGCTCAGCCTTGGGGGGGAAACCCAGCGTTTCAGGGACTTGTCCGGCGCGGTTCACCCACGCCGCTTGAAAACCGAACGCGCTGGCTCCCATGGCGTCCCATCCGTTGGACGACACGAAGCAAATGCGCTCTTTGCTCACCCCCAAACGGTCCACCGCCAATTGATAAACGCGGGGGTCGGGCTTGTAGATGCCGACGTCCTCAATGGACAACACCGAATCCAACAGCGCGCCAATGCCCGCCGCCTCAACCGCGCTGGCGAGCATGCCGGGCGTGCCATTGGACAAAATCGCCGTCTTCAGTCCCGCCTCTTTCAGCGTGCTCAGCATCGCGGGAACTTCCGGATACGTGTCCAACACTTCATACAATGCCATCAGCTTGGTGCGCAGTGCGGCGTCCTGAAGGTCCAGCGTTTGCAGGGCAAAATCCAATGCCCGCCCGGTCATCTCATAAAAATCCAAATGCCGCCCCATGAGACTCGACAGCCACGTGTATTGAAGCTGCTTGGTACGCCAAATCTCCGCCAGTTGCCCAGCTTTATCGCCCAAATCGCCCTGGCACTTGGCGGCGGCGGCGTTGACGTCCAGCAACGTCCCGTAGGCATCAAAAACGCACGCGTCAATATCGGTAAAAGAGGAGGCCTCGGTCATTTTTTCACCCAATCCATCGTAATCCGTCAGTATAACCTCACCTGCCCACTTGCCGTAACGCTTTGTCGAGGGTATATGTCCGGGGCAACGACACCAAAACAACACCTGTGCCGGCTTAGCTCAGTTGGTAGAGCACCTGATTTGTAATCAGGGGGTCACGAGTTCGAATCTTGTAGCCGGCACCATTTTATTGAATATTTTCAATTGATTAAACAAAGAAAAATGGCGCCAATTCGGCGCCATTTTCATTTGTGAATACTTTTGTGAATGTATTTTTAGGCTATTTTAAGGGGCTGTCCCAGATAACCAAGATTTGGGGTTATCATGGGAAGCATGCGCAAGAGTCGACTTAGCAGGTATAAACAAGATCGCTTGATTGAGCATTTTGTCGCGGGCACGACGGCCCGGACTGCGGCGAGCCTGTGCGGTGTGAACCGCAAGACAGCCGCCTTCTATTTTCTGCGCCTGCGCGAGATCATCGCCGTTGAACTGGAGGCAGAGAGCGAGGCAATGTTCGGCGGCGAGGTCGAAGTGGATGAAAGCTATTTCGGCGGCAAGCGGAAGGGTAAGCGTGGACGTGGGGCCGCCGGTAAAATCCCTGTATTTGGCCTGCTGAAGCGCGGCGGTAGGGTCTACACAAAAACGATTCCCGATGCCAGTTCAGCGACCTTGTTGCCAATCATAGAACGCAAAGTTGTTCCTGATAGCATCGTATATTCGGACTGTTGGCGTGGTTATAATGTGTTGGACGTATCGGATTTTCACCACTTTCGGATCAACCACTCCGAACTCTTTGCAGACAAACAAAACCACATCAACGGGATTGAGAATTTTTGGAACCAGGCCAAGCGCCACATGCGTAAATTCAACGGTGTTCCAAAAGCCCATTTCGGCCTATTTTTGAAGGAATGTGAGTGGCGTTTTAACAACAGTGATCTGTTTCCACGTTAACTCGCGGCGAATATCGGCAAGTTCGTCCCTAGTAAATGGTCGCCTATCGCTTTGCTCCTTGAATCCTTCCGGGGGCTTTTCTAGTGAAATATTCGCGATAAGAGGCTTTTCTTTCGCTTCCATGATGTTTTTGGGCAGACGCTTAAAAAACAAGCGCAATACCCAGAGTTCAGTATTGACCGTGCTAACAGATGGTGCCGGGGAAAATTCAGTACGACGATTATCTTTATAGTCGTCAATCTGATCCTCACCGATTTCACGAACGTCCATGTCCCCAAAATATGGCTTCAAGTAAAGCTGGAGAGGCGAAAGGATCGCGGTTCGCTTTCGACTAATTTTCTCAGCCTCAAGCACCTCAATCCATTTGTCAGCCTGATGACGAAACAACACTCGGTCCAGAGTATGCCCCGCGCGGTGGCGTCGAACCAGATCCTTGTAAGCACGTTCAGCGGCATCATAAGCTTTGCGGCGATCCGTCACTTTAGTCGACTTGATATAATACTTGCCGCCAACGTACGCCCGATACTGCCACCTGCCGTTCTTAGCACCTGGGCGGCGATATATGCACAAGTTGTCGTTAATAAATTCCTGATCTTGATAAAAATTGACCATTTTAGCCTGTAAATAATTTATGTGAATATGTGAGTTAAATGTGAATATATCAATAACTTAGACCATACTCAAGGCCAAAAAGATCAGGAATGATATGTTATTTTTACAATAAATATCAATCTATTACAAAAAGCCTTCCGATTTGTAATCAGGGGGTCACGAGTTCGAATCTTGTAGCCGGCACCATTATTTTCAACGCCCCAGCTGGAAACGGCTGGGGCTTTGTCGTTTTAACAAGGTCAGTTGAGCCGATTACAGAGCCGAATAATCTGGTTCCGGCAGCGCTTCGGTTTTCGGCTTGCATAAAATGTAGCCTTGAAAATAGTCAACGTTGAGTTCCCGGAGCATATCAAGGTCACCTTGTTCCTCGACCCCTTCGGCAATGACCTTAATGCCTAAGGCGTGTGCGGTTTCAATGGCACCATGGGTGATGGTTCTTTTGATCACGTCTGTAGCAATACCTTGGCAAAGCTCCATATCCAGCTTCAAAATTTGCGGTTTGAATTTGGTCAATAAATTCAAACCCGCATAGCCAGATCCAAAATCGTCAATGGCCGTGATAAAGCCACGATCGCGATATTCATCAAAAATGTTTTGCAAGTGTGCCGGATCGTTAATGGGTTCGGCCTCTGTGACTTCAAAGATGATGCGGTTGACGGGCAGGCCAAACTGATCCGCAGCCTCAATCGTAGCGCGAATACACGTTTCCGGACGGTACACGGCGTTGGGGAGAAAGTTGATGCTCAAATTGCATTCAATCCCCAAACGCGCGGCAATCTGAATGGCAGTCACCCGGCACGTCTGGTCAAAAATATACCGATTTGTGTCCGTAACGCGCGACAAAACCTCTCCCGCACCGGCACCATCTTTTCCCCGCACAAGGGCTTCATAGGCAAAAACAGTTTTGGTGTGCGGGTCGATGATGGGCTGATAAGCCATCGTAATATCAAAACCCAAAGGCTTACCCTCTAGACATTCTTTACAGCCCAAGGGGCGAAAGTCTAAAGGGGGTTCTGATGAAAGGAGCGTCACGGAATTCGTCCCACATTTTAAGGCCTAAGTTTGGCCGACAAGTGCAAAAGCAGGCACCGACCCGCTGAGCCGCAATTGGAACACGCTATTGGATCGCGTGTCAAAAAATACATTCTGAATATGGTCGTTTCATTTACACGAGCTCCGCCCGCATAATCCGTTACCAGGAAAATCTCAATATTAAGAGATGTCGTTTATTTGGGTAATTGCTTGCCAAGCAAATCGACAAATAGAGCCGCACCATCCGTATCTGGCTGAGCATGCTGGCGTAACGTCATTGAGGCTTCGACAAAAACACGCCGGGCCTCGTCCTCAGAAAGAGTACCTTTCTCGATCATGACGCCAATCAGGCGCATGAGGACTTGCTGTATACCTGTTGTGATTTGCATGGGCGTTATTGATTCCGTCATATTTTAAGTCCCGTTCCAACGTTTGAATTCTATGAACCGTTTCCTTTAAAATGGCCCTGTCGATAAACATTAAAGTAAAAAGCAGATGTCTGCTTTGCAAGCTGAGGAGAAAGACAAACGTAAGGGAAAATTAAACGGAAAGATCACACGGAAGTGTTCTGATTAATCTTCTTAATCAGTCTGTTGCAACTGTCTAACAATCGCTTTGATGTCTCAATAAAATCACCGTGCAGGGACAGATATTTTTTTGCTTCGCTCAGTTTTCCAGCCTGAGCCAAGACTACGGCTTGCGACGTAGCCTTGTGCAATTCCATGTGAATATTTTTCAAGTCCTGATATTCAGGAAGCTCCCTGTATTGGACAGCCTCACCATGTATCCATTTACCGATTTCGCACAAGTCATCGCGCGCGATTTCCTCTGGTTTTAGCTTGGAAGGATTTTGAATATCGGCCAGCATTTTCTTAAGCCAAGCCATATGCCAGTGGACTGCTATTTGAAAATCCATTGTAAAAGGGCCTTTTATCACCCTGGTCGGTCCCCCCGTCCAGATAATCATTATATCATTTAACGTAATGAAATGGTGAACGAAAACGCCCCGTAATGAACCGGCCTTATTTAGGCACCGCGTTACCCCCCTCCTTTCAATCTTAAGGTGCGTTCGAAGGCTGTCGTCAATACCTGCCGAACGCAACGTGAGGTTCAGGCCCCGACGTAGGCTGAGATATCGACTTCGTCAATGCGCTCTGCATCAAGGAACCTTTCCGCGTACCGCATATAACCGCCAGAGGTAAGGAAGAGGTCAAACAGGTCGGGGTCGATGTGCCCGTCTTTTTTGAAGAAGCTGAGAATCTTGACGGCCTCGGACAATGTTTTGGGCTTTTTGTAAGGCCTATCGGATGCGGTCAAGGCTTCAAAAATGTCCGCGATGGCCATAATGCGCGATGGCACCGACAACTGATCTTTGGTGAGTTGGCGCGGATAGCCTGATCCGTCCATATTTTCATGATGGGTGCCCGCATATTCCGGCACCCGCGCCAAGTGCTTGGGAAACGGCAAGCGTTCAAGCATGGCGATGGTTTGCATGATGTGTTCGGTGATTTTAAAGCGCTCTTCCCCCGTCAGGGTGCCGCGCTCAATACACAGGTTATAAAGCTCACCGTGGTTATAAAGATATTGCGGGACGTCGAGCTTAAAATTCATGCCCTCGTACATTTTGTGGACGGTGCCTTCGCGCTCAATAATGTGCGTAACCTTATCGTCCAAAAGCTTTTCCGTCACAGGCAGGGTCTGAGAAGGTCCCGACGCACGGTAGCGGGTCATCTCATCATACGAGAGTCCCAAACCATCATCGAAGTTTCGCTGCCAGGGAATGTCAGCCAATACTTTTAAACGCTCGATGCTTTCAGGCTTCATGAACTCACCGCCAACATTGCATTCAGCGATGAAAGCAAAATCATCCACCAATTGAGCCTTGCGCTGTGCAAAAGCGGTATCGGCAACGTGCTGCTCCATTCCATCCGCAAGGGCTTCAAGGCGTTCAATCGTGGCATCGCGCAGCAGCACCTCAAAGCGTGTGCGCACCTCATGAATGCGGTTGTAAATCGATTCAAGCTTGGTTGCTTTGTCGACCACATATTCCGGCGTGATCACCTTGCCGCTGTCGTGCAGCCATGCACCGATGCGAAATTCACGCCATTGATCATCGGTCTCAAACCGGAAATCGGCCAATGGACCTTGATCGACCTTGCTGGCCTCTTCAGCCAACATAATCGCCAACTCAGGGACCCGCGCGCAATGCCCCCCGGTATAAGGGCTCTTGGCGTCAATGGCGCCCGCGATCAATTGGATCATCGAGTCCATAAGTTTTTCTTGGGCTTCCAGAAGATTGCGATTGTACATCGCGGTCGCAGCCTGAGCGGACAAGGCTTCGACAAAGTTTTGAATTTCCGGCGAAAACGCAATGGGCACATCTGAGCCCGGTTCCCGGGCGTTGATCAACTGCAACGCCCCGATCACATCACCGCCACGCGGCCTTAACGGCACGGTGATAAAGGACCGCGAAACATAATTGTTTTTTTCATCAAAGGCGCGCGTGCCGGAAAAATCGAACGTGACGTGATCATAAGCATCCGGCGTATTCACGACCTCACCCTTATGCACGCAATAGCTCACAACGTTCTTGTGATTGGGTAGACCTTCTCCGTCGTACATCGCCACTGGCGGCATGTTAACGGCGGTTTGAGACGTGCCACCATACGCAAGCCCCAAAGAATCATTGCGAACCAATTGGAAATGCAGTTGCTTGTCATCGCCCAGAATATAGAGCGAACCACCATCCGCATTGGCCAGCTCTTTGGCACCCAAGAGCAACATTTCCATCAATTTTTCACCGTTGTGTTCCGCTGCCATCGCGATACCTAAAGAGACCAAGCGGTTCAATTTATTTTCCGAAACCTCAAGCGCATGGGTGTATGCGGACAGATCGGTTTTCATGTTGGAAAAAGCTTTGCCCAGTTCATGAAACTCAATGATCCGCGACGGTCTGGGCGGTTCACCGGTAAAATCACACTGCCTGATCCGCTCTGCGTCTTGGGCAAGATACACCACACTTCTGCTCATGCGGTTGGCAAAAAACAACGCAATGGTGACAAACAAGCTCAACCCCAGCAGCGCCATAAAAAAGATTTGCTTTTGCATGGCAAAAATGTGCGAAACAAAATCATCCATCGGTGCGGCGACAGTGATATCGATGCGCCGCATGCCCATATTCCATTCCATTTGATGTACCAAAAGCTTGCGGCCATCTTGATCAACAAAATGGGTGCCATCACCCAGTTGACCTTCCCGAGCCTGAGCCACACCCCGCGCCAAAACCGTATCAACATCCTTAAGTGATGTGAGGGGGGGGTGAATGCCGAAGTTTTGCGACATGGCGATGACGCGTCCAGCTTCATCCGACATGACGATGCCGCCGTGATCCGAAATTTTGAGCTGAGAAACAAAATGCGACAATTGTGTCAGCGTCACATCAACGCCGAACACACCACCCCGATCCGCCAAACGCCTGGACGCCGAAATACCAGGCTGCTGCAACGAGCTAAAAAGATAAGGCGCAGACAGCTGTACCTCATCTTGATCCAGTGCACTGATGTACCAGGGCCGCTTGCGCGGATCGTAACTGGGCGACGGTTCTTTCCGCTCGCCAAGGGTGGCAAGGTTCGCGTCTAAAAACGTCCAAGACTGTATGCGATCTGATGAAGCCCCCTCGCCCGTTGCGGCTGAAATGGTGCGCACAATCCAGCGCGTGGCGCTGGGCGCTTTATGGGCGGCAAGCACGGCGTTTTCCCCAGCTGCTGAAATCACCTGCAAAAAGCGCCCGTCCGAATACCCGTAATAGAGCGAGTAAAGTGATGGCGTTTGGGTCAAGGCCGAAATCAAAAGCGACAAAGGTGCGGCGTCCAAGCCGTTACCCAAATCCGCCGTAATCGTGTCTTGGGTAGCGCCTAAATTGGCAAGTTCCAAAGCATTGCCGATCAATCGATCCAGGCGCGCTTCTGCAAGGCTCGAAGTGCTCTCAAACATTTGGTCGGCCGTTATTTCGGCTGTACGCGAACTCACCACCCATACGCTCACGACCGTCGCCAGGGTCATGGCCGAAATGATCAACAAAATCGCCGAGATGATGCTTATATTAAAACGAATTCTCATCGCTAACACCTGCCCTACACTCTCTTATAAATGGTCTCAATGGCAAATTATACCCATATAAGGCGAAATAAAGAATGTTAAGTTTCCACAATCTCGCGATGAGCTCCACTGTCCACACAACGATTCTGAAGACCAAAATTTTGCCACAGCCCTTGTCCCGCTTATAATTATCACGATCAAGATGCTGAAATCACGTCCTTTATTTAGAAGCTATCAATATTGCGCCCCCATCAGGTTATAGTCCGCCCCATGCCCCATCAAATTCTCAAAGACGTTTTTGGATACGACAGCTTTCGCCCCGGCCAGTTTGAGGTTGTGGAGGCCTTGTTGTCGGGTGAGCATGCCATGGCGGTGATGCCCACCGGGTCGGGTAAGTCACTGTGCTTTCAAATTCCCGCCCTGGTAAAAGGCGGCCTCACCATCGTCGTGTCGCCGCTGGTGGCGTTAATGGAAGATCAAGTCGCCGCCCTGAAATTGGCCGGAGTGGCCGCGGAAACCATCAATTCGGCCCGCGATCGCCCCATCAATGTCGAAGCCTGGCGGCGGGTCGCGGCGGGCGAAACACGACTGTTGTATTTGGCCCCTGAACGCCTGATGACCGAGCGCATGCTGAGCGCACTGACGCGTCTGCCCATCAGCCTGATCGCCATCGACGAAGCCCACTGTATGTCGCGTTGGGGACCGTCATTTCGCCCGGAATATGAAGCCCTGTCGAAACTGAAAGACCAGTTCCCCGGCGTGCCCATCGCGGCGCTCACGGCGACGGCGGACACCGCCACCCAAGAAGACATCGCCGCCAAACTGTTCGGCGGCAAGGTTAAGTCCTTTGTATCGGGCTTTGACCGCCCCAACATCCGCCTCAATGTCGAAGTCCGCACCGACCCCAAACGCCAGCTTTTGGATCTGTTGAAAAACCATGAGGGCGAAAGCGGCATCGTCTATTGCCTGTCGCGCGCCAAAACCGAAAAGATCACTGATCTGCTCAATCAAAACGGGGTGCGCGCGTTGGCTTATCACGCAGGATTGTCGGCAGACATGCGGGCGCGCAACCAAAGCATTTTCATGATGGAGCCGGGTGTCGTGATCGTCGCCACCATCGCGTTTGGCATGGGCATCGACAAACCGGATGTGCGGTTTGTATGTCACACCGACATGCCCGGCAACGTCGAAGCCTACTACCAAGAAATCGGCCGCGCCGGACGCGACGGCAAGCCCGCCGTTGCACACATGTTTTACGGCCTGGACGATCTGCGCATGCGTCGTATGTTTATTGAACAAGAAGACAGCGACATAGATCACAAACGGCGCGAACACAAACGCCTTGATGCCCTGATTGCCTATTGCGAGGCCCCCAGCTGTCGCCGCCAAGCGTTGTTGGCGTATTTTGAAGACACAATTGAACCCTGTGGCAACTGCGATATGTGTCTCTCCCCGCCCGAAATGATCGAAGGCTCGGATACCGCCAGAACGCTTTTGTCGGCATGTGTGAACACCGGGCAAATGTTTGGCCAAGCCCACCTGATTGACATCGTGCGCGGCGCGGATACGGAAAAAATTCGCTCCACCGGACACGATCAGTTGGACGCTTACGGTCGTGGCGAGGACATTGCCAAAGAGGCTTGGCGATCCATCGTGCGCCAATTGGTCGCGGGTGGGTTTCTCAAAATCGACGTCACCGGACACGGTGGCCTCAGCGTGACCGCCAAGGGGCAAAGCTTGCTCAAGGGCGAAACGGAATTTCACTACCGCAAAGACTTGGTGCACAAAGCGAACACGAAAAAAACCCGCGCATCAAGTGGCGGCCGTGCCGCAGCGCCGACGGACTTAAACGAAGAAGACGCCAAGCTGCTCACCCAGCTTAAAGACTTGCGCACCCACTTGGCGATGGAACGCGAAGTGCCGGCGTATATGATTTTTTCCGACCGTTCCCTGGAAGATATGGCACGCCAAAAGCCCCGCACCGAAAGTTCTTTTTCCGACATTCACGGCGTCGGCGCGGCCAAGCTCAAAGACTTCGCCGAAGCGTTCATCGGCGTGATCGTGGAAAACACTTAAAATCAAATGCCTTCTGTCACCACCAACTCGATGCGCTCACCGTCTTCGGTTAAAACATTGAGTTGACGCAAGCTCCAACCCAAACCCTCATCTTTGCGCAGTTTGGCAGAAGCCGTGCCAGAGCCCTTTGGGCCTTCGATGTCGAAAGTCAGATCCGCGATGCCTTCTGAATTGTGCAAATCGATGGCACCGCTTGTCCACCACCCCGACGGCTCAACCGGAAGACCCAAAGACCGTTCCAGTTGCGGATGATAGCGCAAGGTCTCAACGGTGATGTGGTAGGGGTCACTGGATGTAAACGACGCCATGATGAGGGCGAAAAGAAGTCCGAAAAAAAGCGGCACGCCAAAAAAGACACCAACGCCCACACGTGCCCAAATGCGTTGGGTGCGTTTAAAATGCTCGACACCCTGCCAGTCGTTGTTGGCCCAGGCCCACGCATTGCCCTTAGCCCCCAAGACAAACGGCATGATGATGTTGACGCCGGGAACAAACATCAACAGCGCAATCCACGTGTTGTTCCCCAGACCCCACACCCAGTTGAGAAAAAATGCCCCCCAATTCCAGCCTTGCAGTTCTGGCGGCAACACGGATCTGCGCTGAACGGGACCATTATGTTGCATAGAGGTTATTCACCTTCAGGTTCGCGTCCGCCGCCGCCCTTGCGTTGGATTGGACGCAAAATCTCATTGCCCAAGCGGCGCTTGATGATGTCCAAGTTTGCATCTCCACCGGACATTTCGGCCACGACGATGGGCTCTTCACGTTCCGGTTCAGGTACCACGGCCTGCGGCTTGACGAAGGTCCGCGCGCCAAAGCCCTTGCCCCCTATGTCCCCGTCAGCAGGTCCCGACGGCGGGTGGGGGTGGGGGTGAGGATGATCGTCCACGCCCGCCCCACCATCACCGCCGCCACCGTCTGCTGAACCAAAGACTTCATCAAGATAATCGTCAATGGGGTCGATGGGGTCCGCACCAAAATTATTTGGTCCCGGCGTACCGCGAAAAAACGCCATCATGATCGCCATCCAGATGTTGTAAAACGGCACGATAAACAACAACAGCCACCAACCCGAATGGCCCAGGTCATGAGCACGCTTTACGGCAACGGCTGTGCCAACCCAGACGTTAAAAACAATCATCGGAATGGTCACGATCAGCAAGCCGATACCACCCACCATCGCGCCAATGCCGCTTCCCCCGTCGAACATCATGCCCACAAGCAAGGCAAACAGCTGCACCACGTTGGCGATGATGGACATCAGCACAAAGCCTTTGAGCCAATAGGCCTTGCGGTTCAATCGTCCGGAATAAGAAAACCACACCCATTTGAGCGGCTGGTTCCAGCCCTTCATATTGCGCCGAGCAATCAACAATATTGCGGCGGAGATGATCAGAAACACGACCGTAATGCCAATTTGCGCCATGACGGCATATGTCCCGAACTGCTCAAGTTGAGCCATTTGTTCCGCGGTCATTTCGCTTTGCTGCGCCCGGGCTGTGGGTGCGCCGAACAACACGTTCAGCAGGGCAACCGCGCCAGCTGCACGCAAGAATGGGGGAGAGTTGAAGATGGGCCTGTTGATCATTGTCATTCCACTACCAAGTGTCTCATTTGTCTGCCTATTTGCATTGTGCCAAAAAACCATGCAAAAGCGAAGGCTTTGCAACACTGGCCGGTCTCACATCGGTCAGGCTTTTGGAATAGCCTTATAAATCAACACGTAAACCCATTCAGCACGGGTTCAGATTGCCTCTTTTATCGTCATTCCCACAGTGAAGTTTTGGATCAAATTGTGGGAACCCATTTTCATGAAGACGATGAACCTCTTCGGCGCGCGTGCCCGAACATATGCGTTTACATCTGCAGTGTTCGCTTTCGCGACCATCGCAAGTTGGCAAGCCCATGCCGTCACCAAGACCCTTGATTTCACCGTACTACGCGACGGCAAAACAATTGGCACCCACAGTTATACGATTTCCGACCAAGGTGACGAAACCTTGGTGGAGGTCAGCACCGACATTCAGGTGAAAGTGCTGTTCATCACCGCTTACAAATTCCATCACACCTCCAAAGAACTGTGGCGCGGCGGCAAGCTGGTCTCGTTGACGTCAACCACAAACGATGATGGCACCCAAAAGGCGCTGCAGGTGACGGCCAGCCCAGGCAAGCTTGATGTGGACAGCATCGTCCATGACCAAGACCGTCGCCAAAGCGCCGACATCAACACCCAACCGGCCAGCTTGTGGAATCCGACCATCGTTCATCAGCACAAAATTCTCAACACCCTCGACGGTACCATGATGAAGATCAACGTTTCCGATTTTGGCACGGAAGTCGTCGAGGCGGCGGGCGCCCAAGTATCTGCGCACCACTACGCCATCAGCGGGGAACTCACCCGGGATGTGTGGTTCAATGACGCGGGCGATTTGGTGCGGGTGCGTTTCCCCGACAAGACCAATTCGGAAATTATCTATGCTTTGAAGTAAATCACATTGGTGAGTTGGTGAGTTGGTGAATTGGTGAGTTGGTGAATTGGTGAATTGGTGAATTGATATTGGTATCCTCAAAGGACACTGCACAGGTGAAAAAGCTCAACGTCTAGCGTCAGGATCGATTACCATTTGACGCCCTTAAGGTGGTCAAACGCGCCATACCCCGCGATGGCGATCACGATCAGGGCAATCCACACCAACACAGGCAAACCTGCCACCCGGCGGACCGGAGGCAGGTTCGTCTCCCCGTCACCTGGGGCGGGATATTTGCGCGAATATTTCATACCCCCAGTATACGCCCAAAAGCCTCCCACTTAAAACAAGACCGATTCCAAGCTTTCGATGCTACACTTTCGCGTCGGCGCCCCAAACACACGGGTAGGTACACCGTGGAATGAGCCTTAAAAGGAGCATAAATGGCATAAATTTAGCCATTTTTTATTTTTAAGGTTTCCCTTATATAACCATTTCATTATATAAACATTATACCGCATTGAGCCGGAAAACCTGCTCGCGCGTGCACAAAAATTGGCGCATTGTTTGATGCGCTGCAAAAAAAGAACCTAACCCCGAACAGCCCCCCCATTTTGGGAACTGGCTTTGCTGAAGGCTGAAACCATTGGCCTCGCGGAGACGTCGAATGAACGAAGTGAATAAGCCGTCCACCAAAATGGCCGATCCCCACGCCGCTGATGACAACGTCGATTTGTCTCCGACGCTGGGCGAAGAGGTGAAGTACACCACGTGCTATATGTGCGCGTGCCGTTGCGGCATTAAGGTTTATTTGCATGACGGCAAGGTGCGCTACATCCAAGGCAACCGCAATCACCCCGTCAACGGCGGGGTTCTGTGCGGCAAGGGTTCAAGCGGCATCATGCAGCACTATTCCCCGGCCCGCTTGTCCAAACCGATGAAGCGCGTCGGCGAGCGCGGTTCGAACGAATTTGTCGAAATTGAATGGGACGAAGCGTTGCAGCTGGCGTCCGATCGTTTGGGTCACATCCGCAACACCGATCCCAAGAAGCTCGCCTTTTTCACCGGGCGCGATCAATCCCAGGCCTTGACCGGGTGGTGGGCCAGCCAATTCGGCACCCCCAACTACGCCGCCCACGGGGGCTTTTGTTCAGTGAACATGGCCGCGGGTGGCCTCTACACCATCGGCGGCGCGTTCTGGGAATTCGCCGAACCCGACTGGCACCTGTCCAAATATTTCATGATGTTTGGGGTCGCTGAAGATCACGATTCCAACCCGATCAAAAAAGGTCTGGGGTTGCTGAAGAAGCGCGGCGCAAAGTTCGTCGCAGTCAACCCGGTGCGCACCGGATACGGGGCCATCGCCGACGAATGGGTCGGCATCCGCCCCGGCACCGACGGTTTGTTCATCATGGCTTTGGTGCACGAGTTGCTGAAATCGGGCAACGTCGATGTTGAATATCTGATCCGCTACACCAACGCCGCCTGGCTGGTGATTGACGACAAAGGTGCATCTGATAACGGCCTGTTCGCCCGCGACGCTGAAGGCAACCCGCTGTGCTGGGATCAAGACGCCCAAGCCCTGGCCAACGCCAAGTCGGGCAAAATTGCCACCCCCGCACTCAAGGGCAAATTCACCCTTGCTGATGGACGCACAGCGGTTCCCAGTTTTGAAATTCTGGCCCGGCGCTACCTGGACGCCCAGTACGCCCCCGAACAAGTCGCCCACGTGTGCGGCCTGAAGGTGGCAGACATTAAGCGCATCGCCGCGGAATTGGCCCACGTGGCCTTTAAAGAAACCATCGAAATCGACCAGGAATGGACCGACTGGACCGGCAAGGTTCACGACAAAATGATCGGCCGTCCGGTGTCGTTCCATGCCATGCGCGGTATCTCTGCGCACTCCAACGGCTTTCACACCTGTCGTATGCTGCACATCTTGCAAATCTTGCTGGGCTCGGTCGAAGTGCCGGGCGGATTTCGCATCAAAGCGCCTTACCCCAAACACATTCCGCCGGGCATCAAGCCCACCGGAAGGTCTGATCAAGTGCACCCCAACACCCCGCTTCCGGGCGCGCCTCTGGGCTTTCCCACCGGACCGGAAGATTTGTTGTTGGAAGACGACGGCTTCACGCCCCGGCGCATCGACAAAGCCTACAGTTGGGAGCACCCAATTTCCAGCCATGGCATGATGCACATGGTCATCCACAACGCGTGGAAAGGCGATCCGTACAAGATCGACACCTTGATGATGTTCATGGCCAACATGAGCTGGAACTCATCCATGAACACCGCTGGCACCATCGAAATGCTGACCGACAAAGAAGCCGATGGCAGCTACAAAATCCCCTACATCATTTACGCGGATGCCTATTTTTCCGAAATGGTGCAGTACGCCGATTTGATTTTGCCCGACACCACCTACCTGGAACGTCACGACTGTATTTCGCTTTTGGATCGCCCCATTTCCAACGCCGATGCGTGCGCCGACGCGATCCGTTATCCGGTGGTGGAACCGGACCGCGATGTGCGCGGCTTCCAAAGCGTGCTGATCGATTTGGGTCACCGTTTGGGCCTGCCGGGTCTGACCAACGACGATGGCTCTGCCAAGTATCCAGGCGGCTTGGCCGATTACATGGTCAACCACGAACGCGCGCCGGGCGTCGGCATGCTGGGCGGGTGGCGTGGTGTCAACGGCGACAAACCGATGAAGGGTGAAGTCAACCCCAACCAGTTGAACAAGTACATCGAAAACCAGAGTTTCTGGAAACACGAATTCGCCCGCGATCAACGCTATTTCAAGATGGCCAATAAAAACTATCTCGATTGGTGCGCCGACATGGGCCTGCTGCCCAACAACGAACCGATCATTTTTCAGATGTATTCCGAAGTGTTTCAAAAGTTCCGTTTGGCCGCCGAAGGCCATGGCGACACCACTCCGCCGAAAGCCGATGCCGAACGCATTTTGAAATATTTTGATCCCCTGCCGATTTGGTATCAACCGTTCGAAGAAACCATCGTCGACACCAAAGAATATCCGCTCCATGCCCTGACCCAACGGCCCATGCATATGTATCATTCATGGGGTTCACAAAATGCATGGCTGCGCCAAATCACCGGCAAGAACCGTATGTTCATTCACAATGACTTGGGGGCCAAGTTGGGGCTCGTCGATGACGATTGGATCTGGGTATCGAGCCACCATGCACGCATCCGCTGCCAAGTCAAACTGGTGGACGGCGTCAACCCAAACACGATTTGGACATGGAACGCCATCGGCAAACGTCGCGGGGCGTGGAACCTGGACAAGGACGCCATTGAAGCCAAAGAAGGCTTCTTGTTGAACCATTTGATTTCCGAACTGCTTCCGGTTCAAGGCGACGGGTACCGCTATTCCAATTCCGACCCCATCACCGGACAAGCCGCTTGGTTTGATCTTCGGGTTAAAATTGAAAAGGCGGAGCCCAGCCAGTTTGGCGAAAGCTGGCCGCAATTCCCGGTGGTCGAAAAGTTCGACAACATGGCCGAGACGCCCAAAACTTTGCGCTATGGCAAAGATTTCCGCGCCAAACGGGAGGGCAAATAAGCATGACCTCTCTGCCAAGTCATACCAATAAAAAGTTGGGCCTGGTGATCGATTTGGACACCTGCGTCGGCTGTCACGCCTGCGCCACCAACTGTAAATCCTGGAACTCCGGCGGACATTCCGCTCCGCTCACTGACTACGACCCGTATGGTCCGCAGCCCGATGGGGTGTGGTTTAACCGGGTCCATTCGTTTGAAGTCAAACGCGGCGACCGCCCCAATTTGACCATCAACTTCCCCCGCTCGTGCCTGCACTGCGACAACGCCGAATGCGTCACCGTGTGCCCAACGGGGGCATCGTACAAACGATCCGAAGACGGCATCGTGTTGGTCAACACCGACAAATGCATCGGCTGCAAGTTGTGCAGTTGGGCTTGCCCCTATGGTGCGCGCGAATTTGACGCTGATGAAGGCGTGATGAAAAAATGCACCTTGTGCATTGATCGCATCTACAATGAAAACTTAGATCCCGAAGATCGTCAACCGGCCTGCGTTCTCGCCTGTCCCACCAGCGCGCGTCACTTCGGCGACTTGAACGATCCGGAATCCAAAGTTTCGCAGTTGACGGCTGCCCGCCATGGCCGCGACTTGATGCCAGAACTGGGCTACAAACCCACCAATAAGTATTTGCCGCCCCGCGCGCGCAAAATTGACAGCGCCGATATTGGCGCGCCCGAAGAGCTGGAACCGTTTGAAGCTGATGGCTTCTTGGGCTGGCTTGACAAAGTCCTTTCGAAATAAGGGGGGGGACGACAGAAATGCATCCTGCTTTTTCGGTTATCTTTTTCACCACCTGTTCAGGCGCCGGCTACGGCTTGCTGGCGATGATGGGCATTTGGGGCGCAGCCGGCATGTTGCCGAGCGAACGTTGGATGGGCTTGTCCGGTCTGCTGTTCGCCCTCACCTTGGTCACGGTCGGCTTGTTGGCCTCGACCTTTCACTTGGGCCGCCCGGAACGCGCTTGGCGTGCCATGACCCAATGGCGTTCCTCTTGGCTGGCGCGTGAAGGCGTAATGGCGGTGTTGACGTACATCCCCGCTGCGCTGTTCGGCCTGGGCTGGGTGTGGTTTGAAGACACCACTGGTCTGTGGGCGGTTGCCGGTGTGGTGTCGGCGATCTTGGCATGGCTGACGGTGATCTGCACGGCGAAAATTTATCATTCTCTGCGCCCCATCCATCAGTGGCACAACGATTGGACGGTGCCGTCATATCTGTTGTTGTCGATCATGAGCGGTGCCGTTTTGATGAGTGTTTTGGTCCACCTGTTCGGCGCTGAGAACCCGTATATCCAAGGCCTCACCGTAGTCACCCTGGCTTTGGGTTGGGGATTGAAGACTTTGTATTGGGGCTTCAACAAACGCTCAAGCGGACTGCCGACAGTGAATTCCGCCATCGGCATCGATGCCGCCGGTGATGTCAGCGTTTTGGAACTGCCGCACACATCGGATAACTATCTGATGAAGGAAATGGGCTACAAGGTCGCGCAAAAGCATGCCGACAAATTGCGCACCATTTCACACGTGACCGGGTTTGCTTTACCGTTGGTGTTTTCCGCGTTGGCAATGTTCATCGACGGTTACGCCGCATTGGCGGCTGTTGTGCTGGCGTGGGGGCTGTGCTCGCTTGGCATCATTGTTGAGCGCTGGTTGTTTTTCGCTGAAGCCAAACACACGGTGAACCTTTATTACGGTGCGACCAAGGTTTAGGGGCAGGACTCTTAATCCACCAAGCCCACTTCCTTGAAGTACTTCAATGCACCGGGATGCAACGGGGCTGCCGAGAGTTCCGGGTGGGCCATTTGCGTCACATCAAGATGTTCCAGCGCTGCGTGCATATGACGGAGGTCGTCAATGTGTTCAAACACCGCCTTAACCATTTCATAGACGACTAAATTGGGCGTTTTGGCCGTGGTCACCAAGGTTGCGCCAACTTCGAAAGTCTGCACTTTTGACTCTGAGCCCGTATACATTTGGCCGGGAATATTTGCGAGCCTAAAATAAGGTGAACTGTCGATCAGGTTTTGCACATCCTTACCCGTCACATTCACCAACACCACATTACAAGACGTCGCAGCTTCTTTGATCGAGGCGTTGGGATGGCCAACCATAAACACGATGGCGTCGATTTGATTGTCACACAGGGCCTTTGACTGTTCCGAAGAGGTCAATTCCATAACCTTGGAAAAGTCACTGTTGGTCCAGCCTTTCACTTTCATCAACCTGTCCAAGGTCACCCGTTGACCGGAACCGGGATTGCCGATATTGACCCGCTTTCCCTTGAGATCGTCAAAGGCCCGAACCCCCGCATCGGCACGCGCCAACACCGAAAAGGCTTCGGCATGCAGACTAAAAACCAATCTGAGGTCCGTAAAAGGACCATACGCTTCAAAAGGCAGAAGTCCGTTTACCGCGGCAAACTGAACGTCCGATTGGGCAATGGCAAAATCCAAATCACCTTTGCGCAGAGCATCTATATTGTAAGCCGACCCCATTGTGCTTTCGACCGAACAGCGAATGCCGTGGGTACGTCGACCTTTGTTGACCAACCGACATATTGCGCCGCCTGCGGGATAATAGACGCCTGTCGCCCCACCGCTACCGATGGAAACAAAATGGGTTTCTTCTTGTGCCCAAACGCTTGTGCCCAAACCCAATGCCAGCGCCGCCGCCAACGCAGATACCAGAACATAAAATCCAAAAGCGCGTTTCAACGTTTTTCGCGAAAGACAAAAAAATCTGGTCATCAAAGTCCTGTTCCTCACCGTCGAACCCGCGTTACTTTATCAAGCCAGTAAGCATCAAAACCGTTCAATTGTTCTTCACTGTGCTCCAGCGCCGTCAAAGCCTTTGCCCCGCCGCGCGCAATCATCAACATCACCAAGGCTTCAATCACCGCCATGGCGGGAACGATGGAATGAAACAGAGACGGACTTTCGTTGCTTACCAAAATTGTCATCGTTTCTTTCTGACGGGCAATGGGCGAAACCGAACTGTCGGTCACCGCAACCACTTGGGCACCGTGTTCGAGCGCATAATCAACAGCACGCACGGTGTTGCGGCTGTAGGGTGAAAAGCTGGTGGCAAGAACCACGTCACCCTTCCCCACGCCCCGCAGTTGATCTGCAAAAGTGCCGCCATGACCACCGACCAAATGGACGTTGTTGGTGAACATTCGACACGCATAGTGAAAATAAAAAGCCACCGGGTACATGGAACGCGCACCCACGGCAAAGATATTGCGCGCGCCACACAAAATCTCAGACGCCTTTATGATATCGTCGAGGTTATCTTGTTGATGCAGGGCTTGGAACGCCGTGCATTCCATGTCAAACATTTCAGAAATCAGCGAAGCGGTATTGCCATTGCCGCCCCGCGCCTGCAACTCACGGGCTCCCCCGACATAGCTGACCTTAGGCTTAGAGCGCAGGCGCACCTGAAAAGGTTCTTGAAATTGAGCATGCCCCTCAAAGCCCATCTCCCGCGCCAAACGCACCATCGTTGACGGGTGCACGTCCGCATGGGCGGCCAATTGACGCATGGAATACAGCGCCACATCATCTGGATTATCGATAACGTACCGCGCCGCATGCTTAAGTTGGGGGCTCAAGTGCGCAAAGGCGCTCTCAAGGCGGGCAATGATCTCTTCGAAGTTCATCAACAGTGTCGCTTTGGTTTAAGATATGTACGCCCCACCTCATATCCTCAGATCATAATCTTTCCAAGTCACCCATTGCAACAAATGAAACAGCCGCAAACAAGACGAAGCACTTGTGGCACCCCCGCACCTTCCCTTTTGAGCCGATGGTGCAGCCATCCAAGCGGACAGGTCCTACATGAAGGCAGAACCTGTCCGGTCAAGGATGAGTGCAAAGAATGAAAGCGCCTGAATTAAGTACCCTTTTGCATCTTCGTAATCGCCGCCAGATTATATTCGAAGGTGCGATCCAAAAGCGTAAACATGGCTTTCCAAGCTGCACGCGAATCATGAACCTTGATTGCATCCAAGATGTCGGCGTGGAGCTTGATTTCTTCCAACTTTGAGGACGGTTCGGCAAGACGGAAGCTCATCGTCAGTGCGGCTTCAACCAAAGCCCCCAGTGGAGCCAACAGCTCATTGCCGCTGGCATGTAAAATCCCCTGATGAAAGCGCAACGTCGGTGCGACGCTGGCTTCTACGTCCGCGCCCGCTTCGACCATATCATCAAAGGCCTGCTGGATATCTTGAATAAGCTTCTCGCTGGCGCGTTTTGCCGCCAAGGACGCCGCCAACGGCTCAACCGCTTGGCGAAACTCCACCAAATCCTGGATGTACTGTTCGGGCTCGCCCGACTCCAACCGCCAGGCCAAGATATCCGGGTCCAGCATATTCCATTCATTGCGTGGGCGCACGCGTGTGCCGGTACGAGTACGGCTGACCAACAGACCTTTTGCGGTCAGGACCTTAATGCCTTCACGCAGGGCCGTCCGACTGACATCAAACGAAGCCCCCAACTGGGTTTCATTGGGCAGAATTTCTCCTTCACTGATGTCACCGGTGACGATGCGCTTACCCAGCTCATGTACCACCTGTCCATGCAAGCTTCTGGTCGAATATGTACGCTGGTCCATCTTTGGAGTCCTGGCCTCTTTCCAAATTTGTTTCACAGTAAAATCCCCTCAGAAAATCCATCGCGGCCATCTTATGATAACCACCCTTACCCACAACCTATTATTGTGGGATAATATTTGTTTTAATGCTTCTACCCCCTAAATGTAATATATATTGACTATTTTTGGAACTATTCTTTACCATTTTATCATCGCCCCTCAGGGCCGATACACTTATGGTGAGATTTATGGTCAAGCTGAGTTTGAAGTGACATCGGTTTGTGTATCAGCCCTTGATTTCTGCCGCGCTTTGATTGATACCAATCGTCTCAGAATGCCGAGCTCGGCGACCTCCCATGTGCTATGAACGGTGAACACGAAAATGTCGAACAAACCTCAAGGTAAACCCACCAAAACCGCCATACGTTTCACCCGTGAAGCCGATTTTCCAGCCTGGTATCAAGAGGTTATCAAAGAAGCCGACATGGCCGAAAATTCCGGGGTGCGCGGCTGCATGGTGATCAAGCCGTGGGGTTTTGGCATTTGGGAAAACCTTCAACGCCGCCTGGATCAACGCATCAAGGAAACCGGCCACCAAAACTGCTATTTCCCGCTGTTCATTCCGTTGGAACTGATTGAAAAAGAAGCTGCCCACGTTGAAGGCTTCGCCAAGGAAATGGCGGTCGTCACCCATCACCGTTTGGTTGCCAAAGACGGCAAGCTGGTGCCCGACGGCAAGCTCGACAGCCCCTTGGTGGTGCGCCCGACATCGGAAACCATGATCGGCGAAAGTTTTGCCAAATGGATTCGCAGTTATCGGGACTTGCCGGTGTTGATTAACCAGTGGGCAAACGTGGTGCGCTGGGAAATGCGCCCACGCCTGTTCTTGCGCACTTCGGAATTTCTCTGGCAGGAAGGCCACACCGCCCACGCCGACGAACAAGAGGCACGTGCGGAAACCGCCACCATGCTTGAAGAATATCGCGCCCTGGCCGAAGATTGGCTGGCGGTCCCGGTGATTGCGGGTGAAAAATCCGCTTCTGAGCGCTTCCCCGGCGCGGTGGAAACCCACACCATCGAAGCCATGATGCAAGACGGCAAAGCCTTGCAGTCGGGCACCTCGCACTACTTGGGGCAGAACTTCGCCCACGCCGCTGACATCAAGTTCCAAGACAAAGACGGCGGCGAAAGCTTCTGCCACACCACATCCTGGGGGGTGTCGACGCGCATGATCGGCGCGATCATCATGACCCATGGCGACGACGACGGCCTGCGCGTGCCGCCGACCATCGCGCCCCATCAAATCGTCATTTTACCCATTGCCCGCGACGAAGAAGCCGCCGCCCGGGTCCTGCCCGCTGCGGATGAATTGGCGGCAAAACTGAACAACACCGTGGCATTTGGCAATGTGGTGCGCGCCCACGTTGACAAACGTGAAGTCAATGCCGGGGAAAAGCGCTGGAGCTGGATCAAAAAAGGCGCACCCATCATCGTCGAGCTGGGGCCGCGCGATCTCGACCAAGGCACCGTCATGGTCACCCATCGCACCGACATCGGCGGCAAAGCACCGCAGCAGATGGACGATTTTGTCACCAACATTCGCGAACAACTTGAATCCATCCAGGCGACCTTGTTCCAACAAGCCAAAGCTTATCGCGATGCCCGCGTGCGCACCGACATCCAAGACTTTGAAGCCTTCAAGGCCTATTTCAAAACCGACGATGTCAACACGTCCGGTTTTGTGCGCGCCTATTGGGACGAAAGCGCGGAAAGTGAAGCCTCCCTTAAGGAACTTGCCGTCACCATCCGCTGCCTGCCCTACGATCAACCCACAGCACCGGGCGTGTGCGTGATCACCGGAAACCCGGCCACCAAGCACGCGATTTTCGCCAAGGCTTATTAGGCCATAAAAGAAAAGACCCAAGGTTTCGGCCTGACGATCATGTTCATGATCCGGTCGTGTACCTTGGGTCTTTTTTTATTCACGTGTCACAATCGGTAAGCAGGGCCTAAGCCCTGCTCCCCGTCACGTCACAGAATTATTTAGCTGGTGCAGCAGGAGCAGCCGGAGCCGGAGCGCCGTAGCCATAAGGAGCACCATAAGGGGCGCCGTACGGAGCACCATAAGGAGCACCGTAAGGAGCGCCATAACCGCCGCCATTGTAACCGTTGTAGCCGTTATAGCCATTGTTGCCGTTCCAGCCGTTGGAACCGTTCCAGCCATTGGAGCCGTTGCCGCTGTAGCTGTTCTGGGCGTTGCCATTTCCACTACCGGACATGCCGAAGTTGAAAGAGCCGTCGCCACTGCCATTACCGGCACCATTGCCGTTGCCATAGCCGTTACCGTTGCCGTTGCCCCAACCGTTGTTGTTGCCATTGCCCCAACCGTTGTTGTTGTTGCCCCAACCGTTGTTGTCGTTAAACGGACCGAAGCCCCATGCAGAGGCATCATGTGCCGCCATAGAGGCAACAGCTGCAACGCCTGCAACCGCCAAAACCTTCATCATTTTGTGCGCGTTCATATCCAATACTCCCTAATATGTGTTGTTTGTTGTTTATTATTTTCAGATGTTTCCACCTGACTTCACGTTATTCGCCGTCTCAGCTTAACGTTTGAGACCTAAGAGAGTCCTCGGATTGCTTTGGATTTACCCACTTCAAAGGGGTCCATCATGAGATTTCAAGCATCAGCTTCCGCCACTGTGTCAAAGACTCGCGGATATGTAAATGATTTTACGATTCGCCAAATACGCGAAATAATGAAAAAAGCCCTAACTCGGATTGTTTCAGAGTGAGCGTTACATCTATTGAAAATGAAACAAAAGCTCACAAATCCGCACTAAACCAGCGTTTGCATACAAAAGCACCCCAAGGCATCTGAGCCTTTTCAGAACCCTTGTAGATCTATTCCTAAATATGCAGCAATAAACATATTTCGCTCACGATGGGCATTTGTTAGGCTTATGGGGACTTTCATGGGGAACAGGACCCATCCGGTTCAAGGGGGAAACAAACAATGTTTAAAGCAAAAAACGTCATACGGATTGGCAAAGGCGCCAACGCCGTCTTAGCCCGTCCATTATCAGGCATACCCTTAGCCATTTGGGCCTTTTCCTTAACATTTGCCTTGGCGCTGGGCTCAACCGCTGCCCAGCAAACGCCGCCACCCAATCCCCATAGCCCACCGCCCACCAGCGTCACCCACCAAATGTATTTGGACATGAAGCTGGGAACGCTGAACATTCATGGCGACAATGCCGTGGTTGAGGCCTTGGTTCTGCAACGCGACATTCCCATCACCTATGACTACGTGGCAACGTTGATGCGCACCCCCAATGCGTTTGGCGAAGGCCCGGCATGCATCGTGTGTCACAGTTCAAACGATCAATTGAAAAGCTATCGTGGGCTCAATCTGTCGAGCTGCGAAGGCATCTTGCTGGGCGCAACGGAGGCCCCGGCCAACCCCATCGTGATCAAGGGCGAACCCTTTCAAAGCCATTTGATCCAACGCATTCGCAACAACCGGATGCCCTTGGGCACGCCCTTTTTTGCCCCCGTCGATACCGATAGCATTTTGGCCGTCAAAGACTGGATCAACGCAGGTGCACTGAACGACGAGAACTTCACCACCAAGGTGTTGCCGCTGTTTGTGGACCCCGTCGCGTTTGGATCTGAAACCGCCTGCACGGAATGTCACAAATCGTTTCGCGACCCGCCCAGCTTCAACGAAGTCAACCTGACCTCCTATGACGCCATCATGACCGGGGCGTTTTCCAAGACTCGCAAAAAACAAAATCTTCCGGGCCTGCCCATCGTCGTACCGTCCAACGCCGAGGCCAGCCCGCTGTATCAGCGCCTCACCACCAGCCGCATGCCGCCGGGCACCGATCCGGGTTCACCCGCCGATCATCCCAACACGCTGCTGCTGATGCGCTGGATCGAACAGGGGGCGAGCTGCGATTAAATCCACCCGAAATCGGTGAGGTTTGATGAGCAGGAACGATCAAGGGAGTGACTTCTCAGCTTCAGCCTTGCGCAGTCGGCAGACAAAAAAGCCTTCCAAATACTTTGACGGCAACACCCGCACCGCGTGGCTGAGTTGGCTGTCGAACGGTTGGCCGTCCCAGGATTTTAAGCCGGGTGCACGGTTGGGGATATCCAAATCGATGGCTTCAACCAAGGCATCGGCGTTGTGTTTCAAATGGCGCGACACCGGGCCTTCGTTTTCTTCGGGGCCAAACGTACAGGTAGAGTAAATCAGCACTCCGCCGGGCTTGAGAACCTTCCACGCCGCGGTGAGCATTTTTTGCTGCAAGTAGCTCATCTTGATGACGCGCTCGACAGACCAATAGCGCAGCGCGTCGGAACGACTTAAATCCAGCATGCCTTCGCCGCTGCATTGGGCGTCGAGCAAGATGCGGTCAAATTGACCTTCCACATGACGATCGATGAACTGGCCTTCAAAATTGGTGATTTGGGCATGAGCCACATGAAAGGTGGTGAGCACCTCTTCCAGTTTTTTCAGGCGCGGCTTCATGGCGTCGTTGGCGATGATGTCTGCGCCCCCGCCCGCCAAGGCTTGAATGTGTGACGTCTTGCCGCCGGGTGCGGCGCAGACGTCCAAAATACGGTCGCCCGCTTGGGGGTTCATCGCCAGGGCCGGAATCAAGCTCGATGCGTTTTGGATGTAGATGTGGCCGGCCTGAAACAGTTCGTCTTCCGCCAAGGTGCGTTTGTCGCTGAGCAAATGATACGCGCCAGGGCACCAAGGGATCGGGTCCAGCTCTGCGCCGAACGCAGCTAACTTTTCCAAAATCTCGGCTTCGCTGAGTGGCGAAAGCGTGTTCACACGGATGGAGCTGTGCAGCTGGATAGATGCCAGTTGTTCGGCAAGGACTTCGCGCACGCCAAAGATTTTGGCCAGACGGCCCAGATAGATTTTGCGCGGGCTGGCTTTTCCAGCGCCGCCGAACTTGCCCGGACGTGCCATCAATCGTCGTCCCCGTCGTCCTCGTCGCGTTTGGATTTACGGCTGACGCCTTCGATCAACACGGTGATTTCGCCCTTGGGTTTGTCTTCTGCAAACTCCTTGACCAACTGCGACAGCGGGCCGCGATGATAGCGTTCAAACATCTTGGTCAGTTCCAGCGCCACCACCGCCTTGCGGTCGCCCAACACCTCTAAAGCATCCGCCAAAAAAGCGCCGATGCGGTGTGGGCTTTCATAAACAATAAGGGTGTGTTCCGCATCGCGCTCCGCTTCCAACATCTTTTTGCGCTTGCCCGACTTGCGCGACGCAAAGCCTAAGAAGGTGAAACTGGAGGTGGGCAAACCGCTGGCCACCAGCGCCATGGTCGCGGCATTGGCGCCGGGCAGAACTTCGACCTTTACGCCTTCGTCCAACAAGGTACTGATCACCCGATAGCCGGGATCGGAAATCCCCGGCAAGCCTGCGTCGGAGATCAAGCCCACCGCGCGACCTTCGTCAATCAAGCTGCGGATACGGCTCACGGTACGATCTTCATTGTGTTCGTGGCATGAAAATGTCGGGTGTGGCTTTTCGATGCCCAAATGACTGAGCAATTTGGAACTGACGCGGGTGTCTTCACAGCCCAAAGCGTCCAAGGCCTTCAGCGTTTCCACGGCGCGAAACGTGATGTCGCCCAAATTGCCGATGGGCGTGGCGATGACGTAAAGCCCCGCCTCCAGCAGCCCCTTGGGTTCGGCAAGCGGCTTGGGTACCGGGGCCAAACCGGGCTTACCTCCGGGCTTTCCCCGATAAGCATCGCGCCCAGAAGAGCGGTGTTGAGAGGCACGGGAATCGCGCGAACCTCGGCTGGGGCGTTTTTGCGCCATGGGCGTGCCTTTTCGACAAGAGGTGGTCGCCCTCTTGATAGCACCTTCCCCCCACCCGATACCAGATTGCATTAAATTCATATAACAGCTTTTTATTGCATTCCTCCTCAATACACGTAAAATTTGCATAGATTCGTGGTTGCACGTATAGGGATACACGCCCATGAGACGCACCACCTTGATGGCATATATATGCGTTTGTATGAGCGCCATGGCCTTGAACCATCAGGCTTTTGGTGGTGAACGGGTTTTGGGGCCGGAGAACGCCGCTCCCCCCGTCCCTGCCCCCTTCGCCGCGTGTCAGGACCAATTTCCGGGCAACACCGTACCCAAGGCCAAATCACAAACCATCCAAGATTTGTGCAAACTGGCCGATGGACAGCCCCTGTTCGCCATCCGCTATGACACGGCGCGCAAAATCCCCACCTGGACCGTGCACAAGTTGACGCCCGACCTGATGGCGCAAATCAAAGCCAATTCGGGCGTGCTGAAGCGACCAAAATTCACCCCAGATGAGGCCATCAAAGCCGATCTTCAAGCCATCGACAAAAATTACGTCCGGTCGGGCTATGCCCGCGGACACATCGTACCCGCCAATGACATGAGCTGGAGCAAAGCCGCCTACGACACAACCTTCCATTTTTCCAACGTGGTGCCGCAAAAGCAGACCTTCAACGCCGGGACCTGGCTGGGCGAAGAAGATGCGTTTCGCACCTACGTCGCCGCGAAAAACGTGCCCATGTGGATTTATTCCGGCGTTTTTGGCACCAATAAAGACGATCCAGAGACCAAAAACGTCACCGAAGGCCCGACGATTGGGACCGCTCCCAACGCCCCCATCGTGCCGACGTGCTTTTACAAAATCATCGTGGCCGCACCAGAAGAAGGGCAGCCTTACAAAGTGCTGGCGTCTTTGTTTCGCTGGAATGATTACGGCAAACGCAACACCTGGGTCGAGTCGGTGAGCACGCTCAAAACCATCCAAACGCGCAGCGGCATCGATTTTTTAGGCGGATTGCCCTTAGAAGCCGATTTTGACGCTACCTTTTGGGGTGTGAAAATGCCCGAAACGCCCGGTGACTGCCAATAATTCACCGTTTTCATCCGCAAAATATATGCATAAGGTGTTGCACCCTGTGGGCCTTGCGTTTAGACAAGGCAATGCCTCTAGATGTGCGCCAGTAGACGTGTGCAAGAAGAGGTACCGCGCTAAGGGAGTATCATTGTGAGCCATAACCGCCGCATTTCCGTAATTGGGCTGGGCTATGTCGGCCTTCCGGTGGCCGTGGCGTTTGCCAAACAGGGCTTCACCGTCGGTCTCGACATTTCACAAGCGCGCATTGACGGCCTCAAAGCCGGGCACGACATCACCGGCGAAGTCGAAGATGCAGATTTGGCTGCAGTGGACCTCTTGCTCACCACCAATGCCGCCGATTTAAGCCAGGCCGATTTTCACATCATCACCGTGCCGACGCCCGTTGACGACGCCAACAAGCCCGACTTGCGGCCCCTGGTTTCAGCGTCAACCACGTTGGGTGCGCACCTCAAAAAAGGCGACATTGTCGTCTATGAAAGCACCGTCTATCCCGGTGCCACCGAAGAAGTCTGCGTGCCGGTGTTGGAAAAACTGTCCGGCCTGAAATGCGGTCCGGATTTCACCGTTGGTTATTCCCCCGAACGGATCAACCCGGGCGATAAAGAGCATCGTTTTGAAACCATCACCAAAGTGGTCTCCGGCCAAGACGAGGCCACCTTGCAAACGGTGGCCGCCGTCTATGGTTCCGTCGTTAAGGCCGGTGTTCATAAAGCCCCCAGCATCAAAACCGCTGAGGCCGCGAAGGTGATTGAAAACACCCAACGCGATCTCAACATCGCATTGATGAACGAATTGGCGCAGATTTTTGATCGCCTCGGCATCGACACCAAGGACGTTTTGGAGGCCGCCGGAACCAAGTGGAATTTCTTGAAATTCTCACCGGGTTTGGTGGGCGGGCATTGCATCGGTGTTGACCCCTACTACCTGACATACCGCGCCGAACAGGCTGGTCTGCACCCTCAAGTGATTTTGGCGGGTCGCAAAACCAACGATTCCATGGGTGCATTTATCGCCCAGCACACCGTCAAGCTGATGCTGCAAAACGGTGGCGGTCGTAACATTACGGTGCTCGGCCTGACGTTCAAAGAAGACGTTCCGGACTTGCGCAACACCAAAGTCATCGACGTCATTGAAGAGCTGACGGCTTACGCCATGAACGTCAAAGTCCATGACCCCATGGCCCTGCCCAGCGAGGCCCAGCATGAATACGGCATTGACCTCACGCCGATGAACAAGCTCGGGCTTGCCGACGCGGTGATCCTCGCCGTGCCGCATGCATCTTATGTCAAAGGTGGCTGGGACTTTGTGCAAAGCCTACTGACAGGCGGCAAAGGTGTGGTGATCGATGTGCGCAGCGTGTTAGATCGTAACGCCATGCCCGATGGCATAACCCTATGGCGACTTTAGCTCAGCGGCGATGAAACTCACCACCAGCCTGTTTGATCAAGGCGCACCGACGCCCTGCCCGACGCATTTCAATGCGGCGGCGTATTGCTTAGAGACCTCTGCCCAAGCCCATCCCGACAAGACCGCGCTGATTGTGGTGAGCAACCCCGAGACCTTAGAACCCGCAGAGCAGTGGAGCTTCGCTCAACTGGACGACGCGGTCACGCGCATTGCCGCTGGGTTGTTTCACATGGGCTTAAAACCCGGCGAACGGGTGATGCTGCGCCTGGGCAACGAAAGCACCTTTCCGCTGATATTTTTCGCCACCTTGGCGGCCGGTGGCATTGCGGTGCCGACTTCATCACAGCTGTCGGCCCGCGAAGCTCATTTTATCTTGGAAGACTGCGGCGCGCGGTTTTTGTGCGCGTCGACGGATTTAAAAATCGACGACATTCCCGAACACTGCACCCAGCTGTTGGATGACGACATCCGCGATTTAATGACTTGTGAAGACACCGTCGATTACGCCCATACCCATGGCGATGATCCGGCTTACATCGTCTACACGTCTGGCGCCACGGCGAGCCCCAAGGGCGTCCTGCATGCCCACCGCGCGGTGTGGGCGCGGCGCATGATGTATGATGGCTGGTACGGACTTGGTGAAACGGATCGCATGCTCCATGCCGGGGCGTTCAACTGGACATACACCTTAGGCGCAGGCTTGATGGACCCCTGGGCGGTTGGGGCCTCGACGGTGATTTACAATGGTCCCAAAGCCCCTGGCGTGTGGCCCAAGTTGGCGGCCAAGCATTCCGCCACGTTGTTTGCGGCCGTACCCAGCGTGTACCGCCAAATGCTCAAATACGCCGATCATATATCCCAAGGCTTCGCACATTTGCGCCACGGTCTGACGGCAGGTGAAAAACTCTCTGAAGCCGTCAGAGACCATTGGATCAAGGCCACCAAAAAGCCCCTGTTCGAAGCCCTTGGGATGAGCGAATGTTCAACCTATGCCTCTTCATCGCCCTCCGTGCCCATCAAACCGGGCTTTACCGGACGTCCGCAAATCGGGCGACGGGTGGCCATCCTCAACCCTGAAGACGGTTCGGTGGAAACCATGCCCGTCGGCGAACCGGGACTGTTGGCTTTGCACAAAGACGACCCCGGCTTGATGATGCGCTATTGGAACAGGGACTCAGAAACCGTCGCGGCATTTCGTCAAGACTGGTTCCTCACCGGAGATTTGGCCTTGCTCGATGATGAGGGCTATCTGCAATACTTGGGGCGTGCAGACGATTTGATGAACGCCCAAGGTTATCGGGTGTCGCCGCAAGACATCGAAGACGTACTGGTCCATCACCCCGGCGTGCAAGAATGTGCCTGCGGGGAAATTCAAGTGCGCGAAGACCTCTCCATCATCGTTGCGTTCATCGTCGCCAAGCCATCCGCACACCCAACAACCGAAGAGCTGACAACCTATGCTTCTGAGCGTTTGGCGGCGTACAAGGTGCCCAAAGATTTTGTGATGGTTGAGGCTTTGCCCCACACGCCAACGGGCAAGGTTCTCCGTCGCGCTTTGACGGGGCTCTACACGCAGGTCAAACCAACTTAAGAGCTGGCTGTCCTTTAGAGGAAGCGGTTTTTCCGTCGTCTGTTGTATCGCGATTATCCAGCAAAGCGGAAAAGGCATCCAGGAGCAACGGCTTGCTGAACAAATAGCCCTGCAAGATGTCGCAGCCTTGTTCCGTCAGCCATTGAGCTTGCTCTTGATCTTCCACACCTTCGGCGATGACTTTTAAATTGGAGCGTTGCGCCAAGGCTAAAACGGCAGTCACCAATGACCGACTGCCTTCGTTGTGCGGCAAATCCATAACGAACATACGGTCGATCTTTAGGGTCGTGAACGGGAAACGATGCAAATAGCTCAGCGATGAATAGCCGGTGCCAAAATCATCAATTGAAATGCTCACACCAATTTCCGCCAGCTCGTTCAAAGTGACTTCCGCTTCAAGCGGGTCTTTGATCAACAAGCCTTCGGTGATTTCAATTTCCAACGCTTTGGGTTCCAAGCCGTATTTGAGCAAGGCCGATTTAACGCTTGAAGCAACATCCGAACCGATCAGCTGCACCGGAGAAAGGTTCACCGCCATGTGGAAGTTGGGAATAACATCACGCCACTCACGCGCATGACGACAGGCCTCATCCAGCGCCCAGCCCCCCAATTCGATAATCAACCCGGTGCTTTCGGCAACGGGGATGAATTCATCCGGGCCGATGCTGCCCAACTCCGCATCGGTCCAACGCATCAAGGCCTCCGCCCCAATAATGCGCTTGGTCTTTGCGTCGATCAAAGGCTGATACATCAACGAAATATCGCCGCGACTGTGGGCACCGGCCAGACGGGTCTGAATGGCCAACCGGCGCGCAGACGCATCGTGCATGTCCTTGGTAAAGGTTCTAAACGTATTGCGCCCGCCATCCTTAGCGGCATACATGGCGGTATCGGCCATCTGCATCAAACTTGCAGCCGTATCCGTCGGCCCTTCGGCAAAGGCAACACCCAAACTGATTCCGACATACAGGCGATGACCTTCAACCACCAGCGGGCGGTCAAAGGCATTCAAAATCGCTTCGCACACTTTGCCGGCGGCACCGCGATCGGAAAAGCAAGGCACGATCAAAATAAATTCATCACCACCAAAGCGCCCGGCCAAACTTCCGGGAGGGGCTTGCTGATGAATACGTCCAGCCGCTTCTTTTAAGGCTTCATCGCCAATCACATGGCCCAGCGTATCGTTCACAATGCGAAAATCATCCAAATCACCCATGATGACGGCATGAGGACCTTCGGGACCGTCGCTGTTTTTCAGAGCGGTGGTTAAGTGTTCCAAAATCAACACCCGGTTGGCCAACCCCGTCAGCGGATCGTAATTCGCCAAGCGCTTGAGACGCTCTTCATAACTGCGCCGCAATGTGATGTCGCGGATGAACAAGGAGAACCGCGTATTGCCTTCGGTTTGAATGGGGGTCAGCGTGATTTCCGCGGGAAACCCCTCCCCGGTGCCACGCACGGCATATGTTTCAAAGCGCTCGCGTTCAAAAAGCTTACGCGTCCCGTCGCTCTGACGCCGCGATATGGTGTCGGGTTCCATCATGAACTCAGACACTTCACGCCCCACCAAATCAATTTGCGGAACATTAAACACCCGCGCCGCCGCATGATTTGCGTGGCGAATAAAACCCGTTGCGGTGCACGTCATGACCACATCATCAGAAGCTTCAACGACCGCAGAGTTGCGCCGCTCACTTTCGTTGAGGGCATCAAGCAAACGTTGCTGGTAGGCCCCATCCACATGCTGACGCGCGGCGCGGCTCAGTGCCAGACGCCAACTGCCAAAACCCAACACAAAGACCAGCAAAACCAAAATGGAGGCTTCAGGGATATGCTCAAAAAACTGATCTTTGTACCAAGCGGACAACGGAACCCGGGATGCTAAAATCCAATAGGCATCCGAATTTTCCGTGGTCACGACACGTGATGGCGGTGATACTTTGGCCAGTGTAAAGACACCCTCAGAACCGATAAACTGACCTGTCGCTTGCTGCGTGTTGCCCAGGATATTGCGCACCCCTTCGGTCCAGGTACGGGGATAAAGGTCTTGGAAGTGATCGCTGCGATCAAACATAAAGGACCATTCCAGATCGCGACGTGGGCCAATCAGCCACGCCCCTTGCGCGTTCACTAGAAAACCGGTGCTTTCGTCAGAAGCAAATACCCGGCGCACCCGGTCCAAGAAATTTTCTGCAAGATAGCTTACCGTCACGATGCCATACCGTTTGCCGCCCACATCAACGGGAGCCACCAAACGAATGGTCGGTTTGTAAGGAACATCGACTTTTTTGTGCTCGATGTTCAAGTCAAGCCGGGACATGAAAATTTGTCCCGGTGTCAAACTGAGGGCGTCATTGAAATAATAACGATGTTTTTTATTTTGCAACTCTTGCCCTTGGGAGGCAACGGGGACTCGATCAACCAAATTGACGCGTACCCGCTCGTCACCGTTCAGATCGATAAAGCGAACCTGATCAAACACCATTTTGGCTTTGGCAAAGGAAGAAAACAAATGCTCCAGGCGCTGACGATTTTCTAAGCTGGGGTCAAGCGCGAATTTGCTCATATCCTCGCTATGAATCAGAAAATTCAAATCGGTAATGGCAAAATTCAAAGATTCGGTGAAACCGTTTTGGGCTTGATAAAGCTTGTCGCTTTCCCGTCGGCTGATTTCTTCACGGGCCGTAATCACATGCACGGTAAACACCGACAACACGACAATAACCATCGACAGTAAGATCGGCAAAAAAATCAGCAGAAAATTCTTCCGAACCAAACCAGCGGTGGGTTCCAAGGCCGGAATAACGGAATCATTTTTATTCAGGCTATCCACCATCACTTATTATCAATCTTATTGCAGGTGGTTAAATCCGAGCGCCTAAGATGAGAACAATGAAAACAATCACTGACCCTTTAACTTGCCCCATTGTGGACCGAATATCCCAATTTTGCACGAGAAAACAGATCCATTTACACCCATAGCGCAGCATAATTAGTCTGATAAGTACCACTTTATAGCAACAATAAAGCGATTTTTATGGACTTTTGACACCGGCCTGCACCCATCCCGCTGCTCAAAACTCTAAAAAATGAAATAACCGGACAAGAATTGAGACCTGGACCGTGCTCCTCACAAAACATTTATTATCAAACATTTGCCAACAATTTTTAGCCTCTACGGTATGACCGAGAGTCATTCTACCCCTAAAATTTCAATTTGAATGTTGTTTGAAATCATAGACAAAAGACAAAAAATGTTGAAAATTGGTAGCTGACGTTGGTCGTTGTTGGCTTAGCCAGGCCTAACCTTATTGCGCAAAACACGCATGTAAGTAACGCCCACTATGACGACGCAGCTTTTTCGCTCTGCGATGAATACAGAGCGTACCCTGTTTTGCCAAGTTAAGGAGTGCCCATGGCAACCGGTATTGTTAAGTGGTTTAACACCACCAAAGGTTATGGTTTCATCACCCCCGATGCGGGTGGTGCAGACGCATTTGTTCACATCTCTGCCGTTCAGAGTTCCGGCCTGCAAGGCCTGAACGAAGGTCAAAAGGTTGAGTTTGAGCTGCAAGAGCAGCGCAACGGCAAGATGGCAGCCGAGAATCTGGTCGCTCTAGACTAACTCGACACACCAATCAAACGACAATAAGAAGCGCCCTCTAAAACCGTAGGGGGCGCTTTTTGTCTTTTGAATTTGGGCAGAGAATCTACGCCAACTCGTCGCTCGCGACGAAGTACCGGGGGTCTTCAATCACGTTGACTTCGACCAAGTCTTTGGCCCGGTGCAAAAGCTTGCGGCATTCCGGGCTGAGGTGGCGCAGGTGCAAGCGTTTTTCCCGCCGTTGGTAGCGTTCGGCCAAGTTGTCAATCGCTTCCAGGCCCGAATGATCGGCAACCCGCGACAAGCGGAAATCCACCACCACATCGTCGGGATCGTTGTCGGGATCAAACAAATCACGAAACGACGTGACCGAGCCAAAAAATAACGGCCCCTGCAATTGGTACTCTTTTCCGCCTTGAGCGTTCAATTTGGTGACCGCCTGTATGCGCGACGCGTTGCCCCATGCATACACCAGCGCAGAAACGATCACACCAACAATCACGGCGATGGCCAAATCGGTAAATACCGTGACGCCCGACACCAAAATCAGCACAAAGGCATCTGAGCGGGGAATTTTGTGCAAGATGCGAAAGCTGGACCATTCAAACGTACCCAGCACCACCATCATCATCACCCCCACCAGGGCGGCCAACGGAATCATTTCGATCAAACTTGAGGCAAACAAAATAAAGACCAGCAAGAACAACGCCGCCGAAATGCCCGACATGCGCCCGCGGCCACCGGAATTCACGTTGATCATGGATTGACCGATCATCGCACAGCCGCCCATGCCGCCGAAAAAACCGGTGACGATGTTGGCCGTGCCCTGGCCCACGCATTCGCGATTGCCGCGCCCACGGGTGTCGGTGATTTCATCGATCACCGTCAAGGTCAGCAAGCTTTCAATCAAGCCAACGGCGGCTAAGATCACCGAATAGGGGAAAATGATGGTCAGCGTTTCCCACGTCAAAGGCACGGTGGGGATATGAAATTCCGGCAATCCGCCGGCAATGGACGCCATATCGCCTACGGTGCGCACATCTAAATCCAACGCCAAAACAATCCCCGTCACGCCCAAAATAGCCGCCAAGGGGGCCGGAATGGCTTCGGTCAACTTGGGCAGATACTGGATGATCGCCATCGCCAACGCCACCAACGCCAGCATGATGTAGAGCGCGTTGCCGCTCAGCCACTCATAACCACCACCGGGTAAATCGATCTGAAACTGTTTCAACTGCGCCAAGAAAATCACAATCGCCAAACCGTTGACGAAGCCCAGCATCACCTGATGCGGCACCATGCGGATGTATTTGCCCAGCCGCAAAGCTCCCGCCAACACCTGGAGTATGCCCATCAGCACGACGGTGGCGAACAAATATTCAACACCGTGATCGGCCACCAACGCCACCATCACCACCGCCAACGCCCCGGTGGCCCCGGAAATCATACCCGGACGACCACCGATGGCGGCGGTGATCAATCCAACCATAAACGCGGCGTACAACCCCGTCAGGGGGTTCACGCCGGCCACAAAGGCGAACGCCACCGCTTCGGGCACCAGCGCCAACGCCACGGTCAGGCCGGACAAAATATCGGCCTTCATGGAAATGGCTTTGCGGTAATGGAATTCAAACATTCGGGCACTCACTCACAAAAAACGAGATCAAGGGGCTATCGACAAACAAAAAACACCCCAGCGGGTCCCGCGCGTCCCGGCTGTTTAAAATGATTCTGCTTTTGATGTGCGCTCTACATACACGGATAGAGCCTCTTGCGGTACCGCAGGCAGGGCATGGCTATCATGCGCTGAACGCATACCTGTCCCGTCAAACAGGTGCCATAAGCGTCATTTGCATGTTGCAACGCACCAATTTCAGCTTGCCCCACCGCGATGCTCGGATTAACGTGTCCGCCTTCTCACACGGCTATGAGAATGGCTGATGCAAAAGGCCTTAAGGCCGCGCGCTGACGAAACCAATAACCAAACTGGGGCAAGATACGATGACCGCCTGCCGACACGACTGGACTGTTGAAGAGGTCCAGAGCCTCTATGATTTGCCGTTTATGGATTTGCTGTATCGCGCCCACACCGTGCACCGCGAAACCTTTGATCCCAGCGAAATTCAATTCAGCTCACTGATGTCGATCAAGACCGGCGGCTGCCCCGAAGATTGCGGCTATTGCCCGCAAAGTGCCCACCACGGATCGGATCTGGAAAAGGAACGCTTGGTCGAAATCGACCGGGTGTTGGTCGAAGCCCAAGCTGCCAAAGACCGAGGCGCCACCCGCTTTTGCATGGGGGCTGCGTGGAAAAACCCCAACAACCGCGATTTCCCGTTTGTTTTGGAGATGATCAGCGGCGTCAAAGGTCTGGGTATGGAATGCTGCGTGACGTTGGGTTCGCTGACCGAAGAACAAACCCGTCAGCTCAAAGACGTGGGGTTGGATTATTACAACCACAACTTAGACACCTCGCCGGAGCATTACGAAAACATCATCACCACGCGCAAATTTCAAGACCGCCTCGACACCTTGGAAAAGGTCCGCGATGCGGGCATCAGCGTGTGCTGCGGAGGCATTTTGGGTCTGGGCGAAGGCGAAAAGGACCGCTCCCGCCTGTTGATGGAGTTGGCCAATATGCCCGCCCATCCCGACAGCGTGCCGATCAATTTGCTGGTGCGCGTCAAAGGCACCCCCTTGGAACACGCCGCCGAAATTGATCCGTTCATTTTTGTGCGCACGGTCGCCGTGGCGCGCATCATGATGCCAAAGTCCCATGTCCGTCTGTCGGCGGGCCGTGAAAGCATGGATGACGCCACCCAGGCGCTGTGCTTCTTTGCCGGTGCGAACTCGGTGTTTTTTGGGGAAAAACTGCTGACCACCCCCAACGCCCAGGCGGACCGGGATCTGGAATTGTTGCAGCGCTTAGATCTCCATCCCCAAGAAGTGAAACAAGCCGCGAATATTGAGGCTCAAATTGACCAACCCGTTTCAAGACAAGCTGGACACGCTCTCTCGGCTTGAGAAGCGCCGCACGCTGATCCCCATCGACGGGATCGATTTCAGCTCCAATGATTATTTGGGCCTATCAAACCACGACGGCATCCGTCACAGCTTGGTGGAAACCTTGGCCAACGGCGTCGCTTTGGGCGCGGGCGGCTCACGCCTGCTGCGTGGCAACCACCGAGAGCACGAAGACTTGGAAGACTTCGCCTGCGCTTTTTTTGGTGCTGATAGCGCGCTGTTTATGGCCACGGGCTATCTGGCCAATTTGTCCTTGCTCACCACCCTGCCCCAACGCGGCGACGTGATTTTGATGGATGAACTGATCCATGCCAGCACCAAGGAAGGGGTTCACGCGGCCACGGCCAAGCACGCCAAGTTCACCCACAACGACGCCGGGGCCTGCGAAGATGCCCTGAAACGCGCTCGTGATCGCGGCGCCAAAGACGTCTGGATTGCGGTGGAAAGCGTCTACTCTATGGACGGCGACGTGGCCCCGCTGGAAGACTTGATCGCCATCGCAGATCATCATGGGGCTTACCTGATTGTCGATGAAGCTCACGCCACGGGCATTCATGGACCGGACGGCAAAGGCTTCGCCGCCGCCTTTGAAGGGCGCGACAATGTGGTGGTGCTGCACACCTGCGGCAAAGCGTTGGGCCAAGCGGGCGCACTGCTGACCATGCCCCACGTGATGAAAGACTACCTGATCAACGCGGCGCGCAGTTTCATCTACACCACCGCGCCCACGCCCCTATCTGCGGTCGCCGTGCAGCGGGCCCTGGAAGTCGTCCACCGAGAGCCCGAACGCCGCGATCGCTTATTTGATTTGATCGCTTACGCGCATCGCATTTTTAAAGACGCTCCCGGAGTCATCCCCGGCGAAACGCAGATCATGCCTTTGATGGTGGGGTCAGATGGAGACGCCCAGGCCTTGGCCCTGCACCTGCAAGCCCAAGGCTTCGACATTCGCGCCATCCGCACGCCGACAGTGGCCGAAGGGGCGGCGCGGTTGCGTTTGTCGATCACGCTGAACGTCACCAAAGCCGACATTGATGCCTTGGCCGACGCCTACATAAGCAAGGTTGGATGATGAAAAGCCTGATCGTCACCGGAACCGATACGGGCGTGGGCAAGACCGTGGTGGCGGCCATGCTGACCCTGGGCTTAGACGGCGTCTATTACAAGCCAACCCAATCGGGCAGCGCAGACGGCACCGACAGAGACACCATTCAGAATCTGACAGGCTTGGGTGATGAGCGCATCTTAGAAAATGGCATCACCCTCAGCCAACCGCTGTCGCCCCATCGCGCCGCCGAATTGGACGGCGTTGAAATTGACTTAAACGCCCTCACCCCGCCCCCGCAAACGGGTCGCCCCCTGATCATCGAAGGGGCGGGCGGCTTGTTAGTTCCGGTCAATCGCGACACCTTGTTCATCGATCTGTTCGCGCGCTGGCAGCACCCGGTCGTGTTGGTGTCACGCACCGGGTTGGGCACCATCAATCACACCCTGCTGTCGTTAGAAGCGCTGCGTCATCGCAATATCGATGTTTTGGGCGTGGTCTTCGTCGGTGATGAAAATGCCGACACCATCTGCACCATTGCAGACATGGGCCGTGTCAAAGTCTTGGGCCGTGTGCCGCTGATGGATGACATGAACGCGGCACACCTCACCCACATATTTGAAACGCACTTTCGCCGTGCAGACTTTGAAGGTGACGCATGAGCTCGCCCATTTGGCACCCCTTCACCCAACACGCGCTACAGCCCCACATGACGCCCATTGCCCGGGCCGAAGGCGCTCACCTGTTCACCGATGAAGGCCGGCGCATCATTGATGCCATATCGTCTTGGTGGGTGGTGACCCATGGCCATTGCCACCCGCACTTGATCGAAGCCGCCCACCAACAAGCGGGCAAGTTGGACCAAGTTATTTTTGCCGGACACACCCATGAACCCGCCGAAAAGTTGGCCGCAGCACTGGTGGAGATGACGCCCCAAGGTCTCGACAAAGTGTTTTTTTCCGACAGCGGTTCAACGGCTGTGGAAGTGGCGTTGAAGATGGCACTGGGCTATTGGCATCACTTGGGCGAAGGCAAACGCAACCGCATCATCGTCATGGAACACAGCTATCACGGCGACACCGTCGGCACCATGTCAGTGGGCGAGCGCGGCACTTTTAACAAGCCCTATGCATCTTTGTTGTTTGACGTCGACACCATCCCCTTTCCCAAACCGGGGCACGAACACGATACAGTAGCTGCCTTGGAGCGCATCCTCATTGACCATCCAAATCAAATCGCAGCCCTCATCGTTGAGCCTTTGGTGTTGGGTGCGGGTGGTATGCTCATGTACAGCGCCGAAGTGTTGCGCGATTTAAAGCAGCTCTGCGAACGCGACGACGTTGTGTTCATCGCCGACGAAGTGATGACCGGATGGGGCCGCACCGGCACCTTATTTGCGTGTGAACAAGCGGGCATTGCGCCCGATATCCTGTGTACGTCCAAAGGCTTGACGGGCGGCTTTTTGCCGTTGGCGGCGACGCTCTGCCAAACGCGCTTTTATGACGCCCACTTCAGCGAAGACCGATCCAAGATGTTTTTTCATTCCAGTTCCTACACCGCCAATCCCATCGCCTGCGCGGTGGGCTTCGCCAACACAGAATTGTGGCGCGCTGAACCCGTTCAAGAGCGCGTCGACACCTTGGCGGCCCATCAAGCGGCACACTTGCAGAACCTTAAAGGCCATTCTGGATTTGAAAACCTGCGCCAATGCGGCACCATTTCAGCGTTGGATGTGAAAGTTTCAGATCAAGGCTACCTGTCCAACATTGCGCCCAAGCTTTACCAACACTTCCAAGGCTTGGGCGTATTGCTGCGGCCCCTGGGCAACACGATCTATGTCCTGCCGCCCTATTGCATCAGCGCCGATGATTTGAACGCAGTCTATGACGCCATTGCCGATGCGCCGAACGTGTTAAAGCTCTAGTGCCGATTTGAGGCGCTGAGAGAGACGTTTAATTTCGCGTTCAAAGTAGCTTTTGTCGTCGAACGCGCGGGCCAAAACCAGTCCCCCTTGGATACGCGATAGAGTTTCTTCCGCCAAATCTTCTGCCACCGCTTTTTTCACACCGCCCCGACACAAGGCGGCGACAAGCGCCGTATTCCACCGCAAAAAATATCCATTCACGGCCGCACCAAATGTATCGCGGGTATCACTGAGAGCAAAAACGCCCACCAAGCACACCCGTCCACCACATTGAAAGTACGTCATGCATGCTTGCAACATGTCTTGCACCGCCAAGGCGGGCTGAATGTTTTTATCGTCTAAGGGTTGGAACACATGATTTTCGAACCAGGTGTCGATGTCGTTTAACACGGCACCAGCCATCTCTTCTTTGCCGCCGGGAAAAGCGTGATAGAGACTTCCTTTTCCCAGCCCGGTCGCGGCACTGATGTGCGCCAAACTGGCGCCTGCAAAGCCGTATTCGCGAAAGACTTCACTGAGACCTTGAACGACCGTTTGAGGGCTTTGCACACGCGCTGGCATGAATTTACGTCTTTACTGGATAAGGGGTTACAGGCGCAATGCGGTGCACCAGAACGGCCACAAGGACCAACGCAAGACTGCCCAACAGCGTCGGAAAAATCAAGTAATCAAACCCAGCCCCCGCCATCATCACGACAAGAGGATCGGCGCCCGCAGGGGGATGTGTAACGCGCAGCGCCGCCATGACGGCGATGGCCAAGCCGACTCCAATGGCCATGCTCCACCACGTTACGGGCAAAGCCATTAAGACGACCAAACCAATCAACGTCGAAACAAAATGTCCGCCAACCACATTAACAGGTTGCGACAGCGGACTGATGGGCACGCTGAACAGCAACACACACGTCGCCCCAAACGGGGCCATCAGCCAAGAAACACCGGATGCTTCACTCATCATGGCGACCAGTGAAATGGCAACTGCACCTCCCAATCCAGCCTTCACAACCGTGCGTAAATCCGTCACCGGTTGAAGTCTTCGCAAATAGCCGTTCATGTCACACTCCCGTTCTGTACTGAACGGTACAATGGCAAAAAAGCAAACACCTGTCAAGGGCGGCAAGTCCCTCCCCTACAAACCACGGATCATCATCTGAAAAAATCGCGGCTGATTATTCGTTCAAAAACGCTTCGATTAAAGCTTTCGCTTCATCGGATTGCCAATCCGCCATACCGATCACACCGCCGCGCATCCGCCCGGTTTTGTCGAGCACGAATGTGGTCGGTAAGGTGTCCAGATCAAACGTGCGCAAAAATTTTGAATCTGGATCATAATAGGTGGTCAGCGCCATCAATTTACGTTTACGCAAAAAGTCCGCAGGCGTTTCGCGCCCTTGTTTGCCGCTGGCGACGGGCACGACGGCAAAATCGCGCCCGGAAAAGGCGTTTTGCAACGCGTTCAGGTCCGGCATTTCGGCGATACATGGCGGGCACCATGTAGCCCACAAGTTAAACACAACGATCTTGCCACGAAAGGCTTCAAAGGTCACGTTTTGGCCGGCTTCATCCTTCATGACAACGCCCGGAATAAGCGGGCCATCAGTCAGCAAACTAAAGCCGTCAAGTTGATCGGCGGCCTCCGCTACGCTCAGTTTTGTATTGGGCGCGTGAACGGGTACTTTTGGGGTCGATTGCAAAAACACGCCCCCCCCAGCCGCAATACACACGAAAGCGATCAATAAAATAACAGGAGTCCGTTTGAACATAAAAATTTCCGCTGACGAGGCTGTGGGGAAGTGGTTCTATACCGCCATCATATCAGACATATTTGCCAAGACGTCAACTTTACAAAGCGGAGAAATTTAAAATGAATGGCTCAACGTCAACACCCCCAACAGCACGGTGACGCCCCCGATGCCCCCTTGCAGCAGGTTCTGGCTCCAGGTGAGAACCTTACTGGAATACACCAAGGGCACGGCGATCACCGCGGACAAGGCCGCCATACCCATCATCGAACCGACGCCAAACAAGGCAATGTAAAATAACGCAAAATCAGGGTCGATTACCGTCGAAGCGGTCAACACCAACAGAGCCGCAGACCCGGCCATCCCGTGCATCATACCAATCAAAACCGTGCGGTAGGGGATCGTGGGCACGTGTTTGTGATCGTGGGCGCGGGTCGTATGGGGCACTTTGGGTTCATGGCTGTGAGCATGAAAGTGGGCAATGCCGTCCTTGTGGCGGTGGACATGAAAATGCACCCGTTCGCGCCACAAGCGCCAAAGCACACTGCCGCCCAAGGCCAGCAACATGACGCCAACGCCCGCTTCCAACCAACGCGCAATATCGGCCTCAATGGATTTCCCAAGATAAAAACACCCCCCGGCCAAGGCCATCAAGGTGATGGTGTGGCCAAGTCCCCAAACCGCGCCATGGGCAATGATGCGTCGAGCGGTTTTTTGTTTTGTTGCAATGCTGGCGACCGCCGCGACGTGATCGGCTTCCAGCGCGTGCTGCATGCCTAAGAAAAATCCCAGAAACAAAATTGAAATCATTGCCCCACTCCCGCATCCTGAGATGCCTGTTTGCCAACACTTCGTCCCCCTGCACTTCGGCCACCCGCACTTCGATTTGCTGCACATGGCAACCGTAACGTAAACACCGCGCCGCCGTCGGGACTGTTGGCGACCTTCAAGGCTCCACCATGGTCCTTGGCAATGCCGTAACTGATCCACAAGCCCAGCCCGGTACCTTCACCCACTTTTTTGGTGGTAAAAAAGGGCTCAAACACTTTCGAAGCCACATCGTCGCTGAGGCCTGGACCATTATCGCGCACATAGACCATTATGCTGTCACCCGCTTGATAACCTTCAACCGAAACCTGCGGCGCGGTTAAGCCCGAAGTGGCATCCAATGCGTTTTCAATCAAGTTGACGAAGATCTGATGAATTTGACCTTCGTGGCCGCTGACAAACAAATCGGCGGGGATATCGACGGTGAACTCTTCTTGGCGACGACCTCTTTTCGAAACCCAGCGCAGGGCCGTATTAACGACCTTGGCCAAATCGACAATCTGTGGCTCATCAGTGGATGAAAAAGACAAACGGCGCAAATTCGAGACGATGTCGCTGATCCGTTCCGCACCTTCCAATGTGCCTTCAACCAAAGACAGCAGATCGGACAAGACATGGTCGATCTTCGACGTTTTACGCAGGTCTTCCCGCTTGGATGCATCCAGACCGTTATGGATCGCCTTTAGATACTCGGCCAAGCGACGGTAATAAACGTCCAGCATATGGATATTGCCGTAGATGAAGCTGATGGGGTTGTTCAGTTCATGGGCGACGCCCGCAACCAAGCGGCCGAGGCTGGCCATCTTTTCTTGCTGGATCAATTGCTGCTGAACTTGTTTAAGCTCTCGATGCGCCAAGTTGAGCGCTTCGTATGCACGGCGCAACTCTCCAACGGGACGCCCCGTAAGGACAAGCCCGGCGCTCTTGCCATTGTGATCCAAGCGGGCGGAACAATTGATGGCAAAGATGTCCGTTACTCCGCCAGCCGTTTGGAACTTCACTTCGCAATCACGAATTTCGTTGTTCACCCAGCCCCCCAACACGGCGGACAGATGATCGTCATTGCCGTCTGCGATCAAGGATTTGAGCGGCGTACCCGACAGCGTATCGGATTGTTTGCCAATCAAGTTTGCCATGGCTGAGTTGACTTGCTGCACTTCGCCGTTTTCATCGCACACAATCAAAATGTCGGAAACGGATTCAACCACGCTGGAAATAAACCGCTGAGCTTCTTCCAGCGCCGCATTCTTTTGCTCCAAGTCAACTTCATAGCGAATGAGATCGGAATACACTTCATCCATCTTTTGAATGACTTCGACCCACGCCGATTCCTGGGTGTCGTCAAAGTGCAATGCCTGAATCTCGGTGACGTGATCAAGAAGCTTTTCGGGGTGCTCACCCATGTCGCCCCCCTTCCAGCCAGGTCACCTTTTTCAAATCATAGCGGTCCAGCTTTTTGCGCAAGCCCACTCTAGACAGGCCCAATTCATCCGCGACGCGGGTGATGTTGCCGCGATGTCGGACCAAAGCGTCGGTGATCAATTGGCGCTCTAAGAATTCGACTTGTCCCTTCAACAAACCGACTTCCCCAATCAGTGCGTTTTCGTTACTTTCATAGTCTCGCAAAATCTTTGGCGACAAAACATTTGTGCCGAGCATCGCATCATCCGTCAGCGTCACCATGCGCTGAATTTCATTTTGCAGCTCCCGCACATTACCCGGCCACGGATAGGTCTTCATGGCCGCCATTGTGGCAGCGTTAATCCCCTTCACCACCTTACCAAAAGAAGCCGCCACATCGCTCAGCACATGATGGGTCAACGGTTCAACGTCCATAACCCGGTCTCGCAGAGGCGCAATGTGGATGGGAAAGGCCGACAAACGATAATACAGATCACCGCGAAAACGTCTGGCTTCAACTTCGTCTTCAAGATTTTTGTTGGTGGCAGCGACGACGCGCACGTCTACCTTGCGAACTTTTTGCGCGCCCAGGGGGCGGACTTCGCCTTCTTGTAAAACACGCAACAGTTTCACCTGAAAGGCCGGAGACGTTTCACCGATTTCATCTAAAAAGATAGTCCCGCCGCTGGCCACTTCAAACAGACCGATGCGGTCTTGATAGGCTCCGGTAAAGGCCCCCTTTTTGCACCCAAACAATTCACTTTCCAAAAGCTCATCGGGTAAAGCGCCGCAGTTTTCGACGACAAACGGCTTGTCTGCGCGCGACGATCCATAATGAATGGCGCGCGCCAGAAGTTCTTTTCCGGTGCCCGATTCACCCGTAATCAGCACCGAAATATCAAACTCCGCGCAGCGCTTGGCCAAATTGATGGTTTCGCCCAATGCACTGCCTTTGCCGTGCACAATGCGGTCGAAATGAAAATGCTTTTTGGCGATGGTCTTTTTTTCCGACACCTGACGTTTTAGGGTCTGGGTCGTCAACTTCATTTCCAGCGCTGCGGTTTCATTTTCCTTTTGCAGGTCGAGAAGTTCATGCGCGCCGCGCACGATTTCGATCAACTCCTTGGGGTGCCAGGGTTTGGTGATGTAGCGATAAATGCCCGCATCATTGACGCCGGCGATGATGTCAGCGGAATCCGAATAGCCGGAAATGATCATGCGCACGGGATCGGGCCAAGCCTCTCGCACACGGGACAAAAACTCGACACCCGTTTCGTCGGGCATGCGCTGATCGCACAAAATGACGTGGATCATTTCCGATTGCAGCAGTTTTTCCGCTTCCTGAGTATTGGACGCCATCAGCACGTCAAAATCTTCCGACAAAACGCGGTTCAAAGTTTCGAGCGAGCGAACCTCATCATCTATAATCAATACGGTGGCGCGCCCCGTCATAGCGCCTTGCCTTTGCGCATATTAGTCAGTGGGCGTTTCGCCCTGTGCCGAGCCAACGATGCAGGTGTGCGCGATTTGGGCACGCGGCAGATAAAGTTGTAACGCGCGATGTGGTAACTGGGATCAAATCCATAGAAATTCAGCTTCATCACGGCCAGTTCCTCTGCACGGTAACTTTCCAACGGCTTTTCGGCTTCGTCTTGCTTCCGTCTTGTGCGCTTGACCTCAAGCAAGTCTGCCAATCCGACATCCGTTGACAGCGCAGCCAAGTGATCTTTCAAGCGTTCATCAAAAACCTCGACATCGCCTTCGAACACATCATCAACAAGGCCAAGGCCGCTCGCTTGAACCATGCCCACGGGCAGGCGTGTTTGCATAACGGCAGCAGCGTGCTCTTCACCCACCCGACGCGGCAAGACGTAGGTCCAGTATTCAGAACCAAACAAGTTGCCCATATCTTTGTAATGCGGGTTCAAGACGACACCTTCGCGGCCAATCACTCGGTCCGCACCCAGGGCCAAAAACACCCCCCCGGCTCCGGCATTACCCCTCAGCGCGGCAACGACCAGATGCGATGTGGTGGTGATGATGGCGCGAGCCAAATCGTCAATCGCGTTGATGGCATGCCACGATGCATCTGCGGGGCTTTCGGCCTGTTCGATCCAACCAAGATGGATGCCGTTTGACCAATATTCAGAACCTCCCATGAGGCAAACAATCTTGGTTGGCCGGGAACAAGCCTCTTGATACGCCGCCAGCAATCTTTCGCTTTGGTTGGGTGTCAACGCCCCCCCTTGGAAATCAAAATACAGATAACCTACATCACCGCGTTCTTCATAACGGATGTCCGCGATTGCTTCGCCCAGCGCCAAGTCATCAACTGCGCTTTGCAAAACGGTCACGGCAGGCAGCTTCAAGGACCGGGGAGCGTCTTCGCGCATGTACCCCACCCAGACGGCACCGTCCCGCGTGCCAATGGCAACGGCCCCTTGGGCAGACTTGGCCAGCAACGCCCCCGGAGCCCCGTTCAGACCGTCTGCTGCGTGAGCGTCAAACACTCTGAGGGGCCGTCTGTCCAATTCTGCTACTGCGCCCGGTTGACCGTCGGCACTTTTGATTTTGCGCAAAACCGTTTGCACATCATCCGCCGCCCAATCAATAGCGCGATCAGCGCGTTTACACAGGGGGTTTTCTCGTCCCAGCAGCGGCACTTCTGGACAGCCCACGCGCCCCAACGGGCCGTCGCCGTTTTCAAACCGAGACAAGGCTTCCGCCAAGGCTGAAGAGGCCGCCTTGGTCACTTCGTTGCGATAAAGGCTGGATTTTGGCACGGGGCGCAGGGGAAACGTTCGCCACGCCCACACCGGGCCGCCATCCAGCTTTTGCTCAGCTTGCAAAATGGTCACGCCACCCTGGGCATCCTTGTTCAGTATCGCCCAGTCCAAGGCCGATGGCCCCCGGTCGCCCGGTGGGCCAGGATGAACGATAAACGTCGGCACCGCTGAGATGACGTCATGAGGCACGGCGCGTTTTAAAAACGGCGCGACAATCAGATCGGGGTTAGAAAGCGCCACCGCTTCCCGGCACAGCGCATCATTAACGTCCAGTTCAACCGTCACGTCGTGTCCCGCTTCACGCAGGTCGACATGAAGGCGTTGGCTCAAACTGTTGAAGCTGTGACAAAGCAAAAGGATGCGCATCAATACGTACTCACCTAACAAGTCCTGGTGGTCTAACAAATCCTGGGCAGTTGTTCACCCGATAGCCAATCGACCATGCGTTCGCCGCCAAACGCGGTTTTCATACGCACAAAATTGCGTTCATCGGCCACCACCTCGCCAATCACGGCGGCGTCCTGACCTAAAGGATGGGCGCGCATCAGGGCCACCAAATCATCCGCCGCTTCGGGCGCGATAATGGCGATAAGCTTGCCTTCGTTGGCGACGTTCAGTGGGTCCAAGCCTAACAGCTCACACGCGGCAACGACTTGGGGTTTCAACGGCACGTCCGCCTCACGAATGCACATACCGACGTTCGATTGTTCGGCCAGTTCGTTCAAGGTCGCCGCCAGACCGCCACGGGTGGGATCGCGCATGCACCGAAGTGCCGCGCCGTGACCCGCCACCATGTCCGCAATCAGGGTGTGCAAAGCGGCTGAATCTGATTCGATTTCAACTTCAAACGACAAATTTTCCCGCTTCGACATCACCGCGACACCGTGATCGCCCAGGGTTCCACTAACAATGATTTTATCACCCACCCGCGCTTTGTCGCCGGACAGCTCCAAACCCTTGGGCACAACGCCGACCCCCGCCGTGGTGATGAACACGCCGTCGGCCATGCCCTTGTTCACCACCTTGGTATCGCCGGTGATGATGGGCACGCCAGCCGCCCGCGAAGCGGCCCCCATGCTGTCGACAATGCGTTTCAGGTCGGCTAACGGAAAACCTTCTTCGATGATAAATCCGGCGGATAGATATAGCGGCTTGGCGCCCGAAAGCGCAACATCGTTGACGGTGCCGTGCACGGCCAGGGAACCTATATCGCCGCCGGGGAAAAACATCGGTGTAATCACATAGCCATCTGTGCTCATCACCATGCGACCTTCGCCAACATCAAAGGCTGACTGATCGTTGCCTTGGGCCAAAAAGTCATTGTCGAACGCATTTTTAAAGATCACTTCGATCAAATCGTTCATCGCCCGCCCGCCCGCACCGTGGGTCAAATTGACCCGGCCCGATTTGATGTCCAGCTTGGCTTTGCGCGTTTTCATGTTGTTCATGCTCGTGCCTTGTTATTGTCGGCCTTATCTTCATCGCGAAAACGCCCATAGGTCCAATGCGCAGCACAGGAACCTTCGGACGAGACCATACACGATCCCATCGGGGTGTCGGGCGTACACGCGGTTCCGAACAGTTTGCAGTCGGTGGGCTTTTTGACGCCCCGCAAAATCGCCCCGCAATCGCACGCCGGGTTATCTGGGGTGGGCACATAGGTCATCGAAAACAAGCGCTCCGCATCAAATTCGCTGTAGCTATCCTTGATCCGCAGCGCGCTGTAAGGGACTTCGCCCAAGCCCCGCCATTCAAAGGTTTTACGCAATTCAAACACGTCCGCCACATCGCGTTTGGCGTGTTCATTGCCGTGGCGTTTGACCGCGCGGGAAAATTCGTTTTCAACCAAATTGGTGCCCGCGTTGACTTGGCGCACCAACATCAAGATCGCTTGAATCATGTCCAACGGCTCAAACCCGGCGACCACCACGGGGCTGTGAAATTCTTCCGCGAAATATTCATAAGGCTGGGTGCCGATGACGGTGCTGACGTGGGCCGGACCGACAAACCCGTCCAACTGCACCGTGCCCAGTTCCCGCACGTCGGGGCTTTCCAAAATATTTTGAATGGCCGCCGGTGTCAGCACATGATTGCAAAAGACTGAAAAGTTTTTCAGTTTCTTTTTCGCCGCCACCTTGATTGCCAACGCCGTCGGCGGCGTCGTGGTTTCAAATCCGATGGCAAAAAACACCACCCGGCGTTCCGGTTCTTGTTCGGCGATCTTCAACGCATCCAAAGTCGAATACACCATGCGAATGTCGGACCCGTCCGCCTTGGCTTGCAGCAGACTGCGGCGCTTGGACGCGGGGACACGCATCAAGTCACCATAGGTGCACAAGGTGACATTTTCACGCGACGCCAATTCAATGGCCTGATCGATGCGCCCCACGGGCAAAACGCACACGGGACAACCGGGACCGTGAATCATGTGCACATTGTCGGGCAACATATCGGCAATGCCGTACCGGGAAATCGCATGGGTATGTCCGCCGCAAAACTCCATGAAGGAGTAGTGACGTTTTGGATCGGCTTCCGCACGAATGCTGGCAGCTATCTTCGCCCCCAATTTACCATCGCGAAATTCGTCAACGTACTTCATGACGTGACCGCCGCCAGCGCGCCTGCAGCTTGCATTTCATCGAACAGCGCCAACGTCTTTTGCGCTTCTTCCGGGTCAATCACCGACAACGCATAACCGACATGGACAATCACGTAATCGCCCTCCACCACATCCGGCGTCAGTGCGATGGAGATGTCTTTGAGCACCCCATCCAAATCGACTTTTGCCATGTCATCGCCAAGGCGTTCTTTGACCCGGGCCGGAATTGCCAGACACATGCGCTAAGCCTCCTTTGATTGGGTTTGGGTGGCTTCGGATTTGATCCAAGCATACCAGTCATCCAAACCTTCGCCGGACGTGGCCGACACTTGCAGCACACGAATATCCGGATTGACGCGTCGGGCGTTTTCAATGCAGAGATCCACGTCGAAATTCAAGTACGGCAACAGATCAATCTTGTTCAACAGCATCAACCCCGCCGCATGAAACATATCGGGATATTTCAGCGGCTTATCTTCACCTTCGGTCACCGACAAAATCACAACTTTGAGTTTTTCCCCCAAATCAAAACCCGCCGGGCACACCAAGTTGCCGACGTTTTCAATGAACAACAGACTGTTTTTTTCAGGAGCCAGGGACTCCAAGGCGCGACCGACCATGTGGCCGTCCAAGTGACAGCCCTTTCCAGTGTTGACCTGCACGGCCTTGGCCCCGGTGGCGCGAATGCGTTCGGCATCGTTGGCGGTTTGTTGGTCGCCCTCGATCACGGTGATGGGCACATCGCCCTTTAAGTCGGTGATGGTGCGCGCCAGCAAGGTCGTTTTACCGGAACCGGGGCTGGAGACAAAGTTCAAAGCCAGAATACCCAGCGCCTTCAAGTAGCCGCGATTTTCAGCCGCGTAAGCATCATTTTTCGACAAGATATCTTGTTCGATTTGAACCATGCGGCTTTGGCTCAGACCTGGAGCATGGGCATGCGCCGGCCCCTGCCCATAATCGTGATTGTGACCATGATGATGCTGTTCATGACTGTGGTCGTGACTGTGGCCATGGTCGTGATGATGATCATGGTCGTGACTATGCCCGTGGTCATGCCCGTGACTGTGGTCATGATCGTGGTCATGAGTGTGGGCATGAGGCGTCTGACCATCGATTTTGGTTTCGCCTTGGGCGCATCCACATACGTTACACATCAGTTGACCTCCAAATCTTTGATCCGCAGTTCATCGCCGCTGGTGACTTGCAGTTGAAATCCACCACATTCGGGACAAGCGTCATAACGCTGGGAAATTGGAACGGGCTTTTGACAAGGCATGCACCACGCCGTGCCGTCCACGGTGATGATTTCCAAGACGGCATTTTCCGCCAGGGAATTCTTTGTCACAACATCAAACCCAAACTTCAACGCTTCCAATTCAACCCCCGCCAGAGCGCCAATTTCCAAGCGGACCTTTTCCACAGACGTGAACTTCTGCTCGGCGGCTTGGTCTTCAATGACCTGAAGAATACCTTCGCAGATGGACAGTTCGTGCATCAGGTTATCCTCACTTCATAGGCCACACACGGGTCGATGGCGCTGATCACGGCGTCGGCCTGTGCTTTCAGGTCAGTCACATCTCCATCCGCAAACGACAACGCCTTCAGCGCTTTGGCCGCGATGCCTTGGGGGTGGAAATTCCATTCCGTCGGCGCCAAAATCCGGTATTGGTCCACTTTGCCTTTGTCCATCCACACGGCATGGGCAAGGCGACCACGAGCGGCTTCAACTTGAGCCAAGCCGATACCCTTTTCGACAGCCGTTGCGATGTCCTTGTTCAGGCCCCCTATGGTTTCACTTTTCGACGCGTCAAGCAATTGTCGCATGTGGTCAGGAATCTTGGCCAATTCCACCAACAAGGCGATCAAGCGCGTCATCAAACCCGTACCGCTTTGGGCCATCAGGTCGCGGATCACGCTCTCTTGGGCTTGGCGCGCCAACGGGGTCGTCTCATAAGAATGCCCCTGCCAGGTCGGGAAAGCAATAAAATCGTCTGTTTTCATGGCATTAACCAAGTCCGCCCCCTTCAACAGAGGCAGCCCATCCAGTGCGCCCGCGCCACCGATGCGCCACCACTCTTTTTGATCGATTTGCCCCAACAGAGCCGCCACATCCGTGGATTGCGCTGCGATCCACGGCGCCAGCGCTGCCGAACCTTGGCGAGCACGCCATGTACCTAAGGGCTCCCCATACACGGCGCGGGCCAAATAATCGTCTAAACGGTCAATGTGTTCCGCCAGATCGCCTGCACAATCGCCATCAGCACCTAACTTAAAAACCGAGTCCAGCGCCGCTTTCATCTGCTGGGTCATCGGCATAATGTCACCAATGCCAAACCGTTCAGAGGGACGGCCGATCATCATCACCAAGCGCAACAGGTGTTCACGCGCCGTTTCCGCCCAAACCGCTATTTCTCGCGCTGCCCGTATGGAAGGGCTCACGTGAAGGCCCAATGCGTGTTCAAAAGCCCCAACAGCGGCACACGTTTGCGCGGTTCCACAAATGCTATAGAGCGTCGGAATCAGGGCCAATACGTTTTCGGGCGTTTTCCCGGCAAACAAGGATGTGATGCGCAAGGGACGCGAAGACGCAATGCCTACGCCGAGAACCTTACCCCCTTCCACCTCGAAGCTGATATCTAGACGCCCTTCAATGCCCATAAGTCGCTATTCGCCTTCATTCCGCCCACTTGATGACACTTAGATGGTAAACCTCAGTATGGACCAAAACCAACCGAATAATCGGCGAAATCATGATAAATTGAAGCCTCAAACCAGAGGGCGTGATCCGGTCCGGACGCCACCGCTCAAAAATGCCCGGCGGCCCATTTCTTTTGGCCTGGTTTTGTCCAACGTCGTTTCACCATCTACGACAGGGTTTGCAGCGGCACATTCCTTTTTTTTGATGGATTCCATGGTTTCGCCGTCCAAGAACATGGCGAGGCGTTTTTCATCGAGTTCGTCTTCCGGATGTTCGTTTTCGACCATCAAAACTTCCAGGAAGGCCACCGCACCGGCAACGGCATGGGGCTGATGTTCAAAGTCGTTCATCGGTGAATGCAGGGCAAAACCGTAAAAAGGACCGACACCGTCAATTTCATTGGCCATAAAGTCGTAGGCACGTGCCGGAAAGGTGAAGGACCGCTTGGTTCCCACAGTGACGTTGCTCCAATCTTCGTCATCGCCCGGGAACACCGCCAGGGTCATCAGCCACGGCGTCACGATGATGCCAACAACACGGCCGTCGTGTTCCATGAATCCCACCGTTTCAACCTCCAGCATGGTATTGACGATGGGAAGCCCCGTCATGTTTTCACGAAGGATGACGTCAAAGGCTTGTTGAACGTCTATGGCGAGTTGCTCCGGTGATTTCATGATTGACTCTCTTGCTTTACAGGTTGGCGATATCGGGGAAATAGCGGTCGACGTCAATCGTCTCTTCGCCGTTCATGATGGCGGTTAACCCATCCAGCGCTGAATTGATTTGGGCGGCGTCTTGTTCTGAAATCACTTCGCGCGCTGAACCTAAAAAGTTCAACACCCAGGTGCCGACGGGTTGAGATCCAATCAGCATCAAGTTGACGTCCTCAATGCCATTTCGACCTTCGCCGCGGGCGACAAAATCGCCCGCTTCAACGATCTTCAGGGGCACGCCTACGCACATGATCCAGCCGCTTCCAACTTGGCCTGCTCCGCCCAATAGCACGGCAGGCATTCATCGCGTTTGGCGAACTTAACACCCAGGCTGGCAAGCTCTCTCACCAACATCGCGACCATTTCGCTCAATCCTGCTTTTGCTTCATCGCTGAGACCCAGCTTGTTTTCCAGGTGATGGGGAACCATGCCAATGATGGTGACGTGTTCCGGGGCATCGCCGCTTAAGGTCATCAAGGCCAACAGATCTGACAAACCCAGTTGATGGTTGGACAGCTTGGTTTGAAAAAACGCCGGAACTTGATCGTCGGCAATGCGCACGATGGTACCGGCGGGGGCGCCGGTATTGATCGCATCGGCGACGATCAAGTGCTTGACCCCACGCATGGGCTCAAGCAGTTCCGTGCCTGTGGTGCCGCCGTCCATAATGTCGACGCCACCGGGGCTGGACGTGATGATGAAACGGCTTTCGAGTTCTTCGATGGCGCGCACACCAACACCTTCATCTTGCATCAACACGTTGCCCATGCCGATGACCAGGATTTCACCATTGCCGTAAATTGAATAGTTCTCTGTCATAATGCTTTGACCTTCACGATTTCCTTTTGTTCCGTATCGACCATGTGAATGGCACACGCGATACACGGATCAAAGGAGTGAACGGTGCGCAACACTTCCAAGGGATTTTCCGGATCGGCCACCGGGTTGTCCATCAATGATGCTTCATAGGGTCCCGGCTCATCATTCGCATCGCGGGGTCCGGCATTCCAGGTGCTGGGCACCACGGCCTGGTAGTTTTTGATCTTACCATCTTCGATAACCACCCAATGCGACAATGCTCCGCGCGGTGCTTCGTGGAATCCAAAACCTTCAATTTCACCCTTGGGGAAGACCGGCGCGTTAAACGTGTCGGCATCGCCCGAAGCAATGTTTTCCACCAACTTGGTCCATTGATCTTTTAAGACATCGATCAACACCGCACAGCGCACCGCGCGTGCCGCGTGACGGCCAATGGTCGAATGCAGCGCCGACATGGGAATTTCAGATGCACCGGAAACCGTTTTGATCACGCCAATGGCTTGATTGAGATAGTTGGTGTAACGCTCATTGCCCGCGGCGACGGAAACCAACACGTTCGCCAACGGCCCCACTTCGGCACGCTTGCCGTAGAACGTCGGCGCTTTAACCCAAGAATATTTGCCTTCGTCCTGAAAGTCTGTGTATTGCGGATTGGTTTCGCCCTTGAACGGGTGCAAAGCCTTGTCGCCTTCATACCACGAATGCTTCGAGCTTTCCGCCACACCGTCACGGAAGTAGGAATCGTTGAAGTTGGTGATCGGTTTATAGCTGGCCAGATCGCCGTTTTCAATGTAACCGCCAACCATATCGAACTTGGTGCCTTTGGTGTCTTGCGGGCAATCGGGAACCGACAGGTAATTCATGACGCCACCGCCCAGTTTGGTCCAATCCAGGTAGAAAGCACCAATCGCCGGAACGTCCGTCAAATACGCGGATTTGACAAACGGCTCCAACTTATCAATGAAGCCTTTGACCAACATCAGACGTTCAATGTTCAGCACCGACGGCGCCTCATGGCTGATGGAATTGCTGATGCCGCCGACCGCAACGTTTTGGATGTGCGGGCTTTTGCCGCCCAAGATGGCGACGATTTTGTTGGCGTGGTTTTGGATGTCAAGCGCCTGCAAGTAGTGCGCAACGGCCAAAAGGTTCACTTCCGGCGGCAACTTCATGGCCGGGTGGCCCCAGAAACCGCTGGCGAACGGGCCCAGTTGGCCGCTGTTGACGAAGGTTTGCAGTCGTTCCTGAACGGCGCGCATTTCGTGTTCGCTGTTCATGTGCCAATCAGAGAGGCTTTCCGCCAACTTAGAGGTGGCCTTCGGATCGGCCTTCAACGCTGAAACCACATCCACCCAATCCACCGCAGACAGGTGATAAAAGTGCACGATGTGATCTTGCACGGCGTGGGCTGTCTGGATGATGTTGCGCACCAGTTGCGCATTCACCGGAATTTCCATTTGCAGCGCGTTTTCGACGGCGCGAACAGACGTGATGGCGTGCACCGTTGTGCACACGCCACAGAAGCGCTGCGTGTACATCCAGGCTTCGCGCGGGTCGCGGCCGATCAAAATCTTTTCGATGCCGCGCCACATCTGGCCCGACGACCACGCTTTGGTCACTTTCCCATTATCAACTTCCACATCAATACGCAGATGGCCTTCAATCCGGGTAATGGGGTCAACGGTAATACGTGTTGTCACGATCTTTTCTCCTTAGCCGAATGGTTCAGGCGTGTTCGCTGCGATGCAGAACAGGCATGGTTTTCACGATGATCAAATAGACCATTATTTCGATTGCAATGATGCCCAAGGTCACCATGATTTCCGGAACAGAGGGGAAGTATGAATATCCAGGTCCCGGATTGTAGGTGAATAAAAAGGCGTTAAAGCGATAAAGCGATCCGGCGAACAACATGGACACGGCGGCAATCAACAAAGCTCCACCGTTATGCCGTTTTGTTGCCGACAAAAGGACGAATGCCGGGAAGATAAACAGCGCCATTTCCAAAATGAACATCGCGCTGGAAAAATCCCCCGCAAACATCAGGCCCAATTTCCCCTGCCCCGCCAAGACGCCCAAGCGAACCAGAACAAACACAGCCATCAAGCCCACAGCGATTTTTCCCAATACACCCAACAAAGGCGTTTCAGATTTACCGCCAAAGCGGACATGAGACAGCGAGGCTTCGAAGATGACGATAGAAAAACCCATGATCAACGCACTCACCACTGCGAACAGCGGTTGGAACTGCATGGTCTGCCACAACGGATCAACCTTGTAGCCCATGGCGATCAGCAAAGATCCCAGCGATGACTGGTGCATGGTTGGCAACACAACGCCCAAAGCGATGAACAAGAACAGCACCTTGTTGAGGGCTTTGAGCAAGCCTGTTGCACCGATCTTCTCCAAGAATGCAGGCGAGAATTCAATAATCAGTACGATGATGTACAAAGCAACACACAGGCCGACTTCTAACATCACGGAATTGAAGTTCCAGTTCCAAGGCAGAAAAATATTATAAAATTGCCACCAACGGCCCATATCGAAAAACGCACCAAAACCACCCAGGGCATAGCCCAACAGACTGGCCAACAAGGCAGGGCGCACGAGGGGATGGTACTGGCCTTTGTTAAAAACATAGACGGTGAACGCCAAGGCATACCCGCCACAGGCCAAGCCCGTGCCGATCACCACATCGTAAACCACCCAAATCCCCCACGGGAACCCGCCATTGATGTTTGCCACCGCACCCATGCCGTAAACAAAACGCTGGATGATAAAATAGACACCGATGGCGGCGATCACGCTGAGGATCATAAACGGTAGCGTGAAGATCCGTCCGCCGGCTTTTTCATGCGCGCTCATGAGCCTTCTCCTTCTTCGTCGGTATTGCGTTTGACGACATAAGACAGCCCCGCCATCAAGACGGCCGGCAATGCCAGATAACTGTACAGAGAATGCTGCACCCCTTCGGCGACCGAACACGCAGACCGCTCACCCAATGGCGGCAAGCCCAGCTTGTCGAACGAAATGGCCGATATGTGCATGACGTTGGTGCCGCCCGCTTCCGTTTCCCCCCAAATGTGTTGTTTGTAGGTGGGGACACGTTTGTCGTGATAGCTGCCGGGGTTGCTCACATCGCCGCGAGGATAGGTATAGGTATCGCCGGGTTTCAATTCCATGCGACGCTTGGCTTCGGCCAGCAAGGCTTTGCGCGTGCCAAATAACGTTGCGCCCGTTGGGCACACTTCGGAACACCCTGTCAGTAGACCGTTGTCGATGCGTTCCACACCTTTCTGGTTGCACATCTGACACTTCATGATCTGCCCGAAGGGCTTGTCGTATTGGAACTGAGGCACGTTGTAGGGACACCCCGCCATGCAGTTGCGACAGCCGATGCAGGCATCAGGGTTGTACGAAACGATGCCGGTTTTTTCGTGCTGCGTCAGGGCCGTCACGGGGCAGACGGAGACACATCCCGGGTCCACACAATGCATGCAGCTGCGCTTTTCAAACGCAAAGCCGTTGTTTTCAGCGTCCTTGGTCGAACCGTCACCATTTTTATAGGTTTTGATAACGTTCAAGGTGTCACCCGATAAGTCGCGGGCTTCATCCCAGGCCCGGATTTCACTTTCCGTAACCGGGGGCATGTCGTTCACTTGTTTGCACTTGGCAACGCAGGCTTTGCAGCCAACGCACAAGGTTGAATCAAACAGCATACCGATGGCGTCTTCTTTGGGCTGAAGGTTGGGGCGTGCTTCGGCGGTGACCGGGGCCAAAGCCCCCCCTGTGAGCACCGCCGCGCCCGACTGTAAGCTTCCTTTGAGGAAATCCCTGCGTTTCATGACGCGCCCCCTTAACTGTTTTGGTCGTCGGAATTGGAACTGTCGTCAGACGCGCTCAGCTTTTTCGCCGCAACCAATGTTGCCCCGACAACCGCACCGACCGCAGCACCGCCCAACGCCGCCGCCCCCGGTGAAACACCACTTGAGCTTTGACGATCATCAATGTCGGGGAAATTGTTCGGCGGCGTATGAGTCTTCACATCCGCAAGCGCAAACATCGGCTTGTTGAAGCCGATACCTTCTTCGGAACAGCCAAAGCACGGATGGCCAACCCCGATGGGCCACACACCGCCGCCGACATTGTTAAATTCAAGGCTGGGGCAGTTGTTGTAGGTTTCCGGTCCCTTACAACCCAACTTGTACAGGCAGTGACCCAGCTTGTGACCTTCATCGCCAAACTCTGTCGCAAACCGCCCCGCATCAAAGTGCGGACGACGATAACAGTTTTCATGAATCAAACGACCATAAGCCCATTTGGGACGGTTCTGCGCATCCAACGGCGGCAGTTTGCCGAACGTCACGAAGTACAAAACCGTGCCCAAGAAGTTCGCCGGGTTTGGCGGGCAACCAGGAATGTTCACCACGGGCTTGCCCGGCAACACAGCCTGAGCACCTTTGGCCCCTGTTGGATTGGGCGATGCCGATTGAACACCACCCCAGCTGGCGCACGACCCAAACGCAACAATGGCGGCGGCGTGTTCGGCGGCTTCGCGGGTCAGGTCCAACATGGTTTCGCCGGCAATTTTGCAATAGATGCCGCCATCATTAACCGGAATGGCGCCTTCGACCACCAACAGGTACTTGCCCTTGTTGGCTTCCATGGATTTTTTCTTGATCTCTTCAACCTTGTGCCCAGCACCCGCATCCAGGGTCTGGTGGTAATCCAACGAGATCATGTCCAAAATCAGGTGCGCCAGAGACGGCTGTTCGGAGCGCAACAGCGATTCCGTTGGTCCGGTACATTCTTGTCCATGCAGCCAAATCACTGGCGGGCGCATCTTAGGCTCGGCAATCGCCTTCGCCATGGCGAACGCAGATTTTGTCGACAGCCCCAAGGACCCTGCAACGCCCATACAGAACGTTAAAAAAGTTCGGCGCGAAACGCCCAGTCTCTTTTCGACTTCAGAAAAATCAAAGCCATCCGTATCAAATTCTTTTTCAGCCATCAGGGCCTCCGTTATCAAGCGGGCGTTTCATGACCACGGCCTTTTGACAAAGCCGACGGCGCAGCACTTAGGCGGCAATACTGCAGCTTCTGTGCCAGCTTCTATTTTCCTGAAAAAACAACTTGATAGGGCGCACTTTTGTTTGACGCAAAACTGAAATAGCGCAGAACAATAAACTTAGTACCCACTATCGGATACTAAGTTTTCATCATAAAATATCGTGAAATTAGAGATATTTAGGGCAAACCGCGGCGTTCACGGCATGCCTAATGTACCGTGCACACCATGCAGGGATCAAAGGACCTGACCACGTGCTGCACGGCAACGGGGTCTTGTTCCCCGTTGCGAACGGGGGTGCCTACCAGCGCTTGTTCAAGCGGTCCCGGCAGACCACTCGCGCACCGTGGGGAAAAATTCCACGTGGTGGGCGCGATGATTTGATAGTGCGACAAATGACCGTTTTGAATCTCCAACCAGTGTCCGAGACTGCCCCGCGCCGCTTCCACAAGACCAACGCCCGCGCCGCTCTCGGGTAACGCGTCGGGCAGGCAAAACGGTTCCCCCGGCTGCAGGGCCCGAACCCAGTCTTCCAAGGCCAGAACCAGGCGGGCCGTTTCAATCAGCCGCGCAACAATACGCACCTGAACGTTGCTTTGGCCCAACTTGAGAAGGTCCCTCACCAAAGGCTGCGCATCAACGGCTTGCCGCGCCAATGCGCCGACTTCAACGGGCTTTGCATCCAGACGTGGCGCTTTGCACCACGTGTAGGCGCCGTCTTTGTTCACATCGATGTGGGCAGACGACTGGCCGGGATGCCCGCTTTCCCCTTGCATCCAAGTGCTGGTCAAATCCTCGCTCAAGGTTGCAACATCAAGGGCGTGGCCGCCTTGGGTATGGTCAAAGACACCTTGGACAAACAGCGCGCCTTCGCCCGATGCATACGCGCCAAAGCTCATCAAGGGCAAAGAGGTTTGCCCCAACGCCTCCAAGCCGCACGCCGCAGATACAGACAGAAAATGCGCAAAATCCCCGCTGGGGTGCTGATCCGCCCACGCCAACAGCGCTTGGGTATCGGCAAGGCTTATCACCGCCTCCAAGGTGTCCGCGAACAGCGTCCTTTCCAGATAAAGGCGCAGATCATGGACGATGGACAAAAGCCGCACCTTGCCCCCTTTATCCACGGACTTGGTGGACCCGCCGGGCTGGAACGCAAGGCTGTGCGGCCATTTCCCGGCCAAAATACCCATCACGTGCAAAAGGCGCTGACGTTGTTCCAACCACGCCATCGCGCCTGTGCCTTGGGTGGCCTTAAACCGCGCCGCCGTTAAATCAAACCACGCTTCGCCCGCATAAACATCGCGGGCAAAATCGGGCATGAAAAACAGATAAAAGTGGGTCAGGTGATCGGCCACATTTTCTGCCGCATGGGCGATGTTGGCCGTCAGAACGCCGTTGGGGGGCGGCGTAAGGCCAGCGACCGATCTTAACGCCGCCGCCGCCGCCAAAGATTGCGAGACCGAGCAAATGCCGCAAATGCGCGGTGCGATCACCAAAGCATCCAACGCCGGGCGCCCCTGCAAAATGGCTTCAAAACCGCGATAGAGAGGAGAGATCGCCTGTGCCTCAACGACCTGGCCGTCATGGATTTCCAAGTTGACCTCCAAGTCGCCTTCAACGCGGTTAAAGGGCCCGACCAACAGCCGTGTCATGGCTTATCCCCTTTAGCCTTTTTTGCACTGGTGTTTTTTGGGGCCGGGCGCACGGGCGGCACAATCACATGGTCGGCATGGGCATTGCGGCGCACCCGGTCCGGGGTCGCCGATTTGGAAAGCGCCGCAAGCGCAACAAACCAGGCTTTGGGCATATCGACCGGCAAGCCCACCGGGATACCCGCAAGCTTTGGAGTTTCATGATAGTTTTGGATGTTCTGAAAACCGGGAGCCGTACAGGCAATGCACGAAAAACCGCCCTTGGTGCAGGACCCTTCGCCATTCCAACCGCGCAGATTGCAATCGCCTTGGGCTTGGGTTGCGCGACAGCCTAAGTTTTCCATCAAACAACCGCGATCGGACAAGGTCGCCGCACTGGCCTTGAATTCATAAAACTCGTTGCGGTCACAGCCATGGTGCGCCAAATGGTTGGAAATAAACCGCGGCCGCCCCAGGGCATCAAGGTCTTCGCCCCTGAGATCGCCCATGGACAAGGCGCTCAACGTTTCCATGATCCACCCGGGATGCGGCGCACAGCCGGAAATGTTGATAACCGGAAGACCGGCCCCCGAGACAAAACTTTTGCCCAACAAGCCACCCACGTGGTCATCCAAGTACTGCAACCCGGTGGCTTCCGTTACGTCGCCTTTAGCGGCGGGAATGCCACCAAAGGCCGAACAGGTACCGACCGCAACAACGTAGCGCGCACGCCCTGCAAGATCGCGAACAAGATGAGCGAAGGGACGGCCAAAACTTGCCGACATTTGAAACTTACCCGACCCCTTCGGCCCGGTCATCAAGGTGCCTTCGACACACAACGCGTCCAGATGCACACGATCATTTTCAATATCGTCCAACAGGGAACGGACTTCCGAACCGGTCGCTTCGCTCAGCGCCGGATGCCATAACACGTCAATGGCGCGCCCGCGCAGTTCGTCAAAAAGGTTGCGGCTGCCCGCTTCCAAAACAGCCATGGTGCACCCGCCGCAAGACCCGGCTTGTAACCACAAAACTGTAAATGGGTCGCGCCCCAACGTGTTCTCCTATGTTTAGTAGGATAAACCTCGCATTTAGAAAGGGCCGCGTCTAGGGTCAAACACCGCCGCTGTGGATGATCTCATAGTACAGCACTTCAAGTTCGTTCTTGTGCTTGGTTTCTTCGTTGGCGAGATACTTAAACAGGTCATGGATAGGCCCCGGTTCGGTGCTGTCAGCCAAGGCGAGATACTGCTCCATGGCGGTATGTTCACGCATCAAGGCATATTGCAAAACGGTCTGGTCGTCAGGGTTTTCACCCAAATCGGGCACATGCACACAATCTGAAAACTTGCGGTCACTGGCTGGATCTTCGATTTTGATTTCCCGTGCCTCATCTAAGTCATGACGTTGGGCCAACATGGAAAACAGATCCAAGTGGCTCTGTTCTTCTTCGGCCAATTCTTCCACCAAGTAGCGGATGTGCTTGCTGACCTTGGGGGCTAAGTCGTGATAAAAATCCCGTGCGGTGCGCTCGAACTCGGTCGCCACCTCCAAGATGTCTTTCAGTTTGGTCAGGTGTTTAAGCTTTTCGTGTCCATGGCCGTGGGTCATGCCTTGACCTCCTGCTGTGCAAAAAAGCCGTGGACGCTTTTGGCCACCCGGTGACCATCGGCGACGGCGTGAACAACGTCCGGACCGTTTACACAATCCCCGCCCGACCACAGCCACGGCAAGGATGTTCGTCCATCCCCATCCACTTTAAGCCGCCCGCGGTTCCATTCCAAGGCTTCCGTCAACGCCTCGCCCAACAGGCTCACGTCAGACGCTTGACCGATGGCTTCGATGACCATTTCACCTTCGTGAAGGCATTCATCCGTTTCATCGTAACTGGGGGCAAAGCGTCCCTGATCATCGAAAATAGACACCACCCGCCACGTTTTCAAACCGCGCAGGTTACCGTTTTCGTCGATCACCATTTGCTGAGGGCCACGTGCATCTATAATCTCAATGCCTTCTTCGCCGCATTCTTTCACTTCATCGGGATCGGCCAAGAAATGGGCGCGATCTTCCAGCGCCGTCACGGTCATGTTCACTTCACCGTACGTCTGCTTTTGCAATCGCGCCACACTGCGGGCGATGTCCATGGCGACATTGCCGCCACCGATCACAACCGCGGTGCGCGGCACATCAAACGTTTTGCCGTCGGTGATGTCGCGCAACAAATCCACTGCCTTGGTCACGTTGGCATGTTCGGCCCCCGGGATGCGGGTTGAACGGCCCAGATGCAAACCAATTGCCAGCACAGTGGCATCATAGTCTTGCTTCAATTGATCCATGGTGATGCCCATGTCGTTGTTGGGGCCGATGCGGGTATTGCAGCGGATGTCCACGCCTTGGGCCTCAATCACACCGATGTCTCGATCCATAGCATCGTAAGGCAACCGATATTCGGGAATACCGTAGCGGGGCATGCCGCCGGGTTTGTTCAGGGCTTCGAAGACCACCACTTTGTGACCCATCCGCGCCAAATCAAAGGCCGCCGTTAACCCCGCAGGGCCAGAGCCCACCACCGCAACGGTTTTACCCGTCGCGGGTGCGGGCGCACCGATGATGTCGACATAGCGCTCATAGGGGACTTGGTCCGTAATGTGGCGTTTCAGCCAGCGGATCGCAATCGGGTCTCCTTCGTACTGCGCGGCACAAACCGTTTCGCACTTATGGGTACAAACCCGTCCGCACACTTGGGAAAACGGATTGGTTTCATACAGCAGTTTCAGACCAAGTTCATAATCGCCTGCACGCACGGCGGCGATATAATCGGGGATCGACATATGGGTCGGACAGGTGGCGACGCACAAGCCGCACGCCACACAACGGTCAGCCTCCAACTTGGCCTCGGCAACCGAATATCCGTTGACGATTTCGGAAAATGAATTGATCCGAACATCGGCATCAGTTTCGCCCATGGGAATGCGCGCATGCAAGTTCAGGCGGTGAGCTTCGGGGCGTTGATAACCCAACTCGGCATCGTCCCATTCTTTTTTATCGACACCCGGCGTATAGAGATAAGCATCCGCGTCCCGCTCCACCCACTGATAGGCGTTGGACATGGTCAGCGACCCGGTGGTGCAAATGTCAACGCACAGCGCGCACCAACAGCAGCGGCCATAATCAATGCGCGGACGCAGCCCGGAATCATCGCCTTGGGTGACAATGCCGTCGACCGGCAACATATCGATGGCCCCGTTCTGGCAAATCGCTTCACAGGTGCCGCAGCCGATGCATTTTTCCATATCGTTTTGATGAAAACCGCGATAGCGCGCCGAACCTGGACGATCATTGATGGGATCGGGGATCGTCACCGGATCGCGAAGGATATATTTCCACGCACTAAAGGGGGAGAGAACGTCGCGTAAGCTCATTTCTATCTCTCAATCTCGGGTGGGTAGGTGTGCAGCGAAACCATCAGCGCCGCCACGTCGGAAATGTTGACGTTGACGATCAGTCGTTCCAAAAGTGCGACGGCATGGGTGTACGATGGCCCCCGCACATTCACGCGGCGGGGATAACCGCTGCCGTCCGTGACCAGGTAATAGCCATACTCACCGCGCGAACATTCGCCCCGGATATAGGTTTCGCCACGGGGGATTTTCCAATGCAAAACATTGGGCAGCTTGGTCATCAACGGTCCGGTCTTGGGCATCTTGGCAATGATTTGGCGAACCAAGTCGATGGACACCAAAACATCACGACGGCGCACGTCTGCACGGGTGAAAATATCGGAATCGTGTCCGATCACGGGTTCAAAATCAAGCTGCGGATAAACCAGATAGGGCTGATCCTTGCGCACGTCCTTCACCACGCCAGCGGCCCGCGCATTCGGTCCGGTGACGCCATAAGGTTCCAGCAGCGCCGGGTCGATGTAACCGACACCAACGGTTCTTTTTTTGAACACCGCATTGCAGAACATCACATCATAAACGTCGCTCATGGTGCGTTCGATTTCTTGCAGCGTTTCTTCCATGCGCCCCGCAAAGCCATCGGGCAGTCCGTCGCGCACGCCGCCGGGGAGAATAAACATGTGATAGATGCGCGCGCCCGTCAGCTCTTCAAACCGGTCCAGCATCAAGTCGCGCACATAGGTGGTCCACTGACCAATAACGCCTTGGCCCAAGCTGCCCGCCTGACCGCCCAAGTACATCATATAGCTGTTGATGCGGCCCATTTCCAAGATCAAGGTGCGGATCCAGTCTGCGCGTTCCGGCGCAACAATTCCGGCCAGCTCTTCGACCGCTGCGGCGTAACAGTATTCATTGAAATCCGGTTCAGGCACGCAGATGCGACACACGATGGGGAAGCACTGAATAAAGGTGCGCCGCTCCATCAATTTTTCAAAACCACGGTGGAGGTAACCGACATGGGTCTTCGCCTCAACCACTTCGTCGCCACACACCGTCAGCTCCAGCGACATGTTGCCGGTGATGCCGGGATGCTGTGGTCCCTGCCAAAGTTTCAGATACTTGCCCGACGTCAAATCTATGTCGAGCGAGCCATCCGCTTTCTGGCTTGGGTATTGGCTGCGATCAGGTTGGTAGAGCACCATATCAAGCCCCGTCCGGGTAGAGTTGTTTTTTCATGTATTCAGCCGGGTCGTTGGTTTCGCGACCCGCCCGATGGGTGAATGTTTCGTCGGCATATTTTTTGGTATCGAACTCGCGTCGATAGGGCGGAATGTCGGTCCAGCCTTCCAAGATAAACGGATCGTGCACGCCGGGACTGTCGGGAAAATCGATGCCGAACATCTCACACAGTTCGCGCTGATATGTCGCCGCCGTCGGCCACACATCATGGACTGTCTCCATCGACGCACCGTCGCGCGCGATCATCACACGAAGCCCCAAGTCGCGCCGCTTTTTGCGATCGCTCAACAAATAGGTCAGTTGGAAAATGCCCTCTTCCATCCAGTCGACCGCCGTCAGCAGAACCAAATGGGTGAAACCTTCCAAATCGCGCAAATGCAGCAACAGCGCGCGCAGGTGTTCGCGCTCGACGGTGATAAATCCTAAGTCTTCGCGCTGGACGGTTAACTCGCCCAGTGGAAAACGTTTGTTCAGTTCTGCATACAGTGTGCGCATTATATTTTACCAGTTGTAATCGGGCATATCCCAGTCTTGGATCACCTTCTTCTGGTTTGCCTTGTACCAGTCGAAGTTTTTTGCATAGATGTTGGCGCCTTCGCCTTCCCCTGCGCGGATAATCTTTTTCAAATCTTCAAAGCCTTTCAACAAAGCTTCGGGGCGCGGCATGCAGCCTGCGATGTACAGATCAACAGGCAGATATTCATCGAGCTTCTTGATGGTGTTGTAAGAATCCCAATACATGCCGCCGTTGATGGTGCAAGATCCCAAGCCGATGACGTATTTTGGGCTTTGCATTTGTTCGTAAGAGCGGATCACGCGCTTCAGCGTCTTCACCGACAGATAGCCGGAAATGATAAACAGGTTCGATTGGCGCGGCGTCGGACGCCATTGCACGCCATAACGATAGGCATCAAAGCGAGGCGTCATCAACGGCCGCATTTCGATGGCCCCGCACCCGGTGCCAAAACCCAAAATCCAAATGGATTCAGAGCGCGCCCAGTTGAACAGGTCTTCAACAATCTTCACATACGCCGGGGGATGAACCTTGGGCGGGGCGTCGCAATAATAATCATTGAGTGGATCGACTTCGAATTCGAAGCCGTCCGGCCCGGTGATTATACGTTTTTTCAGTTCGTCTTTCATCTCACCTCACACCCACACCAGACCCAAAACGCCCATTGGCACAGCCCAAATCAGGAACCAGCGGATCGATTGTTCGACACGAAAGCGCGGGAACACCACGCCGACAAAAACCGACACCATGTAAATCAAAAACACTTTGAGGAAAAACACCGGCCAACTGGCCGCGCCGCCAAAAAAGAGGCTCATAAAGATGGCGATTTTGGCGATGGGGAAAATCACCCGGTTGGTTTGCATCAGGGCCAGATAAGACGAATGATATTCCGTCGGCGGGCCGATGGGAATTTCTTGGGGGGCCAAAACAACGTCAAACGGCGGACGCATCATGGAGCCCAAAAACGACATCATGGCGGCCGCTACTGCAAACGGGTTGGTGAACAGCGTCCAATTCAAAATGCCGCCTTGCTGGGCGGCGACGATATCCGTAATCGACAAGGTTTGATACTGCAACGCCACCGCAAACACCGCCATCGCCAGCGGCAGTTCCGCCATGGTGACTTGCGACAACCCGCGCGAGATCCCAATGGCTGCATAAGGGTGGCCGCTTTCGCCCGCCCCCAGCGCCATCCCCAGTGTGCCGAAGAATATAAAGTACAACGCCAAAATCAAATCACCGGCGAAGGAGAAGTTTGAAAAGACTTCTGAGCCGTAAATGATCGGCACAAACAAAATCAACCCAACCCCGCCCGTCAAGCGAAACACGGGGCCCAGATAAAACATAAAACCATGGGTGATCGACGAGCGCAGGCCGTAGTTTTTGATCAGGTCGATGTAGTTCTGATAAATCGGAATCCCATGACGCCGCCCCACCCGCGCACCAATCTTGGCGATCAGCGCCGTCATCAACAGACCGTAATTGACGACGATGAACAGCGTCAAAAGCGCATAGGGGATTTTCATCCATTCAAACATCAAACCAGCCCCCCCACCAAAATCAGGTACACAACGACGACAAAGGCGAGAAGATGAAACGCATAGGTCTGTCCGTTACCGGTGTAAAGTTTGCGGGTAAACTGAGCGGTGTGATGCAATGACCCGGTCAGGCCATCCCAAAACTGGGTGACGAACGGCTGAACCATAAAGCCCAACGCTTTGCGATAAGGGGCAAAAAAGTTCCATGCAAAATGGGTCGTCTCGGGCCGATAAGGGCGTTCCGCCGCAAACACAATGTTAAACTGCTTCACCTTTTGCGCGTTGTGATTCAAGTACACCAACCACGCCAGCAAAGTCGCAAAAATCACTCCGATGGTGATCATAATGGACACCGGGCTCCAATAGCCAAAATCACTGGAGATGGTGAGCCCTTCCCAATTGAGACCGCCGTTGGGGAAATACGGGTTCAAGAAGGCATCAACACGGCGCAGCGCCAGACCGGGGAAGACTGCAAAGCCCAGCAAAAACACCACGTAGATCATCTGCGGCACAACAATCCAGAACGGGGCCTCTTTCAAGCGTCGATGTTCGTCTTTCAGCTGGCCCAAAAAGATCGTGTGGATCAAACGGAACAGATACAAAAACGCAACCGGGCCGGACAAGAAGATCAAGATCATCGGCAACCGGGCGTCCGCCGTCATAATCGCATTGTAAAAAATCCATCGTCCGCCAAAGCCCGACAAAGGCGGCACGCCGGAAACGGCAATGATGCCGATCAGCACCGCAATAAACGAAAGCGGCATCAACGCAATCAAGCCGCCCATGCGGTACATGTCGCGGGTGCCGGTTCGTTTAGCAATGCCGCCGACGGACAAAAACAACATTGATTTGTAGACATAGTGATTGATGACAAACATCAACGCCATGAGCCAGCCCAAGTGGTTCATCATCGCCAAACCAAACACCGCATAGCCCATCTGGCCAATGGATGAATAGGCCAGCAGACGTTTGGCGTCTTCTTGGAAAATCGCCATCAAGTTGCCCAGCAACGCCGACAGCGCGCCGATCCACAGCAACACATAGGTCAGCTCAACCCCATAGAACTGGGTCTTGCCCATATTCAACAACAAGACCATCAAGCCAAACAGACCCGCTTTCAGCAAGATGCCCGATACCATCGGCGAAACATCCGTCTCCGCCTCGGCATGGGCACCGGGCAACCAGATGTGCAGACCAATGGCCGCCGTCTTGGTCATGAAACCAATCGCCAACAAAATGAACACCCACGGTGCCAACGTTGCCGGAACCTGGGCCAAGGCTTCCAGGGGAATGCGGGGGGCGCCACCAGCGGCCAGGGCAAAGCCAGCCAAAATGGCGAATGCGCCGCCTAGGGAAAAGATGATGTACGAAAGCGCGTGCGGCTCGGAAAATTTACCGCGCAGGATCAAAAAGTACGAACCGACCGTCAGAATTTCCCAGGCGACAAAAAAGGAAAACGAATCTTCGGCAACGATCAACATCGCCAAACCGGCATACATGAGCATGGCGGACGGATAGAAGCCGATGCGTTTGCCGTGGGTTTCATAGCTTGCCAGCAAGATCACCGCGCCACCAATCAAAATGATCGCGCCGAAGATCAGCTGCAACTGATTGTAGTTTTCGTAACTGATGGCGAAAAAGGCCACCAGACCAACGATGGCCAGGGTGTTTTTCAGCTTGGCAGGCAGTCCCTCCAACGCCAGGAAGCTCAACGCGAACAGCACCGGCAGCGCCTGCAACACATTGGCAAAATCGGAAAGTGCACCCCAGATGTAACCAAGGCCCCAGGCGCTCACGACGCCAACGCCGATCACGACCAACTTGCGCGGCAAAAACGCCACGGGCTTGGACATCGCACTTTCAACAGACGCTTCGCGTTTGATGATGTAACCGAACCAACGGAACAAATACCCCACTTCAAGCAAGGCCCCGAACAAGATAAAGACGACCAGCGCCAAGCGTCCTTCGCTGACCAAGGCATGGACCAATTCCCACTTGGCATAAAAACCGGGGAACGGCGGCAAGCCGATCAACAAGGCCATGAAAGTGGCAAAGGCAAACACCAAAAAGGGGTTCTGGCGCAACACCGCCCAGGCGCTCAACTGGCGCTCGACCACAAGGCCCGAAACCCAGAACAAGCCAGCCTTGGCAACGGAATGGGCCAGCAAAATACCGCCAACGACAAACAAGTAATGTTCGCCCAATACGGCGCGTTGACCGATGACCGTCAGCACCAAACCGACTTGGGCGACCGAAGAATACCCCAGCAAGCGCCGATCATTGGTCTGCGACAAAGCCAGCAGATTTGAGCCCACGAAGGTCACGATGCCGACGCCCGTCGCAATCTTCGGCCACGGTTCGCCGCCAATCAACAGCACCTTATCGACCGCAAACAACATGGCCGCGCTGAAAGCTGCGGAAAACAGGGCCGAAAAAGCCGGGTGCGCGGATTCATAAATATCCAAGGCCCAGCCATTGGCGGGGAACGGCTTCAATTCCACGATCAACGCCATGAGGATGAGGAAAAACGCCAACGTCCCCCCCTTCATCAAAGCCACTGATGCCTCCGCCATGCCATCGATATTCAAGGTGCCGGTGGCGTGGTAGGCAAAAATAATCCCGACCAACAGCAAGATCGAAATGATTTGCGATATGACCAGATACTTAAAACCAGCCCCCAGCGCGCGCGCATCAGCGGACAGCAGAACCAACCCGGCGGTGGAAATAGCCGTCAATTCAATGAACACAAACAGGTTAAAAATGTCGCGAGTCAAAATGATCCCGCACAGCGCCAACACGGCGACCAGCAACACCGCCATCGCGCGTCGCCCCAGGCGCATCAAGGTGCCTTTTAAATACACGCCGACCATCAAACCCATGGCGTTGACCAACAAGACCAACACGGCTTCGGGCAGCCCCATGCGCAAATTGATGGCGAAGGGCGGATTGTGCCCCGCCGTAAACACGTCAACACCGACCGCACCGTCAAACACAAACGCCCACAGCCACGACCCCGCGACCCAGCTCATAAACGCAAGCGCCGCCAGCGTCACGCCATAGGCGAAGCCGCGCCACTCTTCGCGCAACAGGCCCAGCAAAAACGCCGCCCCCAGTCCGCCCGCAATGATGAATAGGGTGCTTACCATTTCAGATCCGTATACTTCGAAATATCAAGGGTGCGCTTGGTCTCATAGAGTTTGTAAGCATACGTCAACATCAACGCCGTCACGCCCAGGCCGATCACAATGGCCGTCAACACAAGGGCCTGGGGCACCGGATCGATGATCCGCAGAGACGCATCTGCGGCAGTGACGGCACCGTCAAGAATAGGCGCCGTGCGTCCCGGTATGTAGCCAACGGCCACCAAAACCAAATGCGTTCCGGTGCTGGCAATGGAGAACGCCACTGTCATGCGCAAAATGTTGCGGTTCGTCAGCGCGCCATAAAGCCCCATCAAAATCAAAAGAAATCCGGTTATCAAGGCAACGTAGACCATCAGCGATCCCTCGATTCAGACAGAGTGACCATCATGGAGCTGAATTCCGCACCAACCTTAAGGCCAATCAACGTGTAAATGACGGGAATAGCACCCGCTGAAAACAGCGTGCCGAACGCCCCCAGCGGCAAAATGCGATTGTCGAGAAAGCCACCTGCCAAAACCAGTCCGAGCACGCCGATGACCACGTAAAGGATGCCTGAAATGGATTCAACGCGGCTGATCAAGCGGTGATTGAAGCGTTTTGTCGGATCGCTCAACAACAGCAACAGCAACGCAGACGCTAAGATCGCGCCGCCCTGAAAGCCGCCGCCCGGGGTTAAGTGACCGTTGACAAAAACATACACGCCAAACAGCAAAACCAACGGCACCAACAAGCGTGTGCCCGTTTGCAACAACTCACCCGAAGACAGCGCCTTTTTTTCCGCCACCCCTATTATGGGTGTGCCCGACGGACGCGGTTGCGTCAAAATCAAAGACACAATGGTCGCCGTCAAAAACAGCACCGTCACTTCACCCAACGTATCAAGACCACGATAGGTGACGATGACGGCCGTAACGATATTGGCGGCACCCGTATCTTCCACACTATGATCGGCATAATAACTTGCCGTCGTGTTCAATACTTGATCGGGGGTGAAGCCCAGCAACAGGCCGACAAACATCAATCCCAGACCCGCCAACAGCAAAAGCGCCACAAACTTTTTAATCATCTTTGCCCCCCTTCACCCGTCCCATGACGAAGAAGAACAAGAAAGTCGTCAAACCGCTGCCGATGGCCGCTTCCGTCATCGCCACATCCGGTGCGGCAAGCAACACAAACATCACCGAAGCAAACAAGCTCACCGCCCCAGCCGCAAGCACGGCCATGGACAAGCTTTGTCCCCGAAGTGCCACGTAAGCACTGGCGATCATGGCGCACGCCAGCAGGAGGCTCATGACGAACATGACTGTACTCATGATCGATCTCCAGGTTCGTCGCCAAATTGGTCAGTGACCATCGTCGCCATTTTCTTGGCCCCACTGCGATAGGCCGCGCGGGCCAAAACTTGCGAAGACAACGGATTGGTGAACAGCAAAAACAAACCAATCAACAGCAGCTTTAAAGACCAGTCCGGGTGCAGACAAGCCGCCCCGGCCAACGTCAACAAGGTTCCCAGGGTTGTCGTTTTGGTGCCCACCTGAATACGATTGAACACATCGGGCATGCGGTGAAGCCCAACCCCGCCGAGAAACAGAAAAGCCGTTCCCAAAACCAACAGCAGCGCGCCTATGATGTCAATGATCGCCCCCATCACGCCTTCCTTTCCACGTAACGCGCAATCACAATCACACCGAGGAAAGACAACAACGCATACACCAGCGCCACATCCAGATAGATAACGCGGCCTTCAAACATGGCAGCAAAAACAATCCCGGTGATGGCTACAATGGTCAGAACATCAAAGGCCACAACCCGGTCAGCCGTCGTCGGTCCTTTGACGAAGCGCGCAAGGGCAAGCAAAAAGGCGCCACCAGCCAAGCCGGCGGCGACATAAATCAGGACCTCAACCATACATCCGCTCCAAATACCGCTCAAATCCAGCAACGATGAGCGTCGTGGCGTCTTCCATGTCGACCGCTTCCACCGTAACCCAATGGATATAAAGCCAGTCATCTTCCAGCTCGACCGTCAAGGTGCCCGGCGTCAAGGTGATCGAATTGGCCAGAAGCAGTCGCCCCATGCGGCTTTTCAACCGGGTGCGCACTTTGACGATACCGGGTTTAATCGGCAAAGACGGCGACAGCACGATGATGGCGAGGCGAACATTTGCGACGATCAGTTCTTTCATAAAATAAACAAAATACTGCACGCTCGCCCAAAGAGAGCTGGGCAGAATGCGAAATTCAAACAGAAAGGAAAGGCCGTCCCGAAACAACACGGCGATGACAAATGCAGCCACGCAACCAATGGCTAGAGTGTCCGGTGCTAGAGAACCGTTCAGCAAAACCCAAAACATAAACAGAGTGACAAACAGCTCAACGGACTGTCGGGTCGAGCTCAACACTTCACTGTTCATCTTAACTAGCCTTCGTTCTCGACGCCCCACACAACAATCAACCGAAAGTGCTGCGAGTGCAAGAGCACATTCGAATTCGTCTAAAATATTGTGCTCAAAAGCGTTAATTTATACGCCTTGCCTCTAAACCTTGGGCGATATGGGAACAATCTGGCCACGATCCGGTTACACCCGTATTACAGCCCACAAAAGGAACCGCTCGATCAGTTCATCCATGACGCTCAGACACAGAGAAAGCTTTCAACTTTTAGTTTGCCAGTCATGAGAGTCGCGCTAAGCTGCCCGCATGCTCAAAACTGGAAAACAGTGCGGGCCGTTACCTGGGGAGGTAACACATAGGTAAATAGCGTGCACAGGCACAAGGCTTTGCGCGCAGGAGGGGGTAAATTGCGCATAACCAAGAAGATTCTCACCGATCTTGCCATATGGATGGTGACATTCGGCGTTCTGGCAGGCATCGTCTTTCCATTTTTTGTGCAAAGTTTAGGCGTGTCAAAAGACATCGCGCTGAGTTCGTCATTTTTTTTTGCGACTTTATGTGCCGGGGTTACTGTTGGGGCCATAAACTATCTCATCGCCCTGTGGGTTATCCGCCCACGCCTGCGCTATCTTTCGCATAAAATGGGCGAGACGGGCGCGCAAATCCAAAAAGCGACTTACACCGGCGACTGGACCGGGTGCAGTCCCGAACAGTGTTCCGTCAAGGTCGAATCTGAGGACGAATTGGGCGACTGCGCAATTGCTTTCAACAACTTGCTGGACTCCTTTTCCGAATCACGAAACGTTGAACAAGCTGTTGTCAATTTCACACGATCCTTGTCGAGCACGCTCGATTTCGAGGAATTGGCGGAAAATGCCTTAGCAAAGATCGTCTGCTACACGGGTGCCCAGGCAGGCGCTATCATCGTCCAAGCCTCGGGGGAATTGGAAATTGCGGCCTCACGCGGCATCAAAAAGCCAACAACTCTGCTCGACAGCGACTTGGTACGCCACATGTTTCGCGATGGCGTCGAAATCAAATTTGAAATGCCGGAAAATCTGATCATTGACGGTATCGTTTCAGACTTTAGACCCCATGAAGTAATCGCACTACCGATCTCCTTCAACAATGTTCCCATTGCCTCTGTGGTGCTGGCTTCTTCGGCTGGCTTCAAACGGGGAGACTTGAGGGTGGCGCGCCTGTTCCGTCAAGGATTGGGGCTGGCGCTGCAGAACGCTTTGGCGCATCGCCAACTGCAACGTGTTTCTGCCTTGGACCCGCTGACGAACGCCTACAATCGCCGCTTCGGCATGAAACGGTTGCACGAAGAATTCAGTCGTGCCGTGCGCACGCGGGGAAATCTGGCCGTTATTATGTTCGACATTGACCACTTTAAAAATGTCAACGACACCTACGGCCATCTTGTGGGCGACCGGGTGATTGTCGCCGTATGTGCTGCGGGTCAACGGATCTTGCGCGAAGACGATATCTTTGTGCGCTACGGCGGTGAAGAATTTTGCGCCATTCTGCCCGGCGCTGCGGCGCAAAGCGCCCTTGACGTCGCCGAACGCATCCGCCGCGTCGTTGCCGAAACTCAAGTGGAAGAAGGTGAGCAACGGGTTAACGTCAACATCAGCGCAGGCATCGCCGTCTATCCAGACAATACGGTCGATAACGAAATCGATCTGCTGGGTCTTGCCGACAAACAGCTCTACAATGCGAAACAACGCGGTCGCAACTGCGTGTCCATCTAGGGTCAGGACCTATATATTTTCCGCCACCCCTGGCATCTGAACCCGCAGCGACCTATATCTATTTAGTGCGCAGCGTGTCATTCTTACGACTGTGCCGAGTATATTCACATAAAGTATACCCATCCTCTGTCGCCCATATCGTGGCAAAGAGGATGCATATGGCTGCTGGGATGGTCACAACTGCCCCGTCGGACATTCTTCACGTGTTTTCGTTAATTCAAGTATGGCAAGGCTTTGTGAGCCCGCAGTATGCAATGCCCTGTCACCGCAACCCGTAGCGGGTGGGGCGGCGTCGCGTGCTCGGGACCATCAGGCCGCAACTGAAATCCAGATAGGACACAGAGAATGACAAGCGAAGCCAAACACTCAAATGACGACATGGCCGAATTGCGCGCCAACCTTGAAAAACTGACGGAAGACGTCGCAAAAATCAGCCAATCCATGGCGAGTATCGTCAAAACACGCGCAGGCCAGGCCGCGGACGACATTCGCGAAGGGGTCAAGACTGCGGCTGACGAAATCAGCGAAAAGAGCAAGGACTCAAAAGACGCCATCGAAAAAACCATCCAGGAAAGACCCTTTCAAAGCCTGCTCGCGGCGTTCGGAGCCGGATTGCTCATCGCACAGCTTTTTCGCAGGCACGGATAAGACGGTAACGAGGCTCACCATGCCCACCATGAAGGTGTTCCATTGGATGGATAAGATCTGCAGGTTCCGCGAAAATATGCGTTACCGTTTAACCAGCACGGCCATACTGATGGTCGGTGCGCTCCTTATGCTTGGGGCCATCGGATTTATCGTCGCCGGTGGCTTCCTTTGGCTTTCAACTCAGGTCGAAAGCTACGCGGCGGCGCTCATCGTTGCCGGTGTGCTCTTTTTGATTGGTGCGATCGTCATTGCCGTCGCCCTTGGGCGAAACAACCGTAGCAAGTCGACAGCGCCCGCTGCCCTCACCACGCCCGACAGTGATGCACAAATGCTCTCGGATCACATGGTACGTTCTGCCCTCGCGGAAGTGGCTGAGGCACCCTTTCAAGCCGCATTTGTCGCCGTCGCGTTGGGGGTAATCGTCGGTTTGCTACGCCCCAAAAAGTCACCGTGATGGATACGGTTCCGATTGCCGAAACGCCTGAGTCCCTTGTCGATGTACCGGTTGATCCCCCAAACCTAACTCAAGACGAGTTGATGCGGGTGGTGCGCGCGGCTATGCCCGGCGCGGTGGTCGGACTTGCCGCATTGGCTTCCCTGTACACGATGTACTTTGCCGCTGATCTCATCGTACCGATCTTTCTCGCCTTGTTCCTCAGCATCATCTTGCGGCCGATGGTTCGCGGGCTGCAACATCTCGGCACCCCCCAATCCGTCAGCGCCCTGATCGTGCTGCTCGGGCTTGTCGGGGCCATCATCAGCGGCCTCATCAACCTATCGGCACCCGCCGAGCAATGGCTGCATCGGCTGCCGAGTATACAAAAAGACATTGAAGCCAAAATATGGCCCGTCACGAAGTCCATCAAACAGGCCACGGAAGCGACCGCCAGCATTGGGAAAATAGCCGATGCGGCTAGCAGCACACCGAAAAAAAGCGAAGTCACAATCAAATCGCCGTCGTATTTCGACCACGCCTTCAAATCGACGCTGCTGACATCCGTTCAGTTTTTGATCATCATCGCGTTGACATTTTTCTTTCTGACACAAAACAATCTCCAGGCGCATGCCTTACCAAAAATTCCTTGGCTAAAGCACAATGAATTGATTGAAGACATGCTGGCCTCCGTGCAGACCACAATCACCCGCTTCCTTCAGATCAGCGCCGGAATCTACGTCATGCTCGGCGTCCTTACGGGGCTGGCCATGTACGCCTTAGATATGCCCAACCCGGTCTTATGGGGCGTGCTGGCGGCGGTTCTTGGATTCATGCCGTATGTCGGCCCGATGATCGTCTTCAGCTGCATCAGCATCGTGTCGCTGCTCACCTTCGATACCTGGTGGCAGATTTTGATGCCGCCCATCGCCTACGGTGTTTTGACGATCGCCGAAGGGAATTTCGTGACGCCAACCATTCTCGGTCGACAATTGAAACTCAACCCCATCGCCGTCTTTCTGTCGATGCTTCTGTGGACGTGGGTGTGGGGCATGGCCGGCGCTATTCTTGCCGTTCCCATTTTGGTCATTGTCATCATTGTCGCCCGCCATATTGCCTTGATGGTCCGTAAATCAGACGATGTCCTCGCCGAATAAACAAGAACCGCCAATGTCTCCTTCTCATGGTTTAGGTGACGTGACACAGCTTCAAGAGATTTATTTTTGCGCCCGAATTTCCAGCAGAGTTTCCTGGGCCGTGGCTTGAGTGTCGCCGCCCGCTTCAACGGCTTTCAGCGCAGTCCGTTCAGCCTCCTCAATCTCCCCCAAGCGCATCAAGACATGCGCCAGATTATTGAGTGCCACGGGATTTTCGGGCTCGCGCTGCACGGCGGCTTGAAGCCGGGCCTTTGCGTCGTGCAACCGGTTCGTTTCAATTAAAATATTGCCCGCAGAAATCAGCGGTGCACTCGCGTCCGGCCAATGCTTGGCTGCAAAGGTAAATGCCGTTAAGGCGTCCGACACATGATCGGCGCGCTCCAACCCGTAAGCTTCTTGCAGCCAGTCCGATATAGAGGTGTTGTCCGGTACGGGTCCATTCGGTCCAACGATGACAACGCCCCAATACCCGGACCGTCGCCAGGTATGTTCAAATGTTTTCATCGGCATCACTTGCCTAAATGTCGTACCGGATCGCAAGGATACGGTTTCTGCTGCCAAGTCATAGCCAACGATCACGGCGTAATGCCAGCGCGGCACGATATCGAGCGACAGGTTTTGCAAGATCAGCACGGGCCGCCCCTGGGCAACGTTCACGAACGCATCGCTCAGGTTGCGAAGTGGCAAGGCAAGCCGACCTTGTCGGCGTGTCCCGGTGATGATTTCGGTTTGAAGGGTGCCTTCGCGACCCGGTGTATAGACGCTTTCAGCAAGGCTATCGGGCTCGGTCTTAAGGCCCGTTGTGTTCAATACGGTGGCCAACGCTGCCGGTCCGCAAAAAAACCGCGTTTGGGCGAAGAATGGCACGTCGGTCAATTCAACAGACGCACGAAGCCCTTGGGGCGGTGACGCAGTGAGTTGAGCCGTCATGGGCGTTGCCGCACAACCACTCAACGCCACCAGCGCCACCATCCCTGCAAGAGCGCGTATTTTCAAACGATACCGTTGCATAGAAAGTTCACGCTTAGGTCGGGTTTGCCGAACCTTTGTTGGTAAAGCCGAACACGCTGGTGAACCCAAGCAAGTCGGTGATCAGCAACACAACGAAAATGAATACCATCGCACCGATAATGCCGCCAACGCCTTGGCCCGCAGGAGCACTTTTAATTTGCTCGGCAAGTTTTGCGACTTCGTCATCACTGAGTGCAGCGACACGAAGATTGGCTTCGTTGGCATTTACGCCCAAAGATTCAAACTTCGTGCGAACGTCGGCGCGGCTCATGAATTCATTCACAATGGCGCGATCACCTTCCAAGGCTTGAGCCTGGGCAACACGATCATTGTTGATCAGGGCTGCGCTGACAGGAACGATGGGAACGACGGTTGCACTGAACGCGATGATCACGGCCGAAGCAATGACTTTAATGCTGAGGTGTTTCTTAGACATTTTTGTTTTCTCCATGGGTCAAAAAGACAACGGGCGGAAAATGCGCCATCACACCAATCTAAGCGGCATAACGTCGTAAATTTTCAGGACGCAAGACATGAAAAGCAAAACCATCGATTCCATTGCGATGGCTGAAGATTTATCATTGTAGAAAAACGACCGGCCAATAAGTATTCGGCCATATACGTGACATATGATATGCAATGTACGGTTAGGTTTCTGTCTTAAATTTTACCATTTATTTACTGTAAAACAATCCCCGTCACACCCTTCCCTGCCTTTAAAAATGGGTTGAATCAAGGATCATACGACATGGCCGACTTGCTCTGCGATATTGGCGGCACGAACGTTAGACTGGCCTGGAAGACCGGACAGGCTGCGTATGCAGAGGAGCGCTGCTACAAGGTCGCGGATTTTTCTTCCCTAGATGAGGTCATCAAGACATTTTGCGACGGCCGTCAAATTCACGATGCCTGCATCGCCCTGGCCGGACCGACGAGCGAAAACACCCTGGCCCTGACAAATGCGCATTGGCGGTTTTCACGCTCCGACGTCAAACGCCAATTTGCCATAAACCGCCTGGAAGTCATTAATGACTTCACCGCACAGGCCTGGGCCGTGCCTTATCTGGATGCCCATGAAAAGCACCAAATTGCAAAAGGTCAAGCCAAGGACAACACCCCCATCGCCGTTATCGGACCGGGAACCGGCATGGGGGTTTCGGGACTGATCCCGGTGCCACAGGGCTGGAGCGCGCTTTCGGGAGAGGGCGGGCATGTGTCGTTCGCGCCAGTCGATGACGAAGAAATCGAGGTCTTGCGCGTCTTGCAGAAAAGATTTGGCCGCGTATCCATTGAACGATTGTTATCAGGACAGGGCCTTGAAAACATTCATCAAGCTCTGGCGGAGATTGAGGGGTTGTCCGTTCCAACACGGACGGCACCCGCCATTTCGTCAGCGGCGCTAGATGCCGAAGCCGTTCGTGAAGGACAAGCTTCACTCGAAAAACAGGCCCTGACCATGTTCTGCGCCATTTTAGGATCCTGTGCAGGAGACATCGCCCTGACTTTAGGCGCTTGGGGCGGCGTTTATATCGGCGGTGGTATCGTGCCGCAAATTTTGGGTTTTTTTGCACGAAGCCCCTTCCGCAGCCGCTTCGAACACAAGGGACGTTTCGAATCCCGCATCGCCGCCATTCCAACCTATGTCGTCACCGCCGAACACCCAGCGCTCAAAGGCACGGCGGCGTATCTGAGCCAAACTTCATAAATCAATGTGGTCCTGGTTTAATTTTTCAGGTCATTCATACGCGTTCAAATCCTTATGATTTGATGGCTCTGAACAGTGCACCAACGGTTGTTTCAGCGGTCGAGTAGTCAGAAAACCCAACCAGTTCGGCGTCTCTGAAACCGACCTGCTGCAACATTTTAATGTAGGCTTCTGGGGCCACCGTTCCGGAAACGCAATCGGCCCAGGACTCGCATTGGTCCGCAGGGAGCTCGGCAGGGACTTGCGACCGTACCATATCGGCAAACTGCAGGCGGCCGCCAGATTTGAGAACGCGAAAGGCTTCCGCAAATACAGCCGACTTAGACGGAGATAAATTTATCGATCCATTTGAAATCACCACGTCCGCACTTTCATCATCTAAGGGCAAGGCCGAAAAATCAGCCTCAAAAGCCTCGATATGGCCTAACCCTAACACGTGCGCATTGGATTTTGCTTTGTTCACCATGGCTGGCGTAACGTCAAAACCAATGGCTTTGCCGGTTTTTCCGCACAACAACGCCGCAATGCACAGGTCGGTTCCGGCACCACACCCCAAATCCACGACCGTTTGACCTGGCAAAATATCACCGAGGTTAAACGGGCACCCGACGGCGGCAGACGATTCCCAGATGATAGCGGGAAGTGCATTTAACCAGCGTTCATCATACCCGAGCCGACGCGCATTTTCCTTACCCTTAGCCCAGCCAAAATCTATATCTGGCGATGTGGCCAGATCGGTATAAAGAGACATGATCGCAAGGACGTGGCTGCTGTTATCGACCGGACCACCTGTGTTGCTCATCTGCAGTGCACCTTATGCGTAAATGTTCATATATTTCATACAAATAACACGCAGGCAGGAAGCGATGTTCTTGTCATTCGCCACCATGCACTGATCATGAATGCGCATAATCAGTTGCGGCAGCGTGATTTTCATCCGTTCTGACATATCTTCCAGGACGGTCCAAAAGACCTTTTCCAGCCGAATCGTGGTGCTGTGCCCATGAATTCTAAATCCCCGCTTTTCAGGTATGAATTCATTCACCTGGTCGGTAGAGCACGCGTTGAACATGTGCCCCAAAAAGTTTTCAGGTTCGATTTCAATAAAAATTGACATGGCTTTGAGCCTACCTACAAAGGGGAAAAACCGAACAGCATCAATCCCATAAGACTGAGCGCAAGATCCTGACCGATATTATTTTAACGTTGTTTGCAATAATTACTACCACCCTGATTTCCGACAAGCCTAACGTAAATCAACGCTGCAAACAAAAGCAGCCCTAACACCAATAACTGGGGGAGGCTTCCTGCAAATGGAGTTTTTCAAAAAGACCCTTGATCCGGTCATTGCCTTGATGGCCATCGCCGTACTCGACATCTTTCTGTTTTTGATTGTTGGCGCATGGACCGTCGGTGGTGGTGAAACCATGATGACTGGCCTGATCGCAGAAGTGTTCATGGGCGACGATCTCAAACGCCTGCCCTTTTGGAACCTCGTGTTTAAACCCGACATCGGATATTGGAAAATTTACATCAGCCTCGGCATGTTGTTCGGTGCTTTTGTCGGCGCCAAGCTCAGCGATGAATTTTATCTGCGCTTTCCCCGTCGTATGTCGGAATGGGTGATGATCACCATCGGCGGGTTGCTGATGGGCATCGGCATCCGGTTGGCATTTGTCTGCAACGTTTCAACGTTCTTTGGCCTGACCCCGGAAATGAACTTGGGCGGTTACCTCGCCATCAGCGGCATCGTTGCGGGCGCATGGGTTGGCTCAATGATTTCAAAAAAATTCTGGAGGGTTGAGACATGTCCGTCATTGGCGAATGCATTGTGGCTTTCATATTCGGATCTTGTGTCGGCCTGTTGGTTCAGCGTTCACGCTTTTGCAATACTGCGGCGTTGCGCGACGCCATGTTATTCAGCACCTATCGCAACACCAAAGCTTTATTGGTGGCGATGATGATTTTGACCTTTGGGTTTACCTTGTTCATCACCTTTGGCGAAGGCCACACCATGCACTTTGACGTTGGCCTGAACACCTTTGCCGGGTTGTTCATTTTTGGCGTCGGTATGGTTTTGGCCGGAGCCTGCACGGTGTCCACCTGGGTCAAAGCGGGTGAAGGCAATATTGGTGCGGTGTGGGCCTTGATCTTCACGTTTGTCGGTATGTTCCTGTTTTCCCTGGTGTGGTCAGTCGATTATTGGCCCCCTGCACCCGTCAGCATGACGGGCGAACCGAACTTGGAAGCCCTGCAATTGGGCTATGCCAATGCCGCCACCTTGCAAGAAAAATTCGGCATTCCGGCCATCGTTTTCGGATTGATGCAAGTCGCCGTTTTATACGGCATCTACCGCGCGATCTTGCGCAAAGAAGCCATTCAGGCCGGGCACCACCGCGAAGTGTCTGAGAGCCACGAAGCCAGCTCAACACCTGCAGAATAATCATTTGGGAGTAAAAAATTATGGGACTGTTCAGTAAAAAACCAAAAACCGAAGAAGCGGCAGCCAGCCATGACGTTACCCTTGGTGACGGCCAGACCTACACGGTGGTTCAAACCGTCGATTGCATCGGCGACAGCTGCCCGCGGCCGCAACTGATGACCAAAAAAGCCGTCGGCCAAATCGACGTGGGTCAGGTGATTGAGGTCCAGGTCGACAATCCGTCCTCTATGGAAGCTTTGCCGCCACTGTGTGACGAAATGGCCGCAACACATCTGGAAACCGTGAAAGATGCCCGCTGTTGGAAAGTTTACATCCGCAAGGACTAAGGAAACGACATGTCCAAGATCATCATGAACATCTACAGCTGGGGTGCCTTGTTCATATCCATTGCGGGTATTGCAGCGATGCTGATTTGGCCACCGCAAAGCTTGCGCGTCGATCGCGATGGTGTGCCGCATTTCACACCCAAGGCCCAACATCCTGAAACCGGCGAAGCTGTCAGCGTGAACACCCTGATCCATCATTATCGCGGCGATTGAGGAACACCAAACCATGGATATAGAAACCACATCCCAACTCGTCATGGCGATTATCGCGTTTGGCGTCATGTACATCAGCTTCCTCAAAAACACCTTATGACTTGGCAATCGGATTGGAGATTTCCACATGGATAGAGACAGTTTGATTTTTTGCATTGGTTCGCTTGCCGTATCGTTGTTGGTGGCGGTGGTGGCCTTTCCGTTCATGGCGATGGATGAAGACATCGTCGAAAAAGCAGCCACGCCTCAGCCAGCCTATGAAATGGGCACTGTTGATGTGGGCAAAGGCTTTGGTGAACTGCCCGTTGAAGAGTTGATGGCCTATTACGTGGACAATCCACCTGCCGCCGCTGCGTCCGGGGCGGCCCCAATAGTCCGTTTCGGAGGATGTTGAGAAGATGAACAGACGTGCATTCAGTGTCGGTCTTGTGAAGTGGTGCGTGGTGCTGACGTTCAGCAGCCCTGCCCTTTCAGCTGACGACTTGATGTCTGTCGCACACGTTCAAGACGCCCGGCAAACACACGTCATCGATACGCGTGATGTAGAGGCGTGTGAAGGTGCCTCTCTCCCCGGCGCGCGCTGTCTGCCGACGAACAATTTTGTTGACGGCAGCGGGAACCACATTGGGTTTCATGCTTTGCGCTGGTTACTGGGCACGGTCGGATTAAGTGGGGCAGAGCACGTTCTGATTATTGGCAATACGCGCGAAGAGACTCGGACCGTTGGCGCACTCTTGTACCAAGCCGGACAAATGCAGGTGTCGATGCTGAACACCCCCTTTATCGCCACAGAGAATGCCCCAGGTGGCGAAACCCGCAGCATGAGCCGCGAGGTGATTTTTACTGCTCCCATGCGCGGCAACATTGATTTGAATCAGTAAGGAAGACCCATGGACGTTCTGTTGCACATTACAAATCCAGACGCGGTTCACATCGCCACCCCCTTGGCACGCGCCTTTACCAACCGGGGCACCGCGTGGGGATGCTTCCTCACCAACGATGGCGTCAAGGCCTTGGGTGATGCTGGGTTTATGGATGCGATTTCTGGTGCAGAGCGGACCGCGGTTTGCGAACATTCTTGGGATCTGCATATGAGCGGCCATGATTGCCCGGTCGAAAAAGGCAGTCAAACCATCAACAGCACTTTGATGGCGCAAGCAGCCAAAATCGTAAGCCTGTAAGGAGCCTATGTCATGACGACAAAATCCATTTTGGTCCTGGGTCGGCGCGATCACACCGAAGCCATGCGCGTGGCTGCTGGCCTGACCATTGTCGGCAACGCTGTCAGGTTGATCTTTATGACGGAACCCGTTGCAGATACCCAAGCCAATGCCGAACAGGCTGAGCTGTTGGACCTGTCCGACATCACACCCGAAACAACTGTTGCCGAAATGGCCGAAGATCTGACCTTTTTGGACGCAGATGCCTTGGGCCGAGCCATTGCCGAAAGCGACCGTGTTGTCAGCTTGTAGGCAAAAATGAAAAGACGGAGAAACCGCCATGAGGACGATTTTGGAATTAAACACCGGCTTATTTCCTGACGGCGATACGGTGGCCAATGCCATCGCAACGCGTGTTGGGCAAGACCAGGTTGTCAGCCTGGATATGAGCAACCTGAAAATCGACGACACTGAAAGTTGGGATGCGGCAGCTGTTGCCATTCTTGACGCTGATTTGGTCGTCACCGTGTAACGGATCAACCGTTACGCTTAGATCAAGAAAGGGAGTTTCTAATGATGAAAGCAAGACGCGTTCTGGGGACTTGGTTCACCATCGCTGTTGCCGCGATGATGATTTTCACTGTGAATACGGCACAGGCCGCTGATCCGTTGGTGGATGTGGATTGGGTCAAATCCAACAGCACCAAAGCGGGTGTGGTAACCATTGATGCCCGTGGCAAATCAGATTATTTACGCGGTCATATTCCCGGTGCCGTAAACACCGACTACGCCAAAGACGGCTGGCGTGTCGGCATCGATGGCGTGCCGGCCATGTTTCCGGAAGATCCCTCCAAGCTGGGCGCTTTGATCGGTGGTCTGGGCATCGACAATGCAAGCCATGTGGTGTTGGTTGCACCGGGCAACAACTCGTCCGATATGGGCACGGCCGCACGCATGTATTGGACCTTCAAAGCCCTTGGCCACGACAATGTGTCAATCCTCAATGGCGGCATGAATGCGTATTTGGCGGCTCAGGACAAAGATGGAAACCCAACCAATCCATTGGAAAAGGGTGCCGCAAATGTGACCGCCAAGACCTTTAACATTGCTTTGAGAAAAGACATGATCCCGTCCACCGCGGATGTTAAAGCGGCGTTGGACAAAGGCGTGGTCATGGTCGACAACCGTACCGCCGACCAATACATGGGCGTAAACCGTCACGGGAAATCCAAAGCCAGTGGTACGATTCCCGGTGCGGTTAACATCCCGCAAAGCTGGATGACCGATAACGGTGGCGGCATGTTCCGTTCCAAAGACACGCTTGCCGAACTGTATAAAGCAGCTGGTGTGCCAACGTCCGGCGAACAGATCAGCTTCTGCAATACCGGTCACTGGGCCTCCATTGGCTGGTTTGCATCTTCGGAAATCCTCGGCAACAAAGATGCAAAGATGTACGATGGTTCCATGACGGGCTGGACCGCCGCGAATATGCCGACGGAAGCCAAAATCGAGGTCAAATAGGCCACAACCCCATAAGGACTTTATGACACTTATAGCGACCACTTTCATAAAGTTCACATCTGCGACCGCGGTGCTGTTTGGCATCGCGGTCGTTGTCGTTTTATTCATGACCGAGACACCCGCAATGGCGGATCGTTCACTCCCGCAAGAACTGGCGGCAGAGCTCCTCATTGTCCGCAGCGACCTTGTGCGCCTCACAAATGAACCGGGGCTGCCCGCAACACATGCTGAGGGATTGCAACAGCGTATCAAAGGCTCTTTGGGGCTTTTGCCATGGTTGCTGCAACAGGCTCATGATGAGGCAGGGGCGGATCAACTGCTCAAGGCTCAATCATCGCGCCGTTTATTAATCACCGTCTTGAATCAGTTGATCATACGCCACCCCCTCGATACTGCGCCCTATGCAACAGAGCACCTAACGCCAACACAACGGCGCGAAGCTTCCGCCATTCATGATGCGTATTGCGCCAGTTGTCATGATGATATGGGTGACGGCGATGAAGCCAGCATTCTGCCCAGCCGTGACTTGTTTCTCATGGCCAAAGAAAGTTCGTCAGAAGCGTTCTTGGCGCGTCTCATAAATGGCGTAAAAGGCGACGAAACGATGCTGTTCACCAACCCCCTTACGCCACGCCAAATCAGTGCCTTGTGGCTCTATTACAGAAAACGGTAAATGTTTCGTCCCAGCATTTGATGAGTGGGGTGTTCGCGTTGACAAACAAGACAATTGAGGCTGTTCCCTGAATGTGGTAAAGATGCATATAAAATACCACTATTTAGGAATCTCCTATGTCTGAGCCGCGCCGCAACGAAATCAGGACCCAAATTGTTGATCAAACCGGCATTGATGAGGCCATGATCGAGCACCTTGTGCATCGTTTCTATGACCGCATCCGTGATGATGGAGTGCTCGGCCCCATCTTCACCGCGCACATCACTGATTGGGAGCCTCATTTGCGAACCATGTGCGACTTTTGGTCATCCGTTGCCTTGATGACGGGACGCTATCACGGCAACCCCATGGGCAAACACGCACATCTGCCTGTTGATGCTCGCCACTTTAATCGTTGGCTCGAATTGTTCGAGCACACCGCGCAAACCGTTTGCCCTCCCGCTGCAGCCGCGCACTTCGTAGAACGTGCACGACGCATCGCCGAAAGTCTGGAACTCGGCATTTCTGTTGGACATGGACAAATTTTAGCCAAAGGCCAGCGTTTCATAAATGATGATCTCAACATTTGACCAGATGATACCGCCAAAGAGGTGATTCATGAGCAACCATCAAAATAGTGATGATGATGATGATCCCCCCTCATTCTTTGCGTCCCCGCCGTGCTTCATGCACGAAATTGATCCTGTATATTCAGGTCTGCTCAACCCAGTGGATATCCGTCAGCAGGTTGACGTCACCCGCTGGCGGAAGGCTGAACGCGAAAGATTGATGTTAATAAGACAAGCGATTGGGGTCGAACAGCGTCTCGAATTCTCGCAGCAAATCGCAACTCATCTCGACCTGATCATCGGCAACCCTACAGGATTGGTGGTCAGCGTCTATTGGCCGATGCGCGGGGAACCGGGATCTGCGCGGCTGGATCGAACGGTTAACAGAACGCAATGGGTTCTGTGCCCTGCCTGTGGTCGTCGGGAAATCGCAGCCCTTAGCATTTCGGCGTTGGTCACCCGGAGAACCCCTGAAGTCCGGCGTGTGGAACATCAAGATTCCAAAAGCTGGCGAGAACGTTCGACCGAACATCGTGATCGCACCTGTGCTTGGTTTCGATTCATACTGTTTTCGTCTTGGATATGGCGGCGGTTATTTTGATCGCACCCTCGCAACTCTGTCGCCAAAACCCCGCATCCTTGGCGTCGGTTATGCCTGCACTGAAATCACAACGATTTATCCCCAACCCCACGATATTGCGATGGATATGATGGTGACCGAAGCGGGCGTGTCCCTCCCGCACAAAGAATAAGAGTGTCTGGCCAGAACAACACTGTAGCACCTCGCCCCCAGGTATTGGCCCTCATATTAATCCTGATATTGACAGGCAAAATAGTCGACGAACATGCTATTGGGTTGCATTTATTCTATATGATGCATATTATATACTTCTTATAAACGCAAAGATAAGACTGGCACAAAGTGAGTTGAATTGCCGCTGACATTCAACAGATGAAAGTAGAGCTTTGATGCGCCTGACCGCACACACGGATTACGCCCTTCGCGTTCTAATCTATCTTGGACTGCAGCCCAATCGCATGGCGACCATTCGGGAAATTTCCGACCGGTATGAGTTGTCGCGTGATCACCTGATGAAAATAGCACAAAAGCTGAGCAACGCCGGCTTTATCGAAACCGTCCGCGGCAAGAACGGCGGTATTCGTTTGGGACGCGATCCGGGAACGGTTTTGGTCGGTGACATTGTGCGCACCATGGAAGGCCGCATGGATTTGGTTGAATGCCATGGTAAAGGCAAGAACACTTGCCTGATCGTACCGGTGTGCATCTTACAAAACGTTATGCATGAAGCGTTAGAGGCCTTCTTGAACGTTTTGGATCAGTACACCCTCGCGGACCTCCTCCACCCATCCGATGCCCTGACCAAATTGGTACAACTTGATGTGAAGTACATTAAATCGGCATAAGACAGAATACCCGCACATATCACACCCAGAAAAATGAGATAGTGAGGACATTATGAAAGCACAAACTTTGAACGTAGGGTCTCTAACCGGCGACGAAGGCTATCTGTTAGACCCAACCGATTGGAACGAAAGCATCGCCGAAACATTTGCCGCAGAAGAAAACATCGTGTTGGGCGAGGAACACTGGCGCGTGATCCGCTTCGTTCGAGAATGGTATAACGAGCATGGCGTCGCCCCCAGTTCGCGCGATGCCGTTATTTTCATGAAAAACAGTGGGGCCCCTCGCAACCGCTTATTTGAATTATTTCCTTACGGATATGTGCAACAGGTCTGCAAAATATCTGGTATGAAAAAACCACGATCTTGGAGCACCGGGTAACATATTTGGAGGATGCAAATGAGCGGCAGCAAGAATTCAAGACGACCGCATCTGGAAGACTATCAACGTGCTCTTGAGAGTATGGGAACCCTCATTGATGTCGCTGCACAAGATGTGATGACCTTGGCCGAGCGCGCGGAGCATTTTTCTCGTCAACGCGCCAATGAGTCATTGAGCGTGACCCAAATCATGAGCAAACCCGTGCGCTTCGTCCATCCCGAGACTGAGATGGCAGAGGCTGCTCACCTTATGGTCACAGAACGCATCAGCGGACTTCCCGTCGTTGACGATAACGATCAGCTCATTGGTATCATCACCGAGGCCGATTTCCTCCGTGGTCTTGGGCTGCCTGCACATTACCCAACACACAATGTATGGCAAACGCTTGAGGCTATGTTCAGCCATTTTGCACACCAACCTCAGCTTGAGGTGCCAAACGACCCGGTTTCCGCTTACATGGTCCGTGACGTCATCTGCACATTACCCGACGACAATGTAAATGGTGTGTTGGAACTGATGAAGCGCTATCAAATTAAGCGGGTCCTCGTTTGTGATCATGACCATCATTTGTTGGGCGTGATCACGCGTTCGGATTTGGTTCGCGTGTTCTTCGATCATTATAAGGTGAACAACGCAAAATGAGGACCCGCCCCTAGTTTTCTAGACACCCGCGACCAAAAATATGTTAATCCTTGCTCCTGCTTGCTAGAGCTTGAAGTTGTCTGCTTACCCCAAGCTTACCCGGTATTTCATGCGCCACGGACCCCAAAAACAAAAACACCGCCAACTCATTGAGTTGACGGTGTTTTTATGGTTGCGGGGATAGGATTTGAACCTATGACCTTCAGGTTATGAGCCTGACGAGCTACCGGGCTGCTCCACCCCGCGTCAATTTTGTATACCGGGGCATGCCCGGGAGCTTGTTTTGTTTGGTTTGGCCTTGCGTTTGCTTGGCCTCACGGGCGGGCTGCTCCACCCCGCGTCAATTTTGCATACCGGTTCATGCCCGGATATTTGGATTGTTCTTTAAAGCAAAAACCCGCCCCGCATAGAGACTGGGACGGGGTTTTTGTGTTTATTGTGTTCGGATATTATTTTGTTTTGTTTTGTTTTTTTAGGCCGACTTGGAAGACTTGGCGGCGACTTACTCTCCCACACCTTAAGATGCAGTACCATCAGCGCTAAGAGGTTTCACGGCCGAGTTCGGGATGGGATCGGGTGGTTCACTCTCGCCATAACCACCAAGTCATCCAAGGCGGCATAAAAAGATTTTGCTATTTTCCGTTGCTGTAAAACAAATCGTTCCTGTACGGGTTTTCACCTGCACATGGAGAGATTTCAAGCCAATCGAACAATTAGTACCAGTTAGCTACACACATTGCTGCGCTTCCACACCTGGCCTATCAACGTGGTGGTCTTCCACGGTTCTCAAGGGAGAACTAGTATTGAGGTGGGTTTCCCGCTTAGATGCTTTCAGCGGTTATCCCGTCCAAACTTAGCTACCCTGCTGTGCCGTTGGCACGACAACAGGTCCACCAGAGGTCTGTTCACCCCGGTCCTCTCGTACTAGGGGCAAATCCTCTCAATTCTCCTACTCCCACGGCAGATAGGGACCGAACTGTCTCACGACGTTCTAAACCCAGCTCACGTACCACTTTAATCGGCGAACAGCCGAACCCTTGGGACCTGCTCCAGCCCCAGGATGTGATGAGCCGACATCGAGGTGCCAAACCTCCCCGTCGATGTGGACTCTTGGGGGAGATCAGCCTGTTATCCCCGGCGTACCTTTTATCCGTTGAGCGATGGCCCTTCCATTCGGGACCACCGGATCACTATAGCCGACTTTCGTCTCTGCTCGACTTGTCAGTCTCGCAGTCAGGCAAGCTTATGCTATTGCACTCGACGACCGATTTCCGACCGGCCTGAGCTTACCATCGCGCGCCTCCGTTACTCTTTAGGAGGCGACCGCCCCAGTCAAACTACCCACCATACAGGGTCCCGGATCCCGATAAGGGACCTCGGTTAGACACCAAAAAACAAAAGGGTGGTATTTCAAGGTTGCCTCCACATCAACTGGCGCCGATGCTTCAAAGGCTCCCACCTATCCTACACAGTTATTTTCTAGTGCCACTGTAAAGTTGTAGTAAAGGTGCACGGGGTCTTTCCGTCTGACCGCGGGTACTCCGCATCTTCACGGAGAATTCAATTTCGCTGAGTCTGCATTGGAGACAGTGGGGAAGTCGTTACGCCATTCGTGCAGGTCGGAACTTACCCGACAAGGAATTTCGCTACCTTAGGACCGTTATAGTTACGGCCGCCGTTTACTGGGGCTTCATTTCGCAGCTTGCACCACTCCATTTAACCTTCCAGCACCGGGCAGGCGTCAGACCCTATACGTCGCCTTACGGCTTAGCAGAGCCCTGTGTTTTTAGTAAACAGTCGCCACCCCCTAGTCTGTGCCCCCCGCCCCTGGTTGCCCAAAGACGGGGCCTCTTTATCCCGAAGTTACAGAGGCAATTTGCCGAGTTCCTTCAATGCAGTTCTCTCAAGCGCCTTGGTATTCTCTACCAGTCCACCTGTGTCGGTTTCGGGTACGGTCTATAACGTTGGAGTTATTTCCTGGGCCGCCTTCGCTGCACACACAATCCAATAAGTGCACACAACTTACAGCAACCGTCACTACCAACAGGTTCCGGAATATTAACCGGATTCCCATCGCCTACGCCTTTCAGCCTCGGCTTAGGGGCCGACTCACCCTGCGCAGATTAGCTTTACGCAGGAACCCTTGGACTTTCGGCGAGGGTGTTTCTCACACCCTTTATCGCTACTCATGCCAGCATTCTCACTTCCGATACCTCCAGGCAACCTCGCGGTTACCCTTCACAGGCCTACGGAACGCTCCGCTACCACTTACACTTGCGTGTAAATCCACATCTTCGGTGTATGACTTTAGCCCCGATACATTTTCGGCGCAGGACGGCTTATTTAGACCAGTGAGCTATTACGCTTTCTTTAAAGGATGGCTGCTTCTAAGCCAACCTCCTGGCTGTCTTGGCCTTCCCACATCCTTTCCCACTTAGCCATAACTTGGGGACCTTAGATGGTGGTCTGGGTTGTTTCCCTCTTGACCCCGGACGTTAGCACCCGAGGTCTGTCTGCCATGCTCTACTCATCGGTATTCGGAGTTTGGTAAGGTTTGGTAAGTCTGTGGGACCCCCTAGCCCTTCCAGTGCTCTACCCCCGATGGTAATACATGACGCTCTACCTAAATAGATTTCGCGGAGAACCAGCTATTTCCGAGTTTGATTGGCCTTTCACCCCTAACCACAAGTCATCCCCGTCTTTTTCAACAGACGTGGGTTCGGTCCTCCAGTGCGTGTTACCGCACCTTCAACCTGCTCATGGCTAGATCACTCGGTTTCGGGTCTAATACTACGAACTTGGCGCCCTATTCAGACTCGGTTTCCCTACGCCTACACCTAACGGCTTAAGCTTGCTCGTAAAATTAACTCGCTGGCCCATTATACAAAAGGTACGCCGTCACAGCTCAAGGCTGCTCCGACTGCTTGTAGGCATTCCGTTTCAGGATCTCTTTCACTCCCCTTATCGGGGTGCTTTTCACCTTTCCCTCACGGTACTTGTTCACTATCGGTCATATAGGAGTACTTAGGCTTGGAGGATGGTCCCCCCATGTTCAGACAGGATTTCACGTGTCCCGCCCTACTCAAGGACTAAAAGTGCTTCTACCCATACGGGACTATCACCCTCTATGGTACGGCTTTCCATCCGTTTTTGGTTCTACACAACTAGCCACTGGCCTGGTTCGCGTTCGCTCGCCGCTACTTACGAAGTCTCGGTTGATGTCCTTTCCTCCGGGTACTTAGATGTTTCAGTTCCCCGGGTTTGCCTCCGCACCCTATGTATTCAGGTACGGATAGAGCTAAAGCTCTGGGTTGCCCCATTCGGAAATCTACGGATCAAAGCTTACTCCCAGCTCCCCGTAGCTTATCGCAGAGTGTCACGTCCTTCATCGCCTCTATATGCCAAGGCATCCACGAAATGCCCTTCTCACACTTGAGATCTGCTCCATGTACAGACAAAAGCCCGCACAACATCCGTTCACAAGCTAGGAACGGAATTGGAACAATATTGTTTTTCCTCAGCGGAAAATAGCTGAACCTCTATACACCATGTCATCACAACACAGCTTTAAGGTTCGCGTTCAGGGTTGTTGGATAACATTATACCC
>NZ_MCGG01000051.1 GCF_001746755.1 Magnetovibrio blakemorei | reverse complement strand
AGCCATTTTTCTCTCTCCATACGAACCGGTTGATCAACCGGCAAGCTTGGTTTGGATTTCCAAAGCAACCTGCGACGGGACTTCGGCGTAGTTTGCAAACTGCATGCTGTATTGGGCACGGCCCTGAGACATCGAACGCAAGGTGTTGATGTAGCCAAACATGTTGGCCAGCGGCACCATTGCGGTAATGACGCGCGCATTAGCGCGTTGTTCCATTTCGCCGATCTGACCGCGACGCGAGTTCAGATCGCCGATGATATCGCCCATGTATTCTTCCGGGGTCACGACTTCGACGTTCATGATCGGCTCGAGCAATTTCGGGCCAGCCTGTTTACAGCCTTCACGGAAAGCAGCGCGAGCCGCAATTTCGAAGGCCAGAACAGAGGAGTCAACGTCGTGATACGCGCCGTCGGTCAAAGTCGCCTTGAAATCAATCACCGGGAAACCGGCGAGAACGCCCGTATCGATGGCGCTTTTCAAGCCTTTTTCAACACCTGGGATGTATTCCTTCGGCACGTTACCGCCGACAACTTTGCTTTCGAAAACAAAGCCTGCACCCGGCTCTGAAGGTTCAAACGTCATCTTGACGCGAGCATACTGCCCCGAACCACCAGACTGCTTTTTGTGGGTGTAATCAATGTCATACGCCTTGGAGATGCTTTCGCGATAGGCAACCTGCGGCGCACCAACGTTGGCTTCAACCTTAAATTCGCGACGCATGCGATCGACGATAATGTCCAAGTGCAATTCGCCCATGCCTTTAATCACGGTCTGACCGCTTTCGCCATCGGACGAAACGCGGAAGGACGGATCTTCAGCAGCCAAACGCGCCAGAGCAACACCCATCTTTTCTTGATCGGCTTTGGTCTTCGGTTCAACGGCGACTTCAATAACGGGTTCCGGGAAATCCATGCGTTCCAGGATAACCGGATTGGTCGTTGCGCACAGGGTATCGCCCGTGGTGGTGTCTTTGAGGCCAGCCAAAGCGATGATATCGCCTGCGCGACATTCTTTAACGTCAACGCGAGAGTTGGAGTGCATTTCCAACATACGACCAACGCGCTCGCGCTTGTCTTTGACCGAGTTGAGAACCGCAGTACCGGTTTCCAGAACGCCCGAATAAATACGGCAGAATGTCAAGGAACCAACGAACGGATCGTTCATGATCTTGAATGCCAAAGCCGCAAAGGGTTCTTCATCGGAGCTTTTGCGCACGATTTCTTCTTCGGTGCCCATTTTCACGCCACGAATGTCGGGAACTTCAACCGGGCTCGGCAGATAATCGACAACAGCGTCCAGCAACGGCTGCACACCCTTGTTCTTAAAGGCAGTGCCACACAAAACCGGTACGAAATCACCGGCGATGGTGCCCTTGCGGATGCATTTGTTCAACGTTGCGACGTCAGGCTCATTGCCTTCCAGGTACGCTTCCATGGCGGCGTCGTCTTGTTCGACGGCCATTTCGATCAACTGCATACGGTATTCAGCGGCTTTTTCAGCCATATCGGCGGGAATTTCTTCGTCGTGGAAGGCCGCACCGAGGTTTTCTTCGTCCCAAATGATGGCCCGGTTGCCGAGCAGATCGATAACACCTTTAAAGGTGTCTTCGGCGCCGATCGGCAGCTGACACACCAACGGACGTGCACCCAAACGGGTCACCATCATATCGACACAGCGATAGAAGTCAGCACCGGTGCGGTCCATTTTGTTGACGAAACACATGCGCGGCACGTGGTACTTGTCGGCCTGACGCCAAACGGTTTCGGATTGCGGCTCAACACCGGCAACCGAGTCAAACACCGTCACTGCGCCATCAAGCACGCGCAAGGAACGTTCAACTTCAATGGTGAAGTCAACGTGGCCCGGGGTGTCGATGATGTTGATCTGGTGGTCGCGCCAGAAACACGTGGTCGCAGCGGACGTGATCGTGATACCGCGTTCTTGTTCTTGTTCCATCCAATCCATGGTCGCAGCGCCGTCGTGGACTTCGCCGATTTTATAGGACTTGCCGGTGTAGTACAAAATACGTTCGGTGGTCGTCGTTTTGCCGGCGTCGATGTGCGCCATAATACCGATATTGCGGTACATATTGAGGGCTGTTTTGCGTGCCATCTTAGACGGTCCTTACCAACGATAATGGGAGAAGGCTTTGTTAGCCTCTGCCATCTTATGAGTGTCTTCACGCTTTTTCACAGCGGCACCGCGGTTCTGAGAAGCATCCAGAAGCTCGCCCGAAAGGCGTTCAACCATGGTGTTTTCGGAACGCTTGCGGGTCATTTCAACAATCCAGCGGATTGCCAAAGCCTGACGGCGCGAGGCGCGGACTTCAACGGGAACCTGATAGGTCGCACCACCAACACGACGAGAACGAACCTCGACAGACGGCTTAACGTTATCAATGGCTTCATGGAACATGACCAGAGGATCGCTCTTGGCTTTGCTTTCCATCAAATCAAAAGCGCCATAAACGATACCTTCAGCGGCGGACTTTTTGCCGTCCAGCATCAAGCTGTTCATGAATTTGGTGACAACCAGATCGCCAAATTTGGCGTCGGGAAGAATTTCGCGTTTTTCTGCTGCGTGGCGACGGGACATCTCTCGAGTACCTCTACCTTACTTCGGACGCTTAGCGCCGTATTTGGAACGACGTTGACGACGACTGGAAACGCCTTGCGTATCCAACGTGCCGCGAATGATGTGATAGCGCACACCGGGAAGATCCTTCACACGGCCGCCGCGGATCATCACGACAGAGTGCTCTTGAAGGTTATGACCTTCACCCGGAATGTAGCTGGTGACTTCAAAACCATTGGTCAGGCGCACACGGGCGACCTTACGAAGGGCCGAGTTAGGCTTCTTCGGAGTGGTCGTATACACACGAGTGCACACGCCGCGCTTCTGAGGGCAAGCCTTCAGGGCGGGAACGTTACTTGTCTCACGCGGGGCCTTGCGAGGCTTGCGGATCAACTGGTTAATCGTTGGCATACCGTTCTTTCCATTACATATGCACCGGAAACCTAGCCGTTTACCTTGATGGCAAGGCGGCTTTCCGGTGCGACAAAAGACCGACGTGGCCAGAACAGGGTGGTAATCCTGGCACTTGGCGGTCAATTCATGCCCAAATGGGCTTCAAATTTGCAACGCGTTAACTTCAAGACGCAGCGTCTGAACCGCCCAGTCTCCGTATTCCTGAAGACTTTCGAGCTCACCACCAAACCCCTGAAGAGTGGCGCATACTATGCACGGTGCCATACGCCGTCAAGCAAAGAATATGCATACATCAGCAGTTTATGATCATTACCTAAATGTAGTATGCGGAGTAACTTTAAACCCCATACAGTCAATATTTTGTAAGAACCGCAAATCGGCTCCCCAGAGCCAGATCCCCACATCTGACGAATCCCATATTTTGTCAAAAAAAAGCAATATCTGGGGTGTCATAAAGCGTTGACAGGCTTTGAGTGCTGGTTTTGGACTGCTTTTACCCAAGACTGCGTCCAGGGTTAAGGGCGCAACACCTCTAAGGCGTGGCCCAAGGCGAGAAAAAACCCCGATCAGCGATGACCGGGGTTTTTCTCATAAAGCTATGAAACGGTGTTCATGAACTTCGTTTCGATGTTATTCGCCGTCAGACGCCGCAGCACCGCCCGGCAGAGGGGTCGGCATCAGGTCGACCGAGGGCAAGCCCTGCTCTTCCAGTTCGTCCGGCCCAGCGTTGGCCATCAGCTCTTCGTCGCGATCGGCGGCGATGGAGCGGAAGTTGTTCATCACCGAACCGGTACCCGCCGGGATCAAACGCCCGACGATGACGTTTTCCTTGAGACCGATCAGCGTGTCGATTTTGCCCGAAACGGCAGCCTCGGTCAGCACGCGGGTGGTTTCTTGGAACGATGCGGCAGAAATGAACGACTGGGTCTGCAAGGAGGCCTTGGTGATGCCCTGCAACACCGGATCGGCGACAGCCGGACGCTCCCCGGCTTCGATGACCTTGGCGTTGACCTTTTCGAATTCAGACTTGTCGGCCAGCTCGCCCACCAAATAGGTGGTGTCGCCGGGATCGGTGATTTCAACCTTTTGCAACATCTGGCGAGAAATCACCTCGATGTGCTTGTCGTTGATTTTCACACCTTGCAAGCGATAGACCTCCTGGATTTCGTTCACCAGGTATTCGGCCAGCGCTTCGACCCCCATAACCGCGAGAATATCGTGCGGAACGGGGTTGCCATCCATCAACGGATCGCCCTTTTGCACATAATCGCCTTCTTGAACGGCCAAGTGCTTGCCTTTGGGGATCAGGTATTCTTTAGGTTCGACGTCATCTTCCGCAGACACCACGATGACGCGGCGCTTGTTCTTGTAGTCCTTGCCAAATTCAACACGGCCATCGATTTCAGAGATGATCGCATAGTCTTTGGGCTTACGGGCTTCAAACAATTCCGCAACGCGCGGCAGACCGCCGGTAATGTCACGGGTCTTGGCGCTTTCACGCGGGATACGCGCCATGGTGTCGCCGGCGTGAACCGTTTGACCGTTTTCGACCGACAGAACCGCGTCCACAGGCAGGTAATAACGTGCTTCCTGACCGTCTTCCAGAAGGATCACTTCGCCCTTTTTGTCCCGCAGGGTCAAGCGCGGCTTCAAATCGGTACCCTTCGGCTGGGACTTCCAATCCACCACGACCTTGGACGACAAGCCCGTGGCTTCGTCCATTTGCTCCATCAAAGACACGCCTTCGACGAGATCCAAGTAGCTCACAGCACCGTCTTTTTCGGTGATGATCGGCAATGTGTACGGATCCCATTCGGCCAGCTTTGCGGTGCGTTCAACGACCGCTTTGTCTTTGACCAACAACTTGGCACCGTACGGAATACGCTGACGCATCCGTTCGCGGTCTTGGTCGTCGATCATCAACAATTCAGCATTACGGCTCATGACCACCTGAACGCCGTCGGAGTTTTTAACCGTCTGGCAACTGATCAGTTTGACCTTACCGTCAAAGCCCGCTTCGATGAAGGACTGCTCAGAGCCCTTCTGCGCGGCGCCACCGATGTGGAACGTACGCATGGTCAGCTGGGTGCCCGGCTCGCCAATGGACTGGGCCGCCATAACGCCGACAGCCTCGCCCAAGTTGACGCGTGTACCACGGGCCAAATCGCGACCGTAACAGGTGGCGCAGATGCCGACTTTGCTTTCGCAAGTCAGCGGTGAACGCACCTTCAGGTTTTCGATTTCGGCTTCGGTCAACAGTGCAGCTTCCGGCTCCGTCACCAACACACCTTTTTTCACCAGCAGTTCGCCGGTAATCGGGTGGATGGCGTCTTCGCCCAAGGTGCGGCCCAAAACCTGCTCGCCAATGTCGACGACAACTTCACCGCCCTGCACCACCGACGAAACGGTGATGACAATATCGGTACCGCAGTCTTCTTCATAGACGATGCAATCTTGTGCCACGTCAACCAAACGACGGGTGAGATAACCCGAGTTCGCCGTCTTCAACGCGGTATCGGCCAGACCCTTACGGGCACCGTGGGTGGAGTTAAAGTACTCCAACACCGTCAGGCCTTCTTTAAAGTTGGAAATAATCGGCGTTTCGATGATTTCACCGGACGGCTTGGCCATCAGACCGCGCATACCCGCCAGCTGTTTCATCTGGGCGACAGAACCACGCGCACCGGAATGCGCCATCATGTAAACCGAGTTGACGGGTTCACCCGGCCGATCCGCCGAAATCACCTTCATCATTTCGTCCGACACTTGATCGGTACAATGCGCCCAGGCATCAACAACCTTGTTGTATTTTTCGCCCTGGGTGATCAGACCGTCTTGGTACTGCTGTTCGTATTCCTTGGCTTTCGCTTCGGTATCGCCGACCAGCTTGCCTTTGGCGTCCGGGATAATCAGATCGTCTTTACCGAACGAAATGCCAGCACGGCACGCGTTGGCAAAGCCCAGACCCATGATCCGATCTGCAAAGATAACCGTCTCTTTCTGACCGCCATGACGGTAAACAACGTCGATGACGTTGGTGATTTCTTTTTTGGTCAACAGCGTGTTGATCAAGGAGAACGGAATTTTCGGATGCTTCGGCAGCACTTCGGAAACCATCAAGCGGCCCGGAGTGGTGTCCACACGGTAGACCTTGGGATCGCCATTTTCATCGACGCCATGATAGCGCGCGATGATTTTGGCGTGCAGCGACAGCACCCCGGCATCAAGAGCGTGTTGGACTTCGCCCATGTCGGCAAACATCATGCCTTCACCGGGTTCGTTTTCACGCAACATGGTCATGTAGTACAGACCCAAGATGATATCTTGAGACGGCACGATGATCGGTTTGCCGTTGGCAGGCGACAAGATGTTGTTGGTCGACATCATCAGCACACGCGCTTCCAACTGGGCTTCCAAGCTCAGCGGAACGTGCACGGCCATTTGGTCACCGTCGAAGTCGGCGTTGAACGCGGCGCACACCAGCGGGTGCAGCTGGATGGCCTTACCTTCAATGAGTTTCGGTTCGAACGCCTGGATGCCCAAACGGTGCAAGGTCGGTGCGCGGTTCAACATCACGGGATGTTCGCGGATGACCTCTTCCAAGATGTCCCAAACTTCAGGACGTTCTTTTTCAAGCATGCGCTTGGCCGCCTTAATGGTGGTGGCGTAGCCATAGAGTTCCAGCTTGGAATAGATGAACGGTTTGAAAAGTTCCAACGCCATCTTCTTCGGCAAGCCGCACTGATGGAGCATCAATTCCGGCCCCACCACGATAACCGAACGACCCGAGTAATCGACGCGTTTACCCAACAAGTTCTGACGGAAGCGACCTTGCTTGCCTTTGAGCATGTCAGACAAGGACTTCAACGGACGCTTGTTGGCGCCCGTGATGGCGCGACCACGACGACCGTTGTCGAACAGCGCATCCACGGATTCCTGCAACATGCGCTTTTCGTTGCGCACGATGATTTCCGGTGCGCGCAATTCGATCAGGCGCTTGAGACGGTTGTTGCGGTTGATCACGCGACGATACAAATCGTTGAGATCGGACGTCGCAAAACGGCCACCGTCCAACGGCACCAACGGGCGCAGTTCAGGCGGAATGACCGGAACGACTTCCAAGATCATCCATTCCGGACGCGAGCCCGAAGCGATGAAGGCTTCGACCAGCTTCAAACGCTTCACCAACTTTTTGCGCTTGGCTTCCGAAGTGGTTTCTTTCAGATCGACTTTGAGCACTTCAAGTTCGTCTTCAAGATCGATTTCCGACAACATATCGCGCAGAGCTTCTGCACCGATGCCGACGGTGAACGCGTCCACGCCATACTCATCAACCGCGATCTGATAAGCGTCTTCGCTCAACAGTTCGTTTTGCTTCAGCGGCGTCAGGCCGGGTTCGACGACGACGTAGTTTTCAAAGTACAACACCCGCTCGAGATCTTTCAACGTCATGTCGAGCAGCAAACCGATGCGGCTTGGCAAGGACTTCATGAACCAGATGTGCGCCACCGGCGATGCCAGTTCAATGTGGCCCATGCGTTCGCGACGGACCTTTTGCAACGTCACTTCAACGCCACATTTTTCGCAGGTGATGCCCTTGTACTTCATGCGTTTGTATTTGCCGCACAAGCATTCGTAATCTTTTACCGGGCCAAAGATACGCGCACAGAACAGGCCGTCGCGTTCCGGCTTAAAGGTCCGGTAGTTGATGGTTTCAGGCTTTTTGATTTCGCCAAAAGACCAGGCGCGGATTTGTTCCGGCGACGCGATCTTAATCTGGATCGAATCAAAACGCTGGGTCCCGCTGACCTGCCCGAAAAACTTTGTGAGTTCGTTCATTTCAATTACTCCTCAATTCCGGGTCAGATCAGTTCAAGTCAACGTTCAGGCCGAGAGCCTGAAGTTCTTTGACGAGAACGTTAAAGGATTCCGGCACACCGGCCTCGAAGTTGTCATCACCACGCACAATCGCTTCGTAAACCTTGGTACGGCCAGAAACATCATCCGACTTAACGGTGAGCATTTCCTGCAGGGTGTATGCAGCGCCATAAGCTTCCAGCGCCCACACTTCCATTTCACCAAAGCGCTGACCACCGAACTGCGCCTTACCACCCAGCGGCTGCTGCGTGACCAACGAATACGGCCCGATCGAGCGCGCGTGGATCTTATCATCAACCAAGTGATGCAGTTTCAGCATATAGATGTAACCAACCGTAACCGGACGGTCGAAGACTTCACCGGTACGGCCATCGATCAAGGTCATCTGACCGGATGTCGGTAGACCAGCTTCGGTCAACATGTCGGACACATCGATTTCATGCGCGCCGTCGAAGACTGGCGTACCAATCGGCACACCTTTGCGCAAGTTGGCGGCCATGGCCATCAACTGGGTATCATCCAAGGGATTGATTTTTTCTTCGAATTCAGCCGGGGTATAGACCGCCTTAAGCTTGGCGCGAAGTTTAGACGTATCTTCACCCTTGTTCTTAATGGCGTCGGCCATTTCACCAATTTGGATGCCGATGCCTGCACAGGCCCAGCCCAAGTGAGTTTCGAGAATCTGCCCAACGTTCATACGCGACGGCACACCCAACGGGTTCAACACGATGTCCACCGGACGTCCGTCTTCCAGATAAGGCATGTCTTCCGAAGGCATAATGCGCGAGATAACACCCTTGTTGCCATGACGGCCAGCCATCTTGTCACCCGGTTGCAGCTTGCGCTTCACCGCGACGAAGACTTTGACCATTTTCATCACGCCCGGAGCCAGGTCGTCGCCGCGTTGCAGCTTGTCGACCTTGTCTTCAAAACGTGATTGCAATGCGGCGATGGATTCTTCGAATTGGCCTTTCAGCGCTTCGACGTCCTTCATCACCTTATCATTGCCGACAACGATCTGAGCCTGCTGGCCCGGTGTGTATTCGGCCAACAGTTCTTCGGTGATGACCATGTCTTCTTTGATGCCCTTGGGACCAGAGACGACTTTTTTACGCAACAGCAAGTCTTGCAAACGCGAAGAGAAGCTGCGTTCCAAGATCGCGCGTTCGTCGTCGCGATCTTTGGCCAAACGTTCGATTTCGTCACGTTCAATCGCCAACGCACGTTCGTCTTTATCGACACCGCGACGGTTGAACACACGAACTTCGACGACCGTTCCGGCAACACCCGGCGGCAGACGCAGCGACGTGTCACGCACGTCGGTGGCTTTTTCGCCAAAGATTGCGCGCAGCAGTTTTTCTTCCGGCGTCATGGGGCTTTCACCCTTTGGCGTCACTTTGCCGACCAAAATGTCACCCGGTTTGATTTCCGCACCGATGTAAACGATACCGGCTTCGTCCAGGTTCTTCAGGGCTTCTTCACCGACGTTGGGAATGTCGCGGGTGATTTCTTCCTGACCCAACTTGGTGTCACGCGCCATGACTTCGAATTCTTCGATGTGGATCGAGGTAAACACGTCGTCACGCACGATGCGCTCAGAGATCAAAATCGAATCTTCGAAGTTGTAGCCATTCCACGGCATAAACGCGACCAGCACGTTTTTGCCCAACGCCAATTCCCCCAATTCGGTGGACGGGCCGTCAGCGATGGTGTCGCCGGCAACCACAATGTCACCCATTTTCACCAAAGGTTTTTGGTGCAAGCAGGTGTTTTGGTTGGAGCGTTGGAACTTCAACAGGTTGTAGATATCAACGCCAGAAGCCGCCGTTGAGGTTTCTTCCGTGGCGCGCACAACGATACGTGTTGCGTCCACTTGGTCAACCACACCGGTACGCTTGGCTGTGATCACAGCACCGGAATCACGGGCCACCGTTTCTTCCATGCCGGTGCCGACCAGCGGCGCTTCGGCTTGAAGCAACGGAACCGCCTGACGCATCATGTTCGAACCCATCAGGGCGCGGTTCGCGTCATCGTTTTCCAAGAACGGGATCAGCGCCGTCGCAACGGACACCAACTGTTTCGGCGACACGTCGATGTATTCGATGTGCTCAGGGTTCACCATCACGAAGTCGCCGGCTTTACGGCATGACACCATGTCTTCGGTGAACTTTTGGTTGGCATCCAGCTTCGCGTTCGCCTGGGCGATCACGTAGCGGCTTTCTTCCATCGCCGACATGTAAAACACTTCGCCGGTCAACTTGCCGTTTTCAACTTTACGATACGGGCTTTCGATGAAGCCGTACTTGTTGACCACGGCAAAGGTTGCCAACGAGTTGATCAGACCGATGTTCGGACCTTCAGGGGTTTCAATCGGGCAGATGCGTCCATAGTGGGTGGGGTGCACGTCGCGCACTTCAAAACCGGCACGCTCACGGGTCAAGCCGCCCGGTCCAAGCGCTGACAGGCGACGCTTGTGGGTGACTTCCGACAACGGGTTGGTTTGATCCATAAACTGCGACAGCTGCGAAGAGCCGAAGAATTCACGCACCGCAGCCGAAGCCGGTTTGGCGTTGATCAAATCGTGCGGCATGACGGTGTCGATTTCGACCGAGCTCATGCGTTCGCGAATGGCGCGTTCCATGCGCAACAAGCCAACACGATACTGGTTTTCCATCAATTCACCGACCGAGCGCACACGACGGTTACCCAAGTTATCGATGTCATCAATGTCGCCACGACCGTCTTTCAATTCGACCAACACACGGACGATTTCAAGGACGTCTTCACGGCGCAAAACACGCAGGCTGTCTTCGGTTTCAAAACCGAGACGCGAGTTCATCTTCACCCGACCGACGGTGGACAGGTCATAACGCTCAGAGTCGAAGAACAACGAGGTAAACAGGTTTTCAGCCGTTTCCAACGTTGGCGGTTCGCCCGGACGCATGACGCGATAAATGTCGATCAACGCTTCTTCGCGCGAAGTGTTTTTATCAACCGCCAAGGTGTTGCGGATGTACGGGCCAACGTTCACGTGATCGATGGCCAGAACTTTGATTTCGGTGACGCCCGCAGCTTCAAGCGCTTCGATGGCGGCTTCGGTGATTTCTTCGCCCGATTCCGCGTAGATTTCGCCGGTTGCTTCGCTGAAGAGATCTTCCGCGGCATAAGAACCGATCAGTTCTTCGCTGCTGACAAGGATTTCCGTGAGCTTGGTTTCATCGAGTTTTTTCAACGCGCGCGGGGTCATTTTTTCGCCCGCTTCGGCGACGACCTTGCCGGTCTTGGCGTTGATCAGGTCTTTGGTCAGCTTCGCGCCGCGCAAACGTTGCGCGTCAAACGCCGTCTTCCAACCCTTTTTAATGCGGGTGTAGACAACCTGGTCGTAGAAGTAACCGAGGATGTCTTCCTTCGACATGCCGACAGCTTCCATCGGATCGATTTTGTCGCCCTTGGCTTTCAATGCGGCGCGCTTTTCGGCGGTCTCGTCATTGTCCAACGCCATCAACAGCGTCGTGACCGGCAGTTTGCGGCGACGATCGATACGCACGTAGACCAAGTCCTTGGCGTCGAATTCAAAGTCCAACCAGGAACCGCGATACGGGATCACGCGCGCGGCGAACAGATACTTGCCGGACGAATGGGTCTTGCCCTTATCGTGATCGAAGAACACGCCCGGTGAACGGTGCATCTGAGAAACGATCACGCGCTCGGTGCCGTTGACGACAAAGGTGCCGTTGGCGGTCATGAACGGCATATCGCCCATGTAGACGTCTTGTTCTTTGATGTCGCGAACCGACTTCGAACCGGTTTCTTCGTCAATGTCCCACACCACCAGGCGCAAGGTCACTTTCAACGGCGCGGCATAGGTGATGCCACGTTGTTGGCATTCCTCAACGTCGTACTTCGGGGCTTCGAATTCGAACGCGACATATTCAAGGGTGCCGCGACCAGAGAAATCTTCAATGGGGAAGACTGACTTAAAGACTTCTTGCAGGCCCGTCTCGGTGCGCTCAGCAGCCGGGATGTCCTTTTGCAAGAAATGCTCATAAGACGTCTTTTGCACTTCAATCAGGTTAGGCATTTCAACCGCGGCGGGGATTTTCCCATAATCCTTGCGGACACGCATGCGACCCGTAAACGACGTAGCCATGAATTTTCCTCGTTTCTTTCGACGACCCCACTATTGGGCCAATAAAAATCAAAATGTTTAAACCGGACAACCATCAAAACCAGATGGCCCCAAATACAAAAACGCCCCCTGCGGATGACCTTGGGATGCCGATCCCATATCAATCTCGCGGAGAGGCGTTGAGCACATCCACTTTATCGGCTTCGGCAAGCCTATTCGGGCGGATGGTTTCAAGCGGTGGGAGGTGACGGCGCTTAAATCTCTCAAAAGAGATCCAAGCGCCGCCAAAACCCGATTTTTGCAATCAATAAGATTACTTGAGTTCGACGGTTGCGCCGGCTTCTTCAAGTTTCTTTTTGATTTCTTCGGCTTCAGCCTTGGCAACGCCTTCTTTGACGACGCCAGGTGCACCTTCAACCAAGTCTTTGGCTTCTTTGAGGCCAAGACCCGTGATGGCGCGGACTTCCTTAATGACGTTGATTTTTTTGTCGCCAACGGCGGTCAACATCACGTCAAAGTCGGTCTTTTCTTCGGCGGCTTCAACAGCGGCGCCCGGTGCAGCAGCAACTGCAACCGGAGCAGCGGCGGAAACGCCCCATTTTTCTTCAAGAAGCTTAGCCAGATTGGCTGCTTCCATAACGGTCAGAGCAGAGAGGTCTTCTGCGATCTGTTCGATGTTAGCCATATTCATATTCTCCTTAGGCTTGAACTGCCTGTGTTTGTGTCAACCAGATACGCGACTTAGCCCTGCGAGCCGTACGCGCTACAAACGCGCGCCAACTGCCCGGCGGGAGCCTGAAGAACACCTGCGATTTTGGTCGCAGGGGCCTGCAGAAGCCCAACCAGCTTGCCACGAAGTTCATCAAGGGACGGCAGAGTGGCCAGAGCCTGAACGCCAGCGACGTCCAAAGCTTCAGCACCCAAAGCACCACCAACAACAACGAACTTGTCGTTGCCTTTGGCAAACTTGACCGAAACTCTCGCCGCAGCGACGGCGTCATTGCTATAAGCAATGCCGGTCGGTCCGGTGAAAAGGTCAGCCAATCCCTCAAACTTCGTGTCTTTGAGAGCGAGACGCGTGAGCCGGTTTTTCGTCACTTTGAAGCTCGCTCCAGCTTCACGAAGCTGCACACGCAGCGCCTCCATCTGTTTCACAGACAAACCCAGGTTATGGGTTACGACCACCATTTCGGCGCCGCTGAAGGTTTCGTGAAGCGAAGAGACCAGTTCTTCTTTCTGTGTACGGTCCACAGTCGTCTCCAGTTTCAATAACTTTTCCCATCATGGGAAAAGCCGTTGCACGAATTGCCCCTCAACCAAAACATCAGATGTTTCGAGTAAAGGGCTCGACAACCTGCCAAGTGCAACAGTTCAAGCCGTTTATGACGTACGCCCCCAAAGGAGCGGCGCTTAAACGGGATCTGCACCGTCTGTGCAGGCGGGTTTCCCCTTTAAACTCCACCAAATTGTGAAGCACCTACGGTCTTGGACAGGCTCGAAAGCTTGAAAGGCCTATGCCCCGCAAACTTTCTTCACCCACCCGCCCTAAAACAGGGCGGGTCAGCAAACTCTTAAAACAAAGCCTTAAGCGGTCACGCCCAAAAGATTGGGCACGTCCAACCGGACGCCCGGCCCCATGGTGGAACTGAGCGACACGCGCTTCAGGTAAGTCCCTTTAGCGCCAGACGGCTTGGCTTTGTTCAAGGCGTCGATCAAGGCCTTCACGTTTTCGGCGAGGGCTTTTTCGTCAAAGCTGGCTTTACCCACACCGGCATGAATGATGCCTAATTTTTCAACGCGGAATTCAATCTGGCCGCCTTTAGCGTCTTTAACCGCCTGAGCGACGTCTTGGGTCACGGTGCCCAACTTGGGGTTCGGCATCAAGCCGCGCGGGCCCAGAACCTTACCCAAACGACCGACAACCATCATCATGTCCGGCGTTGCGATACAGCGGTCGAAGTTCATTTCGCCCTTCTGGATCATTTCCGCCAAATCATCATCGCCCACCAATTCGGCACCGGCTTTTTTGGCTTCTTCGGCCTTGGCGCCCTTGGCGAACACAGCAACACGAACGGTTTTGCCGGTGCCGTTGGGCAAAGACACCATGCCGCGGACCATCTGGTCGGCGTGCTTGGGATCGACGCCCAGGTTCACGGCAACTTCAACGGTTTCGTCGAATTTGGCGGTGGCGTTGCTTTTGACCAACTTCAAGGCTTCGATGAGCTCGTAGTGCTTATCGGCGTCTACGGTTGCTTTTGCGGCTGCGCCGCGCTTTCCAATCTTTGCCATGTTCTTATCCCTGCACTTCAAGACCCATGGAGCGCGCGGTGCCAACGATCATAATCGCGGCGGCGTCCAGGTCGTTAGCGTTCAGATCAGCCATCTTCGTTTCTGCAATTTCACGGCACTGAGCCATGGTCACGGAACCGACGATCTGGGTGCCGGTGGTTTTGGCGCCCGACGTGATCTTAGCGGCCTTTTTCAGCAAGAAGCTGGCAGGCGGTGTTTTGGTGATGAAATCGAACGATGCATCCTGATACGCCGTGATCACCACGGGAATCGGCATACCCGGTTCCATGTTCTGGGTCTGCGCGTTGAACGCTTTGCAGAATTCCATAATGTTCAAACCAGCCTGGCCGAGTGCCGGACCGATGGGAGGGGACGGGTTTGCTTGCCCGGCCTTCACTTGCAACTTTACAAGTGCTTTAATTTTTTTAGCCATTTCAGTACCTCAGTTCTTCTGTGTCTTCTGAGTGCGTGGTGCAGCCATGGCTGGCCTCCCACACGTTAAATCCCGACAGCGTCCCCAATTGGGGTTGTGCAGCCTGGACGATAAAATCTTTTAGGTCTTTTCGACCTGGGCGTATTCCAGTTCCACCGGCGTCGACCGACCGAAAATGCTGACCGCAACCTTGACGCGGGAGCGTTCTTCATCAACGTCTTCAACTTGGCCGTTGAACGAGGTGAACGGACCGTCCACAACCCGAACCGTGTCGCCAATTTCGTAAACCACTGAAGGCTTGGGACGATCCACGCCTTCTTGAACCTGATTTTGGATGCGCAAAGCTTCCGCTGCCGAAATCGGCGTCGGACGTTCTTTGGTGCCCAAAAAACCGCTGACTTTGGGCGTGTTTTGCACCAAATGCCATGCTTCGTCGGTCAGTTCCATTTCAATCAGAACGTAACCGGGGAAAAATTTGCGCTCTGACGAGACTTTAGAGCCCCGGCGCACTTCGATCACTTCTTCGCTGGGCACCAAAACCTGAAGGATCTTGTCATCCATTCCAGCTTGACGCGCCTGCTCAATAATTGAAGCCGAGACTTTCTTTTCAAAGCCCGAATAGACGTGCAGAACGTACCACTTCGCAGCCATGACTTAAGACCCCATACCCAAAACTAAGCGAACACCGGTCGACAGCAACTGGTCGACCAAGAAGAAAAATATGGCAGCCAAAATCGCCATGACGAACACCGTGGCGGTGGAAACCACCGTCTCACGACGGGTCGGCCAGGTTACCTTTGCGGTTTCCTGTCGAACTTCTTGAACAAACTTGGCGGGCGTAGTTTTCGCCATAATTCCTATTCTTTCTTCGTTTCGCGACCCACAAAAGCGAGCCAAAAAGGATGGCAGGGGCAGCAGGGTTCGAACCCGCGACCTGCGGTTTTGGAGACCGCCGCTCTACCAACTGAGCTATACCCCTACAAAACCTAACCTTTTTTAGGCAACGTGCCGAAAAAAGGAAAGGACAGGACGAGTTAACCCATCCTGCCGCAATCCGATGCGGCGGGAAGTGGGGTTTACCCTCTTCCCGCCCGGATGTCTAGTGCGTTTAAGCGATCACCTTAGAGACGACGCCAGCACCAACGGTGCGGCCGCCTTCACGGATAGCGAAGCGCAAGCCTTCATCCATGGCGATCGGCGCAATCAGCTCGACTTCCATAGCGATGTTGTCGCCCGGCATAACCATTTCCGTGCCTTCCGGCAACGTGCACATGCCCGTTACGTCGGTGGTGCGGAAATAGAACTGCGGACGGTACTTGGTAAAGAACGGCGTGTGACGGCCACCCTCTTCCTTCGTCAAAATATAAGCTTCAGCCGTGAACTTGGTGTGCGGCGTGATCGAACCGGGCTTGGCCAAAACCTGACCACGCTCAACATCGTCACGCGCCGTGCCACGCAGCAACACACCAACGTTGTCGCCAGCTTCGCCGGAATCCAGCAGCTTGCGGAACATTTCAACGCCCGTACAGGTCGTCTTCACGGTGGGCTTCAAGCCGACGATTTCGATTTCTTCGCCAACTTTAACAGCGCCGCTTTCGATACGACCGGTCACAACCGTGCCACGGCCGGAAATCGAGAACACGTCTTCGATCGGCATCAGGAACGGCTTGTCTTTCGGACGGTCAGGCTGCGGAATGTAATCATCAACGGCCTTCATCAGTTCAAGAATGGAATTCTTGCCGATTTCGTCGTCACGGCCTTCAAGTGCGGCCAGAGCCGAGCCTTTAACGATGGGAATATCATCGCCGGGGAAGTCGTAAGAGGACAGCAACTCGCGGATTTCCATTTCCACCAGTTCCAGCAACTCTTCGTCGTCAACCTGATCGACTTTGTTCATGTACACGACCAATGCCGGAACGCCAACCTGACGCGCCAACAAGATGTGCTCGCGAGTCTGCGGCATGGGGCCATCAGCAGCCGAAACCACCAAAATGCCACCGTCCATCTGCGCGGCACCCGTGATCATGTTCTTCACATAATCCGCGTGACCCGGGCAATCGACGTGGGCGTAGTGACGCGCATCCGTCGTGTATTCGACGTGTGCGGTCGAAATCGTGATACCGCGGGCGCGCTCTTCAGGAGCTTTGTCGATGTCGGCATAGCCGGAGAACGTGGCTCCGCCCGTTTCTGCCAAAACCTTCGTGATCGCAGCCGTCAACGTCGTCTTGCCATGGTCAACGTGACCAATCGTGCCGATGTTGCAATGCGGTTTATTACGCTGAAATTTTTCTTT
>NZ_MCGG01000050.1 GCF_001746755.1 Magnetovibrio blakemorei | reverse complement strand
CGTTCACAACATTTGGCGGGGTCTGCCAGTCCCAAAGCACGACGTTGACACCACCCGCTGCGGCAAAGCTGGGCACCCTGGCACCAGCAACACCATCGGCAATAAGGCGGTCAACCAAATCCCATGTTGGAACGGCCTCGCCGCGAGATCTGAGAATTTTCCAGGGGCACTCGAGTGCTTTATTATCAATCCCGAGAGAAGACAGCGTGTTCGAATCCGTTAAATCGATCATTTCATCTATATCGACCGTGTAAGCGGCGAGCATGCCGGGTTTGGGGGTGCGAAGCATGTTTTGCTGGTACTCGGCAAGAGCCGTTTCCACCTCTTCTGAGAGATATAGAGCATGCTGGCCAGGTCGATTAAACCGGCCGCCATTTTTGGCGCTACCAGCTCCACTCAAGGGATCAAATGACCACCTGGGTGTCAAAATACGCCAGCATTGGTGGCTGTAGTTAGATGTCAGGAAGGATGGCATTAGGCGTAAACGCCTTCTTCCATGTCGCTCAAGTGTTGAAGAACGGCGTCGGCGTATCCGTCCGCAACCGTTTCGGCCGGTGTTTTGTTGCCAAAGCCGGGAATCGGCTGATATTCGAACCAGGCTACGGCCAGTCCGATAGATCCGGTCATGGCGCTCGCCCTGAGGAGAATCTGGGCGATCGGACGTAATTTTGCCTGTGTGGACTTCGCCTTCGGGCTTGCGCGGAGGCTGCTTGACTTTAGCCCTGAGAGCTTTGCTAATTCCTCATAGCGGACATGAAGAACATTACCGAGGACGCTCGGAAGAACAGTGCCGTCAGAGCTGTCGATCAACATTTCTGTATCTTTGTCGAGCAAGGCAATTGACATTATATGTGTCCTAAAATTGACTATGTAGTCATAATATAGTCAATTTTAGGCAGCTTTTCAAGAACCATATATCGACACCTAACGTGCAAAACGCACAAATGCTGATGCGGTCAGCTTAAATACTTAACGCTGTCAAAGCCTTTCATAAACCTTATTGATGTCAATTAGGTCCTTGATCAAATCGATCCGGCCACCAAGCGTTAGGCATGCCCATGGCATTCTTTTGATCATAATAAATTATACGACCGGCGCAATTCGCGCACATATCTATCAAGGTGAGGAGGTTCAAGATGCCGCGACCAAGTGGCTGTGGACATACAACAACGAGCGACCCAATATGGCCATCGGTGGCCTAACGCCAATACAAAAGCTGACAATGGAAAAACCCATGGCCGCCTAACCCGTTCTACTTCAAACGGCGATGGATTCAATTGGTCGATGCAACATACTCTGAACGCCTTATAGATGATGAGGATTATTGCCGTGAAAAGGGTCTAGCTGTTTAGTCCCGCTCTTTTAGGATTTATGGATCTGTCCGATAGTGATGTGCACTAACGTTAGTGCACACTAAGGATATATAGAAATGGCTGGGATAACATCTGCGAGCAAAAGCAGATCTGTGCGCCCTTTCAGACTGGATATCCAGATCATTGTTAGACACTCCTCGTGTATGGGGTAGTATCATGGTTTGCGCACTCACATTCCCGTTACAAGCGGCATGGTGGTTGGTTAATTGGACGTAAGCGGCACGGATTTAGGCAATAAGTCACATAACTTGCGGGGCATGCGCGCTTGGTCAAAATTCAAAGCTGCGACATGCCCCGCATTGTCGATGCCAACCACCTGTTGGACAGCATCGCGGTTAACCATATGGTGGCTAACCTAGTGGGCTCCATCCGGGTTCGCCGGTATTCCCACCACCGCCATTGATCCGCCCCTTCGACGGCTTCTCCAGCGGTCCCGGCGCTTATCGGGTCCCGGTCCCCATCTTGATGTCCTCTGCGGGAGCTCTCCGCACGCTGAACAAAACGCCCGCTATTCGGCTGCCTCCAATGTCATTGATGCTGACTCAGATATTTTTTCAAACTCGACTAAGATCTCGCAGTGATTATGTGTGAGGTACTGGACAACCTTAGAGTTATTGACCAGGGAAACGAGGTAGCCGCGCGCCAGAACTAGATTGAGGTGGTTGGGACCATAGGATTCTTCGATCAGCTTGATCTCACGCTGAAGGCTTGCCATCTCCTTTTCCATTTGCATCATCTGCTCAGAAGAAATTCCCTTGAATGCCTTTTGCTTCCCTGAATCAATCAGTTGTTCCTGGGGCGTCGCGGCCAACAGGGCTCTGGAATAGCTGACCGAGAAATTGTTCATCGCGATCATTAAATCGGCAACCTCGACCTGTCGCAGAGGCTTCATTTTTTTTAGTGAATAAAATGTATTTAAAGGACAGTGCAGGTCCTTGAGAAGGTCAGCTGCCTCCGCACAAATGCCATCCAGAAGAAGCCTCTTCTGCCGAATACTCGTAACGTTAATATCCAAGGCTTTGGCAATCCTGTCTTCTGGGACTCCGCGTTTGATTGCCTTCAAAATCATTTTATGTTCCTGGATCGTTGCAAGTTTATTGATCCGCTTGTTGTATGTGAAGGCCTCGTCATCAGTCGAGACCAGGCAGGTTACATCATCAATATCGAGATCTTTCAGGACTGCAATTCGCAAATGACCGTCAAGAAGCAGAAATTTCCCCTTCTTCCCTTTCGCGCGGGCGACCACAGGCGGTTCAATAATGCCGACCTCTCGGATCGATGCTGCAATCTGCTGGTATTTACGGCTTATTTTAGTGGATGCATGGAGCTGCTTCACAGGGAGGATATCGGTGAGAGAGACCAAAATTCTGGCTGATTCAAATGCTATAGTTACATTGCTGGACATAGGCATTATCCCCTCTTTACAATGACTAGGTCTGCGAGGGGACGCGGCATGGTTTTCAAACTCTCAGCACGCAGTAATGTCACGAAGTTATCGTCAGCTAACAGTTTCCGCATTGCCTCAACGATGAACAAAAGTCGATCCTGTGTGATTTCTGCTCTTTTGATCATCAAGCGTTGTCGGTCGGCCTCTTGCTGGTAAGCGCGAACAAGAGCATCGGATGACATGCGTGATCGGCCCTTGGAAGGAGACGAGTTACGGTTTGTCTTTCCTCGACGTTGGCGTTGCTCGACTACACGTCTCGCGGTCAGCAGTTTTTTGCCGCGGAGAAGGCCATTCTCGTAAGCAAGAGCAAGAGCATCCTGCACACCTTCCGCATCAGTGTCGACGATATCAATTGCGACACTGATTGGTATTTTTCCGGTTTCTACAGCGACCAATAGGCGCTCTTCTCCCTCTTCCAATAGGCGCCCGATTGAATGTACATAATCATAGGAAAGGGCAGTTTTCTCAGCAATCTGTGCATATGAATTGCCACGCTTTTTGAGCACTCCGATTTCACGGAGCAGCTCCATCGGACGGTGCTGTCGCCTGGCGATATTCTCTACCAAGCTCATGATTAGGCTATCTTCCTCGCTGACGTCGATAATAATGGCGGGTATTTCTTGCTGCCCAAGGGAGATGAAAGCTTCAAGCCGGCCCTGACCACACACCAGGTCGTATAAAAGCGCGCCGTCCGATGTACTCGATTGGCTAACCGTAATTGGCCTTTTGAGCCCTACCTTGGAAATACTATCGAGGATCAGTCGAAAGACCTTCGGATTTCGAACCCGTGGATTAAGAACGGTAATCTGGCCGATTGGGATCATTCGCACGGTGATGTCATCAGTTTCATTCGTCATGCTGCAATCTCCGAGATCTTTGCCCGCTCGGCCATGGCCAAAAAGAACTCCAGCGTATCGAACCGAAATGCATCGAGCATAAGACCATTCTCCTCGGCCAGCCGAATCCGGCCCGAGGATATATCGAGCAGCGGAAGGAGATAGTAATCCAAGGGTACTTCGTTGTTTTGATCCATCCGAACAGCAACCGTGATATCGGGCATTAGGCCCGTATCGAGGCGGACTTTCCAACGCAGCGAACCTGCGGGCGTTTGCTGGCACCGAGCTATGACGATGGAGGCGGTGAACTCACCGTTCACAGAAAGGAGGTCGGTGGCCTGGTTTTGTTGAACAGCGCCGCCAAGTATTTCGATTGATGCAATAGTATCCACTACGACTTCATGGTGCACCTGTCGTAGGCCACGGTTTATCTCAATGTAGCGATAGTCCCTATCGGGCGTGAACCCCACCAGTTCGTAGGCACGAATCAGGCTGCCGAAGCGTCGTTGGTATATATTGCTTGAGGGCATGCTATCAGCTTCGTCGATGACTAGCCCCGAAAGATAACCATGGTGCTGGAAAAGATGCTTCAAGCGGTCCAGCATTTCTTCGTCCGTGTATTTACGGTTGCGCTCACGGATCATCCCCTGTGCCGTGAAAAATAGTTCGGGGTCAACAATGGCCTCAAAAACACCATCGGCCCGGATCCACATATCCGGGGCATTAACCATTCGCTTCTTCTTTAACTTATAGGATTGGTGGTTGTAGACATTGTTCCCGATGTATTTTTCGTTGGTAAGGACCTGATGAACGGTCCCTCGGGTCCAGGGGCGGTTCAGGTCTGTCTTGATTCCTCGCTCGTTCAAGTCGGCCGCGATCGCGCTTTCCACCTTTCCCCCATCAACAAATTCACGATACATCCACTGAACTGTTGCTACTTCTTCGTCCGGCCCCGGTATCAAGATCACCCGGTCGGTTTGAAGGCACTTATGTTCACCAAAATCGAGGACGCCTTGGGGCGTACCATTTTGGTCAATGCGCATGCGACGCAATCCATAACCGGCCATGCCGCCTTGCCGGTAGCCAAGTTCGATAAGCCGACATTGCCCCGCAAAGACTTTTGTCGAAAGCTCCCGGCTATATTCGCCAGCCATGGCGCGTTTGACGCCTTTGACGATCGTTGAGACAGGACTGCCATCATTGTCGAATTGCTCAGCGCAGTAGTGAACGGTAATGCCGTTGCGTCGGCAGATGTATTCGTAATAAGCACTCTCATCCGCATCCTGAAACCTTCCCCAGCGGCTGATGTCGTAGACCAAGATGGCCGTAAAAACAGCGGTGCCGGATTCCACATCATCAATCAGCTTGCGGAGGCCAGCTCGCCCCTCAATTTTGAGACCACTTTTCCCAGCATCCGAGTATGTCTTAATGATCTTCATGCCGTTGCTTTTGGCATAGCGAAGAATGGCATCGGATTGATTTTGGGTGGAATACTTCTGGTGTTCGGTGGACATGCGGACGTACTCAACAGCGCTCATCTTATTTGAACCCTGTGCATCGACCTCAGTGTGTCCGGTGTCTGACAATTTTTCCAAAGCTATATCCTCCAACGCCAATCCGCCCGTGTTTCATGCGGCAAGGCAGTAACACCGACTAGGCAGCATCAACGTGATCGCCGATCGACTGATATCTCTTGCGTATATCAAACGTAGACATGGAGGTCAGGAATGTCTTTTCGTAAAAAAGGCCGAAACTTTCGGCCCATATCTGGAAAAACTTTTCCGGAATTTTCGGGTAAAATTTTGATCACTGAAGATGACACTTTCAAAAGCGTCATTTCTAAAACTTTGCGTGATGTGTTTGGGGGAAACGGTGAGGCGGTAAAATCATTGATGCGGATCACAGGGGTTGGTGAACGCACGGCCAGAAATTGGCTTGAAGGAAAAAACGCCCCGAACGGAGAGAACTTGATTGAATTGGCTCACCACTCAGATGAAGTTCTGGAAGCATTTTTATTGATGACGGGTCACCATGAAATTCTGACCATTAAAAAGCTGATTAATGCCCGTGGCGCGCTGGTTAAAATAATCAGACTTATTGATGAATTGGTCACGACAGACTTGGATGAGCCATAAAATGAAAGGCAATGGACTGGGGGCGGGGGAGCATTTAATTGAAGAAAAACCTTCCCCCAGATCGCGAGCCGATCTTATCAAAAATTTATGAAAAAAATGGCCCCATGTTTGAAGCACCAATAGAATATAATTATGATATAAATCAGTGGCTTACGATGGGCCTGTAGGCCAGTCTAGGTTTTTCATTTCATATCTGTAGGTGAATCTAGCTATTAGCTTTCATCAGTCTCGTTGTTTGGTTTCAGCGAAAAACGAAAAACGAGGATCTCTGCCTGTCTCATTCTACCTTTTTGAGTTCACCTACACTCATGCGAACCCACCGCCAGACTATGATTGCCCCGGAATCCCGCAGTTCCGGGGGCTTTGGGGACGGATATCCAGCGGCTAGGGTATCTGGAACATTTCCCCATTCTCAATTTTCCACGGATATTACGAATTACGCCTTGACAACATAGGTATTATATCCTATAGTGCGCACGGTGCCCACAAGGCCGCGATTCCAATGAACGGTGAAGCGCATAGCTCGCTTCTTATCTCCGCCGTCATTGGCTGCCGCGATAACCTGGCGTGGATAACACTCCCTCAAATTCAATATTTATCCGGCGTGCAGAACCGAATCTGGGTTCATTCCGGGAGTGTTCGTGCGCGCCCAGGTGTGAGGTTTCCATGTACGATTTTTTTCAACTCAAGCGCCCGCTTAAGCGGAACGTGAATGCTGATCTTAATGATGTATTCAAAGTCAAAACAGCCCTGAGCGATTTGGGGCATTATGAAGTTCCCGATTGGGGCATCACTGAATATCCGGACAATGGGTTGTTTCAGGGGATCAAGTCCCTCCAGCGTGATCATGGTCTTAAGGTTGATGGCATCATGAATCCCGGTGGTGAGACCGAGCAGACCC
>NZ_MCGG01000049.1 GCF_001746755.1 Magnetovibrio blakemorei | reverse complement strand
CAACCAGCATCTTGTTGAGGGATGGGAGAGTCTTGTAATTAAAGCTGTCGAGGCTTTTGACGGCGGGGAACTTGGCCTGCTTGATGCGCCGCTCGACCATACGGCGTTCGCGGTCGATCAATTCCAGTTCGGTGAGGCGGATGAGATAACGCACATGGTCGACACCCTCGGCGGCGCACTGGCGGGCCAACTTGTCGTATTCTCGCAGGAAGGTGGGCAGCCTGAGCACCTTGAGATGGTGAGCCAGCAAGATCTGTGGTGCTTCGGTCATGGCGCTGACCTCACGGCATCCCCGTTAGGTCTGTCTACTTTCCCGGCTTTTTGCAGCAGACTCATGTAACTGGTCACCGATGTCGTTGTCACCTGGGCCTGGGGCAGGAAGGGATAAACGTTTAAGTCGAGCCTGGGTGGACGTCGCTCGATACGGCACAGCACCAGATGTTTGACGGCGTCGTAACCGATGGCACCCATACGCAGGGCATCCTTTATAGCGTTATGAAGGACCTCAATATCGAAGGTCTCCAAAAGCCTCAGGACCTGTACGTACTCGCGCTTTCCCGACTTCCCCATGCGAGCCTCCAACAGACGGTGCAGGGTCGCAAACTCTTCGGGAAGATCCCAACCGACCAGCGGTGCCGCCTGATCCAGAGCGCCAACCTTCTTCTCCAACAAGGGAAGATAATGGATCGGATTGAAGATCAGGTCTTGTTTGTCATAGGAACGGGGGTGGCGGGCGATCTCGTCACTGGCGCAACCAATGACGACCTCATGGACATAGCCCCGCACCCAGACCTCCCGGTGGCCGTAGGCGACGGGAACGGAATAATCGTTGGTTTGATAACGCACCAGAGACTGGGAGTTGACCCGTGTCGCTTGCCGATCACAGGCATCAAACGGAACTGGTTGCAAGTTGCTCAGCACTTCGCTATCACGCACGAACCGTTCACGGATGCTCTCGCGATGCCCGCGCAGAACTTCATCTTGGCGCTTTAGGCATCGCGCTTCCAGGTCAGCATTGAAGGCCTCCCAGCTCTCAAATCGTGGGATGGGCACCATAAAGTTCCGCCGGATGTAGCCGACCATCCCTTCCACGTTGCCCTTGTCATTGCCCTTGCCGGGGCGACCATAGCGGTCCTTGAAAAGGTAGTGGGACTGGAGCCCGCTGAACGCTCCCGTCCGCTGCCGGGTGCGATCTGGCAATATGCGCGCCACCAAACACTTGTCGTTATCGTAGAGGATTGATTCGGGCACGCCATTGAAGAACGCAAAGGCTTTGTTGTGACCGTCCAGCCAGGCTTCCGTGGTCGCCGCCGGATAGGCGACGACAAAGCACGCATCACTGTGCGGAAAGTCCATGACAAAAAAGTGTGAGCGGTGCGTCACCCCGGCGATGATCACATCCGCCTCGCCAAAATCTGCCTGGGCCTGACCCGGTTCATGGCTCAGCGGCACGAACATCTCTCGTCGGCGACGGGTCTGTTCCCGGACGTAATCCTTGACGATGGTCTGTCCGCCGGTGAAACCGTGTTCATCGCGAAGACGCTCAAATATCCGCTTGGCTGTATGGCGCTGCTTGCGGTGAGCGGTGCGGTCATCGTCCAAAATGTGGTCGATGATCCCTGTAAAAGGGTCCAGCTTCGGGCGCTTCGGCGGGCCACTACGCTGATAGCCCGGTGGTTCGGTAATACCCCCCTTTTTAGGGGCCGTTAGAAGTAGAACGGGTTAGGCGGCCATGGGCTTTTCCATTGTCAGCTTTTGTATTGGCGTTATGCCACCGATGGCCATATTGGGTCGTTCGTTGTTGTATGTCCACAACCACTTGGTCGCGGCATCTTGAACCTCTTCGATCGTTGCAAAGATGTACTGGTTCAGCCAGTCATATCGGACGGTGCGATTAAACCGTTCAACATAGGCATTCTGCTGTGGCTTTCCCGGCTGGATAAACTGCAGGCCAATACCTCGTTTTTCCGTCCAGGCGGCCAATAAAGAACTGATATATTCGGGGCCATTGTCGCACCGAAGGGTGCGGGGAGGTCCCCGCCATTCAATGATTTGCTCAAGGGCGCGAATGACACGGACCGCAGGCAGCGAGAAGTCGACCTCAATGCCCAGACCTTCGCGATTGTAATCGTCAATCACATTGAAGGCGCGAAAGCTCCGGCCATCACCAAGTTGATCATGCATAAAATCCATCGACCAAATTTCATTAATGGCATCAGGCACCGCCAAAGGTTCCGGTTTATCCCGATACAGGCGTTTCTTCGGCTGAATCCTCAGGTTCAACTCAAGCTCCTTATAAATCCTGTAGACCCGTTTATGGTTCCAGCCAAAGCCCTTCACGTTGCGTAAATACAGAAAGCACAACATGAAGCCCCAGTTGCGCTGGCGGTTGGTCAGAACCTGAAGCCACTCGCCAATCTCGGCATTTTCATCACTCAGCTTGGGTTGATAGCGGTAGCAAGTCTCACTGATCATAAAAACCTCACAGGCCGAGCGGATCGTCAGTCGCCCCTTGCAGACAAAATCTTTGGCCATCTCGCGACGACGCGATGGCCTCACCACTTTTTTGCCATGGCTTCCTTGATCACATCGTTTTGCAGTTGGACCTCGGCATACATCTTCTTCAGACGGGCATTCTCGGCTTCCAGCTCTTTCATCCGCGACATCAACGAAGCATCCATGCCGCCGTATTTGGCGCGCCATTTATAAAAACTGGCGCTGCTCATGCCGTGCTCACGGCAAAGCTCAGGAACTGGCGTTCCGGCCTCCGCCTGTTTCAAAATTGCAATGATCTGGCTGTCTGAATAACGGGAATTTTTCATCGTGAATCTCCTGCGTTTACGTTACGAGAAAATTCTACTCATGAAGACCACTAATTTTCGGGGGTATTACCCGTATTTCCCTGCGGAAATGAATCCGAACTACGACCCAAAATTTATCATTAAATTGCGGTGAGGTGACTTTAATGGAAATCGATTTCGAAAATTTGGGAGCACAACTAAGCTTTCAAAATTTAAATAACAACCCGACTAAGATCCGGTTTCGAAAGATTCCCCTCAGTGAGATCCATCCTGATTCTGATTGGGAAATGCGCCCCAGGCCTGACATACCAAAAGAGATTTTAAGTTCTTGGGGTTTGATCGGCATTTCCGATGACAAAACCGAAGCAGCATTTGTGGTTGGCAGCAACTCTTCTGGCCCGTTCACAACCTCCGTTGCGCCGGGCGTATTCCCGTTTTTTGCTCCCGATTTTTCAGGGGTCATAACGCCGTCTGGCTCATTCTATCGATTGCAAAAGCATGACGAAAACGACCCAGACGTACACGAAACGCTGATGATCGTTCATGCCTTCCGTATCTGGGGATATCGTGACGTTGTCGCGCATTTCCCGGGGGTGGTATTTTAATGCTGACACAAATGGTCTTGGTCCTCCCGTACGCTGTGTAATATTTTGTCCGGGTAAACAGATGTTTGTGCCGATTGTCCAGACAGGCTTTCATCCGGATGGCAGTCCTGCTTTTGGAAATCAGCAGCTTGTTGACCGTCCCGTGTTTTGGTTAATGAGCCAACGCCCGGCGCTGTTGGCGTAAATCTTCGATCTGTTTTGTCTGATACATAAATCTTAGATCTTTCCTGTGAGGGGGGCTTCCTCTATGAGAAAAGACGTTTGTTTTATAGATCTGGAAGCTTCGTCAGCTGGTTCTGATGGTTGGCCGACGGAGCTCGGACTGGCTTTTCCTTATGATTTTTCAATGGCAATGTTTATCGAACCACAATGGGGGTGGTGTGATGGTGATCCCCACAACCCACGCACAGTTGTTAGGGGTTGGGATGCGCAAGCTGAGAAAATCACGGGCATTGATTACCAGACGGTACTTAAAAATGGCATAAAACCTGATGTGGTCGTGAAGAAATTCATGGACACGACACGAGGCGCAATACTTTTCTCTGACTCGCCTGAGTTTGATCAACGGTGGTTGCAGATGATTTATGATGCTGCGGACGCGGGCACGGCCCCAGAATTGCAAGATTTTGAAATTATCTATGCTGCTGTCGCGAGGCAGCCTGAGCACCCAAATATGTCAGAAGCTATTTATCTAGCCCATATAGAGTGCCCCCCGGTCCATCGAGCCGAAGCCGACGCAAAGCATTTGGCGCGGATTTTTGAACTCTTGAACCCATTGGATAGTTGAGGATATCTCTCTCATCTATCACCGTACTGATTGCAGATCGAATTCTCCGAAAATTATACCAAGAGCTGCTCGGCGCCTATACTTTGCCAGCTGAAACATATTTGGGAGTGACCTGCTCCCCAACTTACCCGAGAGGCCCAGTTTCTATAAGAGACTCTGGCTAATCGGCCATGCCGCCTTGCCGGTATCAGAGGTACCTTGTGAATTTGTGGACCTATCCTTAGATAAGTCCAGTGCACAGGGGCGACTACACTTCAAGAAAGAAATAACAGAACTTGCTAATGAAAGCCTGGTGGTGCTTGACCCATAAGGGGTAATATATTATCTATAAATAGCGTGCATTGACGTTAGGAGATAATATGTTAGCCATTGAGCTTATGTCCCCAAAAGAGATCGCCTCTCAAATTGCGGACAATGTACGCACCCTTCGACTACGGCAAAATCTCTCTCAAGAAGGCCTGGCCGAGCGCTCCGGAATGTCGCTTGGTAGCCTTAAGAGGTTCGAGCAAACTGGCGCGATTTCATTCGAATCACTTATTCGCCTATCCATTGCCCTGGGTGCGACCAAGGAGCTAACAAGTCTCTTTCAGCCACCTGAGATCACCGACATTGACGACATAATTAAAGCGAAGCCCGCGGCGCGGGCCAGGGGGCGTGAGAAATAATGTCTGTCGAGATTGTTCATGTTTTTTATGACGGCCTTGGTGACCCGGTTCCGGTCGGGCGCCTGGCTGCCCATGAGCATAAAATCTTGTTCCAATATACCGAAGAATTTTTAGCGCTCAATCTACGGATCTCCCCTTATAAGCTGCCGCGCAAACGCGGCATTATTGAAGGTGATCCAGGCATTTTTGAAGGCCTGCATGGTGTCTTTGATGACAGCCTTCCCGATGGGTGGGGCAGGCTTCTGTTGGATCGAAAGATTAGGGAGCTCGGGCAGGACCCTTGGGTATTAACGCCATTGGATCGCCTATCTTACGTCGGAAAGCACGGCATGGGCGCCCTGTCATATCAGCCGGAATACGAAGCTGAGGCGTCGGACAAGATAGACCTCATTAATCACATCGAACTCGATAAGTTAGCTGATGAGACTCAGAGCATTTTAGAGGGCGCCCCAAGTGAGGTCCTCGATCAAATATATGCCCTCGCCGCCGGATCCGGTGGAGCTCGACCTAAAATCCTGGTTGGCTGCACTGCCGATAAACAGCAACTTGCATATGGCACCAATAATTACAGCGACACACACCAGCCATGGATCATCAAATTCCGCGGCGGTGACCTTAAGAATGGAATGGGCGACACAATCGACTGCGGAGCCATTGAGTTCGCGTACTCACGTATGGCTGAAAAAGCCGGAATTGATGTTCCTGAGACGCACCTATTTCCTTCTAAAAAGGGTCCGGGATACTTTGGTGCCAAGAGATTCGATTTAGTCGACGGTCAGCGCCATCACGTTCACTCTGTATGCGGTCTGTTAAACGCTGACTACAGACTTCCATCTATGAGCTATGAGATGCTTCTACGTGTGACGCGCGACCTGACCAAAGATCAGCGCGACGTCGAACAGATGTATCGGCGCATGGCCTTCAACGTCATGACCAGCAACCAAGATGACCACACTAAGAACTTTGCCTTTATGATGTCATCGAATGGCAAATGGAAAAACTCCCCTGGATACGACATCACCTATAGTCGCGGGGTCGGCGCCGAACACGCCATGACCGTGAACGGAAAAGGAAAAGGTTTTACGGGCGATGACCTAATGAAGGTGGCCGATTGCGCCGGCATAGCTGTGGTGGCAGCAAAAGGCATCATCGAAGAGGTCAATGAGGCTATCTCCACATGGAGCGACGAAGCGAACACCTGCGGTGTTTCCAAGAGCAATATCCAATCAATCGCTAAAACAATGGCACCTATAAAAACCCCAACGAAAAAGCAACATCGATCACAAGAGAATGATGACTAAATCTAATCGAAAGCAGGGCACCTGAAATTATAGCCAGTGAATATCAATACGCCGAGACAATGATTTCCCATTGGAAGCAATTCAATGGGAGTCTTGATATCTCCGGCATTAACCGAACGATTGATATTCATTTCCCTAAAAAATGCATGGATGAAGCTCTAATTACAGGCAGGCCTACGGACTATCTTTGTGAGGCCGATGAGGTTGGTCGTCGCCGGGCTAAACTTGCAGTCGCCAATGCGAATAGAGCCATGCAAGTCGTATTGGTGGATATTAAGGCTTTGCCCATGAGGATTGATTCTTCGGGAGATCATCGTCCGGGTCAGATATGGGTAGCGATACGCTGCCACTTAACATGAACTGCAGAGACGTGAGAGTGGACCAATTCAGTGGAGAAGGATCGCAGTTATTTTATTGAATCCTTGATTGTTGTAGCAGATAGCTACATATTAATGATGCAGACTTTTATCGGAGAACTAAAGTTATGACCAAAGCCGCATCCCCCATCAGACTGCAAGACGAGCTCATGAAAGCAGCCCAGGCGACCGGCAAGGCGTATCACCGCAGCCGCGCAGAGCAGGTCGAGTATTGGGCCGATCTCGGGCGCAAGGTCTCTGATATCTTAAATCCAGATACCCTATTGGCGGTAAAATCGGGCCTTGCAACGCTTACCATCGAAGCAACGAAGCCAGTCGATATCGATCCCGATAATATCTTCACAACCCTGGACCGCAAAAGAGCAAACGGCACGCTTGCTATGGCGATTTCCGACGGAAAGGTACGATATCAAATGTCGCAAGCCCAGCCTGGCATGCTGGAACAGATTGCTGCGGATGGGACCGTCCAGGTCGGGCAGTTTATCAATGGTAACTTTGAGCCTGAAGACGCCGCATGAAACAGTTATGGGTTCTGGTCGGCGGTAACGGTGCGGGGAAAACCACGTTCTACGAACAGATGCTTCGTCCGCTCAACTTACCGTTCATCAACGCCGACGTTATCGCGAAAGAGATCTTTTCCGAAGATCCCGAAAGTTATAGCTACGAAGCCGCAAAACTCGCTGAAAAAATGCGCGAAGAACAGCTTCTTAAAGGCACAAATTTTTGCTTTGAAACCGTGTTCTCACACCCTTCAAAGGTCGATTTTATCGCCCATGCCAAAGCGCTTGGCTACCAGATCATTCTTATGGTGATTCATGTTGAAACTGTTGAGTTGAATCTAGTGCGCATCAACGAGCGCGTCAAAGAAGGCGGGCATAGCGTTCCGGATAAAAAGGTTGTAAGCAGAATTCCGCGCACGCTTAAGAATGTCGAAAAGGCCATTCCCTTATGCAATCAGGTCTACGTTCTGGACAACTCAAGTCTTGAAAATCCGTTCTTGAAAGTTTTGACGATTAAAGATGGTGCGCGAACGGAACACATAAAACCGCTACCAACCTGGGCTGACCTGCTGATGGGCTAACCATCAAAACAGTTAAAAACTAATACTCAGGCAGACCACATCCGCTATGCGCATTAACTGACATGCCCCCAACTTATCAGACCATTCTGAGCTGGAATTTTCTAATATAAATCCTGAGATCAGGAGAAGGAGAGTTCCATGAAAGTATCGAAGTTCAGTGAGGCGCAGATTGATGGTTATGAAGACGATTGCCTCATACTATGCAG
>NZ_MCGG01000048.1 GCF_001746755.1 Magnetovibrio blakemorei | reverse complement strand
GTAGCTTTAGATATTCATCTTGAAGTTCATCTTGGGCATCTCGAGCCTCATTCATTAGTTCCTCAAGGTCTTTGCATGGGTCTTCATCCTCTTTTGGGGGCTCTTCTGGATCTTTGGGTTCATCTGGCTTTTCTGGTTTTTCACCACCATCATCAGGCGGAGAATCACCCTCACTTGGCGGATCACCTGGTTTGTCGCCGCCGTCATCACCGCCACCGCCATCCCCGCCACTGGCATCAGCCATCTTCACCAATGCGGCAAATTTATTTTGCAGGTTCGTATCAAGATTTTTTGCGGTTTCGCCATCCGGCTTCATCCAAAAATCCTGCTTTAAACCATTTGCGCTTTGGAACATGCCGATAGATCGCATCAAATTCTGATTCATTTGGCCATCTTGCTGTTCGGCTTCGTGTGAAGGATACAGCCCCGTCCAACTCATTGCCTTCTTGATACGGTTTACATCGGACGGCTCATTTTTTTGGTTCAGTCCAACGGGCGCAGACAACTTCAGCGCCTCGCCTAATTTGTAGCCCATCTGTATCGGCATAGGTTCTTTTGGTTTTTTTGGCGCAAGTCCGAGTGCGGAACTAAACGTCGTGGGCTGTGTCGCAGCCGCTTTGGACCTTTCAGTCTTTTGCAACTGACCACTGATCATGGAACCGATGGTGCGTTCCGTTTCACCACCTGGCTTCATCACGCCATCCTTTTTCAGGCCATTATCCTTTTGAAAGCTTTCAATGCCCGAGATCATCGCGCCATCGGGATACTCTGTGATGCCATGAGCAGGTTCGTCGTAATAGCCAAAGGTGTTTAGTACTTTTTTGGTTTTGCGCACATCGTCCGGGTCGGTGTTGTAAGACCGCCCGATGGGCGATTTCAGTTTAAAAAAGTCGAACATTGGATTTCTCCACGATGAAGGGCGCGCGACCTGAATGAGGTACGTTTGGACGCAAGGGCTCATGCTCGTTTAAGAGCACTCATCACATGCGTGCGACGCAACCGGGCGACGCGCGCCGATTAAAAAACAAAAAATGGGGAAAGTGTTATCCGTTTTGGGTTATCGCCTAAACGCAGACGGCCCTACGGGCACCTTGAGGATGACCATACGCGCAGGCGTTATAAAAATCAAGATAATATTCCTATTAAGATGCAAATAAGCCTTTTTCCAGTCAGGGGGGCATCATCGCAGAACCACAAGACACTTTCGAAATCCCTTTTGAGGACTTAGGGCGTTCAACAATCTACTTTTCTTTGCCGCCGGGGTTGTTAGAGTGGGGCAAACCATTCTTGTGTTTTGCCACGCGCAACCCTATCTGACACTGTAACCCTCCCCCTTTTTTGTAGATGGAGCATTCCATGAAGATCTCGTTTGCCAATCCCGCCGTTCCCAAAGCCGGAGCCGTTGTTGTCGGTGTCCTTGAAGGTCGCAAGTTGACCGAGAGCGCCCAGGCGGTTGATGATGCCACCGGGGGCGCGGTGATGCGCGCGATCAAGGCCAGCACCTTTAAGGGCTCCAAAAACCATTCTCTGACGGTGATGACGCCGGCTGGGCGGTTGAACCGTGTGGTGTGTGTGGGGCTGGGCAAGGTCAAAGATTTGGATGCCTTGGCATTTCAAACCTTGGGCGGACGCATCGTCTCTAATTTAAAGGCGCACACCGCCACCGCGCAGGTGTTGGTGGATGATGTGGAAGGGTGCCCGCTCTCCGCCCCTGAGATCGCTGCCGAGATGGCGCTGGGGGCCAAGTTGGGCTCGTACACCTTTGACAAATACAAAACCAAAAAGAAAGGCCATGTGGGCGCGAAGCTGACCGAAGTAAAGCTGTTTTGCAAAACCTCGGCCAAGGCCCAAGCGCTGTTTGCGCCCCAAGACAAGGTTGCCGACGGGGTGTTTTTCACCCGCGATTTGGTGTCCGAGCCGGCCAACGTGCTGTACCCCGAAACTTTGGCCAATGAAGCCAAAACCCTCACCAAAATGGGCATCAAGGTTGAAGTGCTGTCTTTGGCGCAGATGAAACGTTTGGGTATGGGCGCGCTCATCGGCGTTGCTCAGGGCAGTGTTCATGAACCCAAATTGGTGGTCATGCACTATACCGGAAAGCCCGTTCGCGGCGGCGCCAAAGCGGACCAGCCGGTGGCCTTTGTGGGCAAAGGCGTGACGTTTGATTCCGGCGGCATTTCCATTAAGCCAGCGGCGGGTATGGAAGACATGAAATGGGACATGGGCGGTGCCGGCGTGGTCATTGGCCTGATGAAGGCTTTGGCGGGTCGCAAAGCCAAAGTCAATGCCGTGGGTGTGGTTGGCCTGGTGGAAAACATGCCCTCAGGCAGCGCGCAGCGCCCCGGCGACATCGTGACGTCCATGTCCGGTCAAACCATCGAAGTGCTGAACACCGACGCCGAAGGCCGCTTGGTTTTGGCGGACGCCCTTTGGTACACCAAAGACCGTTTCAATCCCCACACCATGATCGATTTGGCGACTTTGACCGGGGCCATTATGGTCGCGTTGGGCACCCACTATGCGGGGCTGTTTTCCAACGATGACGATTTTGCCTGGGACCTGATTAAGGCGGGTCGTGATGTGGGCGAGAAGGTGTGGTCTTTGCCGCTGGGGCCGGAGTACGACAAGATGATCAACTCCTCGGTCGCCGACATGCAAAACATTGGTGAACGCTGGGGCGGCTCGATCACCGCGGCGCAGTTCCTCAAGCGTTTTGTCGGCGACATCAAATGGGCGCATTTGGACATTGCGGGCGTGACCTGGTCCAAGGAAGGCAAACCGACGTCACCCAAAGGCGGCACCGGATTTGGCGTCCGCTTGTTGGATCGGTGGGTCAAAAACACGCTGGAAAAATAGCCCGCACCATGACGGAGATTGCCTTTTATCACCTGACCCATTCGCCGCTGGAAGCGGCCTTGCCCAAGTTGTTGGAAAAGACGCTTGAAGCGGGCAAACGGGCTTTGGTGAGGACAATCTCCGAGGCGCGGGTGGAGCATTTGGGCGGGGTGCTGTGGACTTATGATCCCGCGTCGTGGTTGGCGCATGGCTCAGCCAAGGACGGACACGCTGAAGAGCAACCCATCTGGCTGACGTGTGCGGAGGAAAACCCAAACGGGGCTGAGTTTTTGTTTGTCACCGATGGCGCTGCCCCCGAACAGGTGGACGGCTTTGAACGCTGTTTTGAGCTGTTTGACGGCACCCGTGACGATAGCGTACAAAACGCACGGCAACGCTGGAAAACCTTTAAGGCCGCGGGTCATGCCTTGACCTATTGGCAGCAAACCGAACGGGGTGGGTGGCAGAAAAAAGAGACCTAGGATTTAGACCAGACACAAAAATAGCGGCATCTGAAATGCCGCTATTTTTGTGTCTGGTCCATTTTTATCAGGTCGATTAGTGGCCGTGCTTGGGCATAGGATGCTTGGGGGCTGGGTGCTCCGCCGGGGCATCCTCCATGGCTTTGCGACGCTGCTCACGTACGGCGCTTTGACGACGCTTCAATTCGGCTTCCTTGGCCTTCATGCGGCCGCTAAACACCACGTACATGACTTGGCTGCCGATGATCGCCAACAGCGGCAGCATCATCGTGGCCGAAATCCAATACACCAAGTGAGCCAAAATGATCTCTTCAATCATGAACACATGGTAGAAGAAAACAAACACCCACAAGATGATTTCGCTAAAAAGGAACAAGCGAAATGAAATCCGCTCTTTCAGGGGGCGGGGCTGCAATTGGCTTGAATTGGCAAAAAACAGGGCGCTTAAAATGCCCCCCAAGAGATTGCTGGTGAACAAGAACGCGCTGATAACCGCGATCCACGCCTGCATTTCTGTAAAGTTAAAGGCCTTAAGCAGCTCTAAATAAGCTTCCGCCATGGCCACCTCCATTGTCTGGTCTTGCGACTGTGCTTTTTCAAGTCTGCAAACGTGCACGCCTTGATTTTAACATATGGAGTGCTGAATGTCAGACTCCAACCGATTTACGCAATGATCCCATAGCATTCGAGCCAAGAGACAGCGAATCGACGTGAGTGATCATAAGTATTATCATCTGGGTAGGATGAAGAAAGAGTTACTCACGCCCACGGCTCTTTCTTAAGAAGCATATGTTCGTATGTTGTAGCGTATTTGTATGGGTGTGCAATAATAAATGTGACAAATCATAAATCGTTTTTGTGAAGCAACAATCGAAAAAAAACAATCCCGTTATAGACTTGTTGGGTCCAATTTTTCGAGACGGGCTTGTGCATCAAGCCAAACGTTTTCAGCACTTTGCAAGCGTTTGTCTAATTTTCCAAGCTCCATTTGCAGGCGGGTCAGGTCTTCTTTGGGACCGGAATACAGTCCAGGATCAGCCAGTTTTTTTTCTATGATTTCTTTGTCTTTGGTCAGTCGATTGACTTGTTTTTCGGCGTCTTGCACGGCTTTGCGGACGTCGTTGCTGGCCGCGCGGGCGTCGGCGCGGGCCTTGCGCTCGGCTTTTTTGTCCAAGCGCGGTGCGGCTGTGGCGCTTTGCTCCTCGCTTGCGGCTTCTCTGCGTCCGCGTCGGGTGTCCATCAAAAAGCGTTTGTAATCGTCCAAATCGCCATCGTAGGGGACGCACTTTCCGCCATCGACAAGCCATAAACTGTCGCAAACCAGCTCCACCAAATGGGGATCGTGGCTGACCAAAACCACGGCGCCCTCATACATGTTCAAGGCGGTGACCAAGGCTTCGCGGGCATCCACGTCCAAGTGGTTGGTGGGTTCGTCCAACAGCATGATGTGTGGGGCCGTGCGGCTCATGTTGGCGAACAACAGGCGGGCTTTTTCGCCCCCCGACAGATTTTTGATGGGCGTGTCGGCTTTGTCTTTGTTGAAGCCGAATTTGCCCAATTGGGCGCGCACTTTGGGCTCGATGACGCCTTTCATCTGATCTTGCATGAATTCGTAGGCGGTTTCTTCCAAAGGCAATTCTTCGGCTTGGTGTTGGGCAAAGTAGCCCACGTGTAATTTTTTCGATTTGGTGACCTTGCCGTGCTGCGGTTTGAGGCGGCCCGCCAACATCTTCATCATGGTCGATTTGCCGTTGCCGTTGGCCCCCAGCAGGGCGATGCGGTCATCCATGTCGATGCGCAAATTCAAGTCTTTGATGATCGCTTTGCCGGGTTCGTAGCCCAAGACGACTTCATCCATGGCCAGCAAGGGCGGCGACAGGGGGGCCGGGTTGGGGAACGTGAAGGTGGTTGTTTTGTCTTCGATCACCGTGGCGATGGGCTCCATGCGCTCCAACATCTTGAGGCGGCTCTGCGCTTGTCGGGCCTTGGAGGCTTTGGCGCGAAAGCGATCGACGAAGGACTGAATATGGCGCTGTTCGGCCAATTGTTTGGTGCGGTTTTGCGCCAGCTGGGTGAGCCGTTCGCGTCTGGCTCTTTCGAAAAAGTCGTAATTGCCAGTGTAACGGGTGAGCTTTTGCTCTTCCAAATGCAAAATTTCGTCCACGGCGGTGTTGAGCAGTGTGCGGTCATGGGAAATGATCATCACGGTGCCCTGCCAATTGGCCAGGTAGTTTTCCAGCCACAAGGTGGCTTCCAGGTCCAAGTGGTTGGTAGGTTCATCCAACAGCAACAGATCAGGGGCGGCGAACAGCACCGCCGCCAAAGCCACGCGCATGCGCCAGCCGCCGGAAAAGTCACTGCACAGGCTTTGCTGGGCTTCTTCGTTAAAGCCCAAACCAGACAGAATTCGTGCCGCCCGTGCGGGGGCGGAGTGCGCGCCGATATCGGCCAGGCGGGTGTGCACTTCGCCAATGCGGTGGGGGTCGCTGACAGTTTCGGCTTCCGCCAGCAGTTGGGAGCGCTCTGTATCAGCGGCCAAGACGGTGTCGATCAGGCTGACAGGGCCGCTTGGGGCTTCCTGGGCGACCACGCCCAACTTGGCGCCTTGGCGCAAGTTGATGGTGCCGCCATCGGGGTGGATGTCGCCCGTGATCAGGTGAAACAAAGTCGACTTGCCCGTACCGTTGCGCCCGACCAAGCCGACCTTATGGCCTTTGGGAACGGCAACGGTGGCGTTGTCGAGCAACAAGCGTCCGCCAATGCGGTATGTGAGATCATTGATATGTAACATGGCGGGCTTTTAGCACGGAGTTTATGGGCTTGGAAACACAACAGATGAGCAATTCGTGCACAGGTCGTTCACAGGGGGGGCTCGGCAAAGTGAAATCCACCTCTTGTCAGGGCTTGTTGATCCGGTTATAACCCCGCCAACCAGCCTAAACGGGGTTGGGTAAGAATTTCCTTTAACAGCAAAAGGCTCTTGAGCATGGCTGTCGAACGCACACTCTCGATCATTAAGCCGGACGCCACCGAGCGTAACCTTACCGGTAAGATTAATTCCTATATCGAAGCAGCAGGTCTGCGCATCATTGCACAGAAACGCATCCGTCTCACCCGCGACCAAGCGGAAGCCTTCTACGGCGTACACAAAGAACGTTCGTTCTTTGGCGAACTGGTAGATTTCATGGTTTCCGGTCCGGTTGTTGTTCAGCTTTTGGAAGGCGAAAACGGCATCGCAGCCTATCGCGAAGTCATGGGCGCTACCAACCCGGCCAATGCCGACGCTGGCACGATCCGCAAGGATTTCGCCATCGACGTGCAGAACAACTCTGTACACGGCTCCGATGCCCCGGAAACGGCGGCTGTCGAAGCTTCGTTCTTCTTCTCGGAGATCGAAATCGTCGGCTAATTTTCGCCGCGCTTACATAAAAAGGCCACGCCTTCGGGTGTGGCCTTTTTTTGTGCCGACTTGTTATCTCTGCTATGCGTCTCAATGTATAGGGACAACCCTGTAGGCCGAGGAACCGGAAATATGATGATGAAAACAGTGTTGGTGGCGGTGGGACTTGTGGGGGCGGCGGTTGTGCTACCCGCTCAGGCGGCCGATGACGTGGGGGCGGTTGAGCGCGCGCGCGGGGTGACGATGGTGGTGCGTCAAGATATTATCCAGCCGCTGCAATTGGGCAGTGGCGTGCAGGTGTTGGATCATCTTCAGACAGGCGATGATGCGCGCCTTCACGTGGTGTTTGCAGATGGATCTGATTTGTCCATGGGATCGAGTTCTGATCTTATGATCGACGACATGGTGTATGAACCCGCTCAGCGGGGCCATGGTGTGTTGCGTCTGACCAAGGGCGTGTTTCGGTTGGTGTCGGGACAGGTGAATAAAGTCCCCGGCGGCACCCTTACGATTCGCACGCCGTTGGCGACCATTGGTGTACGGGGCACGGATTTTTGGGGCCAGCAAACGTCTGAAAAGTTAGAGATGGCCTTGCTTGACGATGGAGAGTTGACCATCACCACGGCTCAGGGCACGGTGACCCTCACCGATCCTTTAAACGCCGTCGTCGTGCTCAAAGGGCAACCCCCCAGCGCAATTTACACCCTGACCCCAGAACAGCTCAATGCCGCCAAGGCGACGGTGGCATGGTAATTGGGGGCGTGGTGATCAGGAATATCGGGAGAAATTATCATGATTGCAGTCATTTTTGAAGTTTGGCCCGATCCAGATCACAAGCAAGATTATCTCGATATCGCCGCCGAGCTGCGCCCGTTGTTGGACGATATCGACGGATTCATATCCATTGAACGCTTTGAAAGTCTTGTTGAGCCGGGCAAAATCCTGTCGCTGTCGTTTTGGCGTGATGAGGCCGCCATTGCCCAGTGGCGCAATTTAGAACAACACCGCGCCGCCCAAACCCAAGGCCGGGGCGGGGTGTTTGCCAATTATCGTTTGCGGGTGGCGGGCGTCGTGCGCGATTATGGTATGCTCGATCGGGACGAAACGCCGGACGATTCCCGGACCTTGCATAGGTCCTGACCCTAGTGGCTTCGTTTACGCAACAATGCGGGATCGCGGTAGGGTGACCGTTACTTGGGTGCCGATATTTTTGGTGCTCTCGATTTGCAGTCGGCCACCATGAAGTTCGGCGAGCGACTTGCTGAGTGGCAAGCCTAACCCGGTCCCTTCATGGGGGCTTTCCAGACCGCGTCTGACTTGGCCGAACTGTTCCATGGCCTTCACAAGATCATCTTCGTTCATACCAATTCCGCTGTCTTTTACACAAAAAATGTGACCGTCGTCATCCTGACCGGAAAGTGAGGCTGCCAGGCTTATGGTGCCGCCGGGGGGCGTGAATTTCACGGCATTGGCCAGCAAATTGATGAGAATTTGCTTCATGCGCCGCTCGTCGGCCCACAACTTGGGTAAGTTGTCGGCAATGTTGAGGGTGAGGTTGACCTGCCCAAGCTTTGCATTGTGTTGAACCGTGCGTGAGCACATATCCAAAAGTTCGCCGACTTCAAGGTTGCTCTCGTGCAGCTCCATTTTTTTGGCTTCAATGGTGGAAATGTCGAGCAAATCCTTGATTAAGCTGTGCAGATGTTGTCCTGAATTGCGGATATCGTTCACGTAATCGGCATATTTTGCGTGCCCCATGGGGCCAAAAATCTCTTCCTTAATCGTATCTGAAAACCCGATGATGGCGTTGAGCGGGGTCAGCAATTCGTGGCTCATGTGGGCGAGAAACTCGGTCTTGGCCTGACTGGCGCGTTCCGCCTCATTTTTGGCCAGGTAGTAATTTTCCATCGTTTCTGCATACTGAGAGGTCAACTCTTCGGCGCGTTCACGAGAATCACGCGACGTGATCAGGTCGCGCACCAAACGATCATTGGTGCGGCGCAATTTCATCTCGGTTTTGCGCAAAGACAGGGCCAGGCGCACAATACCCGACAACATGGCGGGTTGGCTCACATCCCAGGGAAAGGCCGCCAAGGCCCCCGAAACGATGAATTCACGTAAATTTGTGCCCGCACCTTGCCCGTTGAGGACGATAATCGGGGTGGTTAGCCCGGCTTTTTGGGCGCAAATGGTGATGGACAGGGCGTTTTCGGGATCAGCGGGATCGCTGTAAACGATGCACAATTCATGACGCCCGCTGACCAAAGCCTCAAGGGCATGATCTAAATCGGGAGCTTCCTCAATATTGACTTCCACCTCTTCACCAAAAAAGGCATCGCCTAGATCCTTGCGGACCTCTGAATTCCCTCCTGTCAAAAGTATTTGGTATATATCCATGGACATCATTCAATAAAGAGTTGCGCACGGCATTGAACGTATACCAAGCGTCATCCGCAAAGGGAAGGGCTACGGTCAACGAAAAAAAATGCAGCGGCCCAAATTGACCCGTCTGTGTAACAACCATACTTAATAATGTGTAGCATCCGACCTTAAAGAGGTCCAGAAGTGCCGCCCTGGCCTTTGTGGGCGGGGAAATAAGGGCAAGACAATGCCTTAATCATTAAAAAAGCCATTATGTAATAAGGGTCTTTTGGATGTGACGACAGCGCTGAGAAAAGGAAGCACAGCTTCAATGGACACGTGCTCAGAAATGAACGGAAGAGGTTCTCGGCTTATGCAGACGGGTTGCTGAGGGTGCCTTGGGGCGGGGTGTGATCCTTGATCAGCACCCGTTCGGCGGAGACCCGAATGCGGCCCTCGGCAATGAGTTTTACGGCGCGTGGGTAAAGGATGTGTTCCTGTTCCAAGATCCGTGCAGCTAAGGCGTCGGCGGTGTCTTCTGGATGCACGGCCACCACGGCTTGGGCGATGATGGGGCCTTCGTCCATGGCGGGGCGCACAAAGTGCACGGTACAACCGGAAAACCGCGCCCCGTCTTCGATGGCGCGTTCGTGCACATGCAAGCCTTTGTAAGACGGCAACAGCGATGGATGGATGTTGATCAAGCGGTCGCGCCAGGTGCGCACGAAACCGTCAGAGAGCAGCCGCATAAAACCCGCCAAGCACACCAGTTCCGCGCCCGTCTCGGCAATTTTATCGCTCATGGCGGCGTCGAAGCTTTCACGATCTGCGAAGTCTTTGGGGCTCAGCACGGTGGTGGGAATGCCTGCCTCTTGGGCGCGCACCAGCCCATAGGCGTCGGCCTTGTTGGACAGCACCAGAACGATTTCGGCGGGATAGTCTTCGCTCTTGCACGCGTCAATCAGCGCCTGCAAGTTTGAACCGCGCCCGGAAACGAGAACCGCCAGCTTCATGGCTTAACCCCAAGCTTTGTCGGCGTTCAACAGCACCACACCGGCATTACCCTTGGGGCGAGGGATGACACGGCCGATGGTAAAGACCGTTTCGCCGTGCGCTTCAAAGACCGCTTTGAGGCTTTCCGCTTTGGCGGCGTCCACCACCACCGCCATGCCGACACCGCAATTGAAGGTGCGCGCCATTTCGGTCGCGGCAATGTTGCCTTCTTTTTGCAGCCAGCTGAACACGGGCAAGGTGTCCCAGGATGTTGCATCCACTTCGGCGGCTAAGTTTTCGGGCAGCACGCGGGGAATGTTTTCCAACACGCCACCGCCGGTGATGTGGCTGAGCGCATGCACGCCGCCGGATTTGATCGCCGCCAAGCACGACTTGACGTAAATCCTGGTCGGCACCAAAAGCGCTTCGCCCAAGGATTTTCCGGGGGCAAAGGGGGCATCAACGACGTAGGCCAAGCGCGCTTTGTCAACAATGTGGTCGCGAACCGCGGCTTCCAACTTGGTGTCGGGCGCGCCGCCGATGACGGCGTTGGACACCACTTTGCGCACCAATGAAAAGCCATTGGAGTGCAGGCCGCTGGATGCCAGGCCCAAAATCACATCACCTTCATTAACTTTGTCGCCGGTCAAAACGCCTTCGCGCTCCACCGCACCGACGGAAAAGCCGGCCAAGTCGTAATCGCCGCCGCCGTACATTCCGGGCATTTCAGCCGTTTCGCCGCCAATCAAGGCGCAGCCCGCCTGACGACAACCTTCCGCGATGCCCGCGATGATTTCTTTGCCGGCAGCGACGTTCAGCTTGCCTGTGGCATAATAGTCTAGGAAAAACAGAGGCTCTGCGCCTTGCACCACCAAGTCGTTGACACACATGGCGACCAGATCGATGCCCACGGTGGTGTGGTTTTGCATGGCGATGGCGACTTTCAGCTTGGTGCCGACGCCGTCCGTGCCCGACACCAAGATCGGATCGGTGTAGCCAGCGGCTTTCAAATCAAACATCGCGCCGAAGCCGCCCAGGCCTGAAACCACGCCGCTGCGGGTTGTGGATTTGGCGTCGTCTTTGATGGCCTCGACCAGCGCCTCGCCCGCATCGATATCGACTCCGGCGTCTTTGTAGGTTGCCCCGGTCATGGCTGTCTCCTTTAGGTTCTTGGCGCGCCCTGAAATGTCGCTTTGGTAACGCCGCTCTGGTATTGGTGGCTCAACGTGGTAAAACCTTTACCAAGGCTGGCTAATATGGTGAAACATACCCATTTAAGGGCGCTTTGCAATGGCGCAGAACAAGGGACTTAAGTACATGAGACTTCGAACCGCTTACGCGCTTGTTTTTGCCGTGCTGTTCGCCATTGTTTCGGCGGATGCGGTGGCCGATGCGCCGCGTCTGTTTGAAGTGTCCAACGTCAACGTTGACGTGACCGCCGATTCGGCCTCAAGTGCGCGCGCCCAAGCCCTGCTCATCGGTCAATCCAAAGCTTTTAAGGTGTTGTTGGAACGTTTGACCTTGCAGGCCTACCACAACCGTTTGCCCGACCTTTCCACCGCCCAAGTGACGGAATTGGTCCAAGATTTTACGGTGGCAGAGGAAAAAACATCATCGGTTCGCTATATTGCCAAACTCAATTACCACTTTCACGCCAAAGGGGTGCGCGCCCTTTTGGATGAATACGGCTTGCCGTTCGCGGAAACAGCGTCAAAACCGGTGCTGATGTTGCCGGTTTACCAAGCCGCCGGGGCCCTGTCTTTGTGGGATGAGCCCAATCCGTGGCGGGCGGCGTGGGTGAATTATAGCCAAAATGGCCCCGGTACGGGATTGGTGCCGATGATTTTGCCGGTGGGCGATTTGAATGACGTGCGCACAATTGGCGCCGAACAGGCCATCGAAGGCGATATGGCGCGTCTGGAAGAAATCGCTCGACGTTACGATGCGGGTGACGTGGTGGTGGCGCACGGTGTTTTGCGCATGGATTCGTACAACGGTCTGCCGGAACTGGAAGTCTATTTGACCCGTTTTGGCACCGCCCTTCAAGAACACACGGTGGTGAAAAGCTTTACCTCGGAACCGGGAGGGGACGTATCCAAACTGCTTTACCGCGCGGCCGCGCAACTGACGGCGCAGGTCGAAGACAATTGGAAACAAGACAATCTGATCCAAACCGGCAGTGCACAACTGTTGCCGATTTCGGTTCCGGTGCGCGACTTAAGCGATTGGGTCAGGGTGCGCGACCGTCTCAACGGCGTTGCGATTATTCGCCGTGCCGACCCGGTGCTGATGCGCCGCGACGAAGTGCGTTTGAATTTGCACTTCATCGGCGATGCAGAACAGTTGGCGCTGTCGCTGGACCAAGCCGATTTGACGTTGTGGGAAGAGGCCGGCAACTGGTATCTGGCGCAAAAGGTTTCGCAAACACCGGCGGCGGTTTCCGGGGCGCAGAAGTGACGGCGGCGTTGAGGGGCCACGTGTGGTGAACCTTCCCAACATCATCACCTTGTTGCGCATTGCCGCCACGCCGATTGCGGTGTGGTTGATCCTTGAAGGTCAATTGATGGCAGCGTTTTGGGTGTTCGTTGCGGCGGGGCTTTCGGATGCGGTGGACGGCTTCATCGCCAAGCAGTTCGACATGGAAACCGAACTTGGCAAATTTCTGGACCCTCTGGCCGACAAAGCGCTTTTGGTTTCGGTTTATATCTCGTTGGGGCTGGGGGGCTATTTGCCGACATGGTTGGTGATCATGGTGGTGTTTCGCGACGTGATGATCGTCGGCGGGGCGATGTTGTTTGAAACCATGACCCATTCCCTGACCATGCAGCCGCTGATGATCAGCAAGGTCAACACAACCTTGCAAATTGTGTTGGCGGCAGGCGTCATGGCGAATGCCGGATATGGGATAGAGTTTGATGGCGGTATGGATGTTTTGGTCATCTTGACCGCCATGGCGACCGTCGCGTCGGGGCTGACATATGCCGTGGTGTGGGTTCGTCGTTGGGCGCAATTGGAGGATGATCAATGAGCGATGACATCAAGCGGATCATGAGCCGGGAAATGCAGATGAGGGTCTGGGTTATCGGATTCTTTGTCTTCATCTTTTTGCTCTATGCGCTTAGCAGCGTGCTGACGCCTTTTGTTGCGGGCCTTGCTGTTGCCTATTTTCTCGATCCGTTGGCGGATCGGTTGGAAGCTCTTTTGAAGTCGCGCTCTGCGGCGACAGCGCTCATTTTGTTGACGTTCTTTGCGGTTGTTTCGGCCTTTGGCATTGCTTTGTTCCCGTTGCTTCAGGCCCAGGTGACGGGTTTGATCTCGCGCTTGCCAGACGCCATCAATGTCGCCCACGGGCTGCTTGATCCGCTCATCGCCAAAATCGAATTGGAGCTGGGCGCAGAAGAACTCCAAAAAATCAAAAACGGTGCCGGGGCCTTTGCAGGTGAAGCGGTGTCGTGGCTTATCGGCGTGCTGAAGAGTCTCTTTTTGGGTGGCAAGGCTGTCGTCAATGCCTTGTCTTTGCTGTTTATCATGCCGGTGGTGGCGTTCTTTTTGTTGCGCGATTGGGACCTTTTGGTGGCCAAGGTGGATGGCCTGTTGCCGCGGAGATCGGCCGACACCATTCGCCAGCAGTTTCGCGAAATTGATGCGACCATTGCCGGTTTTGTCCGGGGGCAAGCGACGGTGTGTCTGGCTTTGGGAGCCATCTATGCAACCGGACTAACGCTGGTGGGGCTTGATTTTAGCCTGTTGATCGGATTGGGAACGGGGCTGATGGCATTTGTGCCTTACGTGGGCATGATCGTTGGCTTGTTGACGGCGTTTGCGGTGGCTTTGATGCAGTTCAGCGATCCCTTGTCGTTTGTTTTGGTGGCCGCGGTGTTTGGCGTTGGGCAGAGCATCGATGCGGCGTTTTTAACCCCCAACTTGGTTGGTGGGCGGGTCGGTTTGCATCCGGTGTGGATTATTTTCGCCTTGATGACGGGCGGTGCGCTGTTTGGCTTTACCGGGGTTTTGCTGGCGGTGCCGGTGGCGTCGATCATCGGCGTGTTGGTTCGATTTGCGATTGGACGTTATATGTCCTGCGCCTTGTATACGGGCTGAAGACACCGTGGCGAAGCAGATTGCGTTTACGTTTGATCCCAGGCCCGCGTTGGGCGGCGATGATTTTTTGGTCGCCCCGTCCAATGCAGCGGCTGTGCAGTGGGTGGACCGCTGGCCCGACTGGCCCGGTCCGGTGGTGGTGATCGTGGCCCCTATGGGCGCCGGAAAAACCCACTTGGCGCACGTCTTTCAAGCCCAAACCGGGGCGCACATGGTTGGGGTGGATGATCTTGTCCAGCACCGCGCCGATGGCGTTTTGAAGAATGCCACGGCGTTGATTTTGGAAAATGCCGAAGCTTTTCTCGCCCAAGGTTTGGACGAAGAACTGCTGCATCTTTATAATCTGGCCAAAGAAGACGGTGTCAAAATCTTGATGACGGCAGAGCGCCCCCCGGCGCGTTGGGGGACCGCGTTGAAAGACCTAAGCTCGCGTCTGAAAACCGCCCCGGTGGCGGAAATTGAGGCCCCCGACGATGCGCTTTTGACGGCGTTGATCGTAAAACAATTCGCGGATCGGCAACTGAGTGTAGAGCAAGACGTTTTGACCTATATGCTGGCGCGCATGGATCGTTCATTTGCAGCGGTGCGGACCCTGATTCAGGCCATCGACGAACGTGCCTTGGCGCAAAAGCGCGCCATTACAATCCCCCTGGTGCGCCAGGTGTTTGAAGCCGAATAGGGAACCGAGTTGTGCGCAATGTATCGTATTTTAGCGGCGGATTGGTCGCCGACTTCGCCATCAGCGACGTCGCTTTCGACAAATTTTTAAGCTATCTGGCTGAAGCCAAAGGCATCATCGACGGCTATGGCGAAAGCGACCTGATAAAGGCGCGCACGTTGCTGGACAATTTCATGATCCGCGCGCATCAAGACGAAAGCGTCGACCAAGGACCCGGCGAAGTGCTGGCAGCGTGCTTTATCTGGAACTTTTTCAACACCAATCCCAACCCGGCGCGGGTGATCGAAGGCGATATCGTGCTGATCGATTTGGACGGCACCCTCAGCACGGTCAAATACGTTTCGGCCAAAGATGTTCAAATCCCCGATTCCCACTCGCACTAGGGGCGGGGTTTATTAATCGATTTTGTCGATTACTGTTTACGTAATTACTCGTTGGTTTCGATTGTTGTGGTGCGATATCCTTAAGGTTGTGAAAAGCCGAGGAAGTTCAAATATCCGAACTTGTGGCGATGACGGCGCAAGCTGTCTTTATCGTAAACAGTACGATGGGAGAGAGAACAATGAGCGAAGCTAAATGCCCAGTGATGCACGGTGGAAAAACGTCCGTCGGAACATCGAATATGGATTGGTGGCCGAACGCACTGGACCTAGACATCCTGCATCAGCACGACACGAAGACAAATCCGATGGGGCAGGATTACAACTATCGTGAAGAGCTCAAGAAACTTGATGTCGAGGCTCTCAAAGATGACATGCGTGCCCTCATGACGGACAGCCAAGACTGGTGGCCCGCCGACTGGGGCCACTATGGCGGCCTGATGATCCGTATGGCCTGGCACTCCGCCGGATCCTATCGCATGGCCGACGGTCGTGGCGGTGGCGGTACGGGTAATCAGCGGTTTGCGCCGTTGAATTCATGGCCCGACAACGTCAACCTGGACAAGGCCCGTCGTCTGCTGTGGCCGATCAAAAAGAAATACGGCAACAAGGTGAGTTGGGCCGATCTCATCATTTTGGCGGGGACGATGGCCTATGAAACCATGGGGCTGAAAACCTTCGGCTTCGGATTTGGTCGGGAAGACATCTGGCATCCGGAAAAGGACACTTACTGGGGCTCTGAAAAAGAATGGCTGGCGAGTGAGCGTTACGAAGGCGATACCCGCGATACTCTTGAAAATCCCCTGTCGGCGGTTCAGATGGGCCTGATCTACGTCAACCCCGAAGGCGTGAACGGTCAACCCGATCCGCTCAAGACGGCTCAGGATGTCCGGGTGACCTTTGCCCGCATGGCTATGAACGATGAAGAAACCGTGGCCCTCACGGCAGGCGGTCATACCGTCGGTAAGGCGCACGGCAATGGCGATGCGGCTTTGCTCGGTCCAGCTCCCGAAGGCGCAAACGTCGAGGATCAGGGCTTCGGTTGGGTCAGTAAGGCCAAGCGGGGCATTGGCCGCGATACGGTCTCAAGCGGTCTTGAAGGCGCGTGGACGACCCATCCGACCAAATGGGACAACGGCTACTTCCACTTGCTGTTCACCTACGATTGGGAACACAAGAGAAGTCCGGCCGGGGCCTGGCAGTGGGAACCCGTCAACATCAAGGAAGAAGACAAACCAGTTGATGTCGAAGATCCATCAATCAAACTCAAACCGATGATGACGGATGCCGACATGGCAATGGTCAGAGATCCGATTTATCGCAAGATTTCGGAACGGTTTTACAAAGACCCTGCTTACTTCTCCGAAGTCTTTGCGCGGGCTTGGTTCAAGCTGACCCACCGCGATATGGGACCGAAGGCGCGCTACATCGGCCCGGACGTTCCTAAAGAAGACTTGATCTGGCAAGACCCAATTCCCGCCGGACGCACCGACTATGATGTTAAAGCCGTTAAGGCCAAGATTGCCACCAGCGGTCTCAGCGTAAACGATATGGTCGCGACCGCTTGGGACAGTGCGCGAACCTTCCGGGGGTCAGACATGCGCGGCGGTGCCAATGGTGCCCGTATCCGCCTTGCCCCGCAAAAAGATTGGCTGGGCAACGAACCCGATCGTCTCGCCAAGGTGCTGGGCGTGCTGGAAGGCATTGCGACTGAAACAGGCGCAAGCGTGGCGGATGTGATCGTTCTGGCGGGTAATGTTGGTGTTGAACAAGCGGCGAAAGCCGCGGGCTTTGATATCTCAATTCCCTTTGCGCCAGGGCGTGGCGATTGCACTGACGAGATGACCGATGTTGAATCGTTCGACGTGCTGGAACCCATCCATGACGGGTATCGCAATTGGCTCAAGAAGGACTACGTTGTCAGTGCGGAAGAACTCATGCTTGATCGCACCCAACTGATGGGGCTGAGCGCGCATGAGATGACGGTTTTGGTTGGTGGCATGCGCGTTATGGGGACCAACCACGGCGGCACCAAGCATGGTGTTTTCACCGATCGCGAAGGTGCCCTGACGAACGATTTTTTCGTCAATCTGACCGATATGGCTTACGTCTGGAAGCCCATCGACAAGGACCTGTATGAGGTTCGCAACCGCAAGACCGGAAAAGTCAAATGGACGGCCACACGTGTGGATTTGGTCTTCGGCTCTAACTCGATCCTGCGCTCTTATGCCGAGGTCTATGCCCAAGACGACAACGGAGAAAAGTTCGTGCACGATTTTGTGGCCGCCTGGACCAAAGTGATGAACGCGGATCGTTTCGATCTTTCTTGATCCAAAGGGGGCTCCTGGGCAATCGCTTGGGAGCCGTCCTTTGTATTTCACGCGTTCTGAAGACAATTTTTAAATTTTTAGACAAAAAGAAGCCGTCACCCTGGGGGGACAGGTCGGGTGACGGCTTAAGGTTTAGATTTCAGACCACCATTTCAGACAGGTCGTGCCGGTTACACAACAGACATTACCATACTAAAACAGTTGGTTATTGAATCATGTAAGGGGTATGGCAACGGATTTCAATCATCATTTCCGTTTGTTTTTGAATTTTTTGTGTCAGGACACGACAGCTCATGCGCAGACATGACAAGACGACCATAAGCGATTAAACTGCCAGCAGAATTTCAACGTCTCAGGGCCGCTGACAGATGTTCGGCGGGGCCGATGTGTTGTGTTTTTTTTTTCCCATCTTGGGGACCATAACCTGATTTTGACCCGTATCGCGCTCAAAGGCTTCACTATGAACAACATCGACTTTCCCCAAATCAGCCTCACATCTTCGGATCGCTTCATCAACCGAGAACTGTCGTGGCTTGCGTTCAACACGCGGGTCATGGAAGAAGCCATGAACACCAAGCACCCGTTGTTGGAACGGGTCCGGTTTTTAAGCATTTCAGCGGCCAACTTGGATGAATTTTATATGGTGCGTGTGGCAGGGCTGAAGGGTCAGGTTCGGGCCGGTATCACGACCATTTCCGAAGACGGATTAACGCCTGCTCAGCAGCTTGAAGCCATTAACGCCGCCGCTCAGCAATTGCTGAAAAGTCAGCAAGATTGTTGGATTGCCCTCAAGGACCTGCTGCACAAGGAAGGTATCAAAGTCCTTAAGCACAAAGAACTTTCTGATCGCGACGCCAAGTGGTTGGAAAACTATTTTATGGACCACATCTTTCCGGTCTTAACGCCCCTGGCCATTGATCCGGCGCATCCGTTTCCATTTATTCCGAACCTGGGCTTTTCCTTGGTCATGTTGTTGCAGCGGCGCAATTCCAAAGAACATTTGCGCGCCCTGATTCCCATCCCCCATTTGATCGAACGGTTTGTGCGCTTGCCGGGTTCGGCCATTCGCTTCATCCCCATCGAAGAAGTGGTGGAGATGTTTTTGGATCGACTGTTCCCCAATTATGAACCCCTGCAAATCAGCAACTTTCGCATCATCCGCGACAGCGAAATGGAAATTGATGAAGAAGCCGAAGATTTGGTGCGCACGTTCGAAACGGCCTTGAAACGTCGTCGTCGCGGTTCGGTCATTCGCTTGACGGTGAACCAAGCCATGACAGAAGAATTGAGCTCGGTGATCATCGATGAAATCGTTGTCGATGAAGACGACGTTTTCCATCTTGGCGGTATTCTCGGTATGGCGGATTTGTCGCAGTTGATTGTCAAGGAACGCACCGATTTGTTGTTTGAACCGTTCAACGCCCGGTTCCCCGAACGGGTCCGCGACTTTGGCGGCAATGTGTTCCAAGCGGTGCGCAAGAAGGACATGATCGTCCATCACCCTTATGAAAGTTTTGACGTGGTGGTGCAGTTTGTGCGCCAAGCCGCGCGCGACCCCAAGGTGGTGGCGATCAAACAAACCCTGTATCGCACGTCGAACGACAGCCCCATCATTGAAGCCTTGATCGAAGCGGCGGAGGCTGGAAAGTCCGTCACCGCCATGGTTGAACTGAAAGCTCGTTTCGACGAAGAGGCCAACATTCGTTGGGCGCGCGATTTGGAACGTGCGGGTGTGCAGGTCATTTATGGTTTCATGGATAAAAAGACCCACGCCAAGGTCAATTTGGTGGTCCGCCGGGAAGCGAAGGGGCTGCGTTCCTACGTGCATTACGGTACAGGCAACTACCACCCCATCACGGCCAAGATCTATACCGACTTGTCGTTTTTCACCTGCGATCCGGCGCTGACGGCAGACGCAGCGCGGTTGTTCAATTACATGACCGGTTACGCCAGCCCAGCGGGTATGGAAAAGCTGTACTACGCACCGTTGACCATGCGGGACCGCTTGCTGGAACTTATTGAAAATGAAATCTCCAATGCCAAAAACGGCAAACCGTCGGGTCTTTGGGCGAAGATGAATTCGGTTGTCGATCCGATTTTGATCGACGCCATGTACCGTGCATCGAACGCCGGCGTGCCGATTGAATTGGTGGTGCGCGGCATTTGTTGTTTGCGTCCGGGCGTCAAAGGAATGTCTGAAAACATTCGTGTGAAAAGCATTGTCGGGCGTTACTTGGAACACGCGCGCATCATCGCCTTTGCCAACGGTCAAGATTTGCCGTCGCGCAGCGCCAAGGTCTATATTTCATCCGCCGATTGGATGCCGCGCAACTTGAACCGGCGCGTCGAAACCTTGGTGCCCATCGAAAACCCAACCGTCCATCGCCAGGTCCTCGACGAAATTTTGGTGCTGAATTTACGCGACACAGAACAAAGCTGGACGCTGAATGCCGATGGTTCCTATGCCCGTGCGGCGGCGGATGAAAACGGCCTCAACGTGCATCATTATTTCATGACCAATCCAAGCGTATCGGGGCGTGGTTCGGCCGCAGGTGGGGTGCGTCCGAAACCCCCAAAATCCGGGAAATCGAAATCGAGGATGATCACCACGCTGCTCATTGACGGGACCAAAGTGAAGACCAGCCCGAAGGATGAGGATGAATAAGCTTACGACGGTTGAGCCTGGCCAAGCCCATGGGCGTGTTGCGGTGGTGGATATCGGGTCCAACACGGTGCGGTTGGTGGTTTACGATGTGCCGACACGTCTGCCGATCCCTATGTACAACGAAAAGGCCCAGTGTGCATTGGGCCGGGGATTGGGGGCGAGCGGTAAGCTCAGCCCTCAAGGCGTCGACTGCGCGCTCAGTTCCATCAAACGCTTTGTCGGCCTTGCCAAGGCCATGGGTGTGGAAGATTTGGAACTGGTCGCCACCGCTGCCGTTCGCGATGCCTCTGATGGACCTCAATTCATTGCAGACATTTTTGCGGCCACCCAGCAGACCGTATCGGTTCTGAGCGGCGAAGACGAAGCCAAATACGCGGCGCTTGGCTTGCTCATGGGGGTGCCACATGCCGATGGTCTGATCGGCGATTTGGGTGGCGGTTCGCTGGATCTTGTGGGCCTGGACAACGGTGTCTTTAACAAGTCGGCGACCTATGGGTTCGGTCATATTCGCTTGTCGGAAATCTCAGAGGGCAACCCTGAACGCGCCCGCGCCATTGTCTTTGAAGAGTTGTCGAAGCTCGCTTGGCTGAAGGATATTCGCGGTCGCACGCTCTATGCGGCAGGTGGATCGTGGCGGGCGTTGGCGCGTATTCTCATCGACCAAACCAACCACCCTTTGCATGTGGTCGACAACTTCAGCCTTCCGGCCAAGGCGGTGTTGAAGGTTTTGCATGTGATCAGTACGGCGGGTCCAAATTCTTTGGAGAAAATTCCCGGTGTGCCGTCCAAGCGGGTCGAGACCTTGCCGTTCGCTGCGGCGGCTCTGGAAAGTTTGTTGCTGGTTACGGAAGCGGCCCAGTTGCAGTTCAGCGGCTTTGGGATGCGCGAAGGGGTTTTGCTGTCGTGTCTGCCCGATGACCTGCGCCACCAAGACCCCTTGTTGGCTGCGTGCAAAACCATGTCGGAACGCACCGGACGTTTTAAGGTCAAGGGCCGCGAAATGTTGGAGTGGATGACGCCCATTTTTGCCGACGAATCCCATGACGAATATCGGTTGCGCTACGCGGCGTGTTTGTTAAGTGACGTGGGTTGGAACGAACATCCCGATTATCGGGCCGAGCACTCTTTTATCCGCGTGCTGCGGGTGCCTTATGCAGGCCTCACCCACACCGACCGGGCCTTGCTGGCGGCAACCGTTTACGTGCGCGGAAACGGCAACTTGGACGATCAACTGATCCGGCCAATCTTGGGACTGCTTGATGAAGCCCAATTGTCGTGGATCAAAGTCACCGGCCTTGCTTTGCGTTTGGGTCACACCATTTCCGGCAGTGCGCCCGGCGTGCTGAGCAAAACCCAATTGGTGGTGAGCCACGATCAGTTGCTGCTGTGCATCGCCCCCGATGACCGCGATACACTGCTCAGCGAAGCCGTGCAGCGCCGCCTCAAAACCCTGGGGCGTGCGCTCGGGTTAAAGGGGACGGTGGATTAGGAGAGGTCCTTTCCCACAGAGCCGCTTTTCCTTTGCGGGCGGCTTAAATTGCGGCTCATTTTGCGCTATAATAGACAATCACGAAATTTTCGATAGGAGGTTAACATGGTTGAACATGCTGGCAGAACTCCGGTCCATTTCGGAGATGAGTGGTGGGGAAGTTTTGCTGACCCATTCCGTGTTCTGGCAACCAAGGTTGCCGACTTCTTCGCGCCGCCTGCGGAAGCGTCGAAGGACGACGATATGTATGAAATCTGCATCGAATTGCCGGGGGTGGCAGAGGACGATATATCCGTGGCTCTGGATCACGGCACGTTGCTGGTGAGCGGAGAAAAAAAGGTTGAGCGTCACGAAGAAGGTAAGTCGTTCATCTTCTCTGAAATCAGTTATGGAAAGTTTCAACGCTCATTTCGTCTGCCGGGAGATGCGGATGGTGAGCGGATCAGTGCCGCGTTCTCCAATGGCGTGTTGAAAGTCAGTATCGCCAAAAAAGAGACCAAATCGACCCGCAAGGAAATTCCCATTCATAAGTAACGACGCGTTTCCTTGGCGTAAGTCGGATGGCGTGAGAGTTGATAGGAAAGAGGGGATGGAGCCGAAGCGCCATCCCCTCTTTTTATCTGGCAACAGCCCAAGCTGTTTAAACGAAAATCTTATTTTGCGGGGGGCTCTGCCGGTGCCGCCGGGGCTGTCGGTGCGACAGGTGCCGGGGCGTAGCCATACGGCGCGTAGCCATAGGGAGGGGCGTAACCGTAGGGAGCATAGCCGTTGTAGCCATTCCAACCGTTATAGCCGTTCCAGCCGTTGTAGCCAGAACCGTTGTAAGCATTATAGGCGTTACCGCTACCGCGGCCCTTGAAGCTCATGGAGAAATCACCATCCATCAAGCCGTCGCCCCAGCCGTTCCCCCAACCATTGCCCCAACCGTTGTTGTTCCAATTGTTGTTGTTCCAGCCGTTGTTGCCCCAACCATTGTTGCCCCAGCCGTTGTTGCCCCAGGGGCCGTTATTCCACGGACCCCAGCCCCAAGCGGCGGCATCGTGTGCGGCCAAAGTGGACGCGCCAACGACGCCCGCAACGGCGATCATTTTCAAGAGTTTAGATGTTTTCATGAGGTATCCCCCTGTTTTTTCCAAAATGCATCGGACAGGAAGAACAAAGCCTCTCCGCAATCCGAGGATGTAATTCTGCTCTTATATTAGAAAAAAACGATGGACTTGCCAAGTCACTTTTTTGGGAAAAATCGGAGGTAAATAGGGCATTTTTACCCGCCATAGGCAGATTTCAGGGTCTCAATGGTGTCGATTTTGGCCTGAAGAACCGACCAATCATCGCGCGCAGAGATCGCGTCCCAGATGTGTTCGACTTCCTCAATCAACAGGGTACACGGTGCTGCACCGTGGAAGTAAGGATGCTCCGCCTTTGCGTTGGGAGCCGCGGCGCAGGTGGCGAGTTCCGTGACGAGGGACTTGAGGCGGGTGCCGGCGTAAGTCTTTTGCGCAATGTCTTTGCGCACGGAATCTCGTCCGCCGTAACAGTCAAAAAAGATGTTTTCAAAGGGCGTGCGGGTTTCCAACAACGTGGGCAGCAGGCGGCTGCCCAGTTCCAGACGGAGGCCGTCTTCTGCGGCAATGCCCAAACGCCGGGAGAGGGCGGAGGACAAGGCGATGTTGAAGGCGTCGTCAAATCCGGCCAAGGCATCGGACAGGTCTTTTTCGCGGGCGAAGTCCGTAAAACATTCCGCCAAACGGCTGACATTCCACAGCACCGCTTGCGGTTGGCGACCAAAGGCGTAGAGACCGAAGTCGTCAAAATAGGCCGCCGTGAACTTGGGGTCCATTTCAGGTAAAAACCGCCATGGGCCATAATCGAAGCTTTCCCCGGTGATGTTGATGTTGTCGGAATTGAGCACGCCGTGGACAAAGCCCGCCGCCGTCCAGTCGGCGGTGGTGCGGGCGGTGGCGTCAGCCACGCGGCGGACCAGTGCCACCGCCAGCTCACCCATGGGAGCCCCTGCGTCCAAGTCCGGAAAGTAGTGTTTTGCGGCATGGCGGGTGAGAACTTCGATGGCGTCTTGATCGCCCGCAAAGGCATGGCGCTGAAAACTGCCGATGCGGATGTGGCCGTGCGACAATCGCACCAGCACGGCGCTGCGTGTGGGCGAGGGTTCATCGCCCCGCGTCAAGGCTTCGCCGGTTTCAATGACGGAAAAGGTTTTGGACGTGTTGACGCCCAACGCTTCAAGCATTTCGGTGGCGAGAATTTCGCGCACGGCACCCTTGAGCGTCAATTTGCCATCGCCACCCCGCGACCACGGCGTACGGCCGCTGCCCTTGGTGCCGAAGTCCAGCAGACGACCATCGTCGGGGTCAATCATTTGCGCAAACAAAAAGCCTCGGCCATCGCCCAGGTCGGGGTTGTAGTTGCGAAACTGGTGGCCGTGATAGGCCAGCGCGATGGGTTCGGGCAGGCTTCCGGGCAAAGCTTCAAATTGTCCAAAGTGACGCACCCAGGCGTCATCGCTTAAGGTGTCTAAACCCACATGCGCGGACCAACGGGGATTGCGCCAGCGCACCTCATGACGGGGGAATGTGGCGGCGGGTACAGCTTGGAAAAACCGTGACCCTAAGTCCAGATGGGTGGTGGATGGTTTGAAGCGGGGGGTGTCGAGCATGGTTATTTCCTCCACACCGTCGCCAGCCACGGCTGTTGCTCTCGGGGTAATCCGGGGGGGCGAAAGTAATGATGAAGTTCTGAAAATCCTGCGGCCTGAACAAAGGCGCGCCAGGTGTCTAAATCGTGGTAGCAGCCGTAACGCTCCCGGTTGAAGCCTTCGCTATTGTCACCACGCGGGTTGGAGCTGAAAAACACGCCCCCCGGTTTGAGGGTCGCGAACAGGGTGCTCAACACGCCGGGCAGTTCTTGGGACGGCACATGAAACAGGGAAGCGTTGGCGAACACGCCGTCAAAACGATTTGCCGGAAGGTCTAGGGACAGGAAATTTTGACACCAAACCTCACAGCCGGTTTCTTCATGGGCCATACGGACAAATTCGGGTGATCCGTCCAGGCCGATGGCCTCGATGCCTTGGGCTTTGAAATACGCCAAGTCGCGCCCCGGACCACAGCCGAGATCCAAAACGCTGTGCGGTCCTGGGCCTTGTAATTCACTCAGCAGAGCCTGGTAGTTCTGCGTGACATCGTGATCCCACGTGCCAGAGCGAAAGCCTTGGGCGGTTTGGGTATAGTGCCCCAACGTGGTATCCGTGATGTGACGCAGCTTGTCCGGATCAAGAGGCTTGGCGGGCATCGAGCTTCTCCTTACGGCCAAAGTCAACATCGAATTGCAAGGCTGCCAAGTTGGCGTACAGCGGGCTCGATGACAAAAGCTCCGTGTGAGTTCCGGTGGCGACGATCTGGCCTTGATCGATGACCACAATCAAGTCTGCGCCGACCACGGTGGCGAGACGATGGGCGATCACCAAGGTGGTACGTCCGGCTTTCAGCTTTGCCAACGCGGCTTGCACCAAGCGCTCGCTTTCCGCATCCAGCGCGCTGGTGGCTTCGTCCAACAACAGGACCGACGGGTTGCGCAGCAACGCCCGCGCCAACGAAATGCGTTGACGTTGACCGCCCGATAGTCGCACGCCTTTTTCGCCCAAGAAGGTGGCAAAGCCGTCTGGCAGTTTGTCTAAAAACTCTGCCGCTGCGGCAGCCTCGGCGGCTTGGCGCACGGCGTCATCATCGGCGTCGGGCTTGCCGTAACGAATGTTTTCCCAGCCGCTGGTGCCGAACAACACCGGATCTTGCGGCACCAGAGCAAAGCGTTCGCGCACGGCCTTGGGATCGGCATCGCGGACGTTGACGCCGTCCAACATCACGGCCCCATGCTCGGGGTCGTAAAAGCGCAACAGCAATTGAAACACGGTCGATTTGCCCGCCCCCGATGGTCCCACCAGGGCCACGGTCTTGCCGGGTTCAATGTTTAGGGAAAAATTGCTCAGCGCCGCATGATCGAGGCGCGACGGGTAATGGAAGGTGACTTGGTCAAATTGTACCCGGCCACTGGCCGGTTCGGGCAAGGGTAAGGGGTGAGGTGGGGTTTGGATATCGCTTTGGCATTCCAAAATTTCGATCAAGCGTTCGGTTGCCCCGGCGGCGCGCTGCAATTCGCCGTAGACTTCGCTCATCACGCCCACGGAAAAGGCCACCAACGTTGCGTAATACAGAAATGCCGCCAGTTCACCGCCGCTGATTTCGCCCGCTAGCATTTGATGACCGCCGACCCATAAAATCACGCCGATGGCGCCAAACACCAGCAAGATCACCAACCCCATCAACAGGCCTCGGGTGCGGATGCGCTGAATCGCGGTGTCAAACGCATTGGTCACTTCGACGCTGAAACGGGCCTTGTCGACCTCTTCATGGGTGAAGGCTTGAACGGTGGACATGGCGTTGATGGTTTCTTCGGCGAACGCGCCCACGTCGGCGACCCGGTCCTGGCTGGCGCGCGATAACTTGCGCACCCGGCGACCAAAAATCAAAATCGGCGCGACCACCACGGGAACCACCACCAACACCATGGCGGTCAGTCCGGGATTGGTGACAAACAACATGATGACGCCGCCCACAAGATTGAGCAAGTTGCGCAACGCGACTGATGCCGATGAACCGATGACCGATTGCAGCAACGTGGTATCGGTGGTCAGGCGCGACAGCACTTCGCCGGTTTTGGTGGTTTCAAAAAATCCGCTGTGCAGGGTCACGATGCGGTCAAACACCGCCTTGCGCAGGTCCGCCACCACCCGCTCGCCCAACCAAGAGACAAAATAAAAGCGCGCATAGGTGCCCAACGCCATGACCACCGAAAGGCCCAGCAGAAAATACAAGGCCCGGTCCAAAGCCCCGGTATCACCGTCAGCAAAGCCGCCGTCGATCAGGCCCTTCAGCCCTTGGCCCAAGCCCAATACTGACAGCCCGGTGATCACCAAGGCGATAACGGCCGCCGCAACGTGACCCGTGTAAGGTTTTAAGAAGCTCGCCGTGCGCCGTAAATAATTGAGGTTTTGACCCCTGGGTCGGTCAAAGGAAGCAGAGTTATGCGCCAAAGTGGTGTCCCGTTCAGATGAAATCTAAACTGTATATGGGCGCAGTCGAACGATGGAACAACCACAAGCGACATCATAAGTGCAAGCGCGTGTATGGTGAACTTACGCGGGTTCAGGACTCAGCGTTTGGGCCGAAATACTCATTGAACCCTCTTCACTGTTGCGCTGGTGCTCTAAGGTGTCCACTTCATCGCCCCTAAAGGCTGAAATGTAGGCATGCCCATGACAGGTGGGGCAGGGGCGTAAATGGGAATGCCCGTCTTCGGGCATAACCCAACCGGTGGAACAATCTGGGCAAGGAATATGCACTGCTGAATACCTTCCATATATTGTTCATGGAGCCCCCCCATTTGCCTGACGACATTTAGGCGTCGTCAGGCGAGCACTTTGTTGAGCATTTTCTTGTCGATGCTCTTCGCGATAGCAATTCAGTCTGATCAGGAGGTGGTCTTTTTCGCCGCTGCCTTTTTGGCCGGGGCTTTTTTCGCAGGGGCCTTGGCTGTTGCGGGGACGCTCACGGTGACCTTTTTCGCAGGGGCCTTTTTAGCAGGTGCCTTTTTTGCTGCGGTTTTGGGCTTGGCTTCTTCTTGGGCAATCAGCAACTCGGCTTTCAACCAATGTTCCATATCTTGCCCATGGGGCTTGCCTTCGGCTTCCCAAATCTCAAATGCTTTTTGGAGTATTTTATCGCGTTTTTTTGGGTTCATAATTCTTCTCAATCTCTAGAGTTTAGCCCGCAGGGGATCGGATAACCCGTGCGGATTTTTGCAGGCTTCGCCACGTTATATTAATACACCGAAATATATGACAGTTCTATAACAGCTCGCTAGCATAAAAGCTGTAACCGTTTGAACGTTTCTTAGCCAGCATGCCATTGCCCTAAAGGGCGAGTTCAACCCGATTGCGGCCAGTGGCCTTGGCGCTGTAGAGGGCGCTGTCGGCGCGGCGCATCAAATCGTCAACGTTTTCGCCCGGCTGAATGGCGGCGACGCCGAAGCTGGCGGTGCAGGGGGGAGTTGCACTGTGACTGTTTTGTTCGATTGCGGTTCTTAAATGTTCGGCCAGTTTTAAGGCACCCTCGGCATTCGTGGACGTGCACACAACCAAAAACTCTTCGCCCCCCCAGCGCCCGACCAGATCAACTTCGCGGGTCGTGCTGGTGAAGATTTCGGCGACGTGCTTGAGGACTTGATCGCCCATGGTGTGACCGTGTTGGTCGTTGATGGCCTTAAAGTGATCGATGTCGACCATGATGATGGAAAAGATATTTTTGTCTCGCTCGAAGCGGGCCAATTCACGGTGCAGCACATCGTCCGTTTCCAATCGATTGGCCAATCCGGTGAGCGGGTCGGTGCGCGCCAAGCGGTCCAGTTTGAGATTGGCGGCTTCGACTTCACTATGGGCGATGCGGATTTCATTTGCCGCTTGCAACCCTTTTCGGTAGCGATAATAGACGTAGGCCATCAACACGCTAAAGATCAACACCGCCTGCCAGAACCGCGCATAATCAATCCGTTCAACATAGGCGACGGAAAGCCAACGATTGTATATGGCGTTGATTTCTGCGGGGTCGATGGTGGTGGAGATGTGTTCTAGAATTTTCAGAAGTTGTCCGTCGTCGCTGCGCACGCCGATCGCAAAATTGGCTTTAATGTCGAGTGTGCCGGAAACTTTAACATGGTCAACGTCCCCCGTTTTTAAAGCGCGGCTGATGGTGGCGAGGGTGTCGATCAGCGCAAATGCATCCCCTTTGCTGACGGCAGACAGCCCGTCGGAGACCGTCCTGACTTCTATTAAGTGCAGGTCGGGATGGAGCGACAAGACATCTTCTTTGGTCGATTGTCCGCGCACGACGGCAATTTTTTTATCAGCCAATTGAGAAATGTCGGTGATGTAAATTTGGTCGTCACGGGTGGCCACGACCAAATCGAGAGACAGCCACGGTGAGGTAAAGTTCAAGCTTTCGCGGGCACCGGATGCCTTGGAAACCATCGGCAAGACATCGCATTTTCGCTCTTTGGCGAAGGTCAGACTTTGCTTCCAGCTTTGGGTGGGAACCAGGACAATTGGCATGTCTAGCCGTTGTTGCAGAAGCTCGACAAATTCAGCCGACACCCCCGTTAAACTGGTGTCGAGGTTCAGTGCTTCAAGCGGCAAGCGGTCGGGATGTACGCACAGGCGAAGTGGGCCAAAGGCTTTGAGGTGATCCACATCAGCGGGGGACAGCTCCGTGACTTGGTTTTCTTTTAATGCCCATTTTTCATTGATGGCGCGCATTTCGTCAGACGTGACGGCATCAATGGCCTTTTGCAAGATGTTGTTCAAAATGACGTCGTCCAAACGGGTGGCGATGGAAAACGTGGTGATGAAAACCGGGTCAGAGACCTTGCCCACGTATTTGAGGTCGGTCATGTTCAGGTCGCGCAAAATGCTCCGGGCGACCAGTGGCACGTCCATGGCAGCGTCCACCAGACCCTTTTGCACGCCAATAAACGAGCCTTGGGTTGAATCAAACGTAACGACCTTGATTTCGGGATAATAGCGGCGGATGAATTCGCCAAAAAAGAACCCTTCGGTAAAGCCCAGGCGTTTTCCGTTCATGTCGTCAAGATCGGTAATGGAGTCTTCCGAATTGTGCACATACAGACCCACGCTGGTGATGTGATACGGGTCTGTGAATTTCAGGTACTTGCGCCTGTCCCTGGTGTTGGCGATGTTGAGCATCACGTCCAGAGACCCGTCTTGCATCATGCCCAAAAAGCGGTCCCAGGTGGGCCCGCTGATGTACTCCACTTGAATGCCCAGCTTTTGCGCCAACAGGTTCATGTAGTCGATGGAGTAGCCCTTTGGAACCCCATCTTCATTGTAGTTATAGGGTTTCCATTCCATTTCGTTATGGACGCGCAGGGGGGCGGTGTGTACGCGCAACCACCCTTGTTCCTCTTGGGTGAGGAACAAGGGTTCTGACGCGTGAGCGGCCCCTGCAACAAGCAGGGGTGTGATGAGCAGAGATATGAGCGCAATAAGGGTGTGTGTAAGCCGTCTCATGTCATCAACATCTTTTTTTATAAGCTGAAGTGAAGGTGAAAAGCGCGACTCTCAGGCCGTGTTTAGTCCCCGCTGGTATTTTCAAGCAAGATGACTTTTTTGTTTTTGATCGCCAGCCCCATTTCGCCGGAGCGCAATTTGACGGCGGCTTCGCCGAACATCTCATAGCGCCAACCCGACATGGCATCGACCTTGGCATCTTTGCCAAACGCGGCGATGTGGTCGATGTCGGACGAATTGGCGATCAGCTTTTGCGCCACGCCGGTTTCTTCGCAGATCATCTTGAGAAACACTTTGAGCAAATCAGACACCGGGCCGATGCCCGACGGCAGTTCAAGCTCTTTGACTTGCTTGGGCAAATCAGATTCGGGAATGGCCAAGCCGCGTTCCACCGCTTTGAGAATTTCCACCCCACCGGGGCCATTGGCCATGCGGTCGCCCAGGCCACGTGTGCGGGCCAAGTCATTGGCTGTTTTGGGGGCGTGGTGGGCGATTTCCATCAAGGCATCATCGCGCAAAATACGGTTGCGCGGCATGTCGCGACGCTGGGCTTCGCGTTCGCGCCAAGCGGCCAGTTCCTTGAGCACCGCGGCAACGCGCGGCTTGGGATTGCGCGCTTTGATGCGTTTGTAGGCCAGATCGGGATTGCCTTCGTAGGTGCTGACAGAGGTCAGAATTTGCATCTCCGATTCCAGCCACGAGGAGCGGCCGTTTTCTTGCAATTCTTTGGACAGCTTGCGATAGGCGTCGCGCAGGTGGGTGACGTCTGAAAGCGCGTACGCGATTTGCTTGTCCGACAGGGGGCGACGCGACCAGTCCGTAAAGCGCGACGATTTATCAACCCGCGCCTTGGTCAGCTTGGCGATGAGGTTTTCATAGCCCACTTGGTCGCCAAAACCGCACACCATCGCCGCGACTTGGGTGTCGAACAGCGGGGCGGGGATGTGCCCCATCAGATGATAAAAAATTTCGACGTCCTGGCGCGCGGCGTGAAACACTTTTAAGGTTTCCGGCGCGTCCATTAAATCGAACAAAGGGGCCAAGTCGATGCCGGGTGCCAACGCATCAATGGCGACGGCATCATCGGGGCCCGCGACTTGGACAAGACACAGCTGAGGCCAATACGTGCTTTCCCGCATGAACTCGGTGTCCACGGTGACGAAAGGGGTGCCTTTGACGGATTGGCAGAACTCAACAAGTTCATTGGTTTTGGTGATTGTGATCATGATGATACTGCTTTTACACGGTTTGAACGAGATTCGGAACCATCAAAAAAAGTTATGTTTTTGAGCGGCCGTTCAAGCGCTAGACTGCATACGATTCTGAGCACGTGGTGCGGGCGCCAGGTGACTTCTTATTTGGGAACACATTTTGAACAGCGGCGAACAGAAGGACGATACCCAAGGCGCGGTCAGGTTGGCGGACGTCGTTGGTCGCCCTGTGTCCAACGATGAAGCGTGGGACGTCGCGGACTATCTGTTGGCGTGCCTGACTCACGTCAGCAACGCACGGCCCCTTTTTGGCGTCTTTTGCACCCACACGGGGCAATTGGAGTGGACCGCCGGGGGAGCGGAATTTTACCGTGTGCTGGGTCCCTTGGGGGATAATACCCCCCAGCTTGGCTCCATAGCTCTTTTTAGCCAGCTGCTGTTGGCGCTTGGCATCTCATCACAAGATGGCCAGTTTTTGCTCGAAGACGCCGCGTATCTTTCACCGGGGGCGGCGATGACGGTGCTGAAGCCTTTGGTGAATGCCCGCGGATTGTCCTTGCGGGTGGTGTTGCGGCGGCGTGATGAACCCAATGACAATCAAGTGCAGTTCACCATCATGGATGTCAGTGCCTTTCAAGAAACGGCACGGCACACCCGGGCGATGGCGCAGGCCTTCATCGAAAATTTGGATGCGTGCGAAGACGGGGAACTCAGTGTGCGGGACCTGCTCGGCAGCGTGATGAACGACTTGCAGACACTCTTTGATTTGCACGATGATGGTGAAATCAAACGATTGGCCCAGGATATGAGCTTGCGGGTGACAACAGCATCAAGCCGCATGGTCGCCATGCTGCGCACGTTCGAAGAGGACAGCACCCAGGACGACTGGCAGCCGAAAGACCTCAACCCCGGATTGCGCCCTGTAATTGCCGCACACAATGCACCCGTCACGGATTGGCATGAGTGGCACAGCAAGGTTTTGTGCACAAAGGATGGAGAGCCCGCACTGGTTGGCGAATTGGCGGCTGAGGTGATCCATGCTCATAGTTTTGTGCAAAATGCGGCCAGTATCATGTTGATTTCACCATCCCCGCAGCGTTTTTTTGCCCTCAATGGTCAGGCGGCCCAAAAAGAATTCGCCACGGTTGAAAACTTGGTGCGTGCCATTGGCGTTGAAGAAAACTCAACCCAAACGGCGGTGGCGTTTTTTGCCACCATCAAAGACCAGCCATCGCTGGGTTTGTTTTCCGTGGATGGGTCTAACGTGGAAGCGTGGGGACGTCCGGGCCTGTATGGTGGTTGGCAGGCGATGCTGCTGCCCAGTGTGGGGGCGGCGGTTAATGGCGGCGTCGATGTGCGCGGCTTGTTCCATGGTTTGAAGAATCTTTTGCTGCATCTTCAAGTTCTGTATGTCGTCAACACCCGTAAAGACGTGGACCAAGTTCAAGTGGGTTTGCACTCCACCATTGAAAAAATCCAGGACCGCCTCAGCGATTTGGATACGGTTGCCAAAACCGGACATCGTGATCAACTCCAGGTGAAAGAAACGGTGTCGCAATGGCTTGCGGCCGCAAAACGTGTGCAAGATGAGGTCGAAGGTGAGATCAAAATCATCAACGATGGCATTGAAAACATTGTCTTCACCTGTGCGCCGTCGGAAATGGAAGACACCCTGGAAGAACTGGTGCGCAATGCCTTTGAGCACGGCGCTGGGCATGTCAGCGTCGGAGCAACGGTTAAGGGCGATCACCTGTGCATGCATGTCACCGATGACGGCAAGGGCATGGCGCCGGACCAGCTCGGTCACGTGCGAGAGGTGCTGAAAACCCGCCGTTTCGATGCCAGTTTGACGACTCGCACGGATGGCACGGGCAATGGACTGTTGGCCGCCGCCAACGCCGTTTCGCGCTTTGTGGATGGCCAACTGTGTGTTGATTTAGGCCCCGACGGGCGGGGCGTGAAAGTCACCATCTCCATGAAGCTGCCCGCGTGATGGGAGTTTTTGCTGGAGGTGTTCAGTCTTTTCTTGACAAAGTCGCCCCAAAGGTGTGCTTTTGCGCCGATTTCCACTGCTCTTAAGGCATGCTTTCAACTCTCATTTTTGACGTAAGGATCTTCGATGCACCCCTACCGTACACACACCTGTGGCGCACTCCGTCTTGCTGACGCGGGCGCGAAGGCACGTATTTCGGGCTGGGTGCACAGAAAGCGCGACCATGGCGGCTTGCTGTTTGTCGATGTGCGCGATCATTACGGCATCACCCAGGTGGTGATCGACGAATCCCACCCGATGTTCAAGGACGTTGAAGGTTCGCGTCCGGAAAGCGTCATCACCGTGACGGGCAATGTGGTGGGCCGCAGCCAGGAGACGGTGAACAAAGATCTGCCCACCGGCGAAATCGAAGTGGTGGTTGAAGACTTCCATCTGGAAAGCTCTGCCGCCGTCCTGCCCATGCAAGTGGCGGGCAATGAAGAATATTCCGACGAGATGCGCTTGAAGCACCGTTATCTCGATTTGCGCCGGGAAAAGGTTCACGCCAACATCGTGCTGCGCAGCCGCGTCATCGCCTCCATCCGCCAGCGCATGACGGCGCAGGGGTTCTTGGAAATGCAGACACCGATTTTGACCGCCAGTTCCCCCGAAGGGGCGCGCGATTATCTGGTCCCGTCGCGTCAGCATCCGGGCAAGTTCTACGCTCTCCCCCAGGCTCCGCAGCAGTTCAAGCAGCTGTTGATGGTGTCCGGTTTCGATAAGTATTTTCAAATTGCGCCGTGCTTTCGCGACGAAGACGCTCGTGCCGACCGTTCGCCGGGTGAGTTTTATCAGCTCGATTACGAAATGGCGTTCTGTACCCAAGACGACGTGTTCAACGCCATTGAACCGGTTCTGCACGGTATCTTCGAAGAATTCGGCGGCGATCGCACCGTCACGCCGCTGCCGTTCCCGCGCATTGCTTACAAAGACAGCATGCTTAAGTATGGTTCCGACAAGCCCGACCTGCGCAACCCGTTGATCATTTGCGACGTCACCGAACACTTTGCCGGTGGTGGATTTGGCCTGTTTGCGAAAAACATCGAAAAAGGCTCGGTGGTGCGCGCCATTCCCGCAACCGGAGCGGCGACTCACCCGCGCAGCTTCTTCGACAAGCTGAACGACTGGGCGCGTGAAGAAGGCATGGGGGGGCTTGGCTATATCATTTATGGCGAAGACGGCGAAACCAAAGGCCCAATTGCCAAGAACCTGGATGCAGACCGCGTTGCGGCCATCAAAGCCCAATCCGGTGCCCAAGACGGCGACGCCGTGTTCTTTGTTTGTCAGAGTGAAAATCTCGCCGCCAAGTACGCGGGCTTTGCACGCGAAAAGGTGTGCGACACGTTGGGTCTGCGCGCCAGCGGCAAGTTCGATTTCTGCTGGATCGTCGATTATCCCATGTACGAAATGGACGAAGAAAAGGGCAAAATCGAATTTTCCCACAACCCGTTCTCCATGCCGCAAGGCGGTTTGGACGCCTTGCTGAACAAAGATCCGCTGGATATCTTGGCGTATCAGTACGACATCGTGTGCAACGGGGTGGAATTGTCTTCGGGTGCGATTCGAAATCACTTGCCTGAAATCATGTACAAGGCGTTTGAAATTGCGGGTTATTCCAACAAGGTGGTCGAAGACCAGTTTGGCGGCATGTTGAACGCGTTTAAGTTTGGCGCCCCGCCCCACGGTGGTTCGGCTCCGGGCATTGACCGCATGGTGATGCTGTTGGCGGACGAGCCCAACATCCGTGAAATCATCGCCTTCCCCATGAACCAGCAAGCCCAAGATTTGCTGATGGGGGCCCCGGCGGAAGCGTCACCGGAACAGCTGCGCGAACTGTACATTAAACTGGTGCCGCTGCCCCAAGTGGAAAAGAAAGCTGCCGCCAGCGAAGATACGGTTTCTAGCGAAAGCTAAGCGATGACAGAACGCGATCCGGCGCTGGATTGGTTGGTTCGGGATTTGCGCAGCCATCTGCGCAAAAAGCCCAAACGTCTCCAGCTTTCGGATGCGGCGCGTTATGCCTTCAATTTATATGAAACCAACACCGCCCCCTTGCCCAGCGCCGACATGGCCTGCAAGGCCGGGTGCGGCAGTTGTTGTTGTTCGCAGGTGGGCGCGGAAATGGCCGAAGCTTTCGCCATATTGCGCCATCTGCAGGATACTTTATCGGTTGAAGACTTTGAAGCTTTGATGGGCCGGGTTGCGGCATTGGCCCGAGAGGTTGGAACGCTGGATCCGGGGGCGCGCTGGGAGTTGCAAAAACCATGTGTGTTTTTGGACCCGCAAAGTCAATCGTGCACCATCTATGCGGTGCGCCCCATTGCGTGTCGAGGCTACAACAGTCTGGACCTGAATGCGTGCAACCTGTCCACCCAAAACTTGGATCACAACCAGCCCATTCCCGCCGATGGTGAACGCATGGTGCGGGCGCATCAATTGCGTCAGGCCTTGGCCGAAGTGACGGGAAAGTTGATGGGGCGAGATCAGACCGTTGAGCATCTTGAGCTGCATTTGGCCTTGGTCAGCGCAGAGCAGGCCGGTACGGAACTGGCGTGGCTGACGGCGTGCAAGCGTCGCAAAACTTAACGTTTAATGCTTTTGCAGCGTGTTCATGAACCTTTGTAGGGCTTTGTCACCTTCTTCGATGACGAGCATTTGTATATCGGTGGCCTCTGCTACAGCGCGTTTGACGTCGGCGGTTTGATTGACGCAGATGGCTTGCCATTGGTTTTTGGCTTTATCCAAATCGGTTTCAGCGCCAGCTTCTTCGAGGATTTTGCGGGCTTCTACATAAGGCGAACGCTGGGTGTAATAAGGGTGGCTTGCGTACAACGACGACCAGGAAAAGGGGCTGTTAAACAGTTTTGGATTGCACGCAAAGGCGCTTTGGTTCACGGCAAAGACGGTGTACGTCCAAGGTGTGACACCCACGTCATCGGGCTCATTGAGGGAGATTTTGACGCTGGGCTGGGCCAACAGTTCTGTCACGATTTTGCTGAAACCCATATAGGCCGCATGGTTCAACGGTGTTTTGCCCCAGTCGTCTTTGCGCGTGAGGGCTTCCAAATCGTCGGATGCTCTGATGAACAGTTTGAGGTCGTCTAACGCGGCGTTGGTGGCAACATCAAAATCGTTTGCACTGGCCGTGGTTTTGCCGATGGCCGTGATGCGCAAACGCAGTTGGCCGATGATTTGATGCGGCGTTTTAAGCGGCTTTGCAGAGGCTTGGACCTCTCCGCTCAACCCACCGATAAGGATCAGGCCGAGCACCAAGGCGATAACGGTTCTTGGACGCAAAATGGGACAAGGTTTTGTGGTCATCGAGGCCTCGGTTGATCGGGTTGGGAGCGCATGTGGCACCGAGTATAAACCGGATCGCCCGTGACGTGCTTGACTTAAAACAAGGACGGCGCAAATCAATGAAGGAACGTCTTCGATCAAGATGGGACCTACGTTAGCAGACTGGCCGGGCTTTCGATGCGTCGCAAGACCGATAAAATATGCAAGGCGTGTTCTTTGGCGCGACTGGTGGCGGGGGCGAAACGGCGTTCAAAATCAAGTTTTTGTTCCCATTCGCGGACAAAATCGCGCGGTTGGTCCGGCAGCGGTTTTTCGCCCGTGAGCGCACCGATTGTGCGGGCAAAATCCGGGTGAAGATCGGGTTGGAACGCCAAGGCGGCGTGTTCTTCCCAACTGATGATTCCGCCTGCGTACAATTCGAGGCTCAGTTTCTGCATTTGCCGAGGTGAAATGGCGCGCGCGTTGATATCGGTTAAGATGCGCTTCAGCGGACTTTCCGTGAACTGTCGTCCCGATCCGAGCACGGTCTGAGGCGGCTTGGCGGCTTCAAACACGACAACGTTTGTTCCCGGTGTGGCACAAGGTTGGTCATGATGGTCCAAGTCCACCGCCCATTCATCATCCCAAATGAGCGGTGCGGGGCCGACGTCATTTGACACCTGGACAGACGATTTCGGCACTGCGGATTTGGGGGCGGGTGGCATAACCGGGAGGGTCGAGGGCTGGGCCGGGGGAGAGGTGTTTTTCATGACCTCAACTCCCGCCAGGCAGCGAAAAGCCCAAAAAACCGCCCGGCCACATAGGGGGCGCGAAGCGGAAGTTTGGGGTTGAGGGGCGAATGGGGGGCATACATGGGCCTGTTGGTTTGGTGTTTACACATGACGGGGGCAGCACGTTCAGGATTGAAATTCGACGTGAGAGCGGCTCAGTTCAGTGCGCAGACGCTTGGCTTTGTACATAGCGCTATCGGCCTGACGCAAAACCTCTGTATGGCTATCGTCGGGTCCAAAACGTTGGTAGCCGAGGCTGGCGCGAACGGAGATGGTCTTGTCGTTCCAGTTCACAGATTTGGTGTTGAGGGCATGCTTGATCACTTCGGCGCGGTTCAGGCCATTTTGCCAATCTGTGCGGGACAACAAGACAGCGAACTCATCTCCGCCCAGACGTGCCACCAGATCGTGGGGGCGGCAGTTTTCTTGCAGTGTGCGAACCACTTCACACAGCACCAAATCACCTGCCGCATGGCCGTAGGTGTCGTTGATGGGCTTGAACCCATCCAAGTCCACATAAATCAAAATGCCGGTTTCGTCGTAACGATTGGCGGCGGCCAGAACGCGTTCAAATTCTTTCTGAAAACCACGACGGTTGTAGGCTCCGGTCAACTCGTCGGTGCAGGCTAAGCGTTCGATTTCTTCGATGTGCAAGGATTGGGTCAGGATTTTACGCTCTGCCCCCATGGCGGCGTTCAATGCCGTTTCGGTGGCGTCCTTGCAGCGCTGTACGGTGGCGCCGTCAAGCGTGTGAGGCGCGCTGGATAAACATTCGCGCAATATTGTGAGCGCCGTAAACAGGCTATCGCTGGTTGCTTTGTCTTGGGTGTTGATGACATCCCAAGCGTTCATCGGAAAGCTCAACAGGTTGCCCATGATATAGATCCTTATGCGGAGCCATTTTCCGAGCCATTCTGGCCTAGAGGGTGGGAGCGTTAGATGTTTACACTTCTCGCAAACATTGCCTAACGACAAAGGCAACCTTCGTGCCAGAATCTGTTTTCTTTAATATCAATGAGTTGAGTGCGTGCGGGGCTAGGCAAAAATTGCCGCTTTCGGCAAATGTTGCCGCTTGCTGGGAATCGGATTCCGATTGCGACCTGATTATAGGTTTAAGACCTAGCACGTCATCAAAATGTGGACGTGGGTGCCGACGCAGGCGGCCAGGGCGTGCAGGTCGTAGCCGCCTTCCAACACGGACACCACGCGCCCTTGGCAGCATCGATTGGCAAGCTCGACCAGTTCTTGGGTGATCCACGCGAAGTCCGCCGTTTGCAGGCGCAGCTGTGCTTGCGGGTCACTGGCGTGGGCGTCAAAGCCGGCGGAAATGATCACCAGTTGCGGAGCAAAGCGTTCCAGCTTGGGCAGCAGGTTTTTCGACCATGCGGCGCGAAATTCATCACTGCCGGAACCGGGAGCCAAGATGGCGTTGGCGATGTTGTCGCAATCGCCCACTTCGCTTTCCAATCCGGTATCGGGCCAGCATGGATACTGGTGCGATGAGGCGTAAAACAAATGTGGATCGCTCCAACAGCATGCCTGGGTGCCGTTGCCGTGGTGGACGTCAAAATCGACGATGGCAACGCGCGTCAGGCCATGCACGGTGCGGGCTTGCTTGGCGGCGATGGCGGCGTTGTTGAACAGGCAAAAGCCCATGGCTTGATCCGGTTCGGCATGGTGACCGGGGGGGCGGATGGCGCAAAAAGCGTTGCGTGCCGATCCCGCCACCACATCGTCAACGGCTTCACATGCTGCCCCTGCCGCGAACAGCGCGGCCTCTCCGCTGCCCTCCGACATTACGGTGTCGGCATCCAAATAGGCGACGCCCGTTTCGGGCACGGTGGACAAGATATGGTCAATATGATGAGCCGTGTGAACCCGCTCCAACTGTTCGCGGGTGGCCTTCTTCGCCGCCACGCGGATCAAGTCGGAAAAGCGCTCATGTTCCAGGATGTTTTGGATGGTGCGGTGACGCAACGGGTGTTCGGGGTGATCGTCGCCCGTGTTATGATCAGCACAGGCGGGCGGTTGATATAAAAAAGTGGTCATCAAAAACGTCCCTTCCGCCTGTGCGGGGCAAAACGATGATTAGCCCATGCAGACATGACATTGCTGCATTGCAGCATTAATGTAACATGTTCTAGGTATCTTAATATAAAGAACAAATGCATTCTGCTAGCTTTTTTTGCTGCAATGCACAATAATTGTGGTTGCGGCCTGCCACGACGTGGTTTCCAACCCTGACATAAGGCATCATTATGAGCACGCGAAATCTCGATCATTTGTTCCGTCCCACATCGGTCGCTGTGATCGGCGCGTCGCCTCGGCCCAAATCCATCGGTTCGTTGGTGATGAACAATTTGCTCCATGGTGGATTTTCTGGCCCCATTATGCCCGTCAATCCCAAGCACATCTCCATCAGCGGGGTGCTTTCGTATCCCGACATCGCCAGCTTGCCGTTGGTGCCGGATATGGCGGTGGTGTGTACGCCGCCCAAAACCATCCCGCTCATCATCGAACAGTTGTGCGTCCGCGGTGTGCGCGCCGCGGTGGTGTTGACGGCGGGGCTCAGCCGGATTGAGTATACGGAAGGCGTCACCGTAACTGAGGCGATGCTGGCCGCCGCCAAGCCATACGGCATGCGCATTTTGGGGCACAACTGCTTAGGTCTGTTGGTGCCGGGTGTGGGGCTCAACGCCAGCTTTGCGCACACCTCTGCCTTGCCGGGCAAGATTGCGTTTGTGTCTCAATCGGGTGCGTTGTGTACGGCGGTGCTCGACTGGGCCAAACCGCGCGGCATCGGTTTTTCGCATTTTATTTCCATGGGCGATATGGCGGAATTGGATTTCGGCGACGTGCTCGATTATTTGGGCAGTGACCCGCAAACGACGGCAATTTTGCTCTACATCGAATCCATTCATCACAACCGCACCTTCATGTCCGCCGCCCGGGCTGCGGCGCGCAACAAGCCGGTCTTGGCGATTAAATCGGGGCGCTACGAAGAGGCCTCCAAGGCCGCCATGTCGCACACCGGCGCGTTGGCCAGCAACGACTATGTCTATGACGCGGCATTTGCCCGTGCAGGTATGTTGCGGGTGTATGAATTTGAAGAACTGTTCGCCGCGGTCGAAACCTTGAGCCGCAGCCGTCGCCCCAAGGGTGATCGTCTGGCCATTTTGACCAACGGTGGCGGATTGGGCGTGATGGCGGTTGACGACTTGATGGAACAAAACGGCACGCTGGCCACACTCAGCGATGAAACCATCGAAAAACTCAACGCCGTGTTGCCTGAAACGTGGTCGCAGTCCAACCCGATCGACATCATCGGCGACGCCCCCGGTTTGCGCTATGCAGATGCGCTGCGGGTCTTGCTGGAAGCCAAAGAAGTCGATGCCGTGTTGGTCATGCATTGCCCTGTGGCGGTGGTTCATCCTGTTGAAATTGCGGAAACCATTATTGAACTGGCCAAAGAGAAACCGCGTGCAGCCCTCACCACATGTTTTGTCGGCGAAGAGTTTGCAGCCCCCGCGCGCGCCCTTATGGGCAAGGCCAACATTCCGTGTTTCGACACGCCCCTGAAATCGGTGCAGGCGTTCATGCACACGGTGCGCTATCGCCGTAACCAAGAAATTTTGATGGAAACGCCGCCGTCCATGCCCAGCGATTTCCATCCGGCCACGCCGACGGCGCGCCTGATTGTCGAAGGCGCATTGGCCAGCGGGCACGAATATATGAGCGAACCGGAAACCAAAGCCGTACTGGCCGCCTATGGTGTGCCCACGGTGGAAACTCATATCGCCAAATCTCCGCAAGATGCGGCACGTGCCGCCGACGGTATGGGCTATCCCGTGGCGATTAAAATTTTGTCGCCCGACATCACCCATAAGTCGGATGTGGGCGGCGTTATCCTTGGTTTGAAAAGTCGTGAAGCGGTTGAAGAAGCCGCACACAATATGCTCAAGCGCGTTCATGAGGCCTACCCCAATGCCGACATTACCGGCTTTTCGGTGCAGCAAATGGCCCGCCATGGTCATGCCCATGAATTGATCATCGGTGTGCTCACCGATCCGATCTTCGGTCCGGTCATTTTGTTCGGCCAAGGCGGAACGGCTGTCGAAGTGATCAAGGACCGGGCGGTTGCGTTGCCGCCGTTGAACATGGCCTTGGCGCGGGATTTGATTTCGCGCACCAAGGTGTCGAAATTGTTGGAAGGTTATCGTGATGAACCCGCCGCCGACATTGACGCCATATGCTTGGCCTTGAACCAAGTGGCACAGTTGATCATCGATATCCCTGAGATTGAAGAGTTGGATATCAACCCGCTGTTCGCCGACAATCACGGCGTCTTGGCGTTGGATGCTCGGATCAAGTTGACCAGCAAACAGTTTGACGGCGATAGCCGCCTGGCCATTCGCCCATACCCCAAACAATTGGAAAGCAAGTTCACCATGGTCGGAGGTGAGGAATTCGAAGGGCGCTCGGTGACCATTCGACCGATCCGCCCCGAAGACGAACCCAACCATCATATCTTCGTTTCTAAATTGACCCCGGAAGACATTCGCTTTCGCTTTTTCGGCTTGGTCAGTGAATTGCCGCACAGCCAAATGGCACGCTTGACGCAGATCGATTACGACCGCGAAATGGCCTTCATCGCCACCTCAATCAATGCGGAACATGGGGAAGAAACCTTAGGTGTGGTGCGCGTCTTTACCGACCCGGACAACGAAAAGGCAGAATTTTCCATTGTCGTGCGCTCGGACCTCAAAGGCACCGGATTGGGCCATGAGTTGCTGCGCAAAATGATCGCGTATTGCCGCAGCCGGGGTACGCAAACCATGGTCGGCCAAGTGCTCAGTGAAAACCGCCGCATGTTACACTTCGTCGAACTCCAGGGCTTCAAAGTCACCGGACACGTGGAATCCAACATCGTCGAGGTGCAGTTGCAACTGCAACAAAGTGGGGCCTAGTTTTTGGGTGTGAGCTGAATTGTGAAAGTCCGTTAAGGAAGAAAGCAACCAGGAGTGGGGCAAATTGACGCCCGCTTTTCGTATAGTTGCAGACGTCAATCAATGCTGCCGGAACTTCCGAAAATGGCCAGCAGTCAGCATTGTTTAAGTATCAATTTCTTCGTATTGTAAACGCCATGAAATGGTCCTTTATAATTTTTCTGTATTTATTTTTTCACTTATGCAGTGAAGGCATCGCTGCAGAACACAACAAAGAACATCATATCGTTGTGGGCAGTGAACTTGATTACCCACCATATGCTTTGACCACAAAAGATGGGCAGGCAGATGGCTTTAGTGTTGACCTCATGAAAGCAGTCTGCAGGGTCACGGGGATTAACGTGACCTTTAAGGTTGGGCCATGGAGTGAAATCCGCGCCGCACTTGAGCAAGGAGAGATTGATGCACTTCCCTTGGTTTCTTATTCAAATGACCGTGAAAAAATCTTCGATTTCACGGTGCCGCATACTGTAACCCACGGGGTGATCTTTAAACGCACAGGTCATCCGGGGATTCATTCAGCCTCCGATCTGAGAGGCAAAAATATCATCGTCATGCGTTCCGATGCGGGGCATGATTGGTTGCTTCGAAACGATATTTCTGAAAACTTAACACTCACCAATACGGTCGCTGAAAGCTTAAGCTTACTTGCAGAAGGAAAATATGATTATGCTCTTGCACCGCACTTGGTCGGTATAATCACGGCCAAAGAATTAAACCTTCAAAACATAGAAATTACCGGACCACTCCTTGATGCTTATGGACGAGGCTTCGGATTTGCGGTGAAGGAAGGAAACCTTGATCTACTGAGGCTCTTTAACAATGGACTTAGCATCGTTAAAGAGACTGGGGAGTATGGTCAAATTTACCAGAAATGGTTCGGCAATGTTGACCCTAAAGGCATTTCTTCGGAGCTTGTTATTCGATACACAGTCTGGGCAGTGGTTGGTTTTATCGTTCTTTCTGGATTGGCTTTCACTTGGATTTTGACTTTACGTCGGGCTGTTGTTTCTAAAACGATAGCCCTGGAACAAGCCAAAACAGATGCTGAAAAAGCGAACAAGGCAAAATCAGAATTCCTCGCCAGTATGAGCCATGACTTGCGCACACCATTAAATGTGGCAAGCCCCTAGTTCTCTAGACACTTGCGACCTTCCCTAAATGCCTTTTTTCGAACTCGACTGGTGACAGTCCATCGTTGTTTCCATGCCGACGTTTTGGGTTGTAGTACAGCTCGATGTAATTGAAGACATCTGACCGAGCCTCAGCCCTTGTTTTGTAGATCTTTCGTTTGATCCGTTCGGTCTTCAATAGTGAGAAGAAGCTTTCGGCGAGCCTGTGTCACCGTACTTTGTGATCCAATCACGCAAACTTTTGCTGGTAACGCCAAGTCGGTCTGATACTTCGCCAATCTTGTAACCACGATCCGTAACTTGATGAACCGCCTCAATCTTAAATTCTTCTGTGTAACGTTTACCACTCATCTTAAACACCTTTCCTTTGCGTCAATTGGTACGCTGAAAAGTGTCTAGGATACTAGGGGCTTGCCAATGCGATGATGGGCTTCTCGGAAATAATGAGTTTAAAATTATATGGGCCGCTAGGTGACGCCCGTTATGATGATTACGCCAGCGACATTCATCAAAGCGGCAGTCTTTTGATCAGCCTGATTGATGACATTCTTGACTTATCCAAGATTGAAGCCGGCAAATATGTGCTGAACGAAGAAACGCTCGACATAGCGCATCTCATTCATACGTGCGTGAACATGATCACCACACTCGCCAATATAAAAAAACTCGACCTCACCACGGATGTCCCGCCCGACTTACCAAGGTTTTTCGCCGATGAAAGGGCGATGATGCAAATCGTCAACAATCTGTTGTCAAACGCCGTTAAATTTACGCCGGAAGGTGGGCACGTTACGGTATCTGCTAAACTGAGGGATGAAATGGCCATTGATATTGTTGTCACAGATACCGGTATCGGAATGTCCCGTCTTGACATCACAAAGGTGCTGAAACCTTTCGAGCAGGCCGACAGTACGCACGCAAAACGCCATGAAGGAACAGGGCTAGGGCTTCATCTGTGCCAAAACCTTGTGAAAATGCATGGGGGTGAGTTGGTAATCAAAAGCGAAGAAGGTATGGGAACGTCCTTCACCGTGCATATGCCGCCAGAGAGAACCTGCTAAATGTTTTTTTCAGTTGCCATTCCGTTATGCTGCGGAGCTGCGATGGGAAAGAATTATGATGAGCTCGAAGGACAACAAACATAAAGAATTCACACACTTTGTGTTTTGAACTTTGCTCTAATCCCAAAGCCACGCCGCGCCGCGCACGCCGGAACTGTCGCCGTGGAGATTGGGCACAAGCTTGGTGACGACGGTATCCGAAAACACCCAATTTCCCCACAGCTTGGGCACGGTGTCGCACAAGCGCCCCATATTGGAAAGTCCGCCGCCGAGTACGATGACGTCGGGGTCCAAAATGTTGATGACGGTGGCCAAGGCGCGGGCGAGGCGGTGCTCATAGCGCTCTAAGGTGGCGATGCAGGTTTCTTCTCCTTGGGCCGCTTTTTCAATAATGTCATGCGTTTCTAACGGCGTGCCCGTGTGGGTGAAGTGGTCGTGTTTTAAGCCCGGTCCCGACAGAAACGTTTCGATGCACCCCGACTTTCCACAGTAGCATTTTGGCCCCGGGCGTTCGTCGTCTTGTGCCCAGGGCAGGGGGTTGTGTCCCCATTCTCCGGCAACGGAGTTGAGGCCTTCAAGGGGCTTGCCGTCAATGCAGATGCCGCCGCCCGTGCCGGTGCCCAAGATGACGCCAAACACAAGGTGCGCGCCCTTTGCCGCACCGTCTACGGCCTCAGATACGGCAAAGCAATTGGCGTCGTTGGCCAACTTGATGGGACGTCCAATGGCGCGTTCAAGGTCTATGTGTAAGGGATTGCCGATCAAACAAACGGAATTGGCATTTTTCACTAAACCTGTGTGTGGGGAAATGGTGCCGGGAATGCCGACGCCGATGGTCGGTTTGGTGGTCGAGGCCTGCCTTGCAACCTGGTCCAACTCGTGCACCAAATCGGTCACGGCTTGGACTGTTTGGTCGTATTGGCCTTGTGGTGTGGGAACGCGGATGCGTGCGGCTTGATCGCCTGCATCCGTCAGCAAGAGCCCTTCAATTTTTGTCCCGCCGAGATCAATGCCAATGCGCATGAGGGTTTGTATCAGTCGAGGAGTTTGTGCAGGGTCTTCTCATCGGAAAACAGTGCCGGACGAAACATCCCGCGAATAAACCGGGCGCTGGGCGCATGTGGTTTGTCGCGCGCGGCGCGGACCGGAAGCGGGTCGGGCACAAGGGCAACAGACAAAATATCGGCACCGGGAAAGATTTGTCGGGCTTTGACCGCTGCTGCCGCAGCGCCGGGGGCGGTGATCATTTCGCGGCTGACTTCATCGGTGTCGCCAAGACGCACCAACGTGATCAAAAAGCGCTTTTCACGCGATTTTGTGCTGACATCAGCTTCGCTGCCAAGAACAGGTCGATCAAATGAAGTTTTCAAGTTCCAGCCCCCCAGGCCAGGAAGAATCCCGAATGTTTTTTGTCTTTTATCCGAAATACCAGGGTGTTACGCCCCGAATCACGGCGCTGTAAACGACTCCTTAACTATAATAGATGGAGTGTAGTGTCAATGGAGTGACTACTTGATCTTGTACGGTATACAATATCTCGTAAGTCAAAACGAAGTTGAGACAGCATTCACGACACCTGAATGCGATACACTACATGTAGATGAAATTGGTGTCGCAAAGTACTACACGTTGACTTTATCGGGGCGGTACGGAGATGGGAACACGCGGCAACGACTGCGAATCTCTCAGCCCAAAAAAACGAAAAGTTATGGAAACGATCAAGGGTTTGCTAACCCATTGAGGCTATAAAGGAAGAACGGCCATGGCAGCTGCAGTCGATTCGGCGGCAACGATGGCGTCCCAAGCAGAACGCGTGGTGGCCCAAGAAGGGTGCGTTGAGAATGGCGAAGGTTCCGGTTCAACCGGGCACGTCCCCGTTTTTGGCGCGTTTGATGATCTGGGCCTGACCGGGCGTGACGTTGCCGAACTGGTTGGCGTGACGCCGCCGACGGTCAGCAAATGGCGAAGTGCGAAGGTGCGTATACCGAATGAAAAGCTGGCTTTTCTCACTTTGGTTTTGGCGCATCTGTTGGATGAAGCGGACATGGGATGCACAATGAACGTTGAAGGCCCTATCGATACGATGCACGGGCGTGGACCGATTGAAGCGGCGCGCGCGGGTTTGGCTTATCAAGATGTGCTCAATCGCGACTTGCCGGTGTCCGATGTTCGCGCCGCCGCACAACGGTTTCGTGCCTGGTGGGAATCCGGCCATGCCCAAAAACTGCAAGATAAACGGTTTAGTCCGCCTGCATCGGCGGATATTTTGCGCGCATTACAAAACATGAGGAAAAAACGATGAGCGGCCAATACGGAATCAGCAAGGCTGGCATCGACGTTGCAAAGCACGTCAAGGAAAGCTACCGCACCGGTGAACCCATTTGTGTCCCCGGAAATCCGGCACGTATTTTGTTGCCCGAACACTTGATCAATATCGATCTTGATTTGACGGAATTTGAAGACCCTTTGCCGTTGGCGTTGATGGCGACGCGCGATCCGGAATCGCCCATGGCGCTGGCCGCCGCAACCCGGCTGTCGCCCAAAGCGGAAAATCAAAAACTGATCAAAGGGGTGTTTGCCTTGGTTGGGGAGTCTACACGTCACCCCTTGGTTAAACGGTCCATCGATCTGATCACGGAAAATGATTTTTCACCCAAAGCGATTGCTTTTGTGCGCACCCGCACATCGCAATTCATCGTCGAAACCCGGCGTCAGTATGCACATGCCTTGAAGGCGATCTTGCGCGCCTTATTGGATGGCGACATGGCCCCCAGTGACTTCGTTCGCCAGTTCATTGAGTTGACCGAGGCGGGGAATTTGCAAAGCGATGTGCGCCAACGTCTGGTGACTACTTTGTTGCTTTCGGAAACCGTGCGTCCGGGCATCAAATTTTTGATGCTGGAACATTTCAACAGCTTCCCGCTGCCGACACGCGAAGGCATTATCCGCGCCGTTGCAGGTGCCGCAGAAAGCCGCCACATCGATGTTTTGAAGGAAGAACTGCGCTGGATCGTGGCCCATGACAAGCAAAAACGCATGGTGGTTAAGCGCACGGCCCAACGCATGAGTATGCCTGTATCTGACGGCGTGCATTGAACGCGGGACTTGCTCACGGAACCCGTACATAGGCAACATTATGTAATGCAGGGGCTTTGATGAATCGGTCCGAACGACGTCAGCAAAAGAAACTTGCCCAAAAGGCTGGAAAATCCGCCCCCCTTTTGGTTTCACCGACAGGTATAAACCTTGCCGAGAGGCTCCAGTCCGCAGTGGCTTTACATCAAAGTGGGCAGCTGCATGACGCTGAATTGATTTATCGCGAAATTCTCAAATTTGATCCGTCGAACGTCGATGCCAATCATTTGTTGGGGGTGATAGCGGACCAAAACAACAAGCCTGAAGAAGCTATAGAGTTGATCTCTAAGGCACTGGCCGGAAACCCTTCTTATAGCGAGGCGCATAACAATCTGGGCACGGTTCAACTGGCCTTGCACCGATTGGAAGAGGCTGCCGAGAGTTTTCGTCAAGCGATCAAAACCAAAGCCAATTACGCCGAGGCGCATTATAATTTAGCCAATGTGTTGTTGGCGCAAGACAACGCTGAAGGTGCCCTTGAGTTTTTCCAAAAGGCACTCACCATTCGTCCCGGCTACCTTAATGCGCGCCTGAATATGGCAAATGTTTTGAAAACCTTGGGACGTCTTGATGAAGCCATCGCCCAGTACCGGCATATCATAGATGTAGCCCCCAATCTTGCCCTGGCCCATAACAATTTGGGTGCAGCATTTTTGGCTCAGCGCAACTTGGAAGGTGCCGGGGCAAGCTTCGCCCAAGCCATTGCTCTTGATCCTCAGTATGTTGACGCGATTACCAATTTAGGGTCCGTCATGAGGGATATGGGACATGTTGAAGATGCCATACGGCTCCATTTGCAAGCGCTTGGTCTGCAGCCTCAATACGCGCCTGCACACAACAATTTGGGCAATGCGCGCTTGGATGAGTTGGATTACCAAGGTGCCGATGAATGTTACAATCGGGCTTTGTCTCTCGACCCAAATGATGTCGATACGCACATTAATCTTGGGTTTCTAAATCTTTTGATGGGCGATTTTAAGAACGGTTGGGCACACTATGCGTGGCGGCGACGGGGGAAAGAACCGTCACTCTTGCCGCGCAACTATCCGCAGCCTTTGTGGGATGGCAGAGATCTGAGTGGTAAGTCGATTTTCATTTATCCCGAGCAAGGGATTGGCGACTTTATCCAATGCGTTCGGTTTGTTGAGAACCTCTCCCGTCTGGGCGGCGACGTCACGTTGGAGGTTCCGCCATCGCTTACCCCTTTGTTTGACCATTACCTTCCCGATCTCAAATGCATTGTTTCAGGGGACGCGATCCCAACATTCGATTGTCATGCCTCGGTGATGGATTTGCCCGGTTTGTTGGGCGTCGATTTGAACGCCTTGCCGGGCAAGTCATCTTACCTCACGCCGCCATTTGATGTGCGGGCGTCTTGGGCGAAACGTCTTGAAGGTGGGAAAGGTTTGCGGGTTGGGCTTGTGTGGGCGGGCAATCCCAAGCACAAAAATGACCGCTCTCGCTCCATGGACCCTGCACTGTTGCAGCCATTGTCCAATATTGAGGGCGTGGCGCTTTACAGTTTCCAGGTGGGCGGTGATGAGCATGGTGTCGCAAAAATCGGTGCAGACAGGGTGGTCGATTTAAGAGCTGATTTGACCGATTATGGACAAACGGCAGCGGCGCTTTCGTGTATGGACGTGCTGGTGTCTGTTGACACCTCTGTCGCGCATTTGGGTGGCGCGCTGGGGCTGCCCACATGGATCTTGCTGGCATCCGTCACGGATTGGCGTTGGCTGTTGGACCGGAGCGATAGCCCTTGGTATCCAAGCGTGCGGTTATATCGCCAAAAAGAAAAGGGCGCGTGGGCGGGCGTCATCGATGAAATTACTCAAGATCTGCGCCAGATGGTCAAAGAGTGTGGGCTTTAGATAGCTTTGACTCTTTTGACTTCATCGCCTTCGAGCATGGTCAAAGTGGCGTCCTGACCGCAATAGAGGCTGTACAGGGTTTCTATGACCGCACTGGCCTCTTCACCATTGAGGGAATAGAAAATCGTCTGCGCATCACGTCGCGTTTGCACCAACGTATCGCGGCGCAGGCGCGCAAGATGCTGGGACAAAGCAGACTGGCTGAGGCCAATGATTTGTTCCAGGTCGCTGACGCACTTTTCACCGGGGACCAGCTGACACAAAATCATCAGTCGATGCTGATTGCTCATGGCTTTCAGGAGGGTGCTGGCCCGAAGGGCATTGGCCTGAATCGTTTTAAGTCGTTCCGAAATCACGCTAAAATATTCCCCAGATTAAAACCGTTAAACGGTCGCACAGGCCTAAGCCGACGCTTGTTATACCACCCCTTAAAATGTCCCCCTCGTCAGCTCCTTGTTCTCAAGGTGTGCATGACATCGGTCCCAAATGAGATTTTCGAATTTCATCTCAATATGCGTATATAATAGCGACCTAATTTACATGGTGCCAGTATAAATCGTTGTTAATTAAAGTCTTCTAAGTTGGAATTTGTCTAAGTTGTGACTTTGTTACATAATTTCCAAGGCTTAAACAGGCGTCCAATGCCCCGGTCCAAGTCTCCGCCCAACAGCGCCAACAATGGCGCAATGATAATCGTGGTGAGAATCGCCGACAAGGGCAGCCCGCCTAGGACAACAGAGCCCAGTTTAAGATAGGGCTCAGAACCTGCACCTTGATACGCCTTTAAGATACGTGAGGATGGATTTGATTTGAGTACGTTGTTTTTTAGCCATCCAAGCTTTTTGGCTCATGACACAGGTCCGGGCCATCCCGAACGCTCCGATCGTCTGCGCGCCATAGAAAACGGGCTTTCAGGCCCAGAGTTTGACGCTTTGGAGCGTCGAGAAGCCCCGCGCGGCTCGGTTTGGGACATCAAGCGGGTGCACAGCGACGATTATATCCAGTCCGTTTTTGCCGCCGTGCCAGATCGCGGTTATGCCCATTTGGATTCCGACACCGTGCTGTCGCCGCACTCTGGGGAAGCGGCTTTGTTTGCGGTGGGTGGGGCGTGCAAGGCGGTGGATGCCGTCATCAAAGGGGAGGCGAAAAATGCCTTTTGCGCGCCGCGTCCGCCCGGTCACCATGCCGAATTTGATCACGCCATGGGCTTTTGCCTGTTCAACAATGTTGCCATCGCAGCGTTCCACGCTCTTGAAATCGACGGGATAGAACGCGTTGCGGTGATGGATTTTGACGTTCATCACGGCAACGGCACGCAACAGGCGTTTTGGCATCACGAAAATTTGTTGTATGCCTCAACCCATCAATCGCCGTGTTTTCCGGGCTCGGGCTCAGAGCGCGAACGCGGCGAATTCGGCAATATTGTCAATGCCCCCCTGCCGCCGGGCAGCACCGGAGACGATTTGCGCGATGCCTTTGGCTTTATTCGTCCGGCCTTAAAAGATTTTGCCCCGGATCTGGTGATCGTGTCAGCTGGCTTTGATGGTCACAGCGCCGATCCGCTGGCGAATTTGGATTTTCATGAGAACGATTTTGTCTGGATTACCGAACAGTTATTGGCCATAGCCGAGACCTATGCCCAAGGCCGATTGGTGTCGGTGTTGGAAGGTGGCTATGACTTGGGTGCGCTTTCGCGTTCCGTCGCGGCGCATGTCAAGGCTTTGATGAGCGCTTAAGGGGTTGCGATTAGCCAAGGGGCACCCTAGAGTCCGGCAAACGACAGTGAATTCAGGCGGCGGACTTTATGGCAGATCAGGCAGACACGTTAACCATCCCCAAAGACATCCAAAAACTCAGCTTTGAAGCGGCTTTGGCTGAGTTAGAAGACATCGTGCGCGACTTGGAAGACGGTCGTGGCGAGCTGGAAGGCGCCATCAAAGCCTTCGAGAGGGGCACGCTTTTGAAGCGTCATTGCGAAACCAAGCTGAAAGAGGCCGAAGCGCGGATCGAAAAAATCGTCCCGGGCCTTCCGGGTGATGCCAATAGCATTGAAACCGTGGAGTTCGAGTGATTTGCCTTACCACTTCAACATCGACACCTTTAACACTCGTCTAAATCAGGATGCCGAGTTTGTGACGCGCGCCTTGGACACGCTGCTGCCCATCGACGAAGGCCCCGAAGGCCGTTTGATGGACGCGGTGCGCTATGCGGCGCTGTCGGGGGGCAAGCGGGTGCGTCCGTATCTGACGCTGCACACGGCGGCGCTGTTCAACGTCGACGCTAAATGTGCGTTGCGCGTGGCGGCTGCGGTTGAAATGGTGCATTGTTATTCGCTGGTGCACGACGATTTGCCCGCCATGGACGATGACGATTTGCGCCGTGGGTTGCCCACGTGTCATATCCAGTACGACGAAGCCACGGCGATTTTGGCCGGTGACGCGTTGCTGACCCGCGCCTTTGAAGTGCTGTCGGAAGACGGCACCCATCAAGACGCCAACGTGCGCATTGAACTGGTCAAAGAGTTGGCCAAGGCTTCCGGGCCGTTGGGTATGGTTGGCGGTCAGATGCTGGATTTGGTGGCTCATCATCATAACTTGGATGTGAATGAAATTGCCCGCCTGCAACGCATGAAAACCGGCGGGCTGATCAACTTTGCGTGTGTGTCCGGGGCGATCTTGGGCAAAGCGTCGGAAAGTGCTTTGCACAAGCTGCACAGTTACGCCCACGATTTGGGCTTGGCGTTTCAAATTGTGGACGATCTGTTGGACGCGACGGCGGATGCGTCCGCTGTCGGAAAACGCACGGGAAAAGACGAAGAACAGGGCAAAGCCACCTTCGTATCGTTGATGGGGATCGAAAACGCCCAAGCACAAGCGGGCTTGCTGCGTGATCAAGCCATTGAACAGCTTGATGTTTTTGGCGAAGCCGCCGATCCGTTAAGGGATATGGCGCACTTTGTGGTAAATCGCGTATCCTAAAGAAGAAACGTTTAAAGGAAAGTACGCCGTGTCGACGACGAAATTCTCCCACGGGGGCGAAACGCCGCTTCTGGATCAGGTCAGTAAACCGGAAGATATTCGGAAGTTCTCGACCGCTCAGCTGAAAACGCTGAGCGATGAGTTGCGCGCCGACACCATCCGCAATGTTTCTTTTACCGGCGGTCACCTGGGCTCCAGCTTGGGTGTGGTTGAGCTGACGGTGGCTTTGCATCACGTCTTTAATACGCCTGAAGACCGGATTATCTTTGACGTCGGCCACCAGTGTTATCCGCATAAAATCTTGACCGGTCGGCGTGATCGCATGAGCACGCTGCGCCAAGGCGGCGGGCTCTCGGGCTTCACCAATCGATCCGAAAGCGAATATGACCCGTTTGGTGCGGGGCACAGCTCGACGTCCATCTCTGCGGGGCTGGGCATGGCGGTGGGACGCGATTTGCAAGGTGCCAAAAGCAATGTGGTGGCGGTGATCGGCGATGGCGCCATGAGTGCGGGCATGGTGTTTGAAGCCATGAACCATGCCGGATCGCAACATGCGCGCATGATCATCATCTTGAACGACAACGACATGTCCATCGACCAGCCGGTCGGCGCGTTGAGCGCGTATTTGTCGCGTCTGGTGTCGTCGAAAACCTATCGATCCGCGCGCGATTTTGCCAAGCAATTGACGCAGAAGCTGCCCAAGATGCTGGAAGACACCGCGCGCCGGGCCGAAGAATACGCCCGCACCCTGGTGACCGGCGGCACCATGTTTGAAGAAATGGGCATCTATTACGTCGGCCCCATCGATGGCCACAACATCGACCATCTGTTGCCGGTGTTGAAAAACATTCGCGACGACGAAGGCCAAGGCCCGGTGTTGTTGCATGTGGTGACGCAAAAGGGTCACGGCTATACTCATGCGGAAAACGCGTCCGATAAATACCATGGTGTCAGCCGATTTGACGTGGTGACGGGCAAACAGATCAAAGCGGCGTCCAACGCGCCCAGCTACACCAAAGTGTTTTCCCAAGAACTGGTCCATCAAGCTGCTGAAGACGATAAAATCTGTGCCATCACCGCTGCCATGCCGTCCGGCACCGGATTGGATGCGTTTGCTGCGGCCTATCCGGAACGCTTTTTTGATGTGGGCATTGCCGAACAGCATGCCGTGACCTTTGCCGCAGGACTGGCGTGTGAAGGCTACAAACCGTTTTGCGCCATTTATTCGACCTTCATGCAGCGCGCCTATGATCAATTGATCCACGACGTGGCGTTGCAAGGTTTGCCGGTGCGTTTTGCCCTGGACCGGGGCGGTTTGGTGGGGGCCGACGGCGCAACCCATCACGGCGCTTTTGATATGTCCTATCTCAATTGCATTCCGGGCATTGTCGTTATGGCGCCTGCGGACGAAGCTGAGTTGAAACATATGACGGCGACCGCCGCAGCGTTCAACACCGGCCCCATCGCGTTCCGTTATCCCCGCGGTGAAGGCGTGGGCGTCGAACTGCCCGCCGTTGGGGAAGTTCTGAAAATCGGGCGCGGGCGCATTTTGCAAAGCGGCACCACCGTGGCCTTGGTGTCCATCGGCACCCGCTTGGCCGCATGCCAGCAAGCCGCTGAACTGTTGGCGGCGCGCGGCCTGTCAACCACGGTCGCCGATGCCCGTTTCTTGAAGCCTTTGGACGAAGAAATGATTGCCACCTTGGCCGTCAATCACGACGTTTTGATTACCGTGGAAGAGGGCAGTCAAGGCGGATTTGGCGCGGCGGTTTTGCACTTCTTAAGCCGCGAAGGGCTTTTGGACAGAGACCTCAAAGTGCGCACCATGCATCTGCCCGATGTGTTCATCGAACATGACAGCCAAGAAGCCCAGTTGATTTTAGCCGGCCTCACCGCCAACGACATTGCCGCCAAGGCGCTGATCGCGCTGGGTCTTGAGACGACCAGTCTGTCCGAACGGGCTTAGGCACGATGCCTGACGCCGCCAAGCCCGCGAAGCTGAGACTGGATCAATTGCTGGTCGAACGCGGTCTGGTCGAAAGCCGCTCTCGTGCTCAGGCGTTGATCATGGCGGGGAACGTCTATTCGGACACCAAGCGTCTCGACAAAGCCGGACAGCAGGTCAAAACCGACATTCCCATCGAGCTCAAAGGTCAAGACCACCCGTGGGTTTCGCGCGGTGGCTTGAAGCTGGAAAAAGGCCTGAAACACTTCGCCATCGATGTGACGGGTCAGACTTGCATCGATGTGGGCGCCAGCACGGGCGGCTTCACCGACGTGTTGCTGAGCCATGGGGCCGCCAAAGTGTACGCCGTAGATGTCGGCCAAGGCCAATTGGCGTGGAAGCTCCGAAACGATGCGCGCGTGGTGGTGATGGAAAAAACCAACGCCCGCCATCTCTCTGCCGCTGATATTTCAGAGCCCATCGATATGGTCGTGTGCGACGCGTCGTTCATCAGCCTGGAAACCGTGTTGCCCGCCGCCCTCAGTCTGGCCTGCCCCGGCGCGCACGTGATCGCCTTGATCAAGCCGCAGTTCGAAGTCGGCAAAGGTCGGGTCGGCAAGGGCGGCGTGGTGCGCGACCCGGGCCTCCATCAAGAAGTCTGTGACCGCATCGAAGCGTGGCTGAACGGCTTGGACGGTTGGACCGTTCTGGGCCTCACCGAAAGCCCCATCAAGGGCCCGGAAGGTAATGTCGAGTTTTTGATTTGTGGGGTTAAGGGCTAAGCGCGCCGCCACCATGCAAAAAGCGCAGGGCTCGCGTGCAAGAACAACGCTGCTCTTTTGCGCAGGGTGGGCGTAGAAGCCTGCCTTGAACCGCTCACTAAAGAGCGGACATGCTAGGAAACCCTCGATGAATACCCTTTTTGTCTCCCACCTGCCGACATCTATCGGTCACGGTGTCTCTCATCGTTTTGTTCAGTTGGTGACGTTTGCTTGGGCGGCTCCTTTGGTAGCGCGCCTGAACGACGAGCTCAAAGTCCGGGCGGCCATTTCTGAATTGAAGCAAATGAGCGACCGTGAACTGGATGATATCGGCGTTGCGCGCGCGAACATCGTGCGCACTGTCCGCGGTCGTTAAGACGCGGACGTAACTTCCAAGCTGCCGAAAGGCCATTTTGCTGAAAAAAAGAGCCCCCATGTGGGGCTCTTTTGCATTTGGTGGGTGTTGAATTTGAACCACCCGGACGGTTCGAAGGCGTGCGCGAGGGGGGGTGCGCTGAATGTCCGGGTGGTCCAAAACGGGTGCTTCGTTTCAGAAGCAAAAGCTGGTCGGTGCCTGTCTTAGTCGGTGCCTGTTCAGTCCGTGTCTGTTTCCAGGCCCAATTCTTTCCAGGCGGTGAGACCGCCGGTCATGTGGTGGGTGGTGCGAACGCCTGCGTTCATCAATTGCTTGGCGGCAGCAGTGGAACGTTTGCCCACGGCGCACATCAAGATCACGCGGGTGTCGGGAAGGAAGGGAAAGCGTTCCGCATCAAAAAAGCTGAGCGGCATCAAAAACGCACCGGGAATACGTTCGTTTTCATATTCACTGACTTCACGCACATCCACCAACACCGCTTTTCCGGCCTTCATCTGGCTCTGGACCTCACGGGGATCGAGTTCGATCAACTGGGATGCGTCTTCTATGCGCAAAACTTGGGATGCCATGATCTGAGTTCCACTCTTCGGCTGCTTGTTCAATTCGCCGCTGTTCATATGTGGTAATATATATACTCACATTTCAGATGTCAATAATAATACATAAACACTATTTTATTGTTAAATACAGGTATATTTTCAAGTATTTCATATTGTTAGGTGTATTTTGAAGCATTTTTGAAGGGCCGTTAGAC
>NZ_MCGG01000047.1 GCF_001746755.1 Magnetovibrio blakemorei | reverse complement strand
CCCGCTGAGCTACGCGCCCGATAAAAGTTACGACCACTCTCAGGAGTCCGTAGGAGACTCACTGAGTCACGCTGAGGGATTTCAGCACATACCCCACCATTAGTAGACCTGATGCTACTGTATGGAGTCCTAGCGGGCTTTACGATGCACACATTGTGTGTTACAGATAATCCACCAGGACGATATGGTTTGGTGCCTAGCGTTATGTCCGGTGAAATCCGGTAATGTAAGCAAGGATAAATCCAGGGAGGGCCTTTATGAGGTCCGACGAATGCCCATCCTCGCAATGAGGCCAAGGGCGAGACTGTAGTCTCCGTTAATACGGAAGCACTCAGAACCATATCTGACATATTTCAATATCAAAATTACATCTCAATGTTGACTGAACGCTGCAAGCGTACCTTATCAAGGATGCGTGGATACGTGTTCACAGTTTTTATTTGTGAACGGAAGATACAACCATCTGTTATTTAAGGAATGTTCACTGTCTTGGTTAGACTGGTGACATATCTTAGAGCCGCCCAATCACTGCTCCCGGACGTATTTCCACCTCACATGGATTAAACAAACTTACCCACACCCCTCTATGAGATGGGGATAAGGGGGGCTGGGTATTCGTGTGTAGGTATTCTCTGACCTTCACATTTTCTCAGAAAAAATCCTGATATAGACTCCCATTGAAGCAGGTATTCGCACTCATACTACAGGAGCTTCCATCAAACCATAGGAGAAGAGGTAAATCGTAAATTAATTACATAGAATCATACATTTAACCAGAAACATAAATCACAATACACATGGCGTGGAGCAACTTAGCTCTGCGCTTTTTTAATAACCAATCAAAAGAGGAATAAAAATGGAGAATGATAAAGTTCTTTATGAACAAGCATTATTAAACACGACAAGAATTTTGAAATCTTATGGGAATGAAATATCTAATGAGCAATATGAAGCGCTGAGCAGCTTGATTAAGGAGTTCACTTGGATTGCTGTTACGAAACAAAAACAACCTGTACGAAGAACTGTCTTCCCAATGCCGTGTGGCACAGGCAAAACAACAGCAATTAGGGGGTTCTGTCAGGCCATTAACGAATTAGGTAGACCCTATAACATCGTTATATGTGCAGAAAAAATCGAAGCTCTTTGTCAATTGAATCGTGACCTAATTAACGATGGTGTACCAAGCAAAAAAATATCTCTGATCCATAGTAAAAAGTTTGATCCGAATCTAGATGTTGAAGACTTAGACAAAAATTACGCATCAGAACCTAATACTGACAAGAATGACTTACAGCAATTTGTATTAATGAGCCATGCAAAGCTAAATTCTATTAATAAATTTGGATATGACTTTAGATTTGGACATGACTTGCTGATATACGATGAATCATTAATCCTTGGGGAACCTTATCTGCAAAAGCTATCTGATATAACAAAATCATTAGCGGGCTATAGTGGCGTAGTTGATGGAGAAAGATATGGTGAATACTCAAAAGAAAAATTATTCAGCCTATGGTGTAATGAAATTAAAGAACATTTGGTTAGGCAAGATGAAGGGGTTATTCCGAGTGTAAAACTTCCAATATCATATGATGAGGCAAAAAAAATCATTAGCAATATATTCAATAACCAAGACCCCTTATTAAAATTTCTTGATTTACATGAGCAAGGTACCGATATGAGAGTGCTCAAATCAGAACAAGGAATGTCGATAGTTAGCTATAAGAAAACGATCCCTGAATACCTTAGTGATATTATTATACTTGATGCATCATACCCAATTCGGAAGCTATTGTCCTATGATTCTACTGTGAAGAGCAAACGCCTCCATCAAGTTAAGAGTTATGAGAACGTCAAAGTGTATACTAAGAGCATAGCATCTGGACGATATCATATAATGTCTGAATTGAGTAACAAAAGAAAACCAAAAATTTTTATAGAGACTGTTAATTTGACTATTAAGTTGGCAAAGAAAAAAGAGAAGGTTTTAATTTTTACCCATAAGGATGCACTGGATTATTTGAAATCTATGCTTAAAAAAGTAGCATCTAAAAATGAATATAACCGAGTAAGTTTTCTGTCATGGGGCAATGAAACCGCAATCAATAAGTATAGTGATTGTACGGCAGTTATTTTGGCTGGCGTTATCCAACTCCCTCAATCCTGCCTAGCAGGAATGATGATTGCTCAAGCTGATAATATAAACCTTGAGTGGAATGAAGATGATTTAATGAAGATCAATCAAGGAGAAAAAGTTCATAGAATTTATCAGGCATTAAATAGAGGGCAATGTCGTAAGGTGAAGAATGGAAAGGCTTTACCGATGAAGACGTATATTTTCACATACGATGTAGACGGTCTAAAATATTTTCTTAAAAAGATCATGCATGATGCAAGCTTTATAGATTACAAAGCAGAGCTTTTAGATAATATGATCACGAAGAAAGAACAATGTTCCAGGGAAATTATATCCTTAATAAGGAGCAGAGAAGAAAGCGGAGAGATCAAAACATCTACCGCAAATATCTTTAAAAATATTGGTCAAAACTATAAACCTGATACGAAAGAGTGTGCGTTAAATCACGCGTTAAATACAGAATTGCCAACATGGAAAAGAGAAAACAGATCAATAGTTAGGACGCTTAGTTAAACTACCTAATATTACGGTGTATCAGTATGTGCTTTTTAATTTATTATTTATAGGGATACCCCCTTTAGACTTCAATACTTATTATTTATTGTGCGCAAATGATCTCACATATGTGGAGGACAAACTTGCTTAACCGTGAGCTTTCACCATGAAAGGAACTCTCCGCAACCTAATTCGTAGTGTTGATAAATTGAGGATGTGAATTGTGTCCGAAACATTGCGATTTATATCACCTTATTTGTCATTCATTTTTTATATCTGACAGATCAAATGTGATTGTAACAACTTCGTCTGTACACTGGTTATCTCGGTATGAACTAAAATCATATTTGCGAGCAGTAACAACCAGAGAATTGCCGACAACCGTTGCACTGTTTCGACACTTGAGAGACGAAGAACCAAGAAAAGTAATAATACGTCTGGTTTGTGTTTCGCCCTTTAAGATATCTGAATACAATTGACCAGATCGAATACGGTAAATTCCAATTTCATATCCATGTTTGAGAACATAGAGGCCGGATTCTGTCACACCAATAACATCGTATCCAAAGTAGCTATGAGCGTCCTTAGGGTCTTCGTAATAATAAACTGTATCCCCTGTTTGCCCTTGGTTTTCTATTCCCTCAAAAGCAAGATTACTGGTCTGACATTCGTCCAATACAATTTCACGGATGGATGTTTCTGTGTCACTCATCCAAGCTTGCATAAGGTTGATGCACTTGGGGTTGATTGGCTTGCCATTTACAGAGAAGCCAACGGCTACAGGGTCAATCGCCAAAGCGGGGGTTGCGGTAAAGAACAAAATACATACAACCAATTTTAAAATTTTATCCATCAATCACCTCAAGTGTCAGCGCATAGTCCCGTACAACTCAACCCTCTCTCTAGCCATATTTTTGCATGATGAAAGAACAATGATCAGATTGTTTCCGTAGAAAATTCATCAGCTAGGTATCATAAGTGAAATCATCTTTAATTGTGGCACTACTGACATGGCTTGCTCTCTTGGGTATCCTGCCCTAATTAGCAATGCAGGCACCATGGATGTGACGTGTAAAGCCTGATTCTTATATCGCGCATTTGACATGAAAACTGAAAACACATCCTCATCAGCAACTGCCAATACTTTATCTGATGAGGACTCTGCAGTATATAGGTGACAAAGCTCAGAAGCGCACTTTCTATTAAGAGGATCACTATTTCTCTTAAGGTTTCGCAACAGATATAAAACTATAAAAACGACAACCGCTCCAAGTCCCCATTCCATTTACGCTCTCCTATATTAAACATTCTCACAGGTAAGCTAAGATCGGAAATTACTTCCAATTGTTACCCAACCCTTCAGCTAAGATGTCCCAAACGATTTCGTCAGGAAGGCCGCAAGATGCAGTCCAGCCTCCTGCTTGCGTATAAAAGAGTGTTTCATTGGTGCTAAGATCGGAGAGCTCAAAAACGGCTCGTCCCAACATGATCCCATCACCACCGATGCACCAATCAACCTCACGTCCAGGATAAACTGAGATCCCGTACTTAACCTCCGCTTCATTGTAGGAATAGTGCGTTGTCTCATTGATGGACTTATCGACACGATTTAAGCTGGCATATTTGACAACTTTGAACCCAGCCATCTTTAACGCAATTCGAATATCGGGATCGAATTCAGTTTGCGTTAACAGAGCAACAACCTTGGGCTCACTAGATAAATTAGCATCCTGAAAGTACCTTGTTTTAAGAGGGGCAGCACATGCTGAAACCAAAAGGGCCACAGGTATGCATGCTATTAAAACACGACGGCAATTTGATAATCTCATATTTCACCATTTAAAGAATGAGAAGATGCATTATATAAATTATCTAAATTTAAGATAATCTGATTAGTAGATTAATTGAAGCACTCTTTTTGGAGGGTGCTGTGCAAAAAACACTTAGCTCAAAACGTCATAGGGTATTGATTAACTTTCTCATTAAACAACGTGAGAATGTTGGTATGACACAAGTTGAGCTAGCGGATATAATCGGTGAGTATCAGTCATTTGTAGCTCGTTTAGAGAGTGGACAGAGACGTGTGGATGTTGTCGAGTTTCTTAAGCTATCTGACGTTCTAAAATTTGATGCCAGTGTTTTCATTCAAGACCTATCCCTTATTGATGATTAGCAAACCAGAGTAAAGTTTGCAGTCACCTCAGCCGCACATAGTCTCGACGAATGTAATGTAGAGTAGCGATAACACAGTTGTTTTTGTTTAACTTTACTGGGTATTTTTGCGGGCAAAGTTTAGAGAATACGTCCCATCTTTATCATTATAATGTTTACCTACACACAACTCAGAACTCTCTAGCTCAGCCTGCATATCGCCCTTTACCTGCATTGAACATTAACTGCAACACCACTGGGTGTACAGTGTTCTTTGGTCAAAAGTTTTCGACCATACCTTAATCAAGCAAGTTAATCACATCACCGACATTCAAGTGAGTATATCGCTGCACTGAACGTACATCCCTATGCCCACTCACCATCATGATCTGAGCTTGATTAAACCCTTTACGGGCAACAATTGTTATGCGGGTGTGGCGCAGTTGGTGAAGTCGAACATCTTCATCTAGACCTACTTTCTGACGTGCCCTTCTAAAGGCTGTTGTTACGCTGTGAGCGTCAACAGGGAACAGCTTGGCATGAGGGTTAGAACAATGCTCCGAAGACTCTGTAAGTAGCTCTACAGCCCTTCTGGTGAGAGGTACGAGTCTATCCCCCGTCTTACCGTCAACAACATTCAAATATCGTTGTTCGAGAAACAAATCACGGGGAGTTAACTTCAATATTTCAGAGCGCCTCATAGCCGTTTCATAGGCAACCTCAACAATCGCAGCCATAATTGGAGGCAGTGCTGACATTAGAAGTTTAAGTTCATGAGGTTCAACAACACGATTACGAGGTTTCCCATGTGGCGGTAAAACAACATCGTCAACGGGGCAAGGAATTTTCATAAGATATTCCCGCCTCGCCCAACGATAAGCACGAGCAATCAATTCCAAGTCTTTTCGACAGGTCGCTGGGGCAACATGACCTAGCCGATACAATCGAAACTCATTGATGTGTTCTTGAGTAATCTCATCTATGGCAGTTGGCAAAGATAGAGATTCAAACATATTACAGACGCGCCCAACACGATCTAAGGTTTCCTGTTGCGACTTCTTACCCCGTAACCCGATGGAGCAATATTTTTCCACGAGTTCATATAGAGTGGTTGTTGGAGACTGAACCTTGACCTGACGTTTCTGATTGTGAAGCCAAGCCTCTGCTTCTGTCTTAGATTTAAATGATGCTGATTTTGCTTTTTGTCCGGTGACACGGAATTGCACATTCCATGTACCACTGGGAAGTTTACGAATAGAGGACATATCAAGGGTTTCCTGTAACTTTATGTAGTTACAGAGTCTTGAAGCTCTTCACACGGCAGGGGTCACAGGTTCAATCCCTGTCGCGCCCACCATGGAGAACCTAGCGGAAACGCTAGGTTTTTCTGCTTTTAGGGCTCCGCCTCAACGCCTCAAAACCCTTCAAAAATCCAGTTGGTCACAATCTGGTCACACTGAAGGTCAAAACGATGGCAACAATCCGAAAACACCGTGGCAAATGGCAAGCGCTGATCCGGCGCAAAGGGTGCCCCGAACTCTCTCGCACATTCACAAAGAAAGCAGATGCCGCGTCCTGGGCGCGTCAGCTCGAGAACGAAGCTGAGACGCGCGGACTGCCGCACAATCTGAAAGAGCTCGATACTCTCAGCTTAGGCGATGTGATCCAGCGCTATCGCGACACCATCACCGTTCACAAGCGTGGTCGCCAGACGGAAGAAACGCGCATTCGATGCGTATTACGTCAAAAAATAGCGAAAACCCAACTCGCAAACCTCAGTCCAGCACTGTTTTGCACCTACCGTGATCAACGTCTTCGATATGCTAGCCCAGATACCGTTCGGCGTGAGCTATCAACGCTACAGCACGTTCTGAAAATCGCCCGACAAGAATGGGGCATTCCCCTTCCGTCAAATCCAGTTCAGGACGTTCGAAAACCGCCCGCCGGACGGCCTCGGGAACGACGTTTGGAGCCCGGCGAATTCGATGCCTTGATAAAAGCCTGCAAAATCTGCCGAAACCCTTTGATTGAGCCCATTGTTCGCATAGCAACGGAAACAGGAATGCGACGAAGTGAGATATTGAACGTTCTCTGGATTGACGTTGACCTCGCAGCTCGGACACTTCACATCCCACTTACAAAGAATGGGCACCCTCGAACCATCCCGCTGACGACACGAGCTACAGAGCTTCTGAGCGCCCTCAAGAACGACGACGCAAGACAATCCTTTCCCATGACTACAAATGCCTTCAGGTGTGCCAGGAAGCGCGTGCAAAGCCGCTCAGAGCTGGTCTGTCTGACGTCAGCGCCTATGGGACAATTTGAAGTGATTGCATAACGGAGGATTTTTGGCTCATCGTAGTGACCCGTAGGGAAACGCAGATGAGACAAAAATCCATGAGCACGAAAGACGCCGCCGAGAAAACCGTTCGCGACATCCGGCGCAAGACCCGCAAGCAATATTCTGCTGAAGAAAAAATCCGTATCGTCCTTGAAGGCCTGCGCGGCGAGGAGAGCATCGCCGCCTTGTGCCGCCGGGAGGGCATCGCGGAAAGCCTGTATTACAGTTGGTCGAAAAACTCCATACCACCCCGAGGGTGCATTGGGGAGCAGGTCAAAACCACAACAGAGCTAACTTATGAATGAGGACAGTTCGGGGAGCAGGTCAAGAAGAATAAACTCTCTGGAACTGTACGTGGAACCTCGACACATGCAAGTTTGAATCTGATTTACGTCCTGCTTCAGCGTCCTTACACCTTCCCATGCATACCGCGTGCATTTGGTGCGCATCTTCAACATTGCCGATGTATTCGAAGCCCGAACAACGCCAGATCATGCCTATCAGACAAACGTAAAGTCAGAGGAATCCAAATTGCCAATATCGACGTTGGTAAGGGTGATGCCCATATCAGCGGTGCCATCGCCATCTGTATCAATCTCGAGAAGTTTGGACCCGTCATCAAAGCGAGCTTCCGTGTTGCTGTTGCCGCCGGTGAACGCGGTGGCGCTGGAACCAAGCCACGCAAATGTGCCGGTCAACAGTCCCATCAGATTGATGACATCGACGCTGGTCGAGGATGTGCCTGCATCAAAATTGGTGATGATGTCGCCGCTGCCGACAGTGGTTTCCGTCAGGGCCGAGTAGGCAAAAATATCGGTCCCAGTTCCCCCCGTTAATGTATCCTGACCGTCGCCGCCGACGACGGTGTTGTTGCCATTGCCAAGAACGATATAGTTATCATCGGCGCTGCCGATAATCATCTGCCCGCTGTCGTCGCCACTGATGGCAGAAATATTGGTAAGGATATCGGTTGAAAAATCAAAGGCACCGGTACCGGACAACGCAATTGAATCGTTGCCGCCATTGCCAAGGATGAACAGGGAACCGGCAGAGGCCAGGGTGTTGGCATCAATGGTCAACACCGTTGTATCGTCCACATCCCAGTCGAGCATGATGGCCTCGATGCCGGACCCGACGATGAGGTTGGTTAAGTTCATGCCATCATCAGACCCGATCACATCATTTCCAGCGGTGCTTCCGTTGACGGTGGTGGATGTGGTGAACGATGTAGCGCTGTTCAGATGCAGCACGTCCTGACCGTTATCGTCGGTGTCGATATTGATGATTTCGATGCTGGAAACTGCAGAGCCTTTCAGGTCTACACTCTGGATGCTGGAGATAACATCAGAACCTGATCCACCGTAGATGGTTTCAAAGCCATAGATCTCTTCGACCTCATTGCCTCCGTCGGCCAAGTTCAGCGTATCAACACCCAGTTCACCACTAAACGACGCCTTATCCGACAGGGTGAATGTGTTCAGCAGGGTGATGACATCATCACCGTTGCCGCCGATGATGTCTTCAACATTGGTAAAGCTGTTGGTGTTGCCGCCGTCGGCCAGCTTCACCGTATCGATGCCCGCACCCAAATCGACGGTCAGGGTGTCGTTGATGGTGTTGCCCATCAACACCAAGTCCCTGGCGTCACCGCCGGTGATGGTCTCAATCTCAGTTATCTTGACAAAATTTGTGTCTATGGACGTGCCGCCCAGGATAACCGCATCCGTACCGCCCAATCCATTAATGTCGAGCAGAGCGTCGCCAGGGGTGATGTTGAAGGTGTTGTTGCCCGCATCACCGGTCAGGGAGGTATACCCCAGTTTGATGCCCATTGCGTCGAAACGCTGCGTATAAATGTCGTCATTTCCAGCGGTGGTGGAATTCCAACTGACAACAAAGCCGCCATCGGGCGTCGCCACCACGCTGGGTTGGGATTGAATGCCCGCTGTTGTGGTGTTGACGGTGAAACTGACGCCTACGGGATCGCCGATTACGTCGTAGATTTGAGCCATAATATCAAAATCGCCGGACGTTGCCTCGTTGGTCCAGGTGACGACAAAACCGCCATTCTCCAGTGCGGTAATTGCGGTGTCGTTGTAAGCTGAGATCGCATTGAGGCTGCCGACCGTGATTATGCTACCTTTGACGGTACCCGTTTCGTCATAGCATTGCACAAAAATGTCGAAGGTGGTGGTAGGCGATGCGGTCGAAGTGGTGCCGCTGAGCCACGCGATGGCGAAGCCACCATCGTCCAAGCTGGTCAAACTGTGGCCGAGTTCCACAAGCGCTCCATTGTTTTGGACCAGAAGTTCACCCGACATATATTGAACCGCTGTGCCATCGTATTTAACAATGCGCGCGTACACGCCCGTGTCGGGGGCATTGACTTGGCTCGATATCCACGAGACGACGACGTTGCCGTTGTTCAAGGTCGCTGAGCGCGGAAACAGCTGATCGGCGGTCGTCACCGCGTTGATGGCAAACGGGTTGGTCAACGCCGTGCCTGTGGAATCAAAGAACCGGCCATAGATGCCCGAGGCGTCGCCATCGGTGGAAACATAGGTGGCGAGAAAACCGTCGTTGTAAGTCTGGGTAATGCTGGCCTGATCGGCGTCTGCGGTGTTTAGCGTAATCGTGGCGCCAACCTGTGCATCGTTTACGTCGTAAAGGTTTGCATACACATTCAATCCGTTTGTCCACGACACGCCATAGCCACCGTTGTCGAATGCCTCGATATCGTACCACGTGTTGGCCAACGCAGAGGAGGTGATCTGGGTTTCACCACCGACAGGCGTACCCGCAGCATCGTAACGTTGCATAAAGACCTGCGACGTGTCGGCGTCGTACCACGACACGATGGAACCACCGTCGTTTAAATCTGTGGATTTTGAAACCGTTTGATTGCCCGTCGTCGTCGTGTTGACCAAACGTTCCCCCGACAGGTTGGCAACGGTGATGTCGCCATCTGAGAAGCTTATGGTTTCAATGCTGGTGAGGATGTCGATACCGTCGCTGCCTACGGTGTCGAACATGATCAAGGTGCCGTCTTCGGCAAAGCTCATGGTGTAATTTGCCATTGCGCCAGAAAGTATTGCCGTGTCCGTTCCCGCGCCGCCATCGATGAAGTCATCGCCCTCCCCACCGGTTATTGTGTCTGACCCCAAATCGCCCGACACAAAATCATTCTCCATGCTACCTACAATCACGTCATCACCGGTCGTTCCGGCAATCGTAAGGAAGTCAACTATGGTCAACGTAAACGTTTGCTCTGCTGTGGTGATGTCGTTATCGGTTACGGTGTAGATAAACATGTCTGTTGAAGACTGTGATCCATCTTGCACATACTTGACGTTGCCCGCATCGACATCGGCCTGGGTGAAGGTGTCATCTGCCACCAAAGCCTCGTTATTCAACATCACAGAACCCGCAGTCGGAACGGACACGATGGAGTAGATGAGGGAAGAATCTATGTTGTCCACGTCCGTCGCGTTGAGGTGGCTGGTTTGAAAAATTATGGTGCCGCCCACAAGCAAGGTATCGCCTTTGGTGCCGCCCGCGACGGGCTCATCGTTGACACCTGTCACTTCAACGGTGACGGTGCCGGTCGCGGTCAGTCCGCCACTGTCGGTGGCGATGTAGGTGAAGGTGTCGGTGCCAAAATAATCGACTTCCGGGATGTAGGTGTAGGTGCCGTCGCTGTCCATCGTGACCATGGCGTGCGCGGCGTTGTAGGTGCCGAGGCTATAGGTGATCGTGCCGCCTTCAGGGTCTGCGGCTGTGACGGTGCCGGAAATGGGATTTCTGTCATCTTCGATGGTTGTGTTGCTTGTGTCTTCGGCCTCAGGGGCCTGGTTGGCAGCCGGGGTGTTGTCTTCAGCGGCTTTTGCAGCGGCGGCATCAGCAGCCGCTTGGGCATCGGCAACCGCTTGAGCTTCGGCTTGGGCGGCAGCTTCCGCTTTGGCCGCCGCCGCGGCAGCTTCCGCTTGGGCTTGGGCTTCCGCTTCGGCAGCAGCAGCAGCCTCTGCTTCCGCTAGGGCTTCAGCCACCGCTTGGGCCGCAGCGGCCAGGGCATCAGCTTCAGCGGCGGCAGCGGCGGCGGCGGCGGCATCTGTTTGTCCCGTACCATCGTTTCCATCGTTGTTTTGAGTGTCGCTGGCGTTGGCCTTTTGCGCGGTGTCCGCTGTATCGGCTTTTTGTGCCGTGGCCGCCGCGTCAGCCTCGGCCTTTTGCGCGGTTTCAAACGCCTTGGTCTGCGTTGCCTCTGCCGATTTGGCCAAGGTGTTAAATTGTTGCGCCTGTTCCGCCTGGGCGACAGCGGCTTGGGCTTCGGCCGCTTTCGTTTCCGCAGCGGCGGTTTTGGCTTGGGCTTCGGCCTGAGCCTTGGCGGCTTCGGCGGCTTGCGCTTCGGCCTGGGCTTTTGCAGCTTCGGCTTGGGCCTTGGCTTCGGCGGCTTTGGCTTCGGCGGCATCAGCTTTGGCTTTAGCTTCCGGGTCGCCCGAGGCTTCGGCTTCGGCTTTGGCAGCGGCGGCTTCGGCTTCGGCCGCCGCGGCATCGGCTTCGGCCTGGGCGGCCTCCGCGTCGGCTTGTTGAGCAGCCTCGTCAGCTTTTTGCGCCGTCTCGCCAGCCTGCTTAGCCTCGGCATCAGCCTGTTTGGCTTCGGCACTTTTTGCATCGGCGGCAACTGCAGCACGCGAGGCATCGGCTTCGGCTTTTTGCGCCACCACCTTGACCAGTTTGGTCAGCGTCGCACCAAAACTTTTTTGGATCGCGGCTTGGGACAAAACCACCACCGTCGAGGGCGCGCCATTGGCGCTGAACACCGTCGTCGTGGCCCCGGCGCTGTTCAGCACGATGCTGCCGCCGCCTGTGTTGATGACGATTTCGCCTACCTTGCCGTCCACGTCGGGAACCAAGGTGATCTTGTTTTCCGCCCCCTCCGCCGCCGCATTGCCCAACACCGTAGAGCCGCGAATGCCGATCGTGGTGGTCGGGGTGCTGACGACCATGCCATCGGGTGACGTCTTCGCCACTTGGCCGCTGACGAACGAGAATACGCCTTGCACCACTTCGGCTTTGAACACCCCGGTTTGCGCGCTGGCGTCATAGACCATTTCGTCCAAGACCATGCGACCGTCTTCGGCCAGCGAAAACACCGTATCATCAACAAAAATGACACTGACGCTGGCCCCGGCTGCGGTCTGCAAAACGTCGCCCTGAAACACAGAACCACCGGTCAGCAATGTTTCTTGCGTACCATCGGGGTGGGTAACGGTGACTTGGCCTTCGGCTTCATTGACTTGACCGATGGGCACGCCCAGGCCAGCGTCTTGCTGTGTCGTGGGCGCGCCAAAACCCAACTGCGCGACTTGACCCGGAGCAACCGGCCCGGCCAGGGTCGTCACCAACTTGGCCGACAGCACCGCGCCGTCAGAGGTGATCAGGGCCGGAGGTGTTTCCGCCATAAAAAAATCGGGAGCCAAATATTGGCTCCCGCTCGGTGTTTGGATCAAAAGGTCTGGGCCGTTGCGAACGAAGTCCGCACGCAGAAAATTCTCCCCGGACGGCAACAAGAGATTGCCCTGAGAATTTATTGCATCAAGCGGGTGAGCATGAACGAATGCGCCATCTTGAAAAGTGGATATCATGTCGTTTTTCACGAAAAAAACCTAATTTACAGCGCTGTGCCAAGTCAATGCCTTCAATTACCCTTAATTGCGTATGGCTATACTGATACATCAATTAAAACTGGATGTTAAGACCAATTCCACCTCATATCGGTCTGAATATAGGTTAGGAACAATTCTCACCACGCCACATCTTGATGCCAAACCGTGCTCATTATATCCACAGTGCACTTCAGTCATAGTGTTTTGGCCTTAAAAGGACGGGCCGTTGTATTTTTAGCATAAAGCAAGACCTTCTCTGCAGCTTTGAATGTATTGCAAATTGGCCGCATCTCTTTGCTAAATAACAAAATCAAATACACGCCTCCTATCATGTTATTTTTTAAGTATCAAAGACTTGCAATATCAAAATTCCGTATTTAGTTTTGCATACGCGGATAATACTGGACCCTGAGCTACGAGAATCGCAAAAGCGATCCGATCAGGTTCCCAGGGGGGACGATGCCGATGGGGCTTTTTGCCCATAAATGCCAAGCTGCACACATAGCGCGCCGTAAGTTAACGGCGTGGGTGGCTGTTGTTGCATTTATTTTTCAGATGCTTGTACCGGTTGGTCAAGCGCTGGCGTTCGATGCCGATCAAGGCACCGAATTTCAGTACGTCTGTACCGTCACGGGCATCAAACAGATCTCCATTAATCAGGCCAGCGATCCTGTCAATCCTGATAAAACGGTGTCGTGCCCATTTTGCCTGATGCACTACGAGCCCACATTGTTCGTGCCGCAGCAAAACGACATCTTCATTCTCGATATGCCTGTTGAGCACGCTGCGTTTGGTCTGCCCTTGCAGCAGTTCCAAGTCAGCATTTGGCGCGGTTCCCTGCGCCCATCACGCGCCCCACCCTCCATCGTTTGATCCATATCTCGCACAAAGTTTGCAGCGTTCGCATTTGAACGATCTCTGTCTTTGCGCGTCCAATCCGAATCAAACGATCTAAATTTATATAAATTACGTAAGGGGGCGTGCCTCAAATTCGGCGCGTACAATGAAAAAATGCTTACAAAAACCTGGATGCCGGGCAAAACCGCTATTGTCTTAAACTCACTCCTGTTGACCACGACTGCGGCATTTCCGCTGCTGGCACAAGATGCCCTGCCTGAACTCACCGTGACCGGCACCCGCGAGGCGCAACTAAAATCAGAAACGCCCGCATCGGTTGGCACCATCAGCGGTGCCGACATCCAAAATGTAAAGCCGACCCACCCGACCGAAGTATTCAATCGGATTGCGGGCGCGCATGTCGCCGTGACCAATGGCGAAGGACACACAATGGCGCTACGCCAACCCATGACGACATCACCGGTTTATCTCTATCTCGAAGACGGTATTCCGACACGCTCGACCGGTTTTTTCAATCACAACGCCCTCTATGAAATTAACGTTCCCCAAGCTGGCGGCATTGAGGTTTTAAAAGGACCAGGCTCTGCCTTGCAGGGCAGTGACGCCATTGGTGGCGTCATCAACGTGCTGACCCGCGAGCCGTCTGCCACACCCGAAACGGAAGCTTCACTTGAAGTGGGTTCATTTGGATACATGCGCGCTCTTGGATCGTACAGCACGGGTTGGGAGGACGATGCTGTGCGCGCGAGCGTTAATTTGAATCGTACAGACGGCTGGCGAGATTCCACCGCTTACGACCGGCAAGCGACAACTGCACGGTGGGACCACTTCATGAACAATGGCGGTATGGTCAAAACCACCATATCGGCATCAAACATTAATCAGCAAACTGCGGGCTCGTCGCGGCTCTATCGAGCGGATTATGAAACCAGTCCAAAGACCAACTACACACCGATTTCGTTTCGCAAGGTCAAAGCGGTGCGCCTGTCTTCAAATTATGAACTGGAAGACGGCAACAGCTTACTCAGCGTGACCCCTTACCTGCGCTGGAATTCCATGAACATGTTGCCCAACTGGTCTTTGGGATACGACAAGACTGTCTATACCACTGGGCATTCCTCGTTGGGCATGACGGGAAAATATCGCCTTGACTTCAAACCATACCGTTCCCGTCTGGTGTTCGGTGCCGATGCCGACTACAGTCCCGGCAGTCGTGATGAAAAGAGCATCACCACCACCAAGGTCGGCAACGTCTACACCGACTACGCCGAAGCTGATCAGACCTATAAATATGATGTGACCTTCATGTCCGTTTCGCCCTATGTGCACGGCGAAATATCACCGACAGACAAACTGCGTCTGACCGGCGGTTTACGTGCGGATGGCATGCGATATGTCTATGACAACGATCTGTCGGTTTCGACCACGGGCAACTACCGCCGCGCCCCCGACAACACGGTGAATTTCCTGCACTTTAGCCCGAAACTGGGCGCGACCTATGCGTTTACGCCCAATTTCAACGGCTTTGCATCGTACCGCCACGCGTTCCGCGCGCCGAGTGAGGGTACACTGTTTCGTTCCGGCAAGACTGCCGACACGATGCATTTAGATGCGGTCAAGATCGATAGTTATGAAATTGGTGTACGTGGATCAGCGCTGGCTGGCCTGAACTACGAGTTTACCGCCTATACCATGACCAAGCGAGACGACATCGTCACCTACACGGACGGCACCGGATACCGGTCCAATACCAATGCAGGAAAGACCTTGCACCAAGGCGGAGAGGCGACACTCGACTATCGGTTCGACAAAGAGCTGAAGCTGAACTTGGCATCATCGTATTCCAAGCACACTTACGAAGAATGGAGCGCTACCGCCGGGGTTATTTACGACGGCAAGGAAATGCCTTCAGCACCACGCTGGCTAAACAGCGCTGTATTGAGCTATAGCCCAGTGGCCTTGCCGGGGGCGTCCGCCGAGTTGGAGTGGGTACACATGGGCACCTACTTTATGGATAACGAAAACACCACCAAATACGACGGCCATCATCTTTTCAATCTGCGCGGCACGTATCAACTTAACGATACCGTGAAGCTTTTTGGTCGGGCGATGAACTTGGCCGACAAGCGTCACGCCACGGCTACCAGTTACACCGCCACGAAAGGTGAAGAATTTGCACCGGGTATGCCGCGGACTTTCTTCGTTGGGGTTGAGGCCACATTTTGATGAAAAAACTTTGTTGCACCATCGTCACCACCGCCGCCCTAATGGGGGGCGGTGGCATCGCGAATGCTCAACATGCTGACCACGCGGGACGGAGCAACACCGATACCGCCCGGCCTGCGCAATGCCTGCTGCCGGATGCGCAACCGTCCTTGCTGTGCGCCGAAGTTCCCACTTCGACTTTCGACGCGCAAGGGCATCTGTGGGTGGCTTGGACCCAGGGTGAACATGTCTATGTCGCTAAGTCGAATGACGGCGGCGTGAGCATCTCATCTTCTGCACGCGTGACGGTCACCCCACTTCCTGTTGAGAAGAACGGCGAGAACCGTCCCAAGGTGGCGGCAGCACCCAATGGTGATCTTTATGTCTCGTTCATCGCCAAGGGAGAAAGAAAATTTACCGGAGTCGTTTATTTCAGCCGCTCCCTTGATGGTGGCAAGACGTTCTCCGCCCCCATTCCGGTCAGTGACGAAGCCGTTTCCAGCAGCCAGCGGTTCGAGGCCCTTAAGGTCGGTCAGGATGGGCGTATCTTTATGGCTTGGCTTGACAAGCGTGACCTATTTACCGCGCAAAAAACGAAAACGCCCTATCGGGGGTCGGCGATGTATTTCGCCATTTCCGATGATCGAGGGGCCAGCTTCCATGCCAACGTGAATGGCGCGGATCACAGTTGCGAATGCTGCCGCGTCGCCATGGACATCGGTCCAGATGACCGACCAGTAATCGTGTGGCGGCATGTGTTTGAACCCAGCATTCGCGACCACGCCGTGATGAAACTCAATGCCGATGGCAGCCCCGGCAAGGTCGTTCGGCTGAGCGAAGACCAGTGGGATCTGGAAGGCTGTCCGCACCATGGCCCGTGGATATCCATCAGTGAGAGCGGCGTTCAGCATGTAACTTGGTTTACCGACGGAAAAGCACGCCAGGGGATCTTTTACGCCCGCTCAGAAGACGGTGGGCAAACCTTTTCCGCGCCCATGACATTCGGTAACGCAGACCAACAAGCTGGGCATCCTTCAGTGCTGGCGGTGGGCAAGCGGGTTTTCCTGACGTGGAAAGAGTTTTCCGGCAAGCACGATGAACTTTACGTTATGACCTCGCCGGATGGTGGTCGCTCCTGGTCCTCGCCGTTGCGTGTGGCAGCGACGCAGGACAGCTCGGACCATCCGTTCCTGCTCACAGACGGTCAATGGCTCTATGCCTCCTGGGCGACCGAAATTGAAGGGCTACGCCTATTTAAGGTAGCCCCGCTTGGCGAAGGGGCGCGATGATGCTAGATCGGCTTGTATTCTCCCTCGTGTTGATTGCTGGCACCATGTGGTTGCCCGCAGCCCATGCCACCGAGTTACGCCCCTTCACGCGGGGAAGCTTTGCCGATATTTTAGCCGCCAATGTGGGCAAGCCTTTAGTGGTCAACTTCTGGTCCGTTACCTGTGCGCCGTGTTTATCCGAAATGCCCCAATGGCGCACTTTGGCGCAGGACCATGCCGAAATCAGTTTGGTTCTGGTATCAACCGACTCTTTCGATGATCAGGCGCGTATTCAGCAGGTTCTGAAACGTTATGACATTACCTCGCTTGAATCTTGGGTGTTCGCCGAGGCGCACAAAACCCGCTTGCGCTACGACATCGACAAAGCGTGGCGAGGAGAACTTCCACGCACTTATCTCATTGGTGCAAACGGAAAGATTGAGGCGCGATCTGGCGTCATTCCTCTCGATGACCTAAACGCGTGGCTGGAACCGTAATGATGGCGAGGACACTCAGCAATCCAGCACAGCTAACCCTGGCGACAGCAATGGCGTTCATGCTGCACGGGGCGACCGCGTGGGGCTTGCTTGGGTTGAACGACACCTCCTATACGCCGCCCAACCCAAACGCCGGGTTTGAGGTCGTGGACCTGTCGGCTTTCGGTGCGCCGTCCGTGCCGGAACCCGAACCTGTTGCAGAAAAGCCGGTCGAAGAGGTTAAATCCGAACCACTTGTTGAACCCGTTATCGAGCCCGAACCCACAGTGGTGGAAGAGCCCGCACCCATACCGCTTCCCGTGCCTGTAGCGAAGCCCGTGGTGAAGCCACAACCTGTTCAAAAGCCAGCGCCGAAACCGGTGCAAAAGGCGCAACCGATACCGCCACCGAAACAACAGATGGCAACACCAGCCGGCAATCAAAATGCTTTTGTGCCACCGTCAAGCAACGCCGCATATTTGCACAATCCCAAACCGGCGTACCCTGTCCAGGCTCAACGCCGAAATTTGGAGGGCGTGGTGGTGGTGGCGGTCGAAGTTTCAGAGGCAGGCGAGCCCTTGTCCATAACGATCAAAAAGAGCAGCGGTTTTATGTTGCTTGATAAGGCCGCGCTAAAAGCTGTCCGCGTTTGGCGCTTTGCCCCCGCAACACGCGGTGGACGCGCCGTTTCTGCACAGGTAGACGTGCCCATCCGCTTTTCTTTAAACGATGCTTGATCTGGAGATCACATGGAAACTGCAAATATGGAACTGTTCACATGGTGGGCCGATGCTGATGGAATTGTGCGCGGTGTTTTTATCGCGCTGATCATCATGTCGGTGCTCAGTTGGACCATCATGCTGTTTAAAGCTTGGCAACTCGCTTTGGCCTATAGAGCGGAACGCGCATTCGACGGAACCGGAACACCCTCGTTCAACACACCTTCGGCACACATCGCAAGAGGGCTTTTGGGGGTGTCTAAGGATGATCGTGAAGCCCTTGCCGGGGCGCTGGCACGCGAAAGTCGATTGGATTTTGAAGGCGGTCTGACGCTGCTCGCGACCATTGGCAACACCGCCCCCTTCATCGGTCTGTTTGGCACCGTGTGGGGGATCATGCATGCCTTGCAAGGCCTCAATGGGGCGGAAGCGCTCAGTATGGACTTGATCGCCGGACCCGTCGCCGAAGCCTTGGTGGCGACGGCTGCGGGCCTGTTCACCGCGATCCCGGCAGTGGTTGGCTATAACCTGTTGCTGCGTCAATTGCGCCGTTTGTTCGGCGCGGTGGACAGCAATGCGGTACGCCTTCTGTCCATCTTACAAACATCGGGAGTGTCGTAAAATGGCAGGTGGCGTATCCGGTGGCGATCCCGACCAGCCGATGAGTGAGATCAACGTCACACCCTTGGTCGATGTGATGTTGGTCTTGTTGGTGATTTTTATCGTCGCGGCCCCCTTAATGGCAGAGGCTTTGCGCGTTGATCTGCCCAAGGCACAATCAGAGCCGATGACAGAACCTCGCGTCACCACACTGGAAGTGATGTCCGATGGCTCATTGTTGCTGGATGGGGAAAAAGTTGCAGACAGCTTGATCCCCGCACGTTTAAAAACCATTTCCCATGAAGATTCAGAGCGCGTGCTCAAACTCGGTGGTGACGGTGCCGTACCCTATCAGCGCATCGCCGAAGTTCTCGCCATGGCCAAACAAAGCGGCATCACCCGCATCGCCTTTGCCACCCAATCCCCATAACATGCGAACCTTGATGGTGTCGACTTTGCGACAAACCCTGATATCCAGTGTGTGCCCACAAGGCCAGAAAATACTCATTCCATTGTAAGTATTCACTAAAATAGCATCCTGTTCGGTCGGCGTGCATCTTGCATGAAGGTGTTCATGTCTATCTTGAAGGTGCCGTCCATTGATGAATCACGATTTTGAAGATTACGCGCAGGGTTTTCGTTTCGACTCTTTTTCCGGTGATAGCTTCGATGCTTCTTTAGCGTATATCCCTGAAGCCATCGACTGCCAAAGGTGCGGATATTGCCTCCGCGGTTGCCCGACTTACAAAGTTAAGGCAGAGGAAAACTATAGCCCGCGTGGCCGGATCCGATTGATAGAAAGACTCATCAGAAAGAACGAAGTTCTCAATGACGACGAACTGGTTGCGCTGAAAAGCTGCACGCTGTGCCGGGCCTGCGAAACGGTCTGCCCGTCAAAGATGGATTTTAATGAGCTGTACCGTCAGGCTCTGATAGCCAGCACGTCTCGGCCCCGAAAGGGTCTGGCGCATACATTTATGCTTTCGATATTTGTGGAGCGACGGCCTTTGCCACGCTTTCTCAACGCCTTGATCCACACGTATCAGAAAAGCGGCATGTCGCGACTTGTCCAGAAATTACCGGGCTCATGGCCCATTGACGGGTTTAAGCAGTTGAGTGCTCTGCTGCCCGTTCCTTATATCTCAAAGACCGTTCCCCATCACGCGAAAGCGTTGCCCCCCGTGCATCACGGCGATGTGGTGCTGTTCACCGGCTGTGTGGCGAAGGTCTTGGACACCCAAACGCACACCGCGACCATCAAGTTGCTCACCCGCCTGGGTTATGGCGTGCGAACCTTGGCCCAGCAAACCTGCTGCGGGGCCATGCATGCCCATGACGGCGATGTTGAGCGCGCCAAAGGCCTGGCCCGAACGAACATCAACGCCTTTTCCCAAAGCGGCGCCTGCGCCGTCCTCTACAATTCCAGTGGCTGTGGGGCTTTTCTCAGCGAATACGATACGCTCCTCAACGATGAAAAAAGCGATGCCCCCTCAGCACCGCCGCCGCCCATCATCGACATCTTGGATTTTTTGCTTGAAGAGGGTCAGATCGGTAAGTTGTCGTTTCAGGGCCTCAAGACAAAAGTGGCCGTGCACGAACCTTGCAGCCAGCGCAATGTTTTGAAGTCACAAGACCTCATCTACACCGCTTTGGCTCAGATCCCCGATTTGGACATCGTCGCTCTTGCCAACAACGCCATGTGTTGTGGCGCGGGTGGCACGCAAATGATGACCCAGCCCGAGCTGGCTTCACCATTGAGAGACGAAAAGGTACAAGCGCTGTTGGACAGTGAGGCTGAAATTCTGCTCAGCACCAATCTCACCTGCGCCCTGCATCTTGCGCAGGGCGTACGTGAGACAGGTCGCAATATTTTGGCCATGCATCCTGTGACGCTTCTGGCGCAGCAAATGATTTAAAGCACCACCGCTGCACCCTGAAGTGAATTTGGCTCAAGACACCTGAATGCTTGCGACCTTGCCGTAGTTTTCGCTGATCAGCGATTGCGCATGGTGAACCATCTTTTGATTTTCCACACCGCGAATGGTGAAGGTGTGCAGTCCATTGCTAAGGGCATGGGTCACAAAATTGTGCAGACCGTAGGTGATTAAAAACTTGTGTTCGTTACTCATCATATTTCCTTGAAGTACAGCTTCAACGACAAGCGCCTCTAGGCCGTGCCGAGCGCGTCATTTGCTGTGGGTTTTGAAATTCCGAGAAGCCGGGTCGGCTTTTGGGCCGGGGGCTCAGTCATTAGACGACGGCGCTAAAGCGCCGTCACTCGGCAGGGGGGTAATTTCGGATTTTGACCGTTCATTTGCGTTCAAAATCATACGGGAGATTTCTCTCCCAAAATACGTTAGCGATCGTTTGTCATCAGTTCGGTGGCAACCGCCTCCAGCCGAAGCCAGAGGCGGTGCGCCGTATACTTAAGCGACGAGCTTCAAATCTTCAGCAGAAGATTTTCCGTTCTGTCCAGCCTGAAGCTCATAAGAGACCTTCTGACCTTCGTTCAGCGTACCCAATCCGGCGCGTTCAACGGCCGAAATGTGAACAAAAGCGTCGTTCGATCCATCTTCGGGCTCAATGAAGCCAAAACCTTTGGTGGGGTTGAACCATTTTACAGTACCAGTAGCCATTGTTATTTTTTCCTTCTAACAGGCGTCACAATTTCGCGCCCCACACAATGCGGTGGCGCGGTTTATTTACGATCACAATGTCAGAGAATAACTAAGCTAAGCAGCGTACCGATTATTTAGGTAAGCCATAACAGATGTAAAACGTATGCCGTGTATTTATAGGCGAGCCCCCCAAAAGTCAAGAGTCTCGTAAATACAAAGCAAAAATAAGGTCAATGATAATGTCCTGAATTGTGTTTTTTATGCCCCCAAAACGCGCACAAAAAAGACCTTTTGAACATTAAAAGCTAAATTACGGGATAAACTATTTTCTTACTTTCCAAAATCGTTTCGTTTTTGATGCTTTATTGTTTTGAATAAATATTTTTTAGACATCACTATTGTATATCCACGCCTCCAAAATGGGCGTATAGCCGAGAGACGCACAATAGGTGCGGGTCAGATATCGGGCCGAAAAATCGAACAGTCCCTCATCCCCGACAGCGCGGCGATTGCGGCACGTCCTGCTTACCCAGGTGGTGGCCACCCGCTTCAGTTTTGGGTTGTCGTTGAAAATGCCTTTCACCCGGCGGAATGTACCCAACTCACAGATGCCAGAACGGGCCTGGATGCTGCAGACGGAATTCTGGTGGCTGGGCGTTCCAATCAAAACATCCGCCAATCCGCTTTGGTCTGGTTGCCGGAAAGCGAAGATCTGGCTTGGGTGGATGCCCGCACAACACGGCTTTTTGCAGACGCCAATCGTCAGCTCTTTGGCTGTGTCTTAGATGGTTTTGAAGAACAATCTCAATTGGCCGCCTATGGTCCCGGTCAACATTACGATTGGCACATCGACCGTGGGCAGGGTCACATTGCGTCACGGCGCAAGCTCACCCTTTCCGTTCAACTGTCCAAGGCTGATGCTTACGTCGGTGGGGAGCTGGAAATCAACGCGGATGGCTATCCCTTTGCAGCCCCACGGGACCAAGGCACCGCCATAATTTTTGCGGCCACAACCCTGCACCGTGTAAAACCCGTCATCAGCGGCCTGCGCCATTCTCTGGTCGTGTGGGCGCACGGCCCAAGTTTCGTTTAGCACACACAAGCCATTCGCACGCCCGTCGTGAGTCTTTATTTCACACACGTTCGGCGACGTGAATAAAATTTGTCACCACCCTTAATCTACAGATTTTTTATGCTACACTCGATTCACGGGAATCGCAGTCCTCTTGCGCTTCCCAAAATATCGCGTGACCAGCCAATTGATACGGCCCCAAAAGCACAATCGAAAGGCATTCTCCATGACGCCCTGTCTCTCAGATCTTTACATTGTCCTGATCAGTCCCCACGGTTTGATCCGAGGTGAAGAACTTGAGTTGGGACGAGACGCCGACACCGGCGGACAGACAAAATATGTGGTTGAGCTGGCGCGCGCTTTGGCTGAGCGGCCGGAAGTCTGGCGCGTTGATTTGCTGACCCGAAAAATTGATGATCCGCACGTGAGTTCGGATTATGCCCAGCCCATCGAACACCTTTCTGACAAAGCCCGCATCGTACGCATCGAATGCGGTGAGCCGGGCTATATGCCCAAAGAGCAACTCTGGGACTCTCTGGAAACTTTTTCCGACAACGCCCTGGCTTACATCCATGAACAACCGCGCGTGCCGAATATCATTCACAGCCACTATGCCGATGCGGGCCAGATTGGCACGCAACTTTCCAACTTGCTGGGGGTTCCGTTGGTGCACACGGGCCATTCACTCGGCCGCAGCAAGCGCAAACGGCTGTTGGCCAGTGGCACGCCCAGACAAGAAATCGAAACGACCTATAACATGAGCCGGCGTATTGACGCCGAAGAACGCACGCTGGGTGCGGCCTCTCGGGTGGTGGTGAGCACCAATCAAGAGATTGAGTCTCAATATGCCATTTACGATTATTATCAACCCAACCAGATGCGCGTTGTGCCACCCGGAACGGATCTTGAAAAATTTTTTCCACCCGTCGGCACTGAGCCTGAAAGCGATATTGCAAAGCAGGTGGCGCGCTTTTTAAGCCTTCCCCAAAAGCCGATTGTTTTGGCGTTATCAAGGCCGGATCCGCGAAAAAACATCACCACTTTGGTTGAAGCCTATGGCAAATCCGCACGACTTCAAGAGATGGCAAATTTGGTGATTGTGGCTGGTAACCGTGACGACATCAGCGAAATGGATGCAGGAGCGCAGGAAGTTCTAACCAGCATCTTGATGACCATCGACCAATACGACCTTTACGGAAAAGTCGCCATTCCCAAACATCACAAAGCGGAAGAAGTGCCGGAGCTGTTTAGACTGGCGGCCTTGTCCAAGGGCGTGTTTATCAACCCGGCCCTGACCGAACCGTTTGGATTAACGCTGATTGAGGCCGCTGCCTGTGGACTACCGATTGTGGCGACCGAGGATGGCGGGCCGATCGACATCATCGGCAATTGCAACAATGGCCTGCTGGTAGACCCGCTCGACGTTGAGGCCATTGCAGATTCTTTGATCGAGGTCCTTGGAAACAGCCCCAAATGGGACAGATTTGCCGCCAACGGCATCAAGGGCGTGCGTCAGTTCTATTCTTGGCAGGCGCATGTGGAACAATATCTGGACGTCATCCGTCCGCTGATTGAACAAACCGAACCGATCAAGCGCATGGAACTGAGCCGCCGATCCGTGATCTATCGCGACGCCGCCATCATCACCGATTTGGATCAAAATTTACTAGGAGACTCTGAGGCGCTGAGCACATTCCTCGACATGATGAAAGAGCATCGCAAAGAAGTCAGCTTTGGCATCGCCACAGGACGCAATCTGGAAAGCGCCTTAAGTGTAATGCGCAAATATAAAATTCCACGTCCCGACGTCTTGATCACCAGTTTGGGTACGGGCATTTTCTATGTGCCCAACTTAACCAAGGACACCGCATGGGCCCGTCACATCAACAACAATTGGAACCGCAGTGACCTGATCACCATTTTGGCCGACATGCCGGGGCTCAAGTTACAACCGAAAGAACACCAGTCGCCTCATAAACTGAGTTACTTCATCGATCCAACCATTGCGCCCGACATTCAAGATATCAACCGCCACCTGTTGCAACACGAACAAACCGTCAATGTGATTTTCTCTCACGGCCAGTTTCTCGACATCATTCCGCACCGGGCATCGAAGGGCTATGCTTTGCGTTGGGCGGCCGAACAGTTGGACATTCGCCTTGAAAACCTTTTGGTCGCGGGTGGTTCCGGCGCCGATGAGGACATGATGCGCGGCAACATGCGCGCCGTTGTGGTTGGCAATCGTCATGACGAAGAGCTGTCCGAACTGGCCGAAGTTGACAAAATTTACTTCGCCAAACACAGCTATGCGGCAGGCATTATAGAAGCCATTGAGCACTATGATTTTTTCAACACCAAGCAAAAGACGTCCGCATGAATAAACTGTTGTTGTGCACCGATTTGGATCGCACCTTGATTCCCAACGGTTCGCATCCGGAATCTCCCCAGGCTCGAGCGTTGTTTTCGCAACTTGTGAACAGCGGTCTGGTGACGCTGGTCTATGTGTCGGGGCGTGATTTATCTTTGATCCAACACGCCATCAAAGCGTACCACTTGCCGTTGCCCGATTATGCCATCGCCGATGTCGGATCGACCATCTACCACCAAGAAGCCAACACATCCTGGCAGCGCTGGGCGTCATGGGATGAAGAAATTGACGTCGATTGGCAAGGTCTTTCCATTGAGGACCTGCACAGCCTGATATCCGATATTGACGGGCTTCATCGCCAAGAACCGGAAAAACAGGCGCTCCACAAACTCAGCTATTACGTTGAATTGGGGCATGATCATCAACGCCTGATTTCCCATATTGAGATACGTCTGAAAGCCAAAGCCATTCACGCCAATTTGATTTGGAGCCTGGACGAAATCCGCAACATTGGCTTGCTGGATATCTTGCCCCTGAGCGCCAACAAACTGCACGCCATCACGTTTTTGATGAACCAAGAAGGGTATGCTATAACCGACACCGTATTTTCCGGCGACAGCGGTAATGATCTGGATGTGTTGCTCAGCCCCATTCCGTCTGTGCTTGTCGCCAATGCCGACGATGAAGTGCGCGCCGCCGCCAAAGGGGCTTCGCCCGACACGCTGTATATTGCCAATGGTTCTTTTTTGAATATGAACGGTTGTTACAGCGCCGGAATTCTGGAAGGCATCGCGCACTATAGACCCGAATTTGTTCCCGTCCTTAAAGGTTTTCAATGACCGAAGTACCGACCATGCGACCCTTGATTTTCGGCGAAGTTCTGTTTGATCACTTCCCCGACGGCACCACCGTGTTGGGTGGGGCACCGTTCAATGTCGCCTGGCATCTTCACGCCTTTGGCCTCAAGCCGCTGATGATCTCTCGCGTTGGCAATGACGAACGGGGACGCTTGGTGAAAGCGGCGATGCAAAACTGGGGCATGGACCTTAGCGGCTTGCAAACAGATGCCGTCCATCCGACCGGAACTGTTCAAGTGCAATTTATAGAGGGCGAGCCGTCCTATGAGATCGTCGACAAGGTGGCCTATGATTTCATCCAAGCGGATGAACTGCCTGCTCTGAACGGTCCATGGCTGCTCTATCACGGCTCTTTGGCGCTGCGCCACGAAGCCTCAGCAACAACACTTTCTGCACTTAAAAAGAACCGCGAAAGCCCGATTTTTGTCGACATCAATTTGCGTCGACCGTGGTGGAACAAAGACCAGGTCTTGAGCCTCATCGACGGGGCGTCTTGGATAAAACTCAACACCGCTGAACTTGGTGAAATATATCCTCAAACCGTAGACCAGGAAGAGCGGGTTCAAAATCTTGCTAAGCTTGTCTCACAACAGATCATCTTAACCGGGGGCGAACACGGTGCCACGGCCCTTTCGACCACCAACAACAACCGCGTTTCCGTGGTGCCGGAAACGACCTCGCCGATCATCGATACGGTTGGCGCCGGTGATTCGTTTTGCAGCATTTTGCTGGCCGGACAGTTGCTCGGCTGGCCCTTGGAAGTTACCATGAAACGGGCACAAGCCTTTGCCAGCGCGATTGTCGGCATCCGTGGCGCGACCACCCAAGACTTAGACTTTTACCGACACTTTACCCGTGACTGGGGCCTCAAGGATATTGCCGATGTATGAACAGGTTTCTCATTCGTTGTTGAATGATATTTTGCTCAAGCTTGATCCGGAAATCGTCAAGCAACCTAAAATGCGCTATTTTTATACGCGCCTGGGGGCAAATTTCTATGCCATTCATGGCCTGTTCCACTGGCTTTATGGAACCCACCCCGATTTCAAAGCACACATGCAGAAACTGGTCGAAACCATGGCGCGGCAATACATTGCCCGTCCCGACCGTCTTCAAGATACGGACCTAGCACGGGAAAAAGATCACAACTGGTTTCTCAGCCAGCAGTGGGTCGGCATGGCGCTTTACAGCGACGGCTTTGCCGATAACCTCCAAGGCCTGAAAGGCAAACTTCATTATCTCCAGGAACTGGGCATCAACATGGTTCATGTGATGCCGGTTTTGGATTGTCCGCCGGGGCGAAGCGATGGCGGCTATGCGGTGCGCGATTTTCACAAGATCGACAGTCGCATCGGTACCCTGGATGATATGGATGAACTGGCTGCGTCCATGCACAAACGCGACATGCTGCTGACGCTTGATGTGGTGCTCAACCATACCTCCGACGAACACGAATGGGCCCGGCGTGCAGCCGCGGGAGAACAAGAATTTCAAGATTATTATTACGTTTTTGACGACCGTGAAATGCCCGACATGTTTGAAGAAACGATGATCGAGATTTTCCCCCAGACCTCCCCCGGAAACTTCACCTGGAGTGATGAGATGGGCAAATGGGTAATGACGTCTTTTAACAACTACCAATGGGATTTGAATTACAGCAACCCTTCGGTGCTCATCGAGATGCTCGATATCATTCTCTTTTGGGCCAATCATGGCGCTGACATTGTGCGTCTCGACGCGGTTGCCTTTTTGTGGAAAAAAATCGGTAGCACCTGCCAAAATGAACGTGAAGCCCATCTCATTTTACAACTGCTCAAAGACTGTTGTCAGGTGGCGGCGCCAGGGGTGTTGTTCATTGCCGAAGCCATCGTCGCCCCGGTGGAAATTGCCAAGTATTTTGGTGAAGATGCAGTCAACGCCAAAGAATGTGAAATCGCCTACAACGCCACCTTCATGGCCCTGCTCTGGGATGCCATCGCGACCAAAAAGACCGAGTTGCTCAATAGGGGCATCCGGAGCATTCCCGACAAGCTCGAACGCGCGACGTGGCTCAACTATATTCGCTGCCATGATGACATTGGTTTGGGTTTTGACGATATCGACATCGTCAACTCGGGTTACGAACCAAGCGCCCACCGCCGTTTTCTCGTCGATTATTTCACCGGCAACTTTGATGATTCCCCCGCCCGCGGCGAACCGTTCGGTCACAATGAAAAGACTGGCGATGCGCGGATTTCAGGAACCTTGGCATCTCTGGTGGGCTTAGAAAGTGCGCTCGAATCCGGCGAAGAGCACGCCATCGACAATTCCATCAATGCGATCTTGTTGCTGCACAGCATGGTTCTATCTTTCGGTGGCATTCCGTTACTCTATTACGGCGATGAAATCGGAACCCTTAACGACTACACCTATCAAGAGGCCGAGGGCAAAAACCTCGACAGTCGGTGGCTGCATCGTTCCGCGATTGATTGGCAAAAGGCCGACAGACGAAATCAATCGGGCAGCGTTGAATACCGGATCTTCACGGCTTTGAAAAAGATGATTGCCATTCGCAAAGAAACCCCCGCTTTTGCCGACTTCAACAATCGTGAACTGCTTGATGTGGACAACCCTCATTTGCTGGCCTTTTCGCGTTTTGACCCTCAACATTCATCATCGCGCATTTTGGTGATCGGTAATTTTGACACCTCCCCCCAACACCTCAACATTCACCTTCTCCAGCACTTAGGTTTTTTTAAACACGGCAACATCCGAGACATCAGCACCGGAGAAAGCCCACCGATTTTTAACGATCAACTGGCCATCCCGGCTTACGGCTTCTATTGGCTGAGTGAGTAAATTTCTTTTTTAGGACAACGTTATGAAGATCAAAAAATGTCTGTTCCCCGTGGCGGGCTATGGTACGCGCTTTTTGCCCGCGACCAAGGCTCAACCCAAAGAGATGCTGCCCATTCTGACCAAGCCGTTGATTCAATACGGCGTTGAAGAAGCCGCCGAGGCAGGCCTCAAGGAAATTGCCTTTGTCACCGGCCGCAACAAGCGCGCCATTGAAGATCACTTTGACATCACTTACGAATTGGAAGACCAGATCAGAGGCACCAGCCGCGAGGAGCGCCTGGATTCCATTCGCGGTCTGATTAAGGAATGCACCTACACCTACACCCGACAAATTGAAATGCGCGGCCTCGGCGATGCCATTCTCACAGGCAATGCGATCATCAACAATGAGCCTTTCGGCGTAATTTTGGCCGATGACCTGTGTGTCGGCGAAGAGGGCATCATGACCCAGATGCTCAAGGTCTACGATAAATACAAGTGTTGCGTGGTCGCCGTAGAAGAAGTGCCGCTTGATGAAGTCAATCGATACGGCATCATCAGCGGCCAAGCCCTTGACGAACGCCACACCCAGGTGGAAACCATGGTGGAAAAGCCAACTCCGGACCAAGCCCCATCGAATCTCGCCATCATCGGACGCTACATTCTGACGCCTGAAATTTTCGACGTCCTGCGCACCACCAAACCCGGTGCCGGCGGCGAAGTGCAAATCACCGACGCCCTGCAAACCCTCGCCCACCAAGGCAAAGTCATCGCCTATCGCTTTCAGGGCCGTCGCTTTGACTGCGGCAGCATCGATGGCTTCGTCGAAGCCACCAATTTCTTCTACGAGCGGATGAAACAGGGGAAATAAACTTCTTTACCCCTGACTGTCTAATGTCCGCGATTGGTGTTCGCGGAAAAAAAGCTGGAATGGATCATTGCGGACGGCACGGACAATTTGTTCAAGAGCCTACACGCCCGCAATATTCTCGACGGCACCGAGCTCAATGAGCCCGCCATAGACGCGCTGCAACCCTGTACAGGTTTCGCCGCGTTAAGCTGTTCTCATGCAACCGCAAGCCGTGCTAGTCTTTTGGGCGAACCGCAAAAGGACGAGACAAGAGCCTTCTCACGCCCGACGATTATACGGAGGCTCTCAAGGCCAAGCGCACTTTAAATCTGTCGCGAAGTCGATCTACTGAACGGAAAGAGGAACACGAAGCATGATAACACGGAACATGATGGCCTTCATTTTTGCTTGTGCAATCTTAGTTTGGGGTACGATTCCTGCTACAGCAGGCGGCAATGCAAAAACAACCCCAAAGGTTGATATCCCAAATGCAGAAGAGCTGATCAAACATTGTTGGGATATTTCCAAGGAAAAACGTGCAGAAATTTATGAAAAGTCGTGGCGTGAAGGCCATCTAGATACGGCCTTATGCTTGGAACAGGCTATTATTGATAATGCTTCTATCCTGATCTACGAGGGCTTTTATTCACGGGAGAAAATAGAATCTGAAATTCGGTTAGTCGGAAAAACGTACGGCAACTTCTATTCAGCCATGTATAACGAAAATAAAGCATGTTCGCCAAGTTGCGGAACCATCCGGCACACATGGCACATATCAAAAATATCAAAACTCTACGAAAGCATTCTTGAGGACATAATTGCCCTGCGTGTTGAGCATGGACTGTAACGTCTACAATCCATGCTCAACTTCGCTTATTGCATCAGAAAGCTTTTTGCCCGTGGTATCCAGCCTGGATTGAATTTATGTGCTGGTAAGGAACGCATGTACTGTATGCGTTTTTCAACAATTCGATTGTTGACCTCCTTAATTTTACCTTCGCGTACCGCACGTTCTACAGCGCCCCGAGTTTGACTGCCGACAACTCCGTCATAACTGGCATTTCCATCTTTATCCTTCATCTGCAAATCCGTACCT
>NZ_MCGG01000046.1 GCF_001746755.1 Magnetovibrio blakemorei | reverse complement strand
AATAACACATTTACTTTGCAAGAATTTTAACGGTACCTTTGCGTATAATAAGCATCCTTGAAAATGCAGTTTTCTTCTTTTTATTTTGGCTTTTAAAAGCTGGGGGAAATATTTATGGCTGCACCGGACCGTGGACTTGTGACCCGCGAGCATCAATTGCAAGAGGCCTTGACCTCGCTGATTGAACAACATGGGGAACAAAGTGAAACCGTTGCTTTGATCCGCGAGCGGCTGGATGGCGTGCGCAAAGATTTGGCGGACTCGCAAATCGATCAGTCCGGTAATGAAGCCCACCTCGGCAATATCCTTGAATCCTGGGGGGCGCCCAAAGTTAAAGACAGTGCGGTGATGTTTATTCTTCTCGGCGGCGTATTGATCTTTGCGCTGGGGGGGATGTCTACGATGTTTGTGCTGATGTTGGCGACCAAGTGGTGAGCTTGCGGCCTTGCCGTCCTGCCGGCACTTAGGTCATTCAATCGGCATTCCTTTTGGGTCTGTATGCGTTAAGGTTAAAAGGAGCTTGAGACGAATTCATATCCATGCGATTCCTAAGGGGATGGATAATGATGGGAGAGCCTGTGGCCCGCCAAAATTGGTCGAATAGCACGTTTGAAGTTCTCACCAACAGCGGCAAACGCTGGCTGATTGATATGTCTTCATCGCGTCGCAGTGAAGCGATGGATTATGCCGAAAAGCTATTGCTTGCGGGTAAACATAGCGGCGTGCGGGTCACGGAATTGCGCGAAGGCTGGTCCAAAGAACGCGTGGTTTTTGAACAGTCCGATTTGGGTCGCGAAAATCCGCTCAAAATCAACCTTGAACCAGAAGCAAAATTTTGCGCCACCCTGAACAGCTATTACGAGCTGCCTGCCCGCCTGACCATGGGGCGGATCCTGCGGGCGTATCTCGATAAAAATAACATCACCATATTGGAGCTGTTGTACCATGCAGGGCATTTGCGCACGTTGGACCGCATGGACACGTTTTATCCGGCCGCCCTTCAACACGGTGCACAACTGCAGGCCAAGCTTACCGGCCAAACCAAGCTGGAGCGAATGGACAAATTGCAAACCGTCTTTGACAAGGTGCTGAAACGCGCCCGCAAAGACGATGATTTGCTCGCCTATGGAGATTATTTGGCGCGTCATGATCTGGATGCGGCGCTGGCCCTGATCAAATCCGAGGTTGATGAAAAACAAGCCGTCAGAACCATATACGGCATGTTGGCCTATCACATTGAAGGCGGCGGATGGCGCGAAAAATTCAGGCGTGCCGTTGAATTGGCCGAGGCCGCTAAAAGTGAACGAGCCCTCAACTTAGCCGACGAACTGATCGCGGAAATACTCGATGGTAAAGCCGCGATAGAAGAGCTGTTCGGTGGTTTTTTCACGCCGGTCAAAGCGTGGAAGACGTATGTTCAGATCATCAGCGGGCGGTTTTTAACGGTGCCCAGTTATATGTCGCCGGACATTGCCAGGCTGAATGCCTTGTTTGATCATCACGCCCTGAGCGCCACGCGCGAGGTGTTGCTGCGGCGCGTGTCGAAGGGCTTGGGCAGCACCCAAGCTTTGTCGAAGGATGGTCGCAACGAGGACCGCACCGCGTTCATCAGCTTGATGCGTGATTTGGTCGAGCCAACCGGGCTGAGCGGCGGTCCAGCCATGGCCGAAGCCATGATCATGCGGGCAAAAACCTTGCTCGGGGAAAATGGTGAGGATTTGCCCATCGACACCGCCATTCGCCAAGCCTTGTACCTGATGCCCAGTCAGGCGGTGCGCTTGGGCGTGCTGGTGGATTTAACCTCGTCGGAACTGGGGCAAAAATACGATGGCGTTATCCGTCAGCAATTGCTGCTTTTGTTGGATGCTTTGCGCTCCATTTACGATCTGTTTCCCCAAGACGTGCAGGAAGACGAACGTCTGCGCGGGATCGATGCCTTGCGCGAACGATTGGGGATGAGCGTGATGGGTGATGATCTCAAGTTATCCCTGTCGGCCTCGTTGAGCAAATTGTCCAAGATGCCAAATGACGCAGCGGCCGAATCCGAACCCTCATCGGAACAACGTCCCCAGCCCTCAAATAACCAACCTCCGGAAGGTGATTTGAACTTAAAGCCGGGAGAGGTTTTGTTTGAAGAAGGTGCGTTGGGTGATGCGGCCTATTTGATTGTCGAAGGCACCATCCAAATTTCGCGAAATCACAACGGTAAGTCCGTGCCCCTGGCAACGTTGCAGCGCGGCGAGATCATTGGTGAGATGTCCTTGATCGACCACCAGCCGCGCATGGCGTCCGCCGTCGCCGTCGATGCGTGCAAGTTGGTGCGGATTTCTGACAAAAATCTTCAAGAGCGCATGGACAAGCTGGCCGACAGCGATCAGGTTTTGCATTTCCTCATCAAAACGCTCGTGCGCAGATTACGCGGTCTGGCGCGAAATACGGAATAAGCGCGTCTTTCGGTCGTAAAAAACCCCCTGGTTTCCCAGGGGGTTCATTGGTCGGGGCGAGAGGATTCGAACCTCCGACCCCCTGCTCCCGAAGCAGGTGCGCTACCAGGCTGCGCCACGCCCCGACAATGGTTTCGCTCGTTTCGAGGCGCTTATATAACGCTCCGGCCGTTGCAACGCAAGGACCAACGCGGATCCCGAGCGTGATTTAATACGCGCGTTCGATACAGAAGTCGATAACGTCCAAAAGGGCGGTTTTGATGTCGCTTTCGGGAAACACGCCGAGCGCGTCGCGGGCGATCGCGCCGTAGTGACGGGCGCGCTCAACCGTGTCGGTGAGCGCGTTGTGCTTCACCAGCAAATCGGTGGCATGTTTGATGTCGCCGTCGTTTTGGTCCAGTTCTTCCATGGTGCGCCGCCAAAAGGTGCGCTCTTCTTCGCTGCCGCGCGCAAACGCCAGCACGATGGGCAGGGTGATTTTGCCTTCGCGGAAATCGTCGCCGACGGCTTTGCCGAGGCTTTCTTGCTTGGCAGAAAAATCCAAAACGTCATCAATCAATTGAAACGCAATTCCCAAGTTGAGGCCGTAAGCGCGAAACGCGTCTTGCTCTTTTTTCGGCCGTCCGGCGATGACGGGGCCAAGCTCCGAGGCAGCGGCAAACAGTTCGGCTGTTTTGGCCTCGATCACTTCCATATACGCGCTTTCGCTGGTTTCCGTGTCGTTGGCGGTGACCAGTTGCAGCACTTCGCCTTCGGCCAGGATGGAGGAGCCTTGCGACAAAATGCGCAGCACTTCCAAATCGCCGTCTTCGACCATCAACGCAAAGGACCGCGTGAACAAAAAGTCACCCACCAAAACGCTGGCCTTGTTGCCCCACAGGGCATTGGCCGAAGCCTCGCCGCGGCGCAAATCGCTTTCGTCGACCACGTCATCGTGCAAAAGGGTGGCGGTGTGGATGAATTCGATACACGCCGACAGCAAAATGTGGCGGTCACCAGTGTAGCCGCACATGCGCGCAGACGCCAACGTCAGCATCGGGCGCAAGCGTTTGCCCCCGGCGGCAATGATATGCCCCGCCAGTTGCGGAATCAGCGAAACCGGGCTGTGCATGCGCTCCACAATGGCCGTATTGGCGGCTTTAAGGTCGTCTTCGACCAATTTGGCCAAACGATCCAAAGGTGAGCTTTTGGCACGCTCTTGGTCTAGATTTACAACAACGCCCAAAGCGTTTCTCCCTGTTCGATCTGCAGTTCAGCTGTGCGGATTTGCCATTTTACAGTATTGTTGGGCATATATGACCGTCCAGGTGGGCATTGGTCAAGCGTTCTGACTGATTTTAAGGGCGGCTTAGGAGAAGAAAGACACATGATTGAGCTGATACGGACCAACGATCCGGTGCTGATTTCATGGCTTCGCGCCCAATTGGACGGGGCGGGGATCGAGGTTTTGGTGTTGGATGAGCACATGAGCATCCTCGACGGTTCCGTCCTCGCCATTCCACGGCGCATCATGGTGGCGGAACGCCATCAGGCGGAAGCCCAGGAAATTCTCGCCGAAGCCGACCACATTGCCCAGGGTCATAACGAATGAGCTTTGAGACCACAAACGACCGCATTTTGAGCGGCCAAGTCCTCCTAACCCAGCCCAAAGACGGTTACCGCGCCGCCGTGGACCCGGTGTTTTTGGCCGCTGCTGCCGAGGTCAAAAACGGGGAGCGGGCCTTGGATTTGGGCTGTGGCGTGGGCGCGGCGATGCTGTGCTTAGGGACCCGTTGTCCCGGCGTGCACATTGACGGGCTGGAGGTGCAGCCGCACCTGTCCCAATTGGCGCGGGCCAATGTTGAAGCGAACGCCATGGCGGATCGGTTGCGGGTATATGAGGGGGATTTGCTCACCCCCCCGGCGGCGCTTCAACCCGACAGTTACGCCCATGTGTTCGCCAATCCGCCTTATCTTAGCGATGATCGGGGCCATCCGCCGCCCAATGCGTCTAAAAAAATCGCCCATGTGGAAGGGGATGCCACGTTGAGCGATTGGATCGACGCGGCGCTCAAGTTTTGCCGCACCAAGGGTTCCATCACCTTCATACAGCGTGCGGATCGTTTGGCGGATTTATTGACCGGGTTGTCGGGGCGGGCGGGGGAAATCACCGTGTTTCCGCTGTGGCCCAAATATGAAGACGAGGCCATCGCCCACCGGGTTGTCGCCAACCGGGTCATCGTACGGGCGCGCAAAGGCCTGAAGACACCCCTGCAATTGTCGGCCGGAATGGTTTTGCACAACTCCGACGGTTCCTACACCGAACGGGCGGACGCGGTGTTGAGGGGCGGGGCCTTGCGTTTAAGGGTTTGACCATCCGTCAGCGCCCCCTTACAAGAGGGGTATGTTCGGTTTTAGCTTTATCAAACTCATTTTCACCGTCGCCGTCGTTTATGCGGTGTGGAAAGCTTTTCAGCACTTCACGCGTTTGCAAGCGAACCGTGAAGCTTCTGCGCGCGAGTCCGTTTCACGCCCTCAACGCAAGACCTCTTCAGCTGCGAAACCGCCCCCTGCTTCATCCCCGGCTCAAGACGGCGTTGAAGACATGATCGAATGCACCGTTTGCAAGGCTTACGTGACCCGTGGGGCGCAGTCTTGCGGGCGCGACGACTGCCCGTTTACGGGGTGAGTCGTCTGAGTTCATTTTAACGCGGTTAAAGCAGCGGTTAAACAAGCTATTCAGAGCGTTCCCGCCTTGACCCGGCCCGTTTTAAGGCGCTATCTTCGCCGCGCTGCAACATTATCGTTTTCGCCCCAATATTTCAGATCGTTTTCTAAGGTTTATGTCCAATGTCCGGTGTGCCTGCACCCAATTCCGATACCTGCTTTCAAAACCTCATTTTGAAGCTGCAAACCTTTTGGGCAGGGCACGGCTGTGTGTTGTTGCAGCCCCATGACCAAGAAGTCGGCGCGGGGACCTTCCATCCCGCAACCACTTTGCGGGCCCTGGGGCCAAAACCGTGGAAGGCCGCCTACGTGCAGCCGTCACGCCGCCCCACCGATGGCCGTTATGGGGAAAACCCCAACCGTTTGCAGCATTACTACCAATTTCAAGCGATCTTGAAACCATCGCCGCCCAACAGCCAAGAGCTTTACTTAGACAGCCTCAAAACCTTAGGCATCGATTCCGCCAAACACGACATCCGTTTTGTCGAAGACGATTGGGAAAGCCCGACTTTGGGCGCGTGGGGGCTGGGCTGGGAAGTGTGGTGCGACGGCATGGAAGTGTCGCAGTTCACCTATTTTCAGCAAGTCGGTGGGATCGAATGCGATCCGGTCGCGGTGGAACTGACCTACGGGCTGGAACGCTTGGCCATGTATATCCAAGGGGTTGAAAACGTCTACGACTTGGATTGGAACGGTGCCGGGGTGCGCTACGGTGATGTGTTCAAGCGCAATGAAGTCGAGCAGTCGGCTTATAACTTTGAACACGCCGACACCGACATTCTGTTCAGCCAGTTTTCTGACGCGGAAAAGAATTGCCAGCGCCTGTTGGGCTTGGAGAAGCCCTTGGCGCTGCCCGCTTATGAGCAATGCATCAAGGCGTCGCACACCTTCAACCTGTTGGATGCCAGGGGCGTCATTTCTGTGACCGAACGCCAAGCCTACATCGGGCGGGTGCGGGCGCTGTCGAAGGGCTGCTGCGAAGCCTGGCTTTTGGGCGAAGGGGAGTGCGCATAATGGCCGAGTTGCTCCTCGAACTGTTTTCCGAAGAAATTCCCGCGCGCATGCAAGCGACGGCGGCGGCGGATTTAAAACGTCTGGTCGAAGACGGCTTGAAAAAAGCCGGGCTCGATTGGACCAAGTCCGAAGCCTTCGTCACCCCGCGTCGCTTGGCGCTGGTGATCGACGGCTTGCCCGAAAAACAACCCGACGTCAAAGACGAACGCAAAGGCCCCCAAGTGGGCGCGCCGGAACAGGCCTTGGCAGGCTTCGTGAAGTCCTTGGGCGATATGTCTTTGGACGATTGCGAACAGCGCGACGTCAAGGGCAAGATGTTCTACTTCGCGGTGATCGAAAAGAAGGGCGAGCCGACCCTCCAAGTGCTGCCGGGGCTTTTGGACGCGGCCATCAACGCGCTGCCGTGGCCCAAATCCATGCGCTGGGGCGCAGGCACAAAACGCTGGGTGCGACCCTTGCACAATATCCTCGCGTTGTTTGGCGGTAGCGTTGTTCCGGTCACGTTTGAACACTGCACCGCCAACCAACACACCTTCGGCCATCGCTTCTTAAACCCCGGCCCCATCGCGGTGACGAACTTTGCCGATTACCGCGCCAAGTTGATGGACGCCCATGTGATGCTGTGTCCATCCGAGCGGCGCGCCGAAATCGTTTCTCAAGCGGAAAAACTGGCGGAAAATGCGGGCCTCACCCTGCGCCCCGATGAGGGCCTGCTGCAGGAAGTCACCGGGCTGATCGAATGGCCGGTCGTGCTGATGGGTTCCATCGATGCCGAGTTCATGGAAGTGCCGCCCGAGGTGCTCACCACCACCATGCGCATCAACCAAAAATACTTCACCGTGTTGAACGCCGACGGCACTTTGGCCCCTAACTTCATCGTCGTCGCCAACCAAATGGCGACCGACGGCGGTGAGGCCATCGTAGCGGGCAACGAGCGGGTGCTGCGCGCACGGTTGTCAGACGCCAAGTTCTTCTGGGACCAAGACCGCAAGACCTCTCTGGCGTCACGCACACCTGCACTCAAAGACATCGTGTTTCACGCCAAGCTGGGCACGGTCGATGAAAAAATCGATCGCGTGCAAGCCTTGTCCGCAGACCTTTGCGCCTACATTCCCGGTGCCGATCGCGATCACGTGCGCTCGGCGGCGCGGTTGGCCAAGGCCGATCTGGTCACGGGCATGGTCGGTGAATTCCCCGAACTGCAAGGCGTGATGGGGCGTTATTACGCCCTGGCCGACGGCGAAAGCCTGGATGTCGCCAACGCCATCGCCGAACATTATTCTCCGGTTGGACCAGGCGATGCGTGTCCAACCGCCCCGGTCTCGGTGGCCGTGGCGATGGCCGACAAGCTCGACACCTTGGCGGGCTTTTGGACCATCGATGAAAAGCCCACCGGATCAAAAGACCCGTTTGCCCTGCGGCGTGCCGCCTTGGGCGTGATTCGTCTGATCGTTGAGAATAAATTGCGGATCCCGTTAACCGATCTCTTTTACAAACAGCATTGCCTGCACGTTTCTAATGAGACCGGACGTCGGTATATTGAAAAGAAAAAATTACTCGATGATCCTGATATTCGTGGTGGGGAAGTGTTTGCTGGTGCGGTTGGAGATACGGCTCTTCCATACGACCTTCTGGCCTTCTTCGCCGACCGTCTCAAAGTCCATTTGAAGGGTGAGGGCGTGCGGCATGATTTGATTGATGCAGTGTTCTCGTTAGGCGGCGAAGACGACTTGGTGCGCTTGTTGGCGCGGGTCGATGCGCTTTCGGCGTTTGTCGCCACGGACGATGGTGCAAACCTTTTGGCTGCGCACAAGCGCGCCACCAACATTTTGCGCATTGAAGAAAAGAAAGACGGAGCGTCCTATCAAGGTACGCCCAACGAAAGCGCCTTTGTCGAAGATGCCGAACGCACCTTGTTTCAGGCCTTGAAGGCGGCAGGCGCAACCAGCAAAGCCCTGGTGGCAGACGAAAAGTTCTCTGACGCTATGTCGGCCTTGGCCCAATTGCGCGGGCCCTTGGATGTCTTCTTTGAAGCTGTTTTGGTCAATGCAGATGATAAAACTGTTCGTGAAAATCGGTTGAAGCTCCTATCTCAAATACAAAGTGTGATGGGCGAAATCGCGGATTTTTCTAAAATCGAAGGTTAACGGAGCCAGTACCATGTCTCAAAAGTGGACCTATTCATTCGGGGGAGGTGCCGCAGAAGGGCGCTCCACCATGCGCAACCTTTTGGGCGGCAAGGGTGCCAACCTGCATGAGATGAGCGCCATCGGCCTCTCGGTGCCGCCGGGCTTCACCCTCACCACAGAGGTCTGCACCCACTTTGTGGCGTCCAAAGGCGATTATCCCGACGGTTTGAACGATCAAGTCAATGCGGCCATTGCCAAGCTGGAAACCATCATGGGCGCGCCGTTCGGCGGCGGTGCGGATGAAGGCAAGGTTTTGTTGCTGTCCGTGCGCTCCGGTGCCCGGGCTTCCATGCCGGGCATGATGGATACGGTGTTGAATTTGGGCCTCAACGACGAAGCGGTGGAAATTCTGGCCGCAGAAACGGGTGATGGTCGCTTTGCCTACGATAGCTATCGTCGTTTTGTGCAGATGTTCGGCGATGTGGTGTTGGGCGTCGACCATTATCATTTCGAAGATTTGCTGGAAGACTACAAGCTTGATCATGCCCTGACCTTAGACACGGATTTGACGGTTGATGATTGGAAGGCTTTGCTACCCAAATACATCGGCGCCATCGAAAAGCAGACCGGCAATCCGTTTCCCCAGGATCCTCGCCAGCAATTGTGGGCGGCCATCGGCGCGGTGTTTCACAGCTGGACCAACAAGCGGGCGCAGACGTACCGCATGCTGCACGATATCTCCGACGAATGGGGTACAGCGGTCAACGTGCAAGCCATGGTGTTCGGCAACATGGGCGACGACAGTGCGACGGGGGTGTGCTTCACGCGCAATCCGTCAACCGGGGAAAATATGTTTTACGGCGAATACTTGGTCAACGCCCAAGGCGAAGACGTGGTCGCCGGCATTCGCACGCCGCAACCTTTGTCCAATTCGGAGAAGGAACGTTCAAGCCTGCATTTGCCCAGCCTGGAAGAGCTCATGCCCAAGCTCTACGCAGAACTGGACGACGTGCGTCATGCCTTGGAACGTCACTACAGCGACATGCAAGATATGGAATTCACCATCCAAAAAGGGAAGTTGTGGATTTTGCAAACGCGAGGCGGCAAACGCACCACCAAGGCGGCCTTGAAAATCGCCGTGGACATGGTGAGCGAAGGTCTAATTGACAGCAACGAAGCCATCCGCCGGATTGAGCCGTCGCATTTGGACCAGCTGCTGCACCCGACCTTGGACCCCAAGGCCCCACGTGACATTTTGGGCCAAGGCCTGCCGGCATCGCCGGGCGCCGCGTTCGGCAAGTTGGTGTTCACCGCCAAAGCTGCCGAAGAATGGGCGGAACGCGGCGAAGCGGTTATCTTGGCGCGGGTGGAAACCTCACCTGAAGACATCAGTGGCATGCATGTGTCCAAAGGCATCATCACCACTCGGGGCGGCATGACGTCGCACGCCGCCGTGGTGGCGCGGGGCATGGGCAAACCGTGTATTTCCGGGATGGGCGATATCACCGTCAACGTGAAAGACAAAACCCTGACGGCCATGGGCGTCGTGTTGAAAGAAGGCGACCTGGTTACGGTGGACGGGTCCGCCGGGCAACTGATGCGAGGCACCGTGCCGACCGTCGAGCCGGAATTCAGCGGCGATTTCGGCACGCTGATGGGCTGGGCCGACCAAGTCCGTCGTTTAGGGGTGCGGGCCAATGCGGAAACGCCCACGGACGCCAAGGTGGCACGCGGATTTGGTGCTCAAGGCATCGGCTTGGCGCGCACCGAACATATGTTTTTTGACCCCGAACGCATCATCCACATGCGTGAAATGATCTTGGCTTCCGACGAACAAGCCCGTCGGGTCGCGTTGGACAAATTGCTGCCCTATCAACGCCAAGACTTTTCACAACTGCTGAGCATTATGGAAGGCCTTCCGGTCACCATCCGTTTGCTCGATCCGCCGCTGCATGAGTTTTTGCCCGATCAACCCGCCGATATTGAAAACGTGGCGAAGGCCTTGGGGGTGTCTGCTGAAGACATCATCCGACGGTCCAAAGACTTGCACGAGTTCAATCCCATGCTGGGTCATCGTGGTTGTCGTTTGGCGATCACCTATCCGGAAATTTACGAAATGCAGACCCGCGCCATTTTCGAAGCGGCTGCGGATCTGGTGAAATCCGGGCACACCATTTACCCCGAAGTGATGATTCCTTTGGTGGCGGACCGGGAAGAACTCACTCGCCTGAAGGCTCTGGTTGTCAAAACGGCGGACGCGGTTCTGGCTGAGCAGGGCGTAGAACTGAGCTACCATGTGGGCACCATGATCGAGCTTCCGCGTGCTGCCCTGCAAGCCGGGGAAATCGCCAAGGACGCCGAATTCTTTAGCTTTGGTACCAATGATCTCACCCAGACCACCTACGGCCTGTCGCGCGATGATGCGGGCCGATTCTTGCAGATTTACCGTGAAAAAGGCGTCATGCAATTCGACCCGTTTGTCACCATCGACCAAGCGGGTGTTGGTGAACTGGTCAAAATCGGTACCGAGCGGGGACGTGCAGAGCGCCCCGGTTTGAAAGTCGGTATTTGTGGCGAACACGGTGGCGATCCGGCCTCAATTCATTTTTGTCACGACACAGGCCTCGACTATGTGTCGTGTTCACCGTACCGTGTCCCCATTGCACGCCTTGCCGCCGCTCAGGCTGCGCTGGGGGGGGACGTTAAAACCAACGCTTAAACCGTGCATCATTGGCTTTTGAGGACACGCAGACCTGAATGACAGATGAACCCTTGAACGTGCTTTTTTTGTGTCCGCACAATACATGTCTCAGCATCATCGCCGAAGCCTTGCTGAACAAGGTTGGACAAGGTCGTTTTCGGGCGTTTAGTGCGGGTAATAAACCCAAAGGGCAAATCAACGCCTACGTCAAAGAAACGCTTCATCAAGTGGGCTACGACACGTCGGAACAATATTCCAAAAGTTGGTCCGCGTTTGTGGTGCCCGATGCGCCGCGCTTGGACGTGGTGATCACGTTAAGTGATACTCTGAAGTCCATACCTCAGCCGATTTGGTATTCTAACCCCGTACATGTGCATTGGGGGTTTAAGGACCCCGAATTGTTTGACGGCGATGACGACCAGCGTATCGGGGCCTTTCGCCGCTGCTATGGCGATATGGAACAGCAAATGCTGAAGTTGGCGGGGCTGCCCACCAACAACGTGCGCGGCGAGGCTTTGATCTCGTTATTGGAACGCGTTGCGCCTTAGATGCGTTTCACATAAATGGTGAAATCGTCTAACGGATAGTCGTCAACGATCTCGACTTCCGGGGACAAGGTCAGGGCGAATTCCAGATACATTTTTTTGTCCGCGTAAAACAAATCCAGCATCCGTTGCTCTGAAGACGCATCCAACATGTTGAAGGCCATGACCTTGGTGGTCTTGTCCCACAGGCGTTTCAGACTGGTTTGCACGTAGTCATTCCAAATGTCTCTGCGGGCGCCAAAATTCATATTGTATGTACCGGACACAAAAGAATAATCGGCGGTCATTGTGGCGACAGGGCTTTCAATGAAGGTGGCCCGGGGATCTGCGTGGTGCGCCTGTGCCTCACTGATCATTTTGGGGGAAATGTCATAACCGTAATAGTGCCCGCCTTGCATCATCGGCTGGTCGGCCATCAGATCGAAAAGGGCTCCATAGCCGCAGCCCAAATCGTTGACGGTGATGGGACCGTTTAAGTCTTGTTCTTCGATGGCTTGTAAAAGCAGCTCATAGCGCAGCTCTTGGCCGTCCTTGTCTTTCCAAAACACGCCATTGGCCACCGGGCCGCATTGATTGACGCGGTACGTGTAGGCCATCGATATTAAATTCAGCAGTTCGCCGATATCTTCAGGTGGGGCGAGAGGCATAAGCTATTTGTCTTCCTGTTTTTGAAACACGACCCAACTGGGAACGTTTGGATGAAGCGTTGCGTCTGCGCATGTATAGCTGACGTCTTCGCCCAATTTATCGCCCAATTTATCAATGCGAATGAGGGCAAGACCCACATCGCCCACACTGGTTTTCATTTCGCCCGCTTCGCGGCCATCGATTTCGAACACGGTTCCCGGTGCCGGAGCGGGGCCGTCTATTTTAACCGGTAATAGACGTTTTTTGACCAAGCCGCGATAGCGGGTGCGCGCGGTCAGTTCTTGGCCCATGAAACAGCCCTTGGAAAAACTGACGCCGTCCAATTCTTCAAAGCCGAATTCCAGCAACAAGGCCTTGTCCACGCCCATGTCGCGGCTGCCGTCTGCCAAGCCCAATGTGATGCGTTGATGCTCATAGTCGTCAAACGTGCCAGCACTGAGGCTGGCGCTTTCCAGCGGCGTTGTGTCGCCTTGGGCCAAGACGGCGCGACAGCCCATGTCCAACAGCCGGGGGTCGGCATAAACGACGCCTGTGCCCGTGCCGAGGGCTTTGGCGGCGCCGCGTTCCGAAAAGCCCATGGGGGCAAGGACACCGTAGACCTGATAGTCATCACTCACATCGCTGAGGGTCACGTCGGAGCGCAGTTTGTACATGCTGAGGCGCTTGAAAAAGTCCGAGCGGCGATCGGCTTCGCAGTCCAGCATCAGCGCGCCGTCCATCTCAAACACAAAAAAGTCGTAGAGGTATTTGCCCTGGGGCGTCAAAAAAGCCGAATAAAGGGCCCTGTCTGCCGTGACGCGCTTCACATCTTGCGACACCAAACCTTGCAAATAGGTGTGGGCGTCGGGGCCGGCTATTTTAAGCAAGCCGCGGTTCGGCAGGGCAACAAAGACAGCTGAATCGCTCATTTTAACTGGGTCCATTTTGTTTTTTTCGGGGTTTTGCAAAAGGTGGGGTATTTCGCGCCCGATGGCAAGGGCTCTAGGCAATTTGCTCCTAGGTCCTTATAAAGACGCAAGTTAGTCTAAGGGCTAGACCTCACATAAGGAATCGCTTTGAGCCGCATTTTGTTCATCACCTCCAATCGATTGGGCGACGCGGTGCTGTCGACCGGATTGCTGGCGCATCTGTTGGGCCAATATCCGGGGGCAAAGGTGACGGTGGTGTGTGGTCCGGTTCCGGCGGGCTTGTTTGTCGGCGTGCCGGGCCTGGAGCGGGTGATCGAGCTTCCCAAACGCAAGCACAGCCTGCATTGGTGGGACATGTGGAGGGCGTGCATCGGCACCTGTTGGGATGTCGTTGTGGACCTGCGCAATGCGCCGTTGAGCTATGCTTTGCTGGCAAAACGTCAAATTCATCTGGGCAAAGCCAACAAACGCTTCGTCCACCGGGTGACGGCCATGGGCTCGTTGGTTGGTTTATCCACGAATCCCCCCGCGCCGACGTTGTGGACCTTGCCGGAAAATGACCAAGCCGCGGTTCAGTTGATTCCAGACGGCGCACCGGTGTTGGCGATGGGCCCCACCGCCAACTGGATCGGAAAAACCTGGCAGGCGTCTCGGTTTGTCGACTTGGCGCTGCGCTTAACTGCGCCGGACGGCATCTTGCCTGGCGGGCGTATCGCAGTTATGGCGCATAGCTCTGAACTGCACATGGCCCAACCTGTTTTGGACGCCTTGCCGCCGGAGCGCACGCTTAATTTGGTGGGCGAAATTCCGTTGGCCACGGTGGCGGCGTGCTTGAGGCGCGCGGCCTTTTATGTGGGTAACGATTCCGGCTTGATGCATATGGCGGCGGCTGCGGATATTCCCACTTTGGGCCTGTTTGGGCCATCGCGCGAAGAACACTATGGACCCTGGGCGCATGCAGGAAGCGATAAAGCACATGCAGTGCGTGGCGATAAACGCTATGAAGATGTATTCCCGGTTGATTACGATTATCGCAATACACCGTCGCTGATGGGGGATTTGAGCGTTGATCGTGTCGAACAAGCCGCCCGCAGTCTGTGGAGCCACCTGACGTGAACATCGATACAACGCCGACCCAACCGACCCTCACCGCCTTGGTCGTTGCCCACAATGAAGAGGACCAGCTGGATGCCTGCTTGGCGACGTTGACGTTCGCCGACGAAATCGTCGTTGTTTTGGACAAATGCACGGATGGCTCCAAGGCCATTGCGGCGCGCTATACCGACAAACTGATCGAAGGCAGTTGGGAGATTGAAGGCCCGCGCCGTCATGCGGGCATCGACGTGTGCACGGGGAATTGGGTTTTAGAGGTCGATGCTGATGAACGGGTGTCACCTGAGCTTGCCGCAGAAATTCGCGATAAAATCAAAACCGCCCCGTTTGGTCACTTTTTGATTCCCTATGACAACTATGTCGGCACCCATCTGGTGCGTTACGGTTGGGGCGCGTCTTGGGGGGTGAGCGCCACGGTGCGGCTCTATGCCCAAGGGGCGAAGGTGTGGGGGGCGCAGCGCATTCACCCCGGTGTCGAGCTTAAAGGGGAACGCATGTGGCTGGAAAACCGCATGATTCATTATGTGGATCGCAATATTTCCGATATGATTTTGCGTTTGGATCGTTATTCCACGGCCCGCGCCAACGATTTGCGGGCTTCGGGGAAGATTGGCTCGTTGGCCAACAATGTACGTCGCCTTTTTTCGCGCTTTTTTAAGTGCTACATCGGGCGTAAGGGCTATCGGGAAGGACTGTACGGCTTTCTCATCGCCTTGATGGCAGGCTTGTTTCCGCTGTTGTCGTACATAAAAGCCAAGCTAGAGGACGAAAAATGAGGGTGCTTCAAGTCATGGCCGGGGCTGAGTTTGGCGGGGCCGAGGCTTTTTTTGTCCGCTTGGTCATCGGTCTGCACAAAGCCGGTCTGGATCAGCGCGTGATCATTCGCAAAAACGAACAGCGCGCCCAGGTCTTGCGCGACGCTGGTCTTGAACCGGTTGAGCTGAGTTTCGGCGGTCTGCTCGATTTGAAAACCCCGATGATGATCAAGCGCGAATTGCGCACCTTTCGCCCCCAAGTGGTGCTGACGTGGATGAACCGCGCGACGTCGAAGATGCCCAGCCGTCGCCCCAGCGATTTGAACTACGTTCTGGCGGCCAGGTTGGGCGGGTATTACAACCTCAAATACTATAAAAAATGCGATCATTTGGTGGGCAATACCGAAGACATTTGCGATTATTTGGGCAAGGAAAACTGGCCGCAAGAGCGCATCCATTACCTCCCCAATTTTGTCGCTGCCGACCACCGCCCGCCCGCGCCGCGCAACAAATTGCATATCCCCGAACGCTCCAAGATGATTTTGACTCTGGGCCGTTTGCACGCCAACAAGGCGTTCGACACCTTAATCCGTGCTCTGGCGCATGTCCCCGATGCCTATTTGGTCATTGCGGGCGAAGGTCCGGAACGTGAAGCCCTTGAATCCCTGGCCCAAGAATTGGGGGTGCGTCCGCGCATCCGCATGTTGGGCTGGCGCGACGATGTGCCGGAACTGATGGCGGCGTGCGATTTGTTCGTCTGCCCATCGCGTCATGAACCGCTGGGCAACGTTGTGATTGAAGCCTGGGCGCAAGACCGCCCGGTGGTCGCCACCGACAGTGTCGGCCCGGCGGCGTTGATCAAAGACGGTGTTGATGGTCTGCTGACCCCCGTAGACGATGCGCCCGCGTTGGCAAAAGCCATCAATCGGGTGTTGAAAGACGACGTTCTTGCGGGCGATCTGGCTCAGGCTGGACGTCAGCATTATGAGCGTAAATTCACCGAGCAAATGGTGGTCCAGCGCTATCTTGATTTCTTTCAGGAGATCGCAGACTGATGTGTGGCATCGCCGGGTTCGTCAGTCTGCCTAATGCACCGAAATTCGATGCCCGCATGGTCGAGCGTTTTGCCGATGTGCTGGCGCACCGGGGGCCCGACGGTCAAGGGTCCTACAGCAATGGGGCGTGCACATTCGTCCACACCCGTCTGGCGATCATCGACATCGAAGGCGGCCACCAGCCGTTCGTGGCGCGGCGCGAAAATGGCGCTGAAGTGGCTTTGATGGCGAACGGCGAGATTTATAACAATCTCGAACTGCGCCAAGCCATGACGGATACGGCGTTCACCAGTTTGTCCGATAGTGAACCGCCGCTTTACCTTTATCTCAAACACGGCGTGGATTTTGTTCACAAGTTGCGCGGCATGTACGCCATCGCGATTTGGGATGGGGAACTTGAACGATTGATTCTCAGCCGCGACCCGTTTGGCATCAAACCGTTGTATTACGCTCAAACCGAACATGGCTTTGCGTTTGCCTCGGAACTCCGGGCTTTGGTTTCGAAAGACCTGTGTGCGCCGAAGCTCAACAGGCATATCCGCGATGAACTGTTGCAGCTGCAATTTTCCACCGGTGTAGACACCGCCATTGAAGGCATTCACCGCGTTGCTCCGGGCGAAACGCTGGTCATCGAAAAAGGCGTCATCGTCTCTCGCCACCAGCGTGCCGCTTTACCGACAGGTGGTCCGGTGTCCCTGTCGTTGGAGGGGGCGCTATCGCGCTTGGACGATGTGCTCAACGATACGGTCGGCATGCATCAACGCTCAGACGTGCCTTACGGCATGTTTTTGTCGGGCGGTATTGATTCATCCGTTTTGTTGGCGATGATGAGCCGCTTGAATGCCGAACCCGTCACTGCGTTCACGGCCGGATTTAGTGGAACGGATGTTCCCGACGAGCGCGAACACGCGCGGGCGTTGGCCCGTGGCGTCAGCGCTCGTCACATTGAAGTGGAATTTGGGGAAGCGGATTTTTGGGCGGAGTTGCCCAAGATCGCTTTTCATATGGACGACCCGGCGGCGGATTACGCCCTGTTGCCGACGTGGAAGCTGGCGCAAACGGCCCGAAATGAGGGCATCAAGGTGGTGTTGACGGGCGAGGGCGGCGATGAGCTGTTCGGTGGTTATGGACGCTACCGTGCCGCCCGCCGGTGGCTGTTTCCCAAAGCCATGTACCGCAAAGGTATCATGGATGATTTTGGCGTGCTGTTGGACAATGATCGGGCGCGTACATGGCGTGCCGGGATCGCTCAAGCGGGCATCGCCGCACGCACGTCTGGGCGGACTGCATTGCAAGTGGCGCAAGCGCAAGACATTGCCACATGGTTGCCGGGTGATCTTTTGACCAAGATGGACCGCATGCTGATGGCGCACGGTGTGGAAGGGCGGGTTCCGTTCTTAGATCCAGAGATGGCTGCTTTTGCATTTGCCCTGCCCGACAAACTGAAGATCCGTCACAAGCTGGGCAAGGCAGTGCTGCGCCATTGGCTGGCGAGGGCCATGCCCGCTGCGCACCCCTATGCCAAAAAACGTGGCTTCACGGTGCCTGTGGGGGAGTGGATCGCGTTTAGAGGTCAACGCATCGGTCATATGGTGGGGGCGCAAGAGTGTATTCAAGCCATCTGCGCGCCGGACGCCATCCATAACATTTTTGCCATGCCTGTCGGACGCGCCGGAAAAGCGGCCTGGACGTTGCTGTTCTATGCGCTATGGCATAAAATCCACATTCAAGGTGTTGCCCCAGACGGCGATGTTTTTGACGTTTTAAGCGCCTAGGCAACAGTGTTCGAAGGTAGCGGGAGCAAACACGCGTGAGCACGCAAACAAGCATTCAGACCCTGACCCTCAAGCGTCCCGATGACTGGCACGTGCATTTGCGCGATGGCCAAGTGATGCAGACCGTCTTGCCCTTCACCGCACGTCAATTTGGCCGCGCCATCGTGATGCCCAATTTGGTGCCGCCGGTGACCACCGTTCAGCAGGCTTTGGCCTATCGGGACCGCATTGTCGAGGCGGTGCCTGCGGGCCTGGAATTCGAACCTCTGATGACGGTGTATCTGACCGATAACATCGATCCAAAAGAGATTTCCGCGGGTTTCAAAAGCGGGGCTTTTTGTGCCGCGAAGCTGTACCCGGCAGGGGCCACCACCAATTCCGACAGCGGTGTGACCGACATCCGTAAACTCGACGCCGTGCTGGCGTGCATGGAAGAGCTGGGCATGCCTTTGCTGGTCCACGGCGAAGTCACGGACCCAGACATCGACATCTTTGATCGCGAACATGTGTTCATCAAACGGGTGATGGAACCCACCTTGAACCGCTTTCAGGGTTTGAAGGTGGTGTTTGAACACATCACCACATCGGCGGCGGTGGATTTTGTCCGCGCCCAAGGTCCCCGCGTTGGTGCCACCATCACGGTGCATCACTTGATGATCAACCGCACGGATATTTTTCGCGGCGGCATTCGCCCGCATTTGTACTGCCTGCCGATTGCCAAGCGCGAACAGCACCGCCTGGCGTTGCGCGAAGCCGCGACGTCGGGGGAAGGGCAGTTCTTTTTGGGCACCGACACCGCGCCTCACGCCGTATCGGCCAAAGAAGCCGCGTGCGGCTGTGCGGGCATTTTTTCCGCGCCGACAGCCATGGAACTCTACGCCCAGGTGTTTGATGAAGAACACGCCCTAGATCGCTTGGAAGCGTTCGCCAGTCTCAACGGTCCGGCGTTTTATGGACTGCCCGTGAACGACAGCACCATCACCTTGACCCGCACGCCTTGGGTCGTGGGCGATCAGGTTGTGCTGCCCGGTGGCGGGGCGTTGCAGCCATTTATGGCTGGCGAAACCATCAACTGGCGCTTATCTGAATAGCTACTGTTTTTTCTTTGGAGACCTCCCAATGACTACTCAAACTCAGTTTCAGGCCCTTGTTCTTGATCAAGATGCAGATGGAAAGGTCAGTGGTTCGTTTCAAACGCTGGACAACGCCAATCTGCCAGATGCCGACACCACCATCTCTGTCAAATATTCGTCGCTCAATTACAAAGACGGCATGATCATGAACGGCCTGGGCAAGTTGGTGCGCGATTATCCGCACGTGCCGGGGGTTGATTTCGTCGGTGTGGTCGAGGAATGCACATCGGGGGCGTTTAAACCGGGTGACGAAGTGATTTGCACCGGGTGGCGGGTTGGCGAAGTGTGGTGGGGCGGTTTTGCCACCCGCGCGCGGGTAAAATCCGAATGGTTGGTGGCGGTGCCAAAAGGTTTGAGCATGGTTCAGACCATGTCCATCGGCACGGCGGGATTGACCGCTATGATGTCGCTGATGGCGCTGGAGGAGCACGGCCTCACCCCGGACCGCGAAGGCGAGGTTTTGATCACCGGTGCCGCCGGTGGCGTCGGCAGCGTGTGTGTGGCCTTGCTGGCGAACTTAGGCTACCGCGTGGCGGCGGGCACCGGGCGCGAAAGCACCCATGCGTATCTGACCGAATTGGGCGCGACGACCTTGGTGTCGCGCGAAGAACTGGAACAAGCGCCCCGTGGCCCGTTGTCCAAGGCGCGTTGGTCAGGGGCGATTGATAACGTTGGCGGCAAGATTTTGGGTAACCTGTTGGCGGCGCTGAATTCAAACGCCAGCTGTGCTGCCGTGGGTAACGTTGCGGGCTTCACGTTTGAAGCCTCGGTGCTGCCGTTTTTGCTGCGTGGGGTGAACTTGTTGGGCATCGACAGTGTCAATTGCCCAACTGATCGCCGCGTTGTGGCGTGGAACCGCCTGACCAAGCAATTGCCCTTGGATAAGCTTGACCCGATGATCGAAATCCATCCTTTGAAAGATGTTTTGAAGCTGGGTGGCGAGATCTTGAAGGGCCAGGTTCGCGGCCGTGCGGTGATCGACGTGAACGCCTAGGTTCGCTCGACCTGAACTTAATCGTCGTCGAACCAGCCCCGTTCTGCACCTTGGTGACAGGCTTCGCATTTGGCCCAAGAGTTGGCGTTGCCGCGTGACCAGCGGTTGATGTCGCCCCGGTGTTCGCCCTTAAACCAGCGTTGTTCGCTGATGCGCAAGGGGTTTGCCGCTCCTCCCCGAGGGCTGTTCTGCACCAAGTACGTTTCGATGCGTGTGCGGGTCGCGTCGTTGAGGCTGGCGTCTTCACCAAAGTGGTTGGGTAAATTTTCCATGATGGTGCGCCATGTGTTGCTGGGCAATAAGGCGGGCGGATAGGCCATGTGACAATCGCTGCATTCCTTTTTGACGAGGGCATCGGTGACGACCATAGAAGCCCGTCCACCGCCTTCGCGTTCCCCACCTTCACGTTCCCTACCTTCACGTTCATAGCCATCGGCGTGCGCCATCGAAAGCGGTAGGCCGAAGTTCAAGATCAGAGCGGCGCCAAGCACCATCACGGTTTTTTTCATAGCGGGTCTCATTTTTTCGGTGAAATGGAATGTCAGTGTGTTTGCCAATTTTACGAATTCACTCTGAACACACCCTGAACACAAAAAAGGGGGAGGCCGAAGCCTCCCCCATTACGGTCGAAAGAGTGGCATTTACATACCCGGTAGGCCTTCGATGTAGCCTACCGATGCTTGTTGCTTGTCGAGAGATTTTTCAAGCGCAGCCTTCAGCTTTGTGTCTGCGACATCGATGCGTTCGCCGCGGTGCTGGTGGTTGCTCATGATGTAGGCGTGACCATTCATGTTATCGACCACTTGCAAACCGGTGGATTCCGCCCCCATGGGCACGGACAGGATGCGTGACAGTTTGCGAGTGTCGACGTTGAACGCCCAGACGTAGTTGTTGGCATGTAGACCACTGTCTTCACCAATGAACAATGTGCGCATCTTGGATGAGAAGAACAGGTTGTCCGGGTTGGCGACGCGGTCCGGATCGGCCTTGTTGCCCCACTTGTCCATTTCCGCCAAGTCTTTGCCGATCAATTCGGGAACGCCTGCCATATCGACAGCCACCAGATTGGATGCGATGGGGTTGCCATCGGTGTCTTTGACACCTGCGGCCAGGTTCAGTTCAAACGTTGCGCCGGCGTCCAGTTTTGGCAGACGAATGTCATCAACGGGGCCTTTTGGGTCTTCCATCATGCCGACTTTCATGTAGGACATGGCGATGAAGACTTTGCCGCCTTGGGCGTCATAGGCGACGCCTTCCATCTTGTTAAATTCGGTCGTGGCCCCTTTGTAAGCGGCGTAACGTCGCGTTTCCAAGAACGCCGCGGCGTCTTCCTTGCCCGCGTTCAGCTTGACGTACTCTTCACCCTTTTTGAGACCCGCACGGATGGTTTTGAAGCCGTCCTTCGGTTCTTTGGAATATTCAAAAATGGTGCTCTCAGAGCTGGAGAACTTTTCCGTGTTGATCATGGTTTCAACGTCGGCGTTGGTGCCGTGGCCCAGTTTGATCCAGCTGAGGGCGCCTTTTCCGGCGTTTTCGGTGCTGATTTGGGTCCATTTGGCGGCGTAGATGGTGCCTGCAGACAAATCATTTTCGCGATCGGCGATAAACATAAACAAACCCACATTGCGCCCGTCATCTCCAAAATAGACGGTGCGCCCATCGTCAAGAATGCGGGCCTTTTCCCAAGAAGCACGGCCCATGGCGTAGTGCTTGGTGACTTGAGTGGTGCCGCCCGGATTGACTTTGACTTCAACCTGATGGCCGTACTGGTACGGATTGGCGATTTTTTCGTTGTTGAAATAAAGCGTGCTCAGCGCCTTGACGCCACCGTCTACTTTTTTGCGCAAGAACAGGTCGTAATCTTCTTCGGCACCCAAGTGGGTGTTCCACGGCGTTTGCGACCCGGCGCACGGAATCCACAGCCCACCGACTTTGGAAAAGTCGATGTTGCTTTGATTGACGGCGCTCATGCGCCCGGTGGTGGGGTCTTGTTTGATTTTGGTCAGCGACATGCTCATGGGCATGCGTGCATGCCAGCCTTTGACGTCTTCGGCGATTTCACCGTTTTGCAACAACCAGTCATATTCCCAATGGGTGACCAGATAGGTTTCACCGTTGTCTAACTGCAAAAGGGAATTGGCATCGGGGGTTTCGGCAATGACCGGCGCGCCATTGGGGTCCATCAGAGGCTTGCCTTTGGCGTCATACAAGGTGCCTGCCGGAGCTGTGTTGGCGCCGACTTTGTCGGTGTTATCGAACAGCGTGACGTAGTTCATGTCCACCGTCTCAACCTTGCCATCGGTGTAGGTCACCTTGGCTTTGGCTTTGGAATAGGTGGATTCCAGCTCAGCTTGGGTTTCAGGTGCACTCATACCCATGAATTCAACCGATTTGACGCCGGCTTGGGCATGTGACGGATACATGCCGGCCAAGATGGTGCCGACCAAGACGGAAGAGGTCAATGCGATGCGTTTGAAGGACTTCGTGCGCATTTTGGGTTCCCTAAAAAAATGAAAAGCGGCCTCTTGCCGCCGTTTGAAGGGGGTAGTGATAGCAAGTCCATAAATCTCTTTTTTTACGCAGAAGTGACGTTTTTGTAACGCTTGGCGGGAATTGACGTAAAACAAGCTCATATCCGCCCCTTTGCAGCGGCAAAGCAAACCCGTCGAAATGCCCAAACCCCCTTGACGATGCGTCTTTGATGCCTTAATTACGGCGCACCCCATGGCTGGGTAGCTCAGCTGGTTAGAGCGCGGCACTCATAATGCCGAGGTCGGCAGTTCAAGTCTGCCTCCAGCTACCAATAAAAAGCCCTGTGACCTATACGGTTGCAGGGTTTTTTGTCGTTTAGTGTGGTGTGTGCCAGAGACCTTAGGCAGATTCGATCTGCCACAATCTTCGGGTGCCGCGTTAGGCTGTATCCGGTTCGGGGCGGGTGTCCGGCTTCAGGACGCGAGACACGGGAAAGTGCACGGTGACTTCCGTGCCTTTGCCGGGGTGACTGTCGATCTCCAGCGTGCCTCCGTGCAGATCGATGAGCCCCTTGGTCAGGGGCAGACCCAGCCCGGTGCCTTCGTGTTTGCGCGAGAGCGAACTGTCCACTTGGCCGAATTTCTCCAGAGCAACGGCCTTGCCTGTTTCATCCATGCCAATGCCGGTGTCTGATACAGTGACAATCATGGTGCCGTCATCGTTGAGACGCGCGTCGCAGCTGACGGTGCCGCCATCCGGTGTGAACTTGACCGCGTTGGACACCAAGTTGATGAATATTTGTTTGAGGCGCAGCGGATCGGCCATCAAAAGTGGTAGGTCCGGCTTGGTGATCCCGTGAAGCTTCACGCCACTCTCAATGGCCTTTGAGGACATGATGCGCACGGCGACCTCGCAGACTTCGGCGACGTCGGTGGGTTCCTCCTTCAGGTCAAGCTTGCCGGCCTCAACCGAGGAAACGTCCAAAATGTCGTTGATCAGGCTCAGCAAGTGCGTGCCCGAGGAGTGTATGTAGTCCGCGTACTCTTGGTAGTGTGCGTTGCCGAGTGGTCCGAACACGGCGTATTTCATGGTTTCGGAAAACCCGATTATGGCGTTCAGGGGGGTGCGCAGCTCGTGGCTCATGTTGGCCATCAGGTCCGTCTTGGCCTGGTTGGACAGTTCCGCCGCGCGCCGGGCGGCGTTCATAGCCACTTCTGCGGCTTTGCGCTCGGTGATGTCTTCGTGCAGCGAGATGTAGTGCGTGATGCGTCCATCTTCATCGCGGATAGGGGAGATGTGGGCGTTGGCCCAAAACGCCGTGCCATCCTTGCGGCGGTCTTGGATTTCATTGATCCAATCCTCGCCGCGTAAGATGGTGTTCCACAGGTCGTCGTGCACTTCCTTGGGCGTGTCGGGGAACTTGAGGATGCTCGGTTTTTGACCGATCACTTCGCTACTGGAATAGCCCGTGACCTGTTCGAACTTCGGATTGACGTATTCGATCACGCCGCCGGTGTCGGTGATGAAGACGAGCACCGGGCTTTGTTCGACCGCCCGCACCAGCTTGCGCAGCTTATCTTCAATGTCCTTGCGGACGGAGATTTCCTGGCTCAGGTCCACAGTTCGCTCGCGTACTTGGTCTTCCAAGGTGTCCTTGGCGGTCTGCAGGTCGCGGGTGCGCTGCGCGATTTCTTGTTCCATGGGGGTGATCATCCAACGGAACAGAACGAACCATAATGCTCCTCCCATCAATATCATGAGGAACATGGACAATGCGATCAGGTTGCGGCGCAATTGTCTTAAAGTCTGGCTCATTTCGGTTGAGCAGAGGGTTATCGTGACTTCCAAGGATCGACCCGCGTAGGCAAATGATTTGCTTTGGGTGGAAATGACGTCTGTCTCAGTCGGTTTTTCGTTGTACGAGAAGAACACGGTGCCATTGTCGAAAACAACGTCCAGGCGCGCGACGCTCGGGTTGTTGCCGCGCCAATCGGCCAGTAGGCGGCGGCCTTCTGAATAATCATTGCGCAGCATGGCGTCGGTCAGGGTGGCACCGATCAGATCGACCTCGCTTTCGGCCTTGCGCATCAAGGCTTCGATCAGCAGATTTTTTTGTTGAGAGAACACGGCGGCGCTGGCCAACGCGATGCACAGAGTGATGACCGCGAGGATCGCGGCAAATAAGCTTCTGTTTCGTTTTTGCAAGTTAAAGGGCATGGCGCGTGATCACGGTTCCAGCACAGGCAGAACCTGACGGAGCATTTCCCTGTGCAGGTCGTAGTCGGAGTCCTGAACGGAAACGAAGCCTGTCAGATTACCGGCGATGGCGTGCAATATAGCCTTGCCGCGCGGCTCGCTGTTCAAGTCCATCAATGCGCGGGCGATCTGGGCGTGTAGGTCTGGCTCCATGTTCGAACGCGTAACAAACACGTGGGTCGACAGATTGGGGGAATAAGCCAGCGCGCGGATGTTTTTATCTTTGTATTCATCGAACACCTCTTCGGCCACAGCACCTGCATCGAAATCGCCGAATTCGACGCCCAGGACAACGTTGGTGTGATTGCGCAGATGGGTAAATTCCGCCAAGTCTTTCAGTTGGACACCGGCCTGCATGAGCATGTAGACGGGCACTTGCGTGCTTAACGTGGACTTGGGGCTGCCGAATGCGACGCGTTTGCCGCTCAGTTCGGTGAGTGAGGTGAGAGGGCTGTCTTTGGTGGTGAAGATGACCGAGCGGAATTGTGGCGTGCCGTCGAATTCATAACGGACAAGCAGAGGTTTCACGCCGTATTTGTTGCCGATCATAACATAGGGGCTGCCACCCAGAAATGAGATGTCGAGCTTGTCCTCTCCGGTCAGGCGGATATGTTCGCCGTAGTCCTTAGCGACCATGACGTTGACGGGACGACCAATCCGGTCGCTCAGGTACTGGGCGAGGGGCGCGTATTTTTCGATCAGCAGTTCAGCATTGAGATACGGCATGAAGCCCAGGGTCAATGCCTGGTCTTGGGCCTGATTTTGGGCCTGGTCCTGGACGTCTTCTGCGGCCAAGGCAAAGTCAGTAGAAATCAGCAAAAACGCCGCGAGTATCCATCGGGCCGTGCGTACCATTACCTTATCCCCCCTTCTTTTAAAGTATATTATGCGCTCCCAACGCATTTGGTCCACCGCAATGTTAAATCTGAATTTGAAAGGTTGCAAACTTCAATGACTTGCAGCAGATCGCGTGCTCCAGAGGGATGAAGCCCATGACCGCAATCAGGTGTTGCTGGAAGCTGGTGATAAAGTTGGAACAGCGGCTTGATGTCCGCTTCGCACTTTAAAACAGACACTGTTGTTTTTTTGGAGGGGTGGTTTTTAAGAAAACATCTGTAGCGTGTTCAGGTCAAAATGCATGTTAAGCAGGCCTGACAGGTCGTTGGATTGTCTGCGTGGGGTGCCGACCATTTCTAAGATGAGGTCTTGGGAATTGGTTGGCATGTCCTGGGGGAAGGTTCCATAGTTATTGTCTCTGCCCATGGTGCTCGACAGACGATCGGTGATGCGCTGGCGGATGTAGCTTTTGATGTAATCGGTGTCCGAAAGCGTCGTTACGTCAGTATTTGCAGTATTTGCGCCCTCTGCTTCAGCGGGCTTTGGGTTGCGCAAGGACGTCATCATTTCCATAAACTGAGACAGATTGGCCTCAGTCAGGCCATAACGCTTCGCATTCAGCAACCGGACATCGGCCTGCTGTGTGTCTTGCGGCGCGCCTAAGGTGTCGGTTACGGTGCTCATGGATGGTTCCTTATCAAAACAAGGGCGGGGACGTCCAAGAGACTTGCAACACTCGTGCCGCCTTAAAGAGCGTTGATTCTCCGGGTTTATCGTTTCGCCAAAGGCACTTTGGGCGGCAAAAACAGCTCACTCGGAAATTATTACCCGGCACCTCAGGGGGGCTGAGCCTCAGTGAAGTCCGTAAGTCAGCGCTTTCGATGCGGCCAATTGCTGTTCGGTTGCCTCGTGCACGCACACAGCCTGCAGCGGGTGTGGGGCTCTGTCGTGTTCCATCACATACTCACGTGCAGCAAAACAGTCCATCATTGTGTCATACTCCCCGCCATGCGAAGCGACGGGAGTGGCACTTTCCAACGCGATCAAAACCAATACCCATTCCATAGCACTTGCTCCTTTCTGGACCAAAGACCTTAAGCGGGAGGTGCTGATTCTGAGCACCTGTTTTGACGGTTATCCAACCAACGCGCTTAAGGACGCGATGTTTCATGTATTCGATCAGTATAGCGCAAAATCCTTGGGGTTTCATTAACCATAAAAAGGACTGTAACGTTAATTGGACAGCAGGCGGATGTAACTGACCAGGGCTTCGACCTCTGACGGGTTGAGGGTGTCTTCCCACGCGGGCATGAATTGGCTTTTGCCGTTAACGATGCTGTACACCAAGTCCTGATTGCTGAGCGGGTCCATCTCGTTGGCGTTGGAATGATCGGCGGGATTGATTTTGATCATCTTGGTCATGACCCCGTCACCTTCGCCTTCCTCGCCGTGACAAACGGTGCAATATTTTGTGTAGAGTTTATAGCCAACCTCCGGATCGCCCATCATGGGATGTTTGGAGGTGCTGAGGAAACGCAGGTAGGCGATCAAGGCGTCGACTTGTTCGGCCTTAAAGACATTCACCCATTCGGGCATAGCTTCGCTCAGGATGTTGTGACGGGCGCGCCCGGTGATGGTTTGCGGCCCGTCTCCGGTGATGATTTTCTTCAAAATGGTGTCGCTTCTGGACCGCACGGTGGTGGTCAAGTCCGATGGGGTGATGCCCATCTGTTTTGCCAACGGTCCATCCCCCTTGCCCATTTTGCCATGGCACAATTGACAGTAGGAAACGAACAATCGTCTGCCTTCAAAGGCGGGCGGGGGTTCCGCCAATGCGGCCGCGACATTTCCCAAAATGGCACCCAGCACAGCAAGCAAAACGATTAAGGATTTGCGGTCAAATGGTGTCATGAAATTTTACTCCCCCTAAAGGCCGAACCGACGCTCGAATGAGTATAGCAGAACGGCCAAGCAACGCATCTGACTTGTATTCATGAGCGTTTATCTTCAGCCGTTTGTGGCATTTGATCGGTATTTAATTCAATTGCCACAAAGGTGACACTTTCTTACATTAGAGGTTGCTAAAATAAATAATATCCCTCGAAAGGTATGAATATGATTGAGTTTCTTCAGGTTTGGTTCTTAATCGTTATCGCGCTTTTGTACAGCGTGAATATGTTTGTGTTTGTTTTGCTGACGATCAAGAGCCGCATTGGATTTTCAGACGAAGAAGTCGCTGCCTATTTCACGCGCCTTGCCACGTATTCCAAGTCTGTGTTTTCGGGTCATGCCGCATGATCGCTTAAACCCGATTTAACTTTGTTCCAGCCTTAGGGAAGCGCTCATGAAACTCGCCCCGTTTAGCCCTTACATGAGCAAGCCCACTCCACAAAGCCGTCAGGCGATTTCCAGTCAGATCATGAATCCGTCCGATGAGATGACCGATCAGATCATCAAAGGGTTGGTGGAAATTCTCGCCATTGAAGGGCCGACCCTGTCCACCCGAGCGTTTACCCAGTACGGCCGTAAAGGCGGTATTGTGAAGATGACCAGGACGGCCGTGCAACGGTTCACCAAGGCGCTCGTCAAAGCCAAAAAAGACGGCAAGATCTTATTCGAAATCGATCCCTGTGAAGAAGGGGTCGCCTATCTGTTATGGCTGCCCACTCAAGAGCGCGTTAGCGTGCGGGAATATGGCAACCGCGGCTTCGAAGACATTCCCGCTTCGGAACTGGGCGAGGTTTTGTTTACCTTGGCCGATGAAATGCATGACGCTTCGGATAAAACCAAACTCTACGCCAAAATTGCAGAGCTGTATGGTCTCAAACAGTTGCCGAAGAACGCAACCGCGCGGCTGGATTTTGTTTTCCAGCAATACTTGGCCTAAGGGGCTTTAGCCCAAGCGTTTAGCGGCTTGCACGGCGGTTTCCAAGCTGTTGAGAAAATCTGAGCGATCCGATTTGCTGTACGGTCTGGGGCCGCCGGTGATTTCACCCTGTTCGCGTAAGGTGGCCATCAATTCGCGATTGGCCAGCGCCATGCCGATGGAATTTTGCGTGAACTTTTCCCCATTGGGTTTGATCGCCAGCGCGCCTTGTTCCAGACAGCGCGCGGCCAGGGGGATGTCGTTGGTGATGCAGATGTCGGCTTTTTGAATATGCTCTGCAATCCAGTCGTCGGCGGCGTCGGCTCCTTGGGTGACAATCACCAGCTCCACCAAAGGGTTTTGAGAGGGGCGAATGCCGCCATCGCAGACCATATAGGTTTTTAAATTGTGACGGGTGGCGACACGCACGGTTTCGTCTTTGACCGGGCAGGCGTCTGCATCAATGTAAATGGTCACCATGGAAAGCCTATGGGTCTGATGGGTGATGGGTTGGCCATCTTAGGTGCTGGGTATTGAACACTTCGCGAGGCCATCAAAGTCATGATATGTATAAAGACAACAGGCAAAGATCTAAAGGCAATTTGGCGTGAATATGGTTAACAATGAAAACGACGGTGCAGCTCCGACGACGATCGTGCTGCCCAAACACGAAAAGAACAATCCCCCGCTGGATGAAAGCGGGCACCCAACGCCGGAGCAGCGTGCCGATTTTGTCGTCAAACGGTTAGAGCAGTTCATCCGCGACGGACGCACCATTTCCGAGGGCATGTCGCTGCGCCAATGGCAAGATATGGCCCGCTTTGAGATCGCCAATGCCGTCGCTGCCGCAGAAAACACCTCTCGCGATGACGATCAAGTCACCCGCCGGGTCCTGTTTACGGTTGCAGCAGCCCTTGTAACCATTGGGTTTTGGGGCACGGTGTTCGCTTTTGACAAAGCTCCGTATCTGATTGTCGCCTTTATCTTCACCGTCACCGGCATCATCACCTTGGCGATTGTCGGCGAATGGAAGTTCATGAAGTTCTTTCGCCGACACCAAGCGCGCAAACGCGAAAAGTCCATGCGTCGGATCGAAGATCTAACGCGGCGCATCAAACGCATGGAAAAAGAGCTCGACAAAGAAGCGGATGGTTTGCGCGAAAAACTTAAAGACCAAGTGAAAGCAAAACGCACCGAGCTGAACACCCCTCCAACGATGTGATCGAGACCATGAACGCCTATTCTTTCTTCACCGCGCAATTGCGTTTTGTCGCCGCAAAAACGCACCGCGAAAATGACGACATCGATCAGATGATGAACGTTCTGCATTCCATCGCCGATCAAATTGATGAGGGGGAGACGTTTCAACTTGAGGCGAATCGAATCCGTCTTGGTGCGCGTGCGTTGGCAGGCGTCGCTGGTTTTTTGCAACAACACATCCTTCCAGAGGTGATCTCGCAAAAAAATATGAATGGTGAAAAACAAATTCGCTGGACCATCGATACGTCCATGTCCTTGATGGCGAAGATGATGACGCATGCGGAAATGACGCACGACAAAGAACCTTTAAAATTGACTTTAGATGCGCCGCCGGACCTGTCGGTCTAATCATTTTTGTTTTTGAAACAGTCTTTAAAAACAAGTTTGATGAAGTTGTTTTTAACTCAGAAATTATCTTCAATTCGTCGCTGCGTGGATGTCGTGTGAATAGGTTTGCATCGGTTCTTCAGGTTGTTGTTTTGGGACGAATGACGGTTCAGGTTGGTTCTGAATGACTGCTTTAGCATGTTGTTTTCATTTGCTTATTTTAATGTTTCTGAGGATTTTGTTTTTCCCAATGCTCATGTGTCTCGAGCGCAAAGTATTGATGTCTCACGATGCGATGTTGGCTTTGAGAACGATGCGTGCATCGTTCCCTCTGCCACACCGACAAAGCACGTTCCCTGAAACATTGGCGCAGCTGTAAACGCCGTCCATGTCCAATGCATTTTGCACAAGCAAAGATACAAACGTTTCAATGGGTGTTCAGGCATCACGATGTCATTTTGATGGGGTGAGATTTGGGCAATGATCTGCATCGTCATTGCGTTGGTGATATCAACGTGTGTTGTGCTCACGTTTTACTCTTCACCAATCATAAACATTTGGGATATAGTTTGCTGTGTTGCACATCACTGCATTGTTATGTGTGAGAAAGTTGTATCATTGTACAGAAGCGACGCATGTTGTGACGCTTCGTGGGGATCGAACGGAACCAGGGGAGTAAACTCAACATGGCTAACCCAGTACTTACTGACGTTAAGGGCATCGGACCCGCGACGGCAGCTGCATTAAAAGAAAAACGTGTCACCGTCCGCGCTATCGCAAAAATGACGCCTGCGAAGCTTGCGACTTATCCGGGGGTCGGCGCAGCCACGGCGGCTGCGGTTATTGAAGCTGCAAAGGCTGTGATCGCCGCTGCAGACGCAGCCCCCGCTGTCAAAAAAGCACCGGCTAAAAAACCTGTTGCGAAAAAACCTGCGGCTAAAAAGGCACCTGCCAAAAAAGCCCCGGCCAAAAAAGCACCGGCTAAGAAGCCCGCTGCCAAAGCTGCTCCCGCTAAAAAAGCTCCTGCTAAGAAAGCTCCGGTAAAAAAGGCCCCCGCGAAAGCGGCCGTCGCCAAAAAGCCAGTTGCTAAGAAGCCTGCAGCTAAAAAAACCACAGCTAAGAAGCCAGCGGCTAAAAAACCTGCAGCTAAAAAGCCCGCAGTGAAGAAAGCTCCGGCTGCCAAAGCACCTGCCGCCAAAGCACCAGCAGCAAAAGCGCCTGCTAAAAAGGCTCCGGCCAAGAAAGCACCGGCGAAAAGAGCGCCTGCGAAAAGGGCTCCTGCTAAAAAAGCACCTGCTACAGCTTAAGTGCATTTCGTTTCTCAAAGGCCGCTCAAGTCTTGCGCTTGAGCGGCCTTTTTGTGTCTGTGGGGCACCCGGGTGTGGGGGAAGGCAAAGCTTGAACGCCGGGCCGTCAATCCCCATGTTGTGAAAACAAAATGTGATTGAGGAGTGTCCTGACATGCGTTCGTGTGACGAGTGTCCCGGTTCCGTGAAATGTTCAAGCGTGCACCTTTACCCCATCTTGGTGCGCGTATACGGGCTATATGCGAGCGGCACGCGCGATAAATTCGATATTCTCTTTTCCTTGAGTGATGAGGATGAGGCTGCGTTGGAACAGTGCAATGCCCAGGTTTCGCGCGATTGCTGGACCAAATCGGCCCTTTTGGCGATTGGCGAACTGGTGGGGCAATTGGTGACCGAAGGTCGGGCGATGGATGAGGTTGAGCAAGGGCTCTATGACACCATCCGGACCGCGCGGGATGCCTTTGCGCATTTTCCTTGGCATATGGAAGAATTGGTCGAGCAATCGGCGGATTTATACGCCTATATCCATGAGCAGTGCCCCGATCCTCAGTTGTGCGAACACATCACCAAGCGGTCGTTTATGAAAGCGTGTAAAGAAATCGCTTACGCGCATTGATGTTTTGCTGCGCTGGGTTATCATCCTCACGAACATCTCTCTTTAGCACGTAGGAGCGGCGAATGCCTCTGGATCTCGTCCCCGGAATTGACGATTTGGTTAACGACATGACCGCTTGGCGGCGCGATCTCCATGCGCATCCGGAAACGGCTTTCGAAGAAACCCGAACCGCCGCCATCGTTGCCGATCTGCTCACCAGTTTCGGCTTGGAAGTGCACACCGGATTGGCCAAGACGGGCGTGGTGGGCGTGCTCAGAAATGGCGAAGGTCCGTCTATTGGTTTGCGCGCCGATATGGATGCGTTGTTTATCAACGAGCAAACGGGACTTGCATATGCGTCCACCCATGCGGGCAAAATGCATGCTTGCGGACATGATGGGCACACCGCCATGTTGTTGGGCGCGGCGAAATACCTGGCGCAAAACAAGCCCTTTACGGGCACCGTCGTGTTTATTTTTCAGCCCGCCGAAGAAGGCGAAGGCGGCGCGCGGGTTATGGTCGATGAAGGCTTGTTTGAAAAATTCCCCGTCGATGCCGTATACGGTCTGCACAATTGGCCGGGCATGGAGGTAGGGACTTTCGCCGTTAAGGCTGGGCCGATCATGGCGGCCTTTGATTCCTTTGAAGCTGAAATTATCGGTCTTGGCGCCCACGGCGGCATGCCCCATCTGGGCGTCGATCCCGTGGTCGTGGCAGCCCAAGTCATCACCGCTTGGCAAAGCATTGTCAGCCGCACCATTGATCCCCAAGACGCTGCCGTCATTTCCGTCACGCAAGTCAACGCCGGCCATGCCTTTAACGTTATTCCAGATACGGTCTATTTGAAGGGTGCAGTGCGGACGTTTGACGAAGGCGTCAGGGCCCGTGTTTGGGCGCGTATGGAAGAATTGGGGACGGGGATATGCCAAGGGTTTGGTGCCCGCTTCGTGATCAACCGCTATGACAGTTATCCAGCCACCATCAATTCCGATACGGAATCCGGCCTGGCCGCCATGGCGGCGGCGCAGGTGGTGGGCAACGTCAACGTCAACCATCACCCGGCGCCCAGCATGGGGGCGGAGGACTTCGCCTATATGCTGAGCGTGCGCCCAGGATGTTACGTGTGGATGGGAAATGGCCCAGGTGCCGGCGGCTGCCTGTTGCACAATCCTCAATATGACTTCAACGATGCCGCATTGGGCGTCGGGGCCAGCTATTGGGTGAAGCTGGTTGAAGGTCAACTGTCCCTGTAGAGAATTATGCTGCTCGGTTGCTCAAAAGAGAGCTCATCCGTGAAATTGGGCCTTGAAATTGTGCCTTAAAATTGGGAAAGCCCCACGCTTTGCGGCGGTGGGGCTTTCCAGGTTGACCAGGGCAGAGGGGGGGGACGCGAGAGACTGCGCCTGACCAACCTAAGTTTTCTCTCACTAATAGATTGGGCTGACAAAATTCGATTGCAATGGAAAATGAGATGCATTCAATTTTTTTCTTTCCCCATCCTCCAATTGGGTTAAAGCCACCGTTAGCGTTTGTGTCTCCGTTGGAATCCGCTTAAAACCAGAACGCAATACGCTCAAGAAACGTCATGAGAGATACATCATGTCCTTCGATGCATACCAACTTGCTTGGCCATTCATTCGCCATTTGAGCCCGGAACGGGCTCATGGCCTCGCTGTGTGCGCCCTGGAAATGGGACTGGTGCCGGTGCCGCCAAAGGTGGATGACGATGTTTTACGGGTGCGCTTGTGGGATATGGAATTTCCCAACCCGCTGGGCTTGGCCGCCGGTTTTGATAAAGATGCCCGCGTTTATGATCAGATGCTGTCCCAAGGTTTTGGCTTTGTGGAAGTGGGATCGATCACGCCGCGTCCGCAACCGGGGAATGCCAAACCGCGCTTGTTCCGTCTGGAAAGCGATGGCGGCGTGATCAATCGCATGGGGTTCAATTCCGAAGGTCATGACGCCTCTGCCCGGCGCTTCAAAAACAGGAACCGCAAACGGGGCATCGTGGGCGTCAATTTGGGTAAAAACAAAGACACCGAAGATGCCGCAGCCGATTATGAAATTGGTGCCCGCACCTTTGGCCCCTTGGCGGACTTTTTGGTGGTCAACGTGTCCAGCCCCAACACGCCGGGGCTGCGCGCGCTTCAAGGACCGGAACCGTTGCGCGACTTGCTGGTGCGCACCAAGGCGGCCTTGAGCCAAGCCACCCAAGGCGGGCGCACACCGCCCTTGGTGTTGAAAATTGCCCCCGACTTAACCGATGAGGACAAAGCCGATATCGCGCACGTGAGCCTGGATGTCGGTGTGGATGGCTTGATCGTCACCAACACCACCCTGGCCCGCCCCGATACTCTGAGCAGTGTGCACAAGGGCGAAAGCGGCGGCTTAAGCGGCCGTCCGTTGTTTGAGGCGTCCACCCGCGTTTTGGGGGAAATGTACGCCGAGACCAAGGGTAAAATGGTTTTGATCGGTGTTGGTGGCATCGAAGACGGTTTGGGCGCGTACAAAAAAATTCTCGCCGGAGCCTCTTTGGTCGAGCTCTATTCCGCCATGGTTTACCAAGGCCCCGCCCTGGCGGCGCGGGTCAACCGGGAACTGGCGGAAATTTTGAAAGCCGATGGTTTTGCGTCGGTCCTGCACGCTGTGGGACAACACGGCGCCTAAAGAAAACTGGTCTTACACCAAAAACTGTTCGCGCAATATCCGTTCTTCTAAATTGTGTTCGGGGTCAAACAGCAAGACGGACGCGACGGAACGGTCTTCGACTACGTCCACTTGACGCACATTGCGCACTGCAACATCGTCGGCCACCGCGTTCACCGGGCGCAACTTGGCGTCGAGCACATCAAAACTCACATGGGCCTGGGCGGGCAATAGCGCGCCGCGCCATTGCCGAGGGCGAAAGGCGCTGATGGGGGTGAGGGCCAAAATCTCAGCGCCCAACGGAATGATCGGGCCGTGAGCGGAAAGATTGTAAGCCGTGCTGCCCGCCGGTGTCGAAACCAGCGCACCGTCGCAGATCATTTCTTCCAGGCGGACCTTGCCGTCCACTTTGATGCGCAATTTGGCCGCAAGGCGGCGATAGCGCAGCAATGAAACCTCGTTAAACGCCAAGGCTTGATGCTTTTTGCCAAATTCGTCGGTCGCGATCATGCGCAGCGGATGCAACGCAATGGGCTGGGCGCGTTGCAACCGTCGCATCAGCCCGCCTTCCCGATAGGTGTTCATCATAAAGCCGACCGAACCCCGGTTCATGCCGTAAATCGGCACGTTGCGGTGCAGGTATTTGTGCAGCGTGCGCAACATAAAGCCATCGCCGCCCAACACCACGATCACGTCGGCCTTGGATGGCGGGACGCTCGGGTAGAGTTGCTTCAATGCTTTAAGCGCGTCCTGGGCTTGTTTTTGACGCGCCGCGACGAAGGCGACGGAATTGAATTTCATGGAGCGGCGTTCCTGCCCTGAATGTCTGTTTGCTGGAGTATAAAGCAAACTTGAAAGAATGTTTACCCGTCAAAATTGAGGGGCGTTATCCACCCGTGACGTTCATATGGCGCTTTAATGCGGGGCCGCCGTGGCCGGGTTCGATGATAAATTCATGGCCCTTGGGTTTCAAGTGCAGGGACTGATCAATAGCGGCGTTGAGCATGCCCAAAGTGGCGTCCTGGCGCAGTGCTTCTCGCAAATCAACAGCGCTGTCTTGGCCCAGGCACATATAAAGGGTGCCCGTGCAGGTCAGGCGCATGCGATTGCAGGTGTCGCAGAAATGTTCGCTGAGCGGGGTGATGAAACCCACTTTTTGTCCAGTCTCGGCGACCTCTACATATTTGGATGGGCCGCCGGTGGACGCGGTCGACGGCGTCATCGTCCAATCTTTTTCCAAGTTTGCCCGAACATCTGATAGCGCCAAGTACTGTTCCGTTCGGTCCCCGCCAATATCACCCAACGGCATGGTTTCGATGAAGGTCAGATCAAAGCCTTGATCCCCGCACCAGCCGACCATATCGCTCAATTCATCTTTGTTGTAAGCTTTTAAGGCGACGGTGTTGATCTTGACTTTAAGCCCGGCGTCTTGCGCAGCTTTGAGGCCGCCCAGAACCTGTTTGAGGTCACCACGGCGGGTGATTTCAGCAAATTTTTCGGCGTTCAGGCTGTCGACGGAAACGTTGATGCGCTCCACGCCCAGCCGTTTGATTTCATGGGCGTGTTTGGCCAGTTGGCTGCCGTTGGTGGTGAGCGTGATTTCGTCCAAATGACCGCTGTCTTTATGGCGCGACAGGCGGGCGATCAGCTCCATGATGCCGCGCCGCACCAAGGGTTCGCCACCGGTTAAGCGGATTTTGCGTACGCCGCGGCGAATAAAGGTGGAACACACCGTGTCCAACTCTTCAATCGACAGCAAATCTTTGCGATCCAAAAACGTCATGTCTTCGGACATGCAATAAAAACAGCGAAAATCGCAGCGGTCTGTCACCGAAACGCGCAGGTAAGTGATGGAACGACCGAATGTGTCTTGCATAGTTTGATCCCCAAATGCCCCCAAATGTCGGCATCTCAAAGAGGACTGTCAAATCTAGCGTTGTATTTTGACGGATACAACGCTGAACACATTCTAAACGCGTTAGCAGGTTTGTGTCGTCCCTATTTTCTGTGGGGGCATATTCCCCCACAGAAAACATAGGATCTTATTTGGCGGTGGGGAAAAACAACTGTTCGCCGTTCAATTTGAAGGCAGCAATTTCGCTTTGCCCTTCCGGAGAAATGAGCCAGTCAATGAACTTCTGCCCCGCTTCGGTTTTGACGTGGGGATGACGTTCGGCACTGACCAAAATGACGCCGTAAGGATTGGCCAGGTTGGGGCTGCCTTGGTGCACGATTTCAAGTCCGTCTTTGTTTTTGAAGGCAATCCAGGTGCCGCGATCGGTGATGGCGTAGCCGCCCATGCCTTGGGCGATGTTGAGGGTCGCGCCCATACCGGCACCCGCTTCGCTGTACCATTTTCCGGAGCTGGCTTTGGGGTCGATGCCTGCTGCCGCCCATAAGCCTTTTTCGCGTTTGTGGGTGCCGCTGTCATCGCCACGCGATACGAACGGGGCCTCCGTTTTGGCGATGGCGGTCATGACTTCTTCAGCCGTATTGGCGGATTTGACATGGGCGGGGTCCGTTACGGGTCCGACCAGCACAAAATCGTTCATCATCACGTCGTAACGTTTGACGCCCCAGCCATCGCTGACGAATTTATCTTCGGACTTTCTGTGATGCACAAACAAAACGTCCGCATCGCCGTGTTCGGCTTGGCGAATGGCCTGGCCGGTGCCGACGGCGATCACATGCACGTCAATGCCGGTTTTTGCGGTGAATTTGGGCAAGATATAGCCAAATAGGCCAGAGTTTTGGGTCGATGTGGTTGAGGCCACGGTGATGAACTCATTGGCGCGGGCATCAGGACTGACCAAGCCGCCCAGCAAAACGGCTGCCGCTAAAAAAATCGATGACAAAAGACGCATGACGACACTCTCCCTGAAAAGTTACCTTGACCTTAGCGTTATGCCAAAATGGACATAACGCTAAGGTCAACATATAGCGATTACGACAAGCGTTGTCGCGAAAAAAATATATACCCAATTTGGGGGGGCGGATTCAGAAGAGGAATAGTGCGGCCAAGAGTGCACCAGATTGGCGTCCGCTTTTTGGGGAGGTGCGGTCGTTTTTGATCAGGTCGAGCGTGTGGAACATGTTCAATATCCGGGCCCGAGGTGTGCCGACCCTTGCCGCCAAGTCATCCTGGCCGATTTTTGGGATAACGTATCGTATTGCGGCTGGATTTTTATGGCGTGAGTGGTGAAATTCTAATTTCAACGCGGCGATTTTTCTGTTTACCAGCCTCGGTATTGTTCGATGAGATCGGCGCGGATTCCCCGTAACCTGCTGCGAGCAAACGCTGTCCGCTAATGCCTTTTGAACTGAGGTAGTTGGCCACGGACATGGCACGACGCTCTGATAACGCTTGGTTATAAGCGGCATCACCTTCACTGTCGGTATGTCCTATAACATCGATGGTGGTTTTGGCGTATTCGCTCAAAACCTGTCCCACGGAATTCAGCACGGGATACGCTTCGCCACGTAATTCATGCCGTCCAGAGTCAAAGTTGATGGCTTGTTCCATATTGAGCAAAATATCATTGCCCTCGCGGGTCACCGAGACCCCGGAGGCTTCCAAACCTTGGCGCAGTTTGGCTTCTTGGACATCCATATAATAGCCGATGCCGCCGCCTGCGACGCCACCGACGCCAGCCCCAATCAAGGCGTTGCGCCGCCGCTCTTTCGCATTGTCGCCCGTCAGCAGACCGACACCAGCTCCGGCGAGTATTCCGATACCCGCGCCGATGGCTGCTTTTGCCGGCTGCTCTTCACGTGTGTAGGGATTGACCGTGCAAGCCGTGAAGAGGCCTGCAACCAGCATGACCGCGAGCGAGCCTATTATTTTGTTTGCCATAATGTGCCTTCATACTTGAATGAGATAAGCAATTTCTGCTGTTGGGTCAGCGCGGTCGGGCCTCATTACAATTTTGGCGTCAAATGCCCGTTGATTTGTATGATAGGCGCTTGTCCTTAGCGTTACCGTTCAATAGTGCACATATGCATAGAGACGTTGCGATTCGAGAATTTCCGACAAATAGGTGGGGAAGCACCGATCATCGGAACGCTCAGAATGGTTTTATGACGGAGTTTTTGAGAGGCCGATGTGACGAATGAAGAATGCACACCATTTGGCGTCTGAATTTCACAAGAGGGAGAAGTGCTCAGCGGACATGTTTGGGGTCGCGGCGTGAGCCTTCGCCGCGTTTCCACCACAAAAGTTCCCCTTTGACGAAAGCCTGGGCCAAGTCATTTTCCGGTTGTTCAAAAAACTGTTGAACGGGGGCTTGTTCCAACAAACGTCCGCGATGCAGAAACAGAACCTCATCGCCCAAGCGCTTGGCTTGTCCCAAATCGTGTGTGGTCATGACGATTTTGGTGCCCTGATCGCTCAAGCGCTGGATCAGTTCTTCGATTTGGTAGGTGGCGCTGGGGTCCAAGCTGGCAGTAGGTTCATCCAAAAAGACAATTTGCGGATTGAGCGCCCAAGCCCTGGCGATGGCGAGCCGCTGTTGTTCGCCAAACGAAAGCACGTGGGCAGGGGCGTCGGCCTGACGGGTGAGGCCCGTTTTGGTGAGAACGTCTTCGATGATATCGCCGCGCTTGGACTTGTCGACGGCGTGAAGTGACAAGGCATAATCAATGTTGGCCCGTGCGCTGCGACGCAACATGACGGGGCGCTGAAACACCATCGCCTGGGCCTTGGGGCGTCCTTTGGAACCCGACCATAGAATCTGTCCTTCACTGGGGGAGAGCAAGCCGTGACACAAGCGCAGCAAGATGCTTTTGCCCGCACCGTTGGGGCCAATCACCATGGTGCGCGTGCCGGCACTGAGGCTTAAGTTGAAATCCTTGATCAGGGGGATGTTGCCGCGCCCGCGAAACCACACGTTGTCAAGGTACAGCGGCAAGATTGAGGCTGGTGCAGTTGGTGATTTTGTCATGCTCGGCCTTTCATCTGGCGACGGTCTTTGATCAGTTGTGCCAGGGCGCCGATGGTGATGGAAATGCTCAGCAACACGATGCCCAAGGCCAACGCCAAGGCCAAGTCGCCTTTGGAGACCTCCAGGGCGATGGTGGTGGTCATCACGCGGGTGACATGGTCGATGTTGCCGCCCACCATCATCACCGCACCGACTTCTGCGGTGGCGCGGCCAAATCCAGCCAACACGGCGGTGAACAGGCGAAACCGCCCATCCATGATCAGGGTCGGCATGGCCCTGAGAGGCGATGCGCCCAAACTGGTGAGCTGTTCGGCGTATTCCGCCCATAAATCTTCGATGACTTGACGGCTGAGCGCGGCGATGATCGGGGTCACCAAAATGACTTGGGCAATGATCATGGCTGTGGGCGTGTACAAAAGCCCAAAGACGCCTAAGGGACCAGACCGCGACAAGATCAGGTAAACAATCAACCCCACCACAACTGGCGGCAGGCCCATCAGGGCGTTTAAGATGACTTGCACAGGGCCTCTGCCCGGAAAGCGGAGCAACGCAACCGAAGCCCCCAACGGGACGCCGAGAATCGTTGCGATCAAGACGGCGCATATACTGACATACAACGACAAGCCGACAATTTGCGCCAATTCGCTATTGATCGAAAAGATCAACGAGATCGCTGTCCCAAAGGCGGTGGTGATTTCGCTCATGTCTGCCTTGCCTAAAGTCTTGTGCGCACTGTGTGGCCTTATAACATGCAAAGATTGTGTAGGCATCTCTAAAGCACACCGTTGAGCTTATCTTGTTACTATGAGAATGATGATTTGAGGATATTTTAAGGTGATATACTTTTAGAGTAACAACGGCGTGTCGTTCGGAACGGCATGCGTTGAATAAGTGGGCGTTGAGCAAGGAGTGTTGATCATGTTTGCACCGGTACCGACTATATTGCGTGCACCCTCGACAATGGACGGTGATTCTGTTGGCGGAGGGGGAGAGCAGTTTGTTGCTGCTACGGAGGGTCAGGTGCTGCTGCCAGAAGGCTTTAGCCCCGCTGACGCCAACTTTGCACATATTGGTCCAGATTTGGTGCTGACGTCAGAAGACGGCGCTCAGGTCGTGGTGGCCGATTTTTTTATGATGCAAACGCCACCGGATTTGGTGGGCACGCAAGGGGCCCGCGTCGCGGGCGACTTGGCGGTGAGGTTATCTGTTGGCGATGCTCCGCAACACGTGGCGGGGGAAATGCCCCAATCCGGTGAAGTCATTGGCCGGGTGACAGCCGCCAACGGGGAAGTGACGGTGATCCGCGCTGATGGCACCCATGTTACGCTGCAACTGGGCGATGAGATTTTCCTCGGTGACATTTTGCAAACGGGTGACGACGCCAGCATTGCGATTTTGTTGGCCGACGGCACGGCGTTTTCCATGGGCGACGGCGCGACGTTAGTGCTGGACGAAATGGTTTATGATCCCGCACTTCAAGAAGGCAGTCTCTCCATTTCGGTACTGAAGGGGATGTTCACCTTTGTATCAGGTGAAATTTCCAAGGTCGACCCCGATGCCATGACCTTGCACACACCGGTGGCCACCATCGGCATTCGCGGCACGCAAATTGGTTTGGAATTGCACCACGGCAATCTGCTCAATGTGGTGATGATGGAAGAGGCCGACGGCTTTGTCGGTGAAGTGACGATCTTGAATGACGGCGGTGTGATCACGCTCAATCAAGCTTATTTTTCCGCCCTGGTGAGCGCCTATGATGTCGCGCCGGTGGCGGGGGAAATGCACTCCATTGAAAGCGTTGTCAGCACCTTTGGCAAACTTCTGTCTGTATTGCCTGTCGAAGATACGAACGCGAATAATTACGAGCAGTTTATGACGGTGCTGGATGATTTGACCTCATTCGAAACCGCCGCAGGCAAACCAGATGTCGACACACAAAGCTTGGCGACATCCGAAGAAGCTGTGCCTGAAGAAGAGATCTTCGATGATGCGCCGCAAGATGGGATCGCACAAGGGTTGGCCGGATTTGAAAATGCGCCAATCGATGAAGGTGAAGTGCGTTCTGAGGATGGGCCAACAGACACGCAGTTAAATGAGCATATTTCTGCTGCGGGCGATGTTTTGACGGCAGAACAATTGGCGGCCGAAGCCAATTCCGTGTTTGGCGAAACCATTGAGCCCATCCAAACCAATGAATCGGTGTTGCCCCCCAGCTCTGAAGAGATGCGACCCTCACAGGCGACCTCGTCTGATCCGACCTCGTCGGACACCAATCAAGCCGATATTGCCGAGAGCAATCCGGTTGCGTCAGAACCGGAACCGGAACCGGAACCCATAAACACGGCTCCGGTGGCTGAACCCGGTGCGGTGATGACGGCGGAAGACAATGTCTTTACCGGCAAGTTGTCGGCATCGGATTTGGAAGGCGGCATTTTGACGTTTGCTCTGGCCGAAGATGGTGGGCCTGAAAACGGCTCGGTGACGGTTCATCCGGACGGAACATTCAGCTATGTGCCCAACATGGACTTTGGTGGTGACGACAGTTTTACCTATTTTGTCACCGATGATGCCGGGGCCATGGCGATGGCTACGGTCACGGTTGCGATTACGCCCGTCGTTGATGTGCCGCATGTGGCCGTTGCCGATGTCAGCGGATATGAAGACAGCGCCATCGTTTTGACGCTGGCCACATCCATGCCCACGGGCACATCGGAAACCGTTGCCTATGTCACCCTGGACGGCGTTCCCGACGGGGCGCAAATGTCTGCAGGTGTGGACAATGGCGATGGGTCGTGGACGTTGTCACCCCATGACCTGTTCGGTCTGACCTTAACGCCGCCCAAAGATTTTAGCGGCACGGTTGATTTGCACGTCAGCGCGACGTCAACGGATGGCGGTGTGGCGACGTCGAGCTTCGCCCTTCATGTCAGCCCCGTCGCCGACGTTCCGGCTTTGGCTGTGGCCGATGCCAGCGGGGTCGAAGACGGCAGTATTGCGCTGAGCATCGCCACCGCCCTGGCGGGCGGCAGTACGGAAACGATTGATGCGGTTGTGTTGTCCGGCATTCCCGACGGGGCGAAGTTGTCAGTCGGAACCGACAATGGCGACGGCACCTGGAGCCTTTCTTCGGAGCAGTTGAGCGGTCTTTCCATCACGCCGCCCCAAGACTATTTTGGCGCATTTAGCGTCGCTGTCAGCGTGACGTCCAGCGATGGCGGCGTGGCCCGCGGCAGTTTTTACGTCAACGTCAGCCCGGTCGCCGACACCCCCGTCGTCGCGGCCGCAGACGTGACCGGAACGGAAGACGCGGCCATCGCCCTGACGCTGACGGCCAGCATGCCGACAGGCACGTCGCATACGGTAGAGACCTTGACCGTGACCGGCGTTCCCGATGGGGCGGTGTTGTCAAAGGGCACGGATAACGGCGATGGTACCTGGACGCTCACGCGCGAACAGTTGTCTTACTTGACCCTGACCCCACCCACCGATTTCAGTGGCGTGTTTACACTGGGAATCGTCGCGACATCGACCGACGGCGGCACCGCTACTGGCAGTTTTGATGTGACGGTTGAACCTTTGGCCGACGTGCCGCAATTGGCGCTGGCCGATGCGGTTGGGGCGGAAGACGGCACCATCGCTTTGACTTTGGCGGCCAACATGCCCGCCGACACGACCGAGGCGCTGTACACCATCACCATCGAAGGCGTGCCCGAAGGCGCCGTGCTGAATGGCGGTGTGGATAACGGCGACGGCAGTTGGACGTTGACGCCGGATTTGATGGACGGCCTGACCTTGACGCCGCCTCAAGATTTCAACGGTGCGTTTGATTTGCAGGTGATTGCCGTGTCCACCGATGGCGGCACGGCGACGGGCACCATTGGCGTTACGGTGACGCCCATGGCCGATACGCCGGTCATTGCCGTGTCAGACGCCAATGGCGCGGAAGACAGCGCCATTGCCTTGGCCATTGCCGCCAGTATGCCGGGCGGAACGTCGGAAACGGTGGAAAGCGTAGTCATCGCAGGCGTGCCCAAGGGCGCGACGCTCAGCGCCGGATCTGATAACGGCGACGGCACCTGGACCCTGGACAGCGGGGATTTGACGGGCTTGAGTTTAACACCGCCGCCGGATTACAACGGCGCATTCACCTTGGCGGTGAGTGTGGTGTCGAGCGACGCCAGCGTCAGCAGCGCGACCTTGGCGGTTCATGTCGGTTCGGTGGCGGATATTCCCGTGATCGCGGTCAGCGACGCCCTTGGCGCGGAAGATACCGGCATTGCTTTAACCATTGCCGCCAACATGCCGACCAACACGTCGGAGACTCTGGACTCCATCACCGTATCGGGCGTGCCCAGTGGGGCCACCTTGTCGGCTGGTACGGATAACGGGGACGGGTCGTGGACCTTGAACCCTGATCAATTGAGCGGCTTGATCTTGATGCCGCCGCCCGATTACAGCGGATCGATACCGCTTATGGTCAGCGCCGTGTCGTCTGACGGGGGGACGTGTTCGACAACATTCAATGCCGCTGTCACCGCCGTGGCGGATGCTCCGGTTTTGCAAATTTCAGATGTGGTGGTGACCATCGAAGCCCCACCAGGCCAGCAAATCGATGGCGGTGCGGGCGCGGACGAACTTTACGGCACCATGGGCGGGGATGTTATTGACGGCGGTTCCGGTCAAGACATCATTTATGGCGACAGTGATTATCAGGTCTCGCCAGATGATGATGATGAAAAAGGCGACGGCCGGAAGGACGACGAAAAAGACGACGAAAAAGATGATCAGAAGGACGGCGACAAATCCGATCATGATCATCAGGGGAAAGGTTGGGCCTTTGGCCACGATGATGATAAGGACGATGAGCACGGGTACGGCCGCGACGATGACGATGATGACGACGACGAAGATGACTTGTTTGAGCTGGATGCGCTGGTCGTACCGTTGGATGTCAGTGCGGCGCTCAGAGACGTTGACGGGTCTGAATCGCTCAGCATTGAAATTTCAAATGTTCCCGAAGGCGCATCGTTGAGCATGGGCGCGGACAACGGTGACGGAACCTGGACGTTGTTGGCCGATGACCTTGACCGTTTAGAGGATTTGACCCTCAGCCTCCCTGCCGACATAGAATTTGATCCGCTCAGCATTGGCGTGACGGCGACGTCCAGCGAATTGTCCAGCGGTGACACGGCCAGTACGTCGGGCACCATCAACGTCACTTTTGGCGGTGACGAAGGGGGCAACGATTATATCGACGGCGGTGCCGGAGATGATGAAATTCACGGCGGCGGTGGGGCCGACACCCTCATCGGCGGTCAAGGGAACGATCAGATTTATGGCGATACGGGCAACGACACCTTGGACGGTGGTCAAGGGGCCGACACCCTTATGGGCGGCCAAGGCAACGATATGCTGTCCGGCGGTCAGGGGGATGATGTGTTGGTCGGTGGTCGAGGCGACGACGTGTTGGAAGGCGGGCAAGGCGCCGATGCGTTTGTCTTCCGGGCCGGCGACGGCAACGACATCGTGCTCGACTTGGGCCACCAAGACGTGCTGCGCTTCGAAGGCCAAGAGTTCAACATGGACGACTTCACCTTGCAGTCGGATCCCGAAGGATCCGCCACCACCATCACCTTTGGTGCGGACGCCGGTGTGTCGGTGACGCTGAACGATGTGGCCGTTGATAATTCAAGTGGCTACACCGTCAGCCAAGACGGTGACGCGGTGGTCGTGACCTTTGATAAAGACAGCATCAACTAGGTGGTCGCTGGATTCTCACGTCAAGTGCAACACTCCAAGTTTTCGAGGAATGCCTCGGCGGGTGTTTTGAAGCCGAGGCATTTACGTGGTATTGAGTTCACGGCCCATGTGATTTCATCGATGTCTCTGGCGGTATAATTTGTGATGTCAGTTTTTCTCGGCATGTCGCGTCGAAGAATGCCGTTGGTGTTTTCAATGGTTCCGCGTTGCCATGGTGAGTGGGGATCGCAGAAGTAGTTCGCCCTGAACAATGCCTAAGCCATTGATGTTTGGTATCGGATCATAAGTCGGGAAGTATCCGTTTTTACTATTTTGACTGTCTTTTCTGTCACGCTCATGATCCAGGCAAGCCAAAATGCCAGGGCGTTGAGGATCAGGCGCATGTTGTGGCCTGCGGCAACCAGCAGAGCGTTGATGGCGTCGCCAGTTTGGCCTTTTAGGAAGTTTCGATCAAGCCTGCCATCGGTTTTCATATGCCCGATGGTCGCCTCGATGGCCGATCTTCGTTTCAACTCACGCTTCATTTGGGGGCTCAATCCGCGCTTGTGTCCGGACAGCATGACCGAGGCCTCGCCCTCGTAATTATGGCCGCGATAGCCCCTATCGGCATAAATCCGCTCGGGATCGACACCAGTCATTTGCGCGGCCTGGGCGACGGTGTCGGA
>NZ_MCGG01000045.1 GCF_001746755.1 Magnetovibrio blakemorei | reverse complement strand
GGGCGTCCTGATGTACAGGCGGCACGAACGGTGTGGCGCAAGCGTCAGAACTGGCTTGAGGCCCACCCCGAAAAGATCGGCAACATCGTGTTCATTGATGAAACCGGTCTCAACACCAAGATGGCGCGCCTGAGGGGGCGCTGTCGCAAAGGCCAGCGGATGGTCGCCAGCATTCCTCACGGACACTGGAAAACCATGACCTTTATTGCCGGGTTGCGCTGTGATCGCTTAACCGCCCCCTGGATTGTTGATGGCCCCATGAACGCTGATATCTTCGCGCATTACATCGAAACACAACTCGCTCCGACCTTGAGCAAAGGGGACGTTGTTGTTCTCGACAATCTCTCAGCGCACAAATGTGACAGCGCCAAGCAGGCGGTTGAAAAACGAGGGGCCTGGCTCTTATTCCTGCCGCCATATTCGCCTGATTTTAACCCCATAGAACTGGCGTTCTCAAAATTTAAGTCTCATATGAAACGCCTGAAACCTCGTACAATCGATGACCTGTGGAAGACGGCTGGAAAAGTTTGCGACCTGTTCAAGCCAGATGAATGCCGCAACTTCTTTGCCGCAGATGGTTATGCGTCAAAATAACCCGGAAATGCTCTAGCAAGATGGAGCAAGGTTTGCCGCGAACTGTGTTCAGGAGGGGCTTGTCTTGCCGCGACAATCAACATCTCGCCGGTCTTCAAACGCATCATGGAAATTTTGACCGGCGTGGTCACCATTTCCTGATCACGGCCCAGATACCAAATGCCTTTCATGATGCGGCTTTGGCGTTTTTCCAAGCGGATTGCATGGAGAGAGAGCTTCACCGGAACATGGCTTTCATTCCACACATGCATGTTTTCCTTCAGGCGTAAAACAAAGGGAATACCGCGCTCATGCAGCCAACCCATCCATTTTTCCCCAATGAACTCACGGTCTCCACTCAGCGAGGAAATCGGTTGATCGGGGAACGTTTTGATCATGCGCTCCAACAACGCGGTGCGTTCGGGTGCATTTGAATTTCCCGCTTTGTCCCGCAACGACCAAAACAAGGGTATGCAGACTTTTTCATGCACGATGCCCAGCATCAGGATGTTGATATGACAGCGACCGAACTTCCAGTTTGTACGGTCCAGAGCCAGATGCCACGGCTTTCCAGACAGCCCCATGATGTGAACAATCAGGCGGGCGACACAGGCATCATCAAGATGGACATGTTAAAAAAAACGCTCCAAACGATGATGGACGGATAACGTTTGCGCACGCGTATCAACATACCCGGCAAGACGCCAAATGCTTACGGTTCCCGTTTGAATGATGAGCATGACCAGCCACACGAGCGTTTCACGCCTTGTGCGCCATAAGAAAATATGGCCTTCTAATGAAAGGGATAAGCACTTGGTCAGTGATTTTTGCATATTCTGAGACTTTCCTTTGACAGAGAATCTCAAAGTATGAATCGCTTCAGGTGTTTATCCCGTTAAGTCGGGTACTGTGCATAGGAACTAAACCACTTACGTATGCTGGTGACGACATTGTGTCGCAAAAGCTTCACACCCAAAGGACTATACCCCATCATCGCTCAACATATATCATCAAAGGTCTTTACTCACTCTAAACATGCCCCTCTCAACGACCGCCCTACACCCCTGAGGCCTCAGCACCCGAAACGGTCGCAGAGCCTGTGTGTTTTGGACTGATTGATAAAGTAGAATGCGTTTACCCAAAGCCATTAAGGACAACTTATATTTTCTGTTGGCCGAAACTAAATCGCAGGTCGCCAGTTTACGGGTATTTCTCGAAACTGGCTCCCCCTCCGTGGCGCATCGTATTTTGGATCGCCGCGGCTATACCTATAATTTAAAAATGCGTATCTATGACAGTTGCAACGTGACACTGCAACGGGCCCCAAAAGGCGACACTGACCTCTATTCGTTACGCGCCGCCGAAACCATCGCGTCCGACTTGGAACGTTTAAGCGACATCTGTCACGATTGCGTCCGTTTGATCGGCGCGCTCACCCATCACAACTATTTAAAAAATCTTCCCAATCTCGCCTTGCTGAATAAAATCTCCTCCGGCATCGATATGATTGAGACGGCATTGAATGACGACGATACCCAACTCGCTTTGAAAATTGGGGATATCGAAGGCAAACTGGACCAGGCCTATGCCCGTTTATTTGCCCTGCACATAAAACAACTGTGCAAAACCAAGCAGACCGAACAAACCATCACTTCACTGTTCGTTGCCCACCGCATTGAAGCCATGGGGGATGTGATGCGCGACATCAGTGAGTCCATCATCTCCGCAAAATTGGGAAAACCGATGCGCATAGACCGCTTTCGCTCTCTTGATGCGGCGTTGACGGACTTAGGCCTGATTGGCGCCGAAGTCCAAACCCTTGCCCAAACCAATTCAGGAAGTGGCGTCGCCGCCATATCCTTAGCCCACGGCGATGCAAACGGCTATGCGGGTATTTTTAAAGATGGCACCAAAAACAAACTGAACAACGAACGGGAAAGTGTCGAAAACTGGCATGAAATTTTTCCCGGCCTCGCCCCGCGAATTTTGTCCTACAATACACACGGTAAGAATGCCTCGCTTTTGATTGAACATTTGCCAGGCCTAACCTTTGAACAGGCGCTGCTGCAAAAAAACGATAAGACTTTGGCGCGGGCCTTGAAATGTCTAACTCAGACCCTCAATGCGGTGTGGAGCGAAACCAAGCGCAGCCAAGGGGTCCCGGCCCGTCACACCCAACAACTGGGCAAGCGTTTGGGCGACGTCATTGCCATTCACCCCGAATTTGAAGCCATCGGCGGGGAAGTCTGCGGCGCACAAATAAAGTCCTTAGAGCAGCTCTTGGACGGTGCGCACAAAGTGGAAAAAGCCAATCCTGCGCCGTTTTCCGTCTACATTCACGGCGACTTCAACTTAGACAATATTATCTTCGACGACGATACCCGTCAAATCCGCTTTATCGACTTGCATCGCTCGTGTTACATGGATTATGTCCAAGACATCGCGGTCTTCATGGTGTCGAACTATCGTTTGCAGGTGCTTGACCAAACCACTCGCTGCCGAATCTGCGCGATCGCCACTGAGTTTCACGACTTCGCTGCCGAGTTTGCCGCCAAGAATGCTGATCCGACCTTCGAGCTGCGCTTGGGCTTAGGCTTGGCGCGATCTTTCATATCATCGACCCGCTTCATTTTGGACAAGACATTGGCGAAAAATATGTTTCTACGCGGGGTTTACATTCTTGAGCGGATCCAAGGCGTCACGCCGAAAACAGCGCAGTCCTTTCGCTTGCCGATCCAGGAATTGTTCGCATGAGCCCGCCTAAAATCGCCGTCATTGGAATACCCGGAAAATGGTCTACGGAAGTTCTTGCCGATGCCCTACACACCAAGACTGGCTTTCGTCTCGTGCTCGACATGGCCGATGTATCCTTGGATTTATCCTCCCAGACGCTTTGGGCGGGTGAGATCAATCTGTGTCAACTGGATGGCATTGCCATAAAAAAAATTAGTCAAGACTACAGTCCCGCTATGCTTGATCGCATTGAGCTGCTACGGGTTGCCGAACAGCAAGGGGTTCGGGTGTTTTCACCGCCCCAAACCATTGTGCGCATGATTGACCGCTTAGCCTGCACCGTCACCTTGCGCGGCGGCGGCGTTCCAATGCCCGATACTTTGGTCAGCGAAGATGAAAATGTCGCATTCGACGCCGTACAGAGCTTTGGCGAAGCCGTGTTTAAGCCCCTTTATTCGACCAAGGCGCGGGGCATGTGCGTCATCTCCGCGACCCACGGCCCTACCGCAGTCCGCCGCCAAATCAAAGTCTTTAAAGCCGACAATCCCCTGATGTACATCCAACGAAAACTCCATTTGGCAGGACGGGATTACGGCTTGGTGTTTTTGGGTGGGGCCTATTTGGGCGCGTACGCCCGAGTGGCGCAATCTAACATCTGGAACACCACCGTGCACAGCGGCGGAAAATACACATTGCATGAACCACCGCAAAGCACCATCAACATGGCGGCCCAGGCGCAAAAACTGTTTGGCCTGGACTTCACCACCGTGGACGTGGCTGACACCGAGGATGGCCCCATTGTCTTCGAAGTCTCCGCCTTCGGTGGATTTAAAGGCGCACAAGACGGGATCGGCATTGATGCAGCGACCCTTTACGCTGACTATATGATTGCAAAGGTTACACTGTGAACAGCGTAGAATTTTACACCCAGAAACTGATCCAAGACCATGCCTTGGCCGAGGGGCAAATCGTCTTGGGCCTGAAGGGTATGCGCATCGGCGTGCGTTCCAATTCTTCCGTTCTCTTGGAAAAGTTGGGTATTTATTTTGCTCACACCTTGGATGTGGGACCTGCTGACTTGGAGCTTTTGGCCCTGGAAACGGATCCGCCTGAACTCGATCTGGATTTTATCGGTTGGCGGCGTGAAACGAACAAGTCCGGGCGAAAAGACAGCTATATCGACTTTGCGGACGGGCGGTTGATTCGCAAAGTGCGCACCGGCATGGTCTTCGTTCTCAGCGCCGATCACAACATCGCTGCCGGACCGTGCCTACAAAACAACAACCAGGTCATCAACTTCATCAACGCCGCGTATATGACCCACTTGCAGCAACACAACGCTTTAATCTGCCATGCATCCGGGCTAGCGCTGTATGGTCAAGGGTTGGGCATCGCGGGGTTTTCCGGCGGTGGGAAGTCAACCTTGATGTTGCATATGCTGAAGGAAGACGGCGTGCAGTTTCTATCAAACGACCGTCTGTTCATCAATCGGAATGGCGAAGACGTCATTGCGACCGGCATCCCCAAACTACCCCGCATCAATCCCGGCACCATCCTCAACAACGACATGCTAACGGCGATCCTGACGGCGGAGCGACATGCCCAACTTTCACAGCTTCCACCGCTAGAGCTTTGGGACTGTGAAGAAAAGTATGACGTTGATGTCGAAGCGTTTTTTGGCGAAGGCAAAATTGCAACCTCCGCCCAGCTATCGGCTTTTTTGGTTCTCAACTGGAGACGCGACAGCGACCAGCAGTGCGCCATCAACGCCGTCAATGTGTCAGAGCGTCCCGATCTTCTGAACGCCATGATGAAATCGCCGGGACCTTTCTATCAGCTAAAAGCCGGCGGTTTTTATAAGAACAACACTCCGCTTGATGCTAAACCGTACCGGGACATAGTCGCGAACGTGCCGATCTTCGAAGCAACGGGCGCGGTTGATTTTGACCATGCGGCGGACCAATGTCTAAACCACTTGAAACGACAGGACCTTCTGTTGTGAGACGAGAGTTACTCATATTACGCCATGCCAAAGCGCGCAAAATTAGCTTCAATGACAATGGTGAAGAAGACGAGGCACGGGCCTTGAAAGACAAAGGCAAACGCCATGCCCAACGCATGGGGGCTTGGTTGGCGCGGCATGATCTGCGTCCCGACTGTGTGCTCAGTTCTCCCGCGAACCGCGCCCATACCACGGCTGAAAAGTGCTACAAAAGCGTTGGCTGGCCCGCTGACTTAATCGAGAAAGACGCCCGCATTTATGAAGCCACGCTGGATGATTTGTTCTCAGTTCTACGAGAAATTCCGAAATCTGCTCGCCGGGTGATGATGGTGGGCCATAATCCCGCCCTGGAAGAACTGGTGTTGACGCTGTGCCGCAACCTGGAGCCGGACAATGACAAAGGTGGATATCTGCGCACGGCGGCCCTTGCCCATCTACGCATTGAAAGCGAATGGAAGGATTTACGCGCCAACTGTGCTGAGCTGATTCAAATTGTCGAACCCAACACCTTACCGCATCTGTTCCCCTTCCCCACCGTCGACGGCCTCGAAGAACGCATCCGCCCAGCCTATTATTACCGCCAATCGGCCGTTGTTCCGTTTCGCCTTCAAGACGATGAACTGCAAGTCTTGATCATTTCATCAAGCGAGCAAAACCACTGGGTGATCCCCAAAGGCATCCATGAGCCAGGACTGTCTTCCAAAGCCTCCGCCGCCAACGAAGCGTTTGAAGAAGCAGGTGTCGATGGCCGGGTTTTGGACTGCCTTCTTGGCACTTACAATTACAAAAAATGGGGCGGCGCTTGTGCGGTTGAAGTCTACCCCTTGGCGGTCACTCATGAAGTGGATGAGTTGAAGTGGGAGGGACGCCACCGCGATCGGCAACGGGTCTCGCTCACAAAAGCCGTGTCAATGGTGCATAACGTGGACCCCAAGCCCATCATCTCCAGACTTAAAGACGCCTTGAAAGACTTAAAGTGATGGCGCATCTGATTACAGCCCTTATACGAAACAGCGATTACCATCAATGTGCAGACACGCCCAAAGATGATCCTCCCTTCGCGCTGACGCCACTTGAAATGCAACCCTAAATCACTGAGGTGGAATACATGAAAAACACCGGACGCTTTCGCCATGAATCTTTGCAAGATCAAGATACCATCAAAAGCCTACTGAAAGCAATAACCAGCGGCATCGGTGAGGGTAAAATCACCCTGGAAGATAAAAATGCAAGCCTCGTCATGGAACCGTCGGGCTTATTGCGGATTAAGATTAAAGCCTCAATAGACGATGACCGGAACACCCTTGGCATCCGCATATCCTGGCAAGGTGAGAAAGACATCACCAAGGACAAAACACTCAAAGTGATAGGCCGTTAATCACCGCCACAGTTGATGGATGTTTGCATTTTCGCTAGGGATTCAGGCGTACAACCAACTGCAAATTTCCATCAGGTCTACGCCTAAAAAAACGACCTGTAAATAAAACAGGCTCATTTCCCGATGCCCACGGCGCCGCGAATCCTACGGGACGGCGGCGCTTCCCCCATCTTCACGAACTTGTGATGAAAATAAAAAAATGTAATACTTTCACACATGGGAAACTTTATTCATTTTTTGGACTCCACGGTGGATGTTTCCAGCGCCTACACCTACAGCTATGATATGGCGTATGTGTTGCTCTCCTTTTTAATCGCTATGTTTGCCGCTTTTATAGCCCTTAAACTGTCCGGCGAAGTTATTCATCTCAAAAGTAGGTTAGTCGGTAAAATCGTTTGGCTGATCCCAGGGGCCTTATGCCTGGGCACGGGTGTGTGGGCCATGCACTTCACTGCCATGCTGGCCTTACGCCTGCCGTGCAGCGTATCTTATGATCCGTGGCTCACCGCTATCTCCATGGTCCCAAGCGTGCTGGCGAGTGCGGTAGCTTTGTGGATGATCGGGCGGACCGAGATTTCTGTGCTTAGGTTGGTCATGGGCGGCGTTGCCATAGGCACCGGAATTTGCGTCATGCACTATAGCGGCATGGCCGCCATGCGCCCCGCAGGCACTGCCATTTATTATGCACCAACGATGTTTGCGCTTTCCGTCGTGTTCTCTATCATCTTGGCTATCTTGTCATTGCAAGTGAAGTTCACGTCGAGCGTTCACACAGATCGCGTTTCTAAGCCCGTCCAGATCAGTGTTGCTACGGTTATGATGGCCATTGCCATTTCGGGTACGCATTATCTCTCTATGGAAGCAGCCTATTTTATTCCAGTAAAAAATAGCCTGTCCTACACTGAGGGGGGGCCAGACAACTTGCTGACGGTCAGCATCATTATCGCCGTTATACTGATCAGCGCCCTCACATTTTCAGCCATCATGTTGAAACGCAACCTAAAACTCATTCACGCTTTGAAAAATATAATCAAAGAGCATCATCTCTTGAATAAGGAATTAGAAAAAAATAAATACAGTCTGGCAAAGGCACAACACATTGCCCACTTGGGCAACTGGGACTGGGATCTTTTAGCAGACACGTTCACGTGGTCTGACGAAACATACCGCATCTTTGGTTACATGCCGCAAGAGTTTGCTGCCACTTTCCAAGATTTTGAACGGGGTGTGCACCCTGATGATTTGGGTGTGCTAGAAGCCGCGCTCAGTGAAGCTCTACTTGGCAAGCCCTTTAATATCGAGCATCGCATCGTTTTGCCCAGTGGCGCTGTCAGGGTTGTCCTTGAACAAGGTAAGGTGAGATTTGATGAAAACCAAAAAGCCATCCACATGACCGGCACAATTCAGGACAAAACAGAGATATCACAGTTGCAAACGCAGATTCTTTCCGCCCAAAAGTTTGAGAGCCTGGCGCATCTGTCCGCCAACATCGCCCATGAGGTCAACAATGGCCTAACGCTCGTTCAAGGTTATATAGGCCTCGCTAAAGATGAACTTCTTACGGAAAACGAAGGCCGGGAAACCGCCACAAGATATTTGACAGATGCCCTTGAAAGCGTCAAAGAAACATCGAAAATCATGAGAGAAGTCCTCTATCTGTCGCACAAGACAGACCTAAATATGCAGGTGTTTAATGGTGCTGCCTTGGTTGAAAGTATGGTGGTATTAATCAAAAGCTTGACCCTCAACACCATTGTCTTGAAACTCGACATCCGAGACAAAGACTCTCAGATAAACGTTGATAAGAAACTGTTATCGCAGGTGATTATCAACCTTACCATTAACGCTCGGGACGCCATGATGAGCGTCCCGAGAGGATCCAAGCAAAACATTTTGACATTAGGTTGCTACAGAGTTGCGGAAAGAAAGATAGTGCAGGCGGACGGCACTCTCTATAATGGACCCTTGTTTGCCATCTATGTTGCTGACAATGGCCCCGGTATGAGCGAGGGTGTGCAAGGCCGGATATTTGAGCCGTTTTACACCACAAAGCCCGAATACAAAGGGACCGGACTAGGGCTTTCTATGGTTTTTTCTACGCTGCAAACCTTCAAAGGTATTGTTGAAGTCAAAAGCCAAGTCGAAGAGGGGGCACGTTTCACTCTGTTTTTACCTGCTATACTCAAATGAACCTGGGGGGGGCAATGGCCGATTTTGATGACAAAAAGAACAGCGCCACGTCTAAGGCTATTATTTTTTTGGTAGAAGACCGCAGCACGCAAGCTGAGCTTATAGTTCTTTTGTTGAACAAAATCGGATTCAACAAAGTCCGCGTTTTTCTGGACGCAAACAGCGCATTGGAAGCCTTTCACGACAACCCCGAAGCTGTAGACATGATCATCTCCGATTTTAATATGCCCGAGATGAGCGGCGTCGATCTCCTCATCGCAGTGCGCACATCGAAGTTTAACAATAAGGTGCCGTTTGTCGTTGTTTCGGGCATTCATAACACCAACGCAGCCCTCACCGCCTCTCATCATGGCGCAGATGCCTTCATCGCCAAGCCCTTTGACCATTATAAACTGGCTGAAAAAATAAAGCCGCTTCTGCTCCACCAGAGCGTTTCGTTGACTTGAGTAAAATGGTGGCTAAACCACATTAAAAATAGTGCTTGCTAATCATCAGTCAATGTATTTCGAAAACGGCTTATCGCGATGTCCCATCATCGGATGATTTCGGGTTTTTCCCGCGCGAATAAGGGCCGGTTCCGTCCTCGCGCATACCTTCTGCCGTCTTGCGCCGCCGGGGTCTCTGGCGCGTCATGGTGATGCCTTTGCGAGGATTATTCTGGCCGACGATGTCCCAATAGGACGCTGGCGCATGCTTTGCGGCGATACCAAGGATCGTTTCAAAGGACACATGACGATAATATCTACGGTTGTAGCGAAAGACGAATTCGTTGAGGTAGACATCAATGTGCTCGCGGCGAAAACCATGATAAGTGCCGAGGCCCCAACGTTTGAGAAGGGCGAAGACTCGGTGAATCCATTGCAGCGGAATGTGCGCCGCCATGTTGCCAATGACACGTGGATCGTGCCGGTAGCCCTCCAGTCCAGGAATTGAAGCGTGACCATCGGAGATTAAGGTAGATCCGGGGGCAATATTGGTAGCAATGAAAGCGTGGATGTTCGGCTTCTCGTTGCTGGGGATGACCGCCAGACGGCAGCGCCCCGACAGGGTGTCGAGGTACTTCGACCCACGAGGCTTGGGTTTCTGTGCCTTTCCGCTGGTTCTATCACGAATCTCGACGGCTTCGATGATCAGGATTTTGCCGGTCTTGAGTGGGCTCCGGGGTGCGTCGTTGTCGTGGAACGGTATCTCGGTCTGATCAATCTCGACGACACCATCCAACAAATCTCGGCTTGGATCAATCATCGAACGCCGCAGTTTTTGTTCCAGCAACCATGCCGAACTGTAGGCGATCCCCATCTGCGCCGCCAACTGTCGGGCCGAAATCCCGTTCGAATGCGTTGCCATAAGATGGGCCGCCCAGAACCAGACCCGCAACGCCAGTTTAGTCCGGTGCATAATCGTGCCTGCAGTCACCGACGTATGGCCACGGCATTCCTTGCACGCGTAGGTGTATGCCAGACTGGTCAGAAGAAAAGCATCTTTGCTGCCGCATTTGGGGCAGACAAACCCGTCCGGCCATCGCCGATCCCGTATCAGACAGTAACAGCTCCTGTCGTCAGGGAACCGTTCCTGGAAATC
>NZ_MCGG01000044.1 GCF_001746755.1 Magnetovibrio blakemorei | reverse complement strand
AGCCTTACCGTGAGCACGGCATGAGCAGCGCCAGTTTTTATAAATGGCGCGCCAAATACGGTGGCATGGATGCCTCATTGATATCGCGATAAAAGAGTTGGAGGCTGAGCATGGCCGTCTGAAGAAGATGTATGCCGAGGTCCAACTTCAAAACGATGTAATCAAGGAAGCCATGGCAACTGGGTTTATGCTGTGCTTTCTATATCTGCGCGACGTGAAGGGCATTGGCTGGAACCATAAACGGGTCTACAGGAGTTGAATTGAACCTGAAGATTCAGCCGAAGAAACGCCTGTATCGGGATAAACCGGAACCTTTGGCGGTGCCTGATGCCATTAATGAAATTTGGTCGATGGATTTTATGCATGATCAACTTGGTGATAGCCGGAGCTTTCGCGCCTTCAATGTGATTGACGATTACAATCGCGAAGGGCTGGGCATCGAGGTCGACTTCTCGCTGCCTGCGGTCCGTGTCATTCGTGCCCTTGAGCAAATCATCGAATGGCGGGGACCCCCCCGTACACTTCGGTGCGACAATGCCCCCGAATATGTCAGTTCTTTGTTGGCCGCCTGGACTAAAAGACGAGGCATTAGCCTGCAGTTTATCCAGCTTGGCAAGCCACAACAAAATGCATATGCTGAACAGTTTAATGGCACTGTCCGATATGACTGGCTGAACCAGTACATCTTTGCAACGATTGAGGAGGTTCAAGATGCCGCGACCAAGTGGCAGTGGACATACAACAACGAACGATCCAATATGGCCATCGGTGGCATAACACCAATACAAAAGATGACCATGGAAAAAACCATGGTCGCCTAACCCGTTCTACTTCTAACGGCCCCTAAAAAGGGGGGATTACAAGTTAAACTGCCCGATGAAATTTAGTAAATTCTTTTCGTTGCGCACTGTCCCCAACACATAACAGGCTGAATAATAAAAATGGATATTTCAGAGACGTTTGATGTAAATTGCAAAAATTTAATATCAAACACCATCACTCGTCATGGGGCTGGTTTTTATGGTATAACCGGTCCTGCAGGAGCCGGAAAAACCTCAGTAGCACGTCTCATGTCAGATAAATTAAATTGCACAGTTTATTCGGCAGATTATGGATTCATAGGTGATTCAGAAGAACGTAAATCACTCCTTATCAATAAACAGATGCGTTCTATTGATAACTATATTGATGCTGCAAACCAATATAACTGGTGGGACTGGGGAACAATACTAAGTAACTTAGAGGACCTTATTGAGGGAAAGTCCATAGTCATCGATGCTCCTTATCAACGCGATACAGGTGAAAAATCTGATGCATTGATACTCACAGCAACAAATAATTTAATTTACGAGGGCGCAATTTTTGGACCGCCATTTATCGTTACGAAATTGAAACGTATTTTTTTTCTTTGGGTCCCCCCCAAGATTAGACTCCAAAGACTTATTGAAAAAGATTTGGGTCGGAGAAGTTTTAATGAAATTTTGGCAAGATTTCTAATCACTGAATATTCTGAGACTTCTTATTATATTAATTTATTCAATTGGGCTGAGGAAAAGATTATTTTTATTGATGGCTTGTCGGGCATGCCTTGTAATAAACCAAAGATATCAGGTCATAATTTCATTCCCTTACGTATAAACATTTCAAAAAATATATAATTATGGTGCAAGATTAATTGCCACATAGAGCTTCCGCTAATGTCTCAGTGTCCGATCCGAAAGTAGTTGAGTGATTTCAGTCATTTGTGATTCTCTCGTTTGTGTCAAAGCAAATGAGGAGGCACAAGATGTGGACTGAAATCACCCGACCTGATTATGAGCGCACTGGGCGCCGATATGCAAGCGATTCGACAGATGAAGAATGGAGCCATGTTGCTCCGTTGTTGCCCCCGGCGAAGCCCGGAGGGCGTCCGCGCACGACGGATCTTCGAGATGTATTTGATGCCATTTTGCACATGGCGTCCACGGGCTGTCAGTGGCGGATGCTGCCGAATGATTTTCCTCCGGTCTCGACGGTGCGCAGATACTTTTACGATTGGCGCAACAACGGCGTTCTGCGAACGGTCAACCATTACTTGGTCATGGCAGCACGAGAAGCCATGGGAAAAGAGGCCAGTCCGACGGCGGGCGTGGTCGACAGCCAGAGCGTCAAAACCACGGAAAGCGGCGGTATTCGGGGCTATGACGCGGGCAAGAAAATCAACGGGCGTTAAACGTCACATCGTCACCGACACGACCGGCCTGCTCGTTGGCTTGGTGGTCCATGGTGCGGACATCCAAGACCGAGATGGCGCTCCCGCCGTTCTTAACTCGATCCGCTATTCCTTCCCGTGGTTGCGCCATATCTTTGCCGATGGCGGATATGCTGGACCCAAGCTCAGGGGCGCATTGGACAAAATTGGACAATGGACGCTGCAAATCGTCAAGCGATCCGATGCCGCAAAGGGCTTCGAGATTATTCCCCGCCGCTGGGTGGTCGAACGCACTTTGCATGGCTTAGCCGGCTGGGTGGTCGAACGCACGTTTGCATGGCTTGGCCGTTGCCGCAGATTGGCCAAAGACTGGGAGCAAACCATCGCCAGCGCTGAAACATGGCTGCTCATCGCTCACATACGGCGCGTCAGTAGACTTCTGGCAAGGGGCTGATATCATATGAAAACTTTTGAATCGGACTCTCATTCCAATTGAAATACGTCCCCTGACTAATCCCGGCCTCTCGGCAAATCTCCGCAACCGGTATGCCATCCTCGCCCTACTTGACGATGAATGCCCGTTGCGCATCCGTGAATCATGATGCTTTCATTCGGTCTTCGCTCCCTTCCCAGCAGGAAAATGAAAACGAAAAACTCTAACCTATTTCGAGGGCATTTGGGGGAAGCAGATCACATTTGCTGCAAGTTTTCTGCTGGAATTGATATAGCTTGGATCTTAAGCTACATTATACACGTTTGGATTCAGTTGGAGCGTCTGCTGGCCGTATCTTCTTAAGGCTTCAAAGGCGCTCCTACCTGATGTGTAGAGTTGGGTCATTTCTCAGCGGGACGTTTTGCAACCCATAGATTTTATGTCACAGATCTTCCCGACAGTCCTAAAATGTTCTAAGTTTCATGCAACTGGGCGTCGCACCGAGGCGCCCTAGGGTCAAATAATAATGAAAATACTAGATGCTAACAATACCCGTATATCGCGCGAATTTATTAAGGAAGCCGCAACGGCTCAGTCCCCCAATCGACTTTTAGAGCTCGCACGCGACCTGCGCACAATTGGCCGCCCGGATGAATCTTTCAAATTATTAGTTCGTTATAGACAAGAGCATCCTCAAAACAAATCCTACCGTTTCGAAGTATGTTTAACCCACGCCGCATTAGGTAACGTTGCAGAGTCTCTCAAAGCTGTACAAGAGATTATTGATAATAATGAAGCGAACCTTGCCTTGCTCTTGATCAGTGCATTGGGTGCCGTAGAAGGCATAGATGCTATTGGCAAGCCCAATGTACGTTCCCTACTGTCTGAGACTATTTCGGAAGAGTCTCAGGCATTTGTATTCGACAAGGTTCCCTTAAAAGGTATCAGCCTTTTGCATATGCATGCGGTCATAAACGCCAGCAAGCAGCTTGACTTCAAGTCTCGCGCACATTTTATTTTTGATGTCATATCAAGAAAGTGTAAATACCATATTCAGGATAAAATTGCCGTTATAATTATTTTATTCATAAGGTTAATACTTAGACGTTGGAACGTGAAAATATCATCCATGGGTAATTTCACGCGTTTAGCAGATATGGTTGATAGAATTGATCCTGTTTTACGACGGTTCCGCGACAACCTGGATAGTACACCGCTAATGATTGTTCTCTATTTTGGCGGATACCCAAACGACACACTCATGAAGCTCTATAGCAAGCACTGTCTATTGGTCTCTCCCCAGGGCCGCCTATTGACAAAACTTTTCAGGATTGCATATTCCAATATTGAAAATGTAAATAGGCACACGGAACTGACAACTGACTACCGGAAAATCAATAATGATTTTCTCAATGGAGCTCCCATTTTATCTATACCAGATGCAGATGCAAGACGTGTTGAAAAAAAGCTTCGCAATATCGGCATCAATTGTGAGCAGCCGATTATATGTATCGGCTTACGTGACATGGCGTATTATAATTTTTACGGAACTGTCATGAACGTTGGTGAAACAGCTCAAGCGCGAAATGATACCTACCATAGATGCCCTCCACTCTCCTCTTACCTAGAAACAGCTGATTATTGGGCTAAGCTAGGGTACCAAGTCGTGCGAATGGGATTGAAGGTCAGCGAAACTCTTCCAAAGGACCGCCACCCTCTTATATTTGATTACGCTGTAGATGGGCGCAGTGACGAACTGGATGTTCATCTCTTCTCACGCTGTCATTTCATGCTTGCTGGTGATACTGGCTTGTTTTCCGGAGCAGCCGCCTTTGACCGTCCGGCGGTTGTAAGCGACCTATTTCTAATCCGCAACACTATTTACTCATCAAATAAAAAATCTCCTAGCATATTTATTCCAAAATTAGTTTTAGATAAAGAAACAAATAATCTTATTAATTTTAGTGAGTTGATTTATTTTAATCATCATTTCACGCATGGCGCTGATTGCTCTAATGCGCGTTTCGAATTAGTACATAATGATTCCGAAGATATAATAGCCGCAACGAAAGAGCTTTCATTGAGGCTCTCTGGACGCTATGAAGAGACAATAGAGGACATTGCTCTTCAAAAGCACTTCCGTGATATATACGCACCATATCATGTTGGCTACAATTCTACTGGATACATCTCAAGTCACTTTCTTCGAAAATATTCTCATCTACTGTAAACTAAGGGAACCGATATGCTAGGACAGTTTATTTGCGATAGGGGTCACATATACAACGTGATCATCTTGGCTGGCGGTCTGAGCACACGCATGGGCGAGGCTTCAGAATACATCCCCAAGGCCCTATCCACCATCGGTTCACAACGAGCAATAGACCTATTAATTAGCAAATTTTTGTTGGTATCTCATAAACTGGTCGTTGGCACAGCCTGGCACAGCGACTTACTTGAAAGCTACATATCAGGGCGCTACCCAACCCAGCGCATTAGTTTTTCTCGTGAATCCCCAAATGACCTTAAAAACAACGCGACCTCTCTTCTGTATGCCCTTGACCATATAGATAGCCGTTACGGTACGATCATTTCATTTTGTGATCTGATTTTATTAAGCAACCCGGTCATTTCCGGCAGCACCCTTTACACGACGCACAAGAACACCAAGGGTGTTTTGGGGACATATAGGCACTCGGTCCAAGCTGAAGATGGAATAGTGAAAAAAATTCAGGAGATCAGCCCGCCTCAACATATCGACACCATAGACAATGGCGTGATTGGGCAATTTGTTTTCTCCAATACCTTGCTGCTGAAGGAAATTGCATATTCGCTCGCAAGGAAGGGAGAGCTTTCAGATATTACCTCTGATATTATAACGCGTTACGTTGCCGAGGAAAAAACTCGAGTGGTTGAAGTCGATGCTCTTCTTGAATTTGGCACTAAGGAAGACCTAAATAAAGCGCGTAAATTCTGGGAAAATCACTAAATTATTTCTAATTCTAATCCCCATAACTCTCACGGTTTACGCGCTGCAAGTGCTATTTACCTTACAGTCAACACTGGTTTTCATCACAACTCAACAATTCGGGATGACACATAATGAAGGTTAAAGTTTTTGGTGCCGGATCTATTGGCAACCACCTTTCACATGCTTCGCGCCGCTTAAATTGGAGCGTAGACCTATGCGATATTGATGAGGCTGCGCTAAAACGCACCAAAAATGATATTTACCCACAGCGTTATACCACATGGGATGAAGAGATTCAGCTCTTCTCCAACAACAATGCTCCCAAGGGAGGGTATGATCTGATCATCATCGGAACGCCACCCGACACCCATATTTCCATGGCATTAGAGGCACTGGAAGAAAACCCTAAGGCAATTTTAATCGAAAAGCCTGTTTGCACTCCCGATTTAAATGGCGCTCAAGAACTACTTGATAAGGCAAAAGCCAAAGGCATCCATCTTTTCGTTGGCTATGATCATGTGGTTGGCCCGGCCAGTGACAAAGTAAGTGAATTAATTAAATCTGGAATTACCGGAACAATTGAAACGATTGACGTTGAATTCCGTGAATACTGGGGTGGTATTTTCAACGCACACCCATGGCTTGACGGCCCGAGCGATAGTTATCTTGGCTACTGGAAACGCGGCGGCGGTGCCAGCGGTGAACATTCTCATGCCATCAATTTATGGCAGCACTTCTGCCATAAAGCAGGAGTAGGCCGCACAATCGAAGTCAATGGTATGCTTGAATATGTAAATGACGGCATTGTTGATTATGACAAACTGTGCGTCCTCAATCTCAAAACAGAATCTGGCATGGTGGGCCGGGTGGTTCAAGATGTAGTCACCAACCCCCCTCGGAAGTGGGGACGAATTCAAGGCCAAAATGGGTATATCGAATGGCACTGTGGATATAAGCCCGGCTGCGATGCTGTTATTCATAATTCAGAGTTAAATAAAGAACAAATAAATCTGTTCGAAAAAACACGCCCCGATGACTTCATTGCTGAACTGCATCATATTGAGAATCTGCTCAGTGCCAAGCTGGACGCCTCACCGATTTCATACCAAAAAGGCCTAGACACCATGCTTGTGGTGGCGGCCATCCACAAATCAGTGAAAGAAGGGCGCACAATTTCAATTGATTACAACAAAGGTTACACTGAAGATTCACTTAGCTAGTTTTGATGGAGATAGTGAAGCTCCATCTGTTAGGTAAAATTACATCTGACTTAGACAAGACTTTTGAGCAATCAATGAAGAAGGTAGAGCACGTGAACAGTAACGTCACATTTAATTTTGAAAACTTGTTCGTTCTTGATTTGGCGAATAATCATCAAGGAAGCGTTGCACACGCAACAAAAGTCATTCAATCCCTAAGCCAAGTGGTTCAGAAACATGGCGTAAATGCGGCCCTAAAATTTCAATTTAGGCAATTGGACACGTTTATCCATCCGATGCACCAAAAAGACAGCGATAACAATCATATCCCGCGATTTTTATCGACCAGGCTGGCTCGTGATGATTTTCAAAAATTGCTGGACGTCGCTCAAGGCTGCGGATTCAAATCAATGTGCACCCCTTTTGACGAAGAGTCTGTCGATGTCATCACCGAAATGGGCTTTGATATCATCAAAATAGCAAGTTGTTCCGCCAAGGACTGGCCCTTGTTGAATAAGGTGGCAGAAGCCGGACTACCTGTCATATTCTCCACCGGTGGGTTAGAACTCAGAAACATTGACGATGTTGTCAGCTTCTTTGAACACCGCGGTGTGGATTTTGCCATTATGCACTGTGTCTCCATCTATCCGATTCCGCGAGAAAAATTCAATTTAAACCAAATAACGACCCTCAAGGCCCGTTATCCGGACCATGTTGTTGGCTGGTCAACACACGAAGCTCCCTCGATGACCGTGCCTATTCAAATCGCCGTAGCAAAGGGTGCGCAGATGTTTGAGCGACATGTTGGTATGGAGGCCGAAGGCATCTCTCTCAACGCATATTCATCAACACCAGAGCAAATTGACACATGGATTTCTTCCTGGAAAGAAGCACTCGTTCTTTGCGGGGCCAATGAACGCCCTGCAACATCTATTGAAGAAGCAAACGCTATTGCTTCTCTGCGCCGTGGCGTTTACGCCAAAAAGCCGATCAAAAAGGGTGTTGCCATTTCCCGAGATCAAGTTTACTTCGCTATGCCATACGTCGATGATCAATTGGAAAGCGGCGCCTGGAAAGATGGCATCGTCTCTCAACAAGACATAGGTAAGGACGATCCCGTTTTAGCGAATCAAGTCAATGTGCCCCACAACACAGATCAGCAAATCATCAAAACCGCAGTCCACGAAGTAAAGGCCATGCTGAATGATGCAAAAATTGTCCTAGGTAGCGATTTTGAGGTCGAATATTCCCATCATTACGGAATTAAGAACTTCACAAAAACTGGCGCCGTTATTATCAATTGCATTAATCGTGAGTACTGCAAGAAACTAATCGTTCAGTTGCCAAACCAAGACCACCCAGAGCATTTTCATAAACTAAAGGAAGAAACTTTCCAAATCTTATCCGGCACTCTGCATGTAAAAGTGGAAGGGAAAACTCACACGCTTGAGCCAGGCGATACGTGCCTTGTGCAACCCGGAGTCTGGCATAGTTTTTGGACGGATACAGGATGTATTTTCGAAGAAGTGTCTACAACCCACTACAATGACGATTCTTATTATAAAGACAAGGCGATCAACAAACTCGAACGGCATCAACGAAAGACCAAGGTGGATCATTGGGGCCGTTTCCAGCTTGAGTTAATGGTCAAGTAACATACCAAATGATTAAATGCGTCGTTTTTGATTTTGACGGAACACTGTACGATTCCAACGAAATCAAACAGAGGGCTTTTTTTGACTCGTCTTCAGAATATGC
>NZ_MCGG01000043.1 GCF_001746755.1 Magnetovibrio blakemorei | reverse complement strand
ATTGATCGAGATGGGTCGCCCCCGCGTTTACGCCCTGAATATGGTCGATGAGATGCATAAAAAAGGCTACAGCATCGACTGCGAAGAGTTGAGTTCCATGCTGGGCGGCACGGTGGTGGAAACCGTGGCCACAACGGGCCAGGGGTTGGAACCGCTTTTGGATGCCTTGGTTCTGGTTGCCGAACAAGACCGCCAAGACCATCCCATGCGCATTCCCTACGATCATCACCTGGAAGAGGCGATTGAGCGGGTGCAAAAGCTGACTGCCGACCTCCATCCCGGGGGCTTGGAAGCCCAGCAAAGCCGCTGGCTGTCCATTGGGTGGTCAAAAACAAGCTGCGGTCCAAGGTGCCGCCGTCCAGCACATTCAAAACAATGTCGGGCCGGTCATCTTGAATAAAGTCACGACCAATGCGTTCTTCCGGCGATTGCGATGACAGGGAATAAATCCCCGGCAAATCCACCAGGTTTATGGTCCATCCCTTGTGCATGATGGCCCGTGAGCGTTTGGAAACGGTTACCCGCGGATAGTTGCCGACACTGTCATGAGCCCCGGTCAGCGCATTGGAAAGCGTGGTTTTGCCAGAATTGGGGTTGCCCACAAGCGCAACCGTGATGATTTTGCTGTCCACGAAATTTCTTTCTCTCAAAGCGTGTTCGCTGTGCCGGGCACCTGTCTTCAAGACGATTGCAGACGCACCAAACGCGCTTCTTCATTGCGAAGGCTTAAAGTGTAATCCAAAATATTGTAAGTGCGTGGGTCGCCCAACGGCGCGGTCTGGCCCAAGACAATTTTAACACCGTTGACGAGCCCCAGAGCGGAAAGCCGCCGCTTGAGCTTGATATCACCGGAAATGCCCGCAATGATCGCTTCTTCGCCTGACTTAAGATCCGCCAAGGTCTTATTGCTGTTCGTATTCACGGAAGGTCCTTATTAACTCAAAAAACGAGGCATTTTCACAGATATTTACCGCTCACGGAATCGACTGCAATCCTCATAAACACCATAAATAATAGTGATTATCAATTTCAATATGTATCGATAAAGAGCACGCTTTCATACCCGTTCAATCTTAAAGGATATTCTATAAAAAATCTGTGTTGAAATGCGAAAGCTTCATGTGACCTTTAAACGTTTTATTTTTTCCCAGACCATTTTACCGCCCAAGGCCAACAGAACCCCGGTGGAGGCCACAGCCACCCACAGCGGCACAAAGTCACCCTCTGTCGACAGCTGAACCGCCATATTGATGCCCAGGGAAAGGGCGACTTGGTCTGTAATCAGACCCGCGGCAATGGCGCTGAGGGTGATCCCCACCACATACAAAAAGGCCCCCCGGTTGCCCATCTCCTGGCGCACCACGCCCAAGGTGGCAATATTGGTTGCGGGACCAGCCAACATGAATACCATGGCGGCACCGGGTGACACGCCCGCCAACAGCAAACCGGCCGCCAAGGGGGTCGACGCAGTGGCGCAGATGTACATGGGAATGCCCACCAAAACCATCACCACCATAGCCCCGATTCCACTGCCATAGGAGGCCAGAGCTGCGGGAGGGATCCACGTGGCCGTCGCGGCGGCCAACACCAACCCGACCAACAACCACAAGGCAATATCGTCAAAAATATCGGTTAGAGCATAAGTGAAGCCATCCAAGGTGCGCGCGGCAAAAGATTGTGACTTTGCGCCCGAAGCGGTCTCAGCCTCACCACAGGAACCACTGGAACAACACGACGTCTGAACAGGTTGGGCAAGAGCCGGCTCAATCTTTTTGACGTCCTCTTCGGGAGGCAGAAAACGCATCAACAAACCCGTGATGATCGCACTCGACACCGCCGCGATGGGCCGCGCAATCGCCAGAAACGGCCCCAACATGGCATAAGACAGGGCCACCGAATCAACGCCCGTTTCCGGGGTCGAGACCAAAAACGACGTGGTCGCCTCACGCGACGCCCCGGCCCGGCGCAGGCTGACGGCTGCAGGCAAAACACCACATGAACAAATTGGCAGCGGTGCTCCCACCAGAGCCCCCAGCGCAATATCGCGCAATCCGCGCCCACCCAGCAACCTGGCAATGCCGTCTTGGGGAACCCAAGCCTGAATAAGCCCCGCCACAAGCAAGCCGAACAACAGCCAAGGTGCAGCGTCTAGCGTCATGCGCACAATGTTGTCAAAAAACAGGGCGAGAATATCCATTCTATGTCCTCAAGTGACCCAGTCCCCCCCGGAAGCGCTTGTGATTGGCATATTGGCTGACTGAGGGGCAATGACAATGCTTAACGATATCTGGCCCCAACGTGATCAGGTCAATCCAAGCCCATCAGATTGCGGGCAAAGTCTTTGGCGTTGAAGGGACGCAGATCGTCGGCCCCCTCGCCCACGCCAATGCAATGCACGGGCAAGGCAAACTTGTCGGCCAGAGCAACCACCACGCCACCCTTGGCGGTACCGTCCAATTTGGTCATCACCAAGCCCGAAACATTCACCGATTTTTGGAACACTTCGACCTGGGCATGAGCATTTTGACCAACGGTGGCGTCCAACACCAACACCACGTCATGGGGCGCGTCTGGGTCAATTTTTTTAATGACGCGCACGACCTTTTCCAATTCGTCCATCAAGTGCGATTTGTTTTGCAAACGCCCGGCGGTGTCGATCAGCAACACATCAACGCTTTCGGCGCGCGCTTGTTGCAACGCATCGAAGGCCAGGCCCGCCGAATCCGCCCCGATTTCCCGAGCGATCACCGGAACCCCTGTGCGCTGCCCCCAGACTTGCAATTGCTCAATGGCGGCGGCGCGAAAGGTATCGCCCGCAGCCAGCATGACCTTGCGCCCTTCATCGGTGTATTGCTTGGCCAGCTTGCCGATGGTCGTGGTCTTGCCCGACCCGTTCACACCACACACCAATATAACATGAGGCTTCAGAAGGGGTTTAAGTTCCAGAGGCTTGGCCACGGGCGTCAAAATCTGCGCGATTTCCGCGGCAAACGCTTCGCGCACTTCCACGTCGCCCACTTCTTGATCAAATCGACTTTTGCCCAGGCTGGCCGTAAGCTTCGCCGCCGTGGTGACGCCCATGTCTGAGAGGATCAGGGCCTCTTCCAGCTCTTCCAGCACCTCAGCATCAAGACGACGACGCACCGTGAACACTTGGGCAATGCCCTGGGTCATGCGCTCCGTTGACTTGCCCAGCCCAGATTTCAGTTTTTTCAGCCAGCCCCCGGCATTATCGCCCTCAGCCGTTCTGTAATTCCCCATCGCCGAGCCCAGCAGTTCGCCGTCCTTGGCCGTTGTCACCGCAACGTTGACGATTTGCCCCTGAGCAACAGGTTTGGCCAAGCGCACTGGGGCGAAACTTTCGGTGCGACCAAAATCTTGATGTTCCATGTACACGGCGTGGACGCTGCCCGTAAGTTGGGCCAAATGGCGCGCCAGGGCGATGTCGCCCACCTCTGTCAAACGCCGGGCGCGGGCTTTCCCCACCTCACTCGACACAAATGGAAGGGCCGCCGCCGCAACATCGGCGCGAGGGCTGTAGGCAAACACATTCAGAAAGGTGATGTTCCAGCGCTTCACTTGATTGAAGGTGTTTTCGAACATCTCATTGGTTTCGCTGGGAAAGCCCGCAATCAGATCCGCGCCGAACACGACGTCGGGGCGGGCATTACGCGCTTCGACCAACAGGGCCTGAATATCGGCCACCGTATGGCGGCGGTTCATGGCTTTGAGCACAGTATCGTCGGCAGCCTGTAGGCTCAGATGCAGGTATCCCATCAGGCGAGGCTCGCTGGCCAAAAGATCAAAAAAACCTTGATCCAAACGGAACGGGTCAAGCGCGCCCAGCCGCAGCCTCAACAACCCCGGCACGGCATCAAAAACAGCGTGCATCAAGTGGGTCAATCCGCAGACGTCCCCTTCACACAAGCCAATATCTTGACCATAAGCCGCGACGTTGGGGGCGACCAGAGCCACCTCAAGCTGCCCCTCGTCCACCAAGGCTTGAACCTGCTTCACCACGTGTTCAACCGGGACGGAACGCCCTTGACCCTGCTCCGCCGGAACCGCGCAGAACGAGCAGGCGTTGTCACAGCCCGACTGCACCTGGACGAATGCGCGGCCTTGCTTATCCCCCTGTGTCTCTCCTGGCGACACAAGGTGGCCTGCCAGTTCACGGATGGTTTTGAGATCGTTAATGCAGAGAGAGCCGTTCACGCCAGGATCCTTTGACTTATGAAGGGCCTATATATGAGGGGAGAGACAAAAAAAGTCTAGGGTCAGGACCTATTAATCTGATGCATTTGGTTTGTTAAAAATGCTTCCTGGCTAGGAAAAGACTTGTAGGAAGTGCCATTCACTTTCAAAAGTCTTTGACGACGTCCAGGGGGCATTTTTAACAAATCCGTTCCGGACGGGACGATTTTTACGCCTGATGTCGTTGCTAACCCCTGGCAATGGGGAGCATTGCGGCGGGTTTAGCGCCTAATCAGCCCTAAAAATCGTCTCCGCCAAATGTATCAGATTAATAGGTCCTGACCCTAGAGGTACCCGCCTATAAAGCACAAAGCCACTTCGGGGTTACGGCAAATCTGGGGTTATCACCCCCCCTATCATTCATGCTAGCATTCATCATTCGGGAGATCTTTCTCCACCAACACTTAACGTGAAGGGCTGTACATGCTCAAGCGGATGATGCTTCCCGCCATTTTTGCGATCTTGGCTTATGGCTTTTGGGTCAGCCCCAATGCCAAAGAAATTGCTGCCGGAGTTGCCATCTTCTTGTTCGGCATGCTGTTTCTCGAAGAAGGCTTTCGCGCGTTCACCGGGGGATTTCTGGAAAACGTGCTTAACCGCACCACAAACAGCCTGTGGAAAGCCGTTACGTTCGGCATCGTTTCCACCACCATCATGCAGTCGAGCTCGCTGGTTTCCATCATCACGATCTCCTTTCTCAGCGCCGGATTGATCTGGCTAAACGCGGGGATTGGGATCATTTTCGGCGCCAACATCGGCACCACGACCGGGGCGTGGCTGATCGCGGGGTTTGGCCTTAAGGTCGACATTGCAGCCTACGCCATGCCCATGCTGGCCTTTGGCATCATTTTGGTGTTCCAAAGGTCCAAGACCTTAAAGGGTTTGGGCTACGTTTTGTCGGGGCTGGGCTTTTTATTCCTGGGCATTCACTACATGAAGGAAGGGTTTGAAACCTTTCGCGAAACCATCAATCTCGCCGAATTCGCCATTGAAGGGTATGCGGGCTTGATTGTGTTCACCTTAATCGGTATGGCCGCAACGGTGATTATGCAATCGAGTCACGCCACTTTGGTGTTGATCATCACCGCACTGGCGGCTGGACAAATCACGTATGAAAATGCCTTGGCGCTGGCCATCGGCGCAAACATCGGCACCACAATCACCGCCATCATCGGGTCTATGAGCGCCAATTACCAAGGCAAGCGTCTGGCGGCGGCGCACCTCATTTTCAATGGCGTAACAGGTGCCATCACCATCGTTTTCATTCATCAAATCGTCTGGTTGGTGGAAGAAATCTCATCCACGATTGGCATTGCCGCCGATGATTACACGTTAAAACTCGCGGTGTTTCATACGGTCTTCAATGTCATTGGCGTCGCAGTGATGTTGCCGACAGTGCCACGTCTTGTGGTGTTCCTGCAGCGCGTCATCGCGAAACCGCACGAAGACTTGTCAACGCCCAAATACATCCATGAATCCGCATTTGACTTCCCCGAAACCCTGCTTGGGTCGGTGCGCCAAGAAACCATCCATCTCTACACCAACGCCGTGAACGTCATGGCGCATGGCTTGAACTTTGATCCCGCCGTGATTTTCTCATCCGAGGATTTAAGTCAGTACGCCAATATCAACCGAAAAACCCTGGAGTATGATCTCGATCGCCAATACAACAACAAGGTCAAGGCGCTCTATGCCAGCATTTTGGAATTTATCAGCAAAGCACAAACGCACCTTCATGCGGACGAGTCCAAACGCCTGTTCGAACTACGCGATGCGTGTTTAGGCATCGTCAGCAGTGTTAAGGAAATCAAACACCTGCGCAAAAACATTGGGATTTATATTCACTCCAGCAACCAAGACATTCGCCACGAATACAACAAGTTACGCGTCCAAATCGCTGAAATGCTCCGCGAAATTCACGAACTGGAAATCGCCGATGAGGACGACCGCGACATCTTGGCCCTCGACGCCTTCAAGGTATCCATCAACGAAGATAACATCATCGCCAATGGGAAATTAGATGCCTTGATCCGCGAAGGTAAAATTTCGGCGATCATGGCTTCGTCCTTGATGAACGATTTAAATTATGCCCGAGACGCCGTTTGGCATCTTGCCGATGTGGCCAAAACGCTGTTTGCTGCCAAGGACGCCATGTCGAAAGAAACGGAAGAGCTCTTGGCCCTGTCCGAAGAAGAAATCACCGCAATACACGAGGATGAAACAATCCAGGCCTAAAATCTGGATTGATGCGCAACACTTGGGAACTGGATTGATCAGCTCATGAAAAACAGCAAAATCGCAAAGTATCTCCACAAAGCCCTCGGCCAAGACGACGCCAAAAGAAAAGATGCGTTGATCGATATCCTCGCGAAGATGAAAAAGAAAGATCGCAAACTGAAAGATAAGCTTGCCGAGGCCAAAAACGACAAAGAACGCGACGAAATCACCAACAAAATCAAAGTCAACCGCGCCCACCGCCGCAAAGGCATAAAGGCTTATCGCGAGTTGATGGGAAAAGAAGGCCCTCTAGACACATAAACAACAAATCCCTCGACCATCCTCGGGATGAATATCGTCGTACTGCCCATCTCGCTTTTCAGAATGATTTTAATTGACTATCATTCCCCTCAGCTTGACGATGTATGGGGAGCAGCGAGTGGGGGCGGCTGATTATTGATCAAAAAAAATTTAACATGAAAAAAGGCCTGTTTTCCGCAGCGCCTGACGGAAGCCTGTTCGTCGATATCATTGTCGATGTTTCCACCACCGAAGCTGCCAACCCCCCACCATCCACGCTGCGGCTCACGCACGGTTTTTTTCAACTCAGAGGCACTGTTTTATGAACGGCGTTATTCCACAAACACCCCCAAGGAAATCCCTTTCGGACTGCGCCATCAAAGTCGATGTTGGCGCGCCTTTTGTTTGGCTCAGCAAAGGCTGGGCAGACTTTGTACGCGCGCCACGCTTAAGCATCATGCATGGCCTTCTGTATTCCGTTGTTGGCTTGATCATAGCCGTCGGCCTGAATTATTTTGAAATGCAATATCTGCTCTATCCCGTCACCAGTGCTTTTATCCTGGTCGGACCCATTTTGGCGCTAGGCATCTATGACATCAGCCGACGGTTTGATTACGGAAGCCAGCCAAAAATCAGCCAGGGCCTTTTTGCCTGGCGCAAAAACAGCTATCAGATACTCATGGCGGGTTTTGTGTTTGTGCTGTTTGCCACCCTGTGGAGCCGTTTTGCTTTCCTCACCTTTGCCCTCTCTTTCCCCCATGCCGGCATGAACTTGGGGATGATTGTTCACACATCCCTGTTCACCATCGATGGCTTTATCTTCCTTCTGACAGGCTCCATCATCGGGGCCATCATGGCGACGGTTGCATTTGTCTTTGGCGTGGTCACGCTGCCGATGATGCTGGATCGCAAGGTGGATGTGTTCACGGCGGGGATCATCAGTTTTTGGGTGGTGATGCGCAACAAGGGCGTAATGTTGACGTGGGCCGGACTCATCGTCATCTTCGTCGGTGCCGGGTTGGTCACGGCGTACATCGGTTTGGGCGTCATCTTGCCGGTTATCGGCTTCGCCAGCTGGCATGCCTACAGAGCCTGTGTTGATCCTTCCGCGTGGGAAAAAACACCGCTGGAATAAAGCCGTGCAAAGTCCGATGGCGGCCATGGTGTAGCTTCGCTATAAAGGTTCGCGTATAACTTACAGAGCGAATTGACAGCCGGAGACCGCCCATGAGCCTCAGCGCCACCATCATTCCCGTCACCCCTTTGCAGCAAAACTGCACCTTGATGTGGTGCACTGAGACGATGAAGGGGGTGGTCATTGATCCCGGTGGGGACGTTGACGTGATTTTAGATGCGGTTGCTGAAATCGGCTTTGAGATCGACAAGGTGTTGCTGACCCACGGTCACTTCGACCATGTGGGGGGCGCGATGGAGCTGGCGGAACGCTCCGACACGGAGATTTTTGGACCTCACGAAGACGATGAATTCATCACCTCCAAAGTGGTTGCGGGTGGGCAGAAATTTGGCATCGGCGGCGGTCGTGACGTATCCGGCAACCACTGGCTTCACGACGGCGACACGGTAAGCTTTGGCCATCAGACCCTGGCGGTTTATCACACCCCCGGCCACACGCCAGGACACATCGTGTTCTATAGCGACGACGCCAAATTGGCCCAGGTGGGCGATGTGTTGTTTCAGGGCAGCGTTGGCCGCACCGATTTTCCCCGTGGTGATTTTGACACTCTGGTGGCGTCCATCACGCAAAAGCTTTGGCCCTTGGGCGATGACGTCACCTTCGTACCCGGCCACGGCCCCACCAGCACATTTGGCGCAGAACGCACCCACAACCCGTATGTCGGCGATGCAGCGTTGAAAAATATTTAACAGCGTGTCTCTAGCGTTCTTGAAGGGCCGTACTGACCGAGCCTAAAAACGGCGAAGCGATGTATTGCATGACCGAGCGCGACCCGGTGATGATGGAACACATCACCTGCACGCCCGGCACCAATTGATAGCGTTGCCCGGAAGATTCAAAATAGTCGACCCTGGTTTTGATGCGCACCTTATAAAAGGTGGTGCCATCCTTGGTTTCAACGGTGTCGGGGCTGACATGAGAAACCGTGCCGTCCAACGGTTGGAAGCGGGCCCCATCGCCGGACGCCAAGCGCACCCGCACGGGTTGACCGGCACTGACATAGCCGACGTCTTGCGGCAAAAGCTTGGCTTCAATCACCATGGCGTCGCCCACCGGTACGATATCCACAACTGCGCCGCCCGGTTGAATAACGCCGCCCCGCGTCACCACGTGCAGGTTCATCACCACGCCTTCGACCGGGGACACCAGCACGCTGCGTTTGAAGCTGTCTTCGAATTTGCGCACGCGGTTTTGAAACTCTTCAAGGGAGCGGCTTTTGTCATCCAGCTCCTGGCGCGCTTCGATGCGAAACCGCCCTTCGATGCTTTCCATGTTGAGGCGTTCTTGCTCGATAGCCGAACCCAGACGGTTGAGTGCGGCCGTATCCTCGGACACCATTCCGTCTAAATTCGCAAGCTCTTTCAACAAGTTGAGGTGAACCATGCGATTGGTCAGATCTTGTTTCAAAAGCTCGTCGCTGATCGCCACTTGCTCTTTTAAGAGTGTGCGTTTTTGCCGCGTATTGGCCAGACGCGCAGAAATTTCATCGCCCTCGCGCATACGCTGATCGACCAGAGACGACTGCGTTGCCATATCATTTTTAAACTGATTGAGCCGCCCATTGTACAAAGCGCGGGCTTGGCGAGCCAGGTCTTCATGAGCGTCTTCATAGCCTTCGGGAAAAACGATGTCCTCACCATGGACTTCGGCCTTCAAGCGCGCCACATCGGCAATGAGCGATGCGATGCGGGCATTGAGTTCTTGCACATCGGCGCCACTGGCGGTGGATTCCAATTCCACCAAAGGCTGACCACGAGCCACCCGGTCACCTTCCCGAACCAAGATTTCACGGACGATGCCGCCTTCCAGGTGCTGCACGGTTTTCACCTGTGACGAAGGCACTACGTCACCCACGGCAAAGCTCACCACGTCGAGTTGTCCAAACGAAGACCAAATCAAAAAAGCTGTCACAAGGCCGATCAGCAGATACAAAAACAGGTGCGTCTGGCGGCTGATATTGAGGACTGGCTGTGTGCTCATGCGCTCACCTGCTGATTCACGACGTCCGTCGTTGCCGTTTGCGCTTTCAACAAACGCGGAACCGGCTTCACGTTCAAATCCAAGATAAACGGTGCGCCTTTGATGATGTTGGCGTCATGCGACAAGGCAATGATGGTGCAGCCCTTTTGCCGCAACGCGTTCATCACCCGCCCCATCTGTTGGGCACCTTCGCCGTCGAGGCCTTCGGTGGGTTCATCTAAAATCACCAGACGACCTTCGGACGAAAGCGCACGTGCCAGGGCGAGGCGGCGGCGAATGCCCAGCGGAAGGTTTCGTCCACCCGCCTGCAATACCATGTCAAACCCTTCGCGGCTGGTGGAAAAGAACGCTTCCAACCCCGCATCGCGGATCACGGTATTTAAGTCTTTTTCCGTCATGTCGGGGCTGTAAGCTGTGATGTTTTCGCGAACCGTACCGCTAAAAAAACCGGGTTCTTGGGGCAGATAGACAATTTGACGGCGCCACCATTCGGGGGCCACTTGAACCAAATCGACACCATCCACCAAAATTTGCCCGCGCGACGGCTTCATCAACCCCGCCAGCAGACGCGCCAGTGTCGTCTTGCCGGTGCCGTTTGCGCCCGACACCACAAACAGCGCGCCGGGATCCAGCTTTAAGTTGAGCGTTTCAAACAAAGGGGTTGGCTGGCCCGGATGAACGAATGCCACGTCTTTGAATTCAATACCGCCTTTGTATATCCCCAACGCCGAGCCGCGCTTGGCTTCGCGCGGCAAGCGCATCAAACCGTCCAGCGTCAAGCGCGCGACCTTGGCATTGGCGATCATCCCAACGGACTGGGTAATGCGGATCACCGGCCCCAATGTTCGGGACGCCAAGATGTTTGTACCGATCAGCAAGCCCACATCCAAATGACCGTTCACCACCAACACCCCACCGATGGCGATGATCGCCGTCGACATAAGCGCCTGAACGCCTTGGGTCAGGTTTTGCACCCCCCCCTGACGCGCGGCAATACTGGCGCGCAAATTGTTTAGGCCGTCATACATGGTCCGCCAGCGCTGGCGCAAAAAGGTTTCTGCAGTAAAGGCGCGCACGGTATCGGGATCAAGAATGGCACTGTCAAACAACCCCTGACGTTCCGCCATTTTGGTTTGCATTTTTTCCGTAGGTCCACGCATGGCCTTTAGGTTGACCCAACCCAGACCCACAACGAGCAAAACAAAAAAGACCACGATCAGCGCCGAAATGGGGCTGATCATCAACAGCGCGAACCAAAAAACAAAGGCGAATGGGAAATCGAAATACGCCACCATATTGGGGGCGGCATAGGCTTGTTGAATGGCATCCGACGCCGAAGCGGCCTCGCGTTTTTGTCCTGGCGTCATCTGCGCCAAAACGTCCGCGCGCGCGCCGGTCAATACATCGAAGGAACCGCTGGCATTGGCCCGATCAAACGGCTCCGACAGGGCATTGGCGATGGTCAGGCGGATTTGACGAAAGCCGATTTCGAAGAAAATCGCGATCAAAACCCCCGCCGTCAGTGTCAACAAGGTGGACCCCACCCCATGGGAAACGTAACGGTTCAGCACCTGGATCACGAACAGCGATGACGCCAATGCAAGCACGTTGGCGAAAAACGATGCGCCAACGAGTTCCAAAGTGACAAATGGATAGGCTTTGAGACGTTTTAAAAATTCGTCCACGTCCGTGCTCCCGTCTCGTGTGGCGGAAACAAACCCGGCACGGACTTACTGTAACACGGAAAGCTCAAGCTTACCCATAGTGTTCAGAACGGTCAGAATGGCGATATCGACATCCGTTTTGGCGCGATCCGCTGCGACCAAGGCGTTGATGAGGGACGTTTCACCGGACAACACATCAATCAAAGAGCGCTGCCCCAAGGCAAGTTCCTTACGCGCCAGGCCTAAAAATTCCGTCGCGATATGGGCTTGGTTTTCCAGGAAATCTGCATTGAGACGCGCCGTTTCCAACCGTTGCCAAGCGTTGCGGGCTTGTTCTTCGATTTGATTGCGGGTGTCTTTCAAACGGCTGGCAGCGGCAGAATGACTGGATTTAGCGGCCAAAAGGGTATTTTGTGCGGTCCAGCCCATGTTGAAATCAAAGGTGGCTTCAACCTTCACCAACATTTCGTTCTTGTCGCCAATCGTGCCGCCGACATCGCGTTTGTATTTTTGGTCCACGCTGGCCGTAACCACCGGGCGATACCCCGTTGCAAATGAACTTGCAATCGTTGCGTTGGCAATTTCCGCCGCGATGGACGTCACCAAAACCTGCGGGTTGTCTTCCAAAGCGACCCGAACGAGTTCTTCTTCGCTTGTCGGCAAGACAACGCGTGAAACGTCCGGCACTTCGATTTTTTCGAGATCTGCGGGAACGGTCTCAAACACGGCCCGATACCGGTTCACGGCTTGACGCAACGCGCCTTGGGCGCGCACCCGTGCGGCTTGTGCGCCGGCCAACTGGGTTTTGGACTGCAATTCGTTGGTGGAAATACCGGAACCGATCTCCACCCGCGCATGTTCCAGATCTGTTTGGCGCTTGATGTTGGCTTCGCTTTGGATCTGATGGTCCAAAACACGCTTGGCGCTGGCCAAATTCAACTGGGCACTCAAGCCCGCCAGCAATACGGCCTGACGGGTTTGTTCCAACGTTGCGAGGGCCTGATCGACGCTCAACGAAGAGCCTTCGACACTGGCGTCCGTCGCGCCAAAATCAAACAAGGTCTGCTTAAGACCCAAATCCACTTCGCGCTGCGCCATTGACGTCTTGGTCGCGGTGGCTAAGGGGTTTTGGGTGTAAATCTTTTCATGGCCGACGTTGGACGTGATGCTGGCCGTTGGGTAATAGCCGCCCTTGCTGACATCTAAATTGGCGCGCGCCGCAGCCACGTCGGCTTCAGCCGCCTTGATCCGTTCATGCACGGACAGCATCGCCGCCACGTCATCCATCAAACTCGCGGCACTGACAGAGCCCGCCAATGACATAGAAAATGTCACGGCAAAAACACTGCCAAGCAATGCGGATTTAAACGTTTTCATACGAATCATAAATGCCCCACAGGGTTTACGCCAATTTCACGCGCACAATATACGAACACAAGCTCATGGAATATAGCGAAAAAGCTAATAATTCGTAAGCAATTCATTCCAAGTCATATTTTTGCCATGCCTCCCTGCCTGGCACACAATAATATTACGCCCCTGCCATACGATCCGGGCAACTCGCCCCACACGACCAAAAGGGCTCCCTCCCCCTTAAACCGTTGTAAAATCGGCCGAACTGAACACCGACAAATCCGTCGTGAAGCTGTCTAATATAGCCAAGGTTTGAGAGCCTGCTCCTGAAGATGCATCGGTGGTGTAAGCCACGGTGCCGAAATTTGAATGGGCGCTGTCGTGAAAAACAAAAATTGCCGGGCTTGACGCCCCCCCAGCGTTGGCTATGGCCGTTAGCGCTTCCCCTATGGTTCCTATCGCAGCGCCAGTTAAAACAATGACATTCGCCCCTGCGACATTCCCACCAAGTGCATTAGCGCCTCCCGTCCAACTCTGTTCCACGTATGACAAAGTGCCCAAATTGAATGTGCTGTTGAGGAAAGCAAACGTATCACCCTCGTTGGCCCCAATCGACTGACCACTAAAGTCCATAAGCGTGTCCGTTCCATCCGTGACAGCTTCATACCGGAAGACGTCCGCCCCGGTCCCGCCCGTGATGCTATCATTACCTGCCCCACCGATCAGGGTGTCGTTGCCAATGCCGCCTTCCAGCGTATCACCACCATCACCGCCCGTTAGCGTGTCGCTGCCATCTTGGCCGCGCAAGACATCCGCCGCGTTTCCACCCGTCAGCGTATCGTTTGACGCACTACCGTCCAGGGCCGTTGCGATGGTGCTGTGTCCCGTAAGGGTTACAGCGCTGGTCGAAGAGACACCGGTGATCGAGTACGATTCAAAATTCTGAATTTTTGAGGCGGTGACATAGGTCTGGAGATTGAAGGTATCGCCACTGTCCGCCAAAATGATCAAAGAATCCGTATCGTTCCCACCATCAACCAAATTGATCGAATCAGTAGCACGCGTGAAGAAGTCCGCTTTGACTTTAACGACATCGTTCCCATCCGATCCATTTACGGTCCCAGCATATCCGCCAAAAACGTGGATATTATCAATTGCCGTCGACCCGGTGAAGGTATCAAAAGCGGTCATCTCGATGGCGTGTTTATACGTTGCAGTGTTGTCGGTGGAAACATTCTGCACCACCGAGCCTGACGACGTGATGTAAACGTATAAGGACGAAGGCGCCCCCCAGGTGCTGTAATTGTAGTGGTCAGCGCCATCCCCCCCTTTAAATCATAGCCCCCGTTGGAACTTCCCCACGCTGTGACGACGAATTGATCCGCACCCGTGCCGCCGAGAATTTGTACAGATCCTGCGGCACTGATATTGAAGATGTCATCACCGCCCTTACCAAAAACAATGGAATTGCCTGCTGAAACGGCAAAGGTGTTGGCGCTGTCGTTACCCGCCATGCCATAGCCGTGCTCGCCGGCATCGAGTCCTGACAATTTCAACACATTGCCGCTGGCGCTGGTGGTGAAGTTGGTGGTCGAGAATGACGTCACCGTGACATCGGCCAGCAGGAACTGAGAAATCCCGGAATATGAGATGGTGCCGAACAAATTGTTTGCCGCTGTGTGGTCCTTATACACCGATATGAGTCCAGACGTTGACGAATTAGCCTCAACATCAAAGTAAACAACGTCCATGCCATCAAACGAAATCTGGTTGGTCCCGCCCGTATCCGTGATGGTGTAAGTGTATGGCAGGTTGGCGCCGCTGCTCAGCGTCGCCCAAGGGAAATAAAAGTTGGTACTGCCCGAACCGCCCGTCAACGCCCCGCCACCAATGGCCGCCGTAATGGTTTCCTGAAAGTCCGTTTCGACATAATCAGTATCTGTTGTGATGGTGGTTGTCGCACCGTTGTCCGCCGTCACCGTTTCTGCCGTTGAACCAATGGCCGCATTGTATGTTTCCGCAAAAATTTCTTGAAAAGCTTCTGCTTCAACGGAGGCCGCGTTTGTACTTGTAATTGTAATGGTGTCGCCATTTTGCGTCACAATGATCACTTCACCGTTCGGGCTGATGGTAAAGGCTTCACCAGACTCTGAAATGTAAATCATGCCTTGTACGCCACCCGGGCCGCCACCAAGACCGGGACCGTTCGCGCCGCCTTGCGGCCCACCCGGCAGTGGAGCCCCCGGCGTATAATTGGGATCGACGACACCCGTTTGCAAAAACTGCGTGAACACCTGTTGTTGAATTTCAGCGGCGCTGCCCGCCATCTGGCTGAACTGCTGAGCGGCTTGTTGAGCGGCGGCGGCGGTGGCGGCTTGCTGCTCGGCCTGTACAGCCTGTTCAGCTTGCGCGGCGGCTTCGGCAACCTTGATCGCGGCGGCTTCCGTATCAGCTTCGGCCTTGGCTTGGGCCTCCAATGCTTTGGCCTCTGCTTCAGCGGCTTTGGCTTCCGCCTCGGCTTTGGCGTCCACGTCCGTAATGGCTTCCGCTTCGGCCTTGGCGGCCTCAGCCTCGGCTTTGGCAGCCTCAGCATCGGCTTGGGCTTGAGCCGCCTCGTCTTGGGCTTGGTCGGCTTCTTCCTTGGCCTTTGCGGCTTCGCCTTGTTGTTGGGTGGATTTTTCTGCGGCGTCTTGGGCTTGACGCGCGGCGTGTTCAACCTTGGCGACCGCCTTTTTTGCTTCGGTGCGCACCAAAACGGTCAAGGCGTTGCCAAAGCTTTGCTGAATTTGCTGGGCGCTCATGAACACTACGGGCGCCGGGGGCAATGTCGCGCTAAACACCGTCGTCGATGCATTGGGTTGGTTCAGAACTTGCGAACCCGCTTGGTTGGAAACAATCAATTCCCCCAAGTTGCCATCGATATCGGGCACCAAAGTGATCTGATCTTGCCCATCCTCCGCGCCGGACTTGATCAAGCCTGTCGAACCGCGAATGCCGATGGTCGTTTTGGGCGTGTGGATGACCATGGCATCGCCGTCCGTTTTGGCCACCTGACCACTGACAAACGAAAACACCCCCTTCACCACGGTGGCTTCAAACACGCCGGTCTGGGCATCGGGGTCATAAACCATTTCGTCGATGACCATACGCCCGCCCGCATCCAACGAAAACGTCGTGTCATCGGCAAAAATCACGCCGAGCGCACCATCGGCACTGGTTTCAAGCACGTCGCCTTGATAAATGGGATCGCCTGCGCTCAACGTCACTTGGCTGCCGTCCGCGCGGGTTGCCAGCACGCTGCCTTTCAGTTCGCTGACGGAACCGATGGCGGAACCCAGCGTCACTTGCGCATCCGTTTGCGGGTCCGTTTGCTGCTGCGCATATTGGCTCGGCACCATCGGCCCGGCCAACTTGGTCGCCAAATCCGCCGTAATGACGGAGCCATCACCGAGCAAAAGATCCGGCGGCGTGTCAGTCATAAAATATTCAGGGATGGAAACGGTCTGCCCATCCGGCGTCTTCAGCGTCAGGTCGTAACCTTCGCGAACGAACTCAGCGGACAGAAAGATATTGCCACCGGGAATCAGGATTTGCGAACTGGTCTCATTAGCAACTAACGTGTTGATATAACTAGACTCAGAACCTTTTTCTGAAATTTTAAAATCCGTCGTTCCATCCATGGGACAGCTCCATGCTTAATCTTTAAATGCTATCCTATATGAGAAAAAAATGCACCCCCCAAGCTTGTGATGGAGGTCTCTATTTTCCTTTAACAAAATTTCTCAAAAGCACACGCCAATGTCTATGGGGTGTGCAACTTAGACGAAGTTCGCCGCCGCATCCAGCGTATCGGTCATACCGGTCACGTTGATGATGGTATCATTAGCGTCGTCAAATGTGCCGTCGCCATTACCCACCCTTGGAAGCCTTAATTAAATCAATGGGTGTTGCACTTGAAATTTGAATCCAGCCATGACCAACCCAACCAAAGTGGCTGGCAATACAAACGTCTGGATTTAAGGTGAGAACTGAAGAGAAATACTGGGTTCAACTAAACATCCGTTTATGGCTATTTTCCCCGTGTTTAGAAGCCCCGGAAAATGGCCGCTACCCAGGTCCTCAGCGGAAGTTTTTTGCCCACCAACAACACGGCGATTTTTGACCCTTAGCAGACAAAGTGAACCGTAGGTTAGAATCTTCAAACCTCGCTAGACGGGG
>NZ_MCGG01000042.1 GCF_001746755.1 Magnetovibrio blakemorei | reverse complement strand
TCTCCCGTTGGCGATACTCCAGGGATCTCGATTGTCGGAGGTGGCAGCGGTGATGAAGACACGGCTGTTCCGATCGGCATTGTTGTGACACCAGTGGACGGCGAAACGCTGGCCAATGTTGTGATCAGTGGCGTGCCCTCGGGTGCAACCTTGTCGCTGGGCACAGACAATGGCGATGGAAGTTGGACTATATCTGGCGATGAGTTGTCAGGCTTGTCGAACTTGACCATGACACCGGATTTGAACTACAGCGGCACGCCGACTTTGGGCGTAACGGCGCTCACCAGTGAAGGCGGTACCGTTACCGTCAACGCGCCACTCACCGTCGTTGCCGTCGCGGATGCGCCGACGCTGACGTTGAGTTTGGGTGATCCGAGTGAAGTTGCAGGATTCTTGCCTGACATAGCAGAGATGGATCACGATATTTCCAACATCGTGATGTATCTGGATGATGGCTCAGGAAATATTTCCAAAGTTAAGGTTGAAGATTTCCCTGGGCATGGTCTGGATGATGTCAACGACCTTGGAATTCAAGAGTTCTTGAATGAAAACTATCCGGACTCAACCTTGGTGGGGCTGACCGTCAAGGCTGGTGATAATCACACACCGGGCTTTGGTCCGGGTGAAGGTGAAATGGTGTATGTCCAGCCCGGCATGACGGTGTCGGATTTGCCTGTCGCCGCTCATGCGGATACGACCTTTGCGTATGGCGATTCTCTTGAAGGTTTGGAGCCGAGCTCAATTGGTGGCGATGGGGATATGGTTTACCCTGTTGAGATCACCACAGCGTTGACCGATACGGATGGTTCCGAAGAGTTGTCTGTTGTTGTGAGCGGTGTGCCGACAGGCGTGACCTTGTCCGCCGGCACGGATAACGGCGACGGCACCTGGAGTGTTGCAACAGGCGATCTGAGCGGTTTGACCATGACGGTTCCTGCAGGAACCGATGGCTTCAACCTGAGCGTCACATCGACATCGACCGAATTGTCGAATGACGATTCCGCCAGCGCTTCGGCCACGGTTGCCGTGGGTGATGTTGCTGCGGACTTGAACCCCAGCGTGGATTCGATCAATGCCACGGGTAATGAAGATACGACGATTGCGTTGGATATTACGGTCAGTAATGCTGATGCCGTGACCATCACCCATATTTCAAACGGCACATTGTCTGCCGGTACGGATAATGGCGACGGCACGTGGACTTTGACACCGGCGCAACTCGATGGCTTGACGTTTACTCCGGACCAGGATTGGAGCGGGTCCTTTGATATCGGCGTGACGGCGACTTCGGCTGATGGTGACGCTGCCTCGGCGACGTCCACTGTGAATGTCATTCCGGTTGCCGATGATGCAACGGTTTCCGGTACGGCTTCGGGTGCGGAAGACACGGCGATTGCTTTGGACATTACGGCTGCGGTTGGCGATACGGATGGATCGGAAGCGATCACCCAGTTCACCATCACGGGCATGCCGGAAGGGGCAACGTTGTCGGCTGGCACGCACAATCAAGATGGCAGCTGGACGTTGAGCCCGGCGCAGCTTGAAGGCCTGACGATTACGCCGCCGTCGGATTATTCCGGCAACTTCGAGCTGGGCATCACCGCGCAGGTGGTGGACACGGCTGGTAACTTGACCGACAGCAGCACGGCCACGGGCACCATCGGTGTCGACGTGACGCCGGTTGCCGATGCGCCTGAACTGAGCACAACGGGTGCAACGGGTAATGAAGACAGTGCCATCCCGTTGAACATCTCCACGGCGGAAACCGACACGGATGGTTCAGAAGTGATTTCCATCACCATCACGGGCGTTCCGACGGGTGCCCAGCTGTCGGCTGGTACGGATAATGGCAACGGCACGTGGACGCTGTCGCCTGAACAGCTGACCGATTTGGCCATCACTCCGCCTGCTGACTACAACGGCACGTTCGAGTTGGGCGTGGTGAGCACCTCGACCGATACCTTGGGTAATGTGAGCGACAGTGCCACCAGCACGAGTTCGCTAACGGTTACGGTTGCGCCGGTTGGCGACACACCGGGTATCTCGATTGTTGGCGGTGGCAGCGGTGACGAAGACACGCAAATTCCGATCGGCATTGTGGTGACCCCGGTGGGTGGCGAAACGCTGGCCAACTTGGTGATCAGCGGCGTGCCTTCGGGAGCGTCTTTGTCGCTGGGTACGGATAATGGTGACGGAAGCTGGACGATTTCCGGCGACGAGCTGGAGAGCATCAGTTCTCTCACCATGACGCCTGAGCTGCACTACAGCGGCACGCCGACTTTGAGCGTGACGGCTGAAACCAACGAGGGCGGCACCGTCACCGTGAATGCTCCGGTCGCCGTTGTTGCGGTTGCCGATGCGCCGACACTGGATGTGTCTATCGGTGAAGGCGTGACGACCGATGCGATGGGCAGCCTGACGTTGGAGAACGTGGGGCAAGCCAGTGCGGGTTATGAAAACACCATCGGCTGGTACCGGATGGATGAAAATGGCGAGCCTGTGGAAGGCGGCGTGATCTGGGCCGATGCAAAGCAAGATGTCGGCGATAGCTTCACTCTGGATGGCGTTGATCCCAGCACCATCGGCTTCTTCCTGTTGTCGGATGGCGGGACGCAGAACCCGAACCTTGCCAACGGCGAGGCTGTGACGTTCCAGCAAGACGGTAGCGGACATTGGCAAGCTGTTGATAGCAACGGCACCGTACTTACGGCAGAAAGCGGAGGTGGACTGTTCTTCACCAACCCGACGCTGAATGCGGACGGTTACGATCATGAAGCGGATAGCGGAGCTATCGGCAACATGAACTGGGAAGATCTTGTCAGTGGTGGCGATCATGATTTCAATGACGTCAACCTGAACTTGACGACCCAGGCGGGCAACGGCGAAGCCACCACGGCGTTTGATTTGGATATCACATCGAACCTGGTTGACCAGGACGGTTCCGAGACGTTGTCCTTGCTGGTCGCGGGTGTGCCGGAAGGTGCGACCTTGTCTGCCGGTACGGACAATGGTGACGGCACGTGGTCTTTGACCCCGGCGCAGTTGACCGATCTGCAGATCATTACGACGGGTGACGTAACGGCGGACTTCGATTTGACGGTCACGGCGACAGCGACCGAACCCAATGGCGACACCGCGTCGGTGAGCCAGACGGTTGGTGTTGATGTTCCCGATGTGGTGATCCCAACGGTGACATTCGAGGCCGGTGCTTCCGGTGACGAAGATACAGCCATTGCGCTGAACATCACTGCGACGGATGCAGCCAGCGTAAACATTTCCGGTTTGCCGGAAGGGGCGACGTTGTCGGTGGGTACGGACAATGGTGACGGCAGTTGGACGGTAACGCCGGAACAACTGGATGGCCTGACCATGATGCCGGGTGAGAACTATAGTGGCACGTCGGATATGACGGTCACGGTGACGAGTTCGTCTGGCGATACGGCATCGACGACGTCGAATGTCGAAGTGGTGGCTGTTGCCGATGCCCCGACGTTGAGCGTCAGTGTTGGCGAAGGAGTCAGCACTGAAGTCGGCACAGGTGCCGGTGAGACGCTGGCTTCTGAAGATTTCACCGACGGTGTTTCCGGTTGGAGCGGTTGTATTTCTGGCGAAAACGGCGGAATGAGTATTGATTACAACGACACCGCGACGAAGACCTTTGATTTCGGTGCGGAAAACGCTGGTCAGACAGTTACTGTTTCGTTTGATATCGACAGCTATGGAAGCTGGGATACAAGCGGTTGGAGCCAGGACTACTTCACTGTTGCGGCCAATGGCGAAAGCGTTATCAGCACCTCCGACAACAGTGCGAACCTGTCGTTTACGGCGACCTTGGACGAAAACGGCCAGTTGAAAATCGATATGGCTGTCGATGCTACTGCGTCTGATGAAGGCATTCTGTTGGACAATTTCCAAATTGTCTCTGGCGATGATTGGGGTGGGACCGAGACGACAGTCTTCGATCTGGATATCACCTCGAACTTGGTCGACACAGATGGTTCTGAAACATTGTCGATCACGGTTGACGGTATTCCAGAGGGCGCAAGCCTGTCGGCTGGTACGGACAATGGTGATGGCACCTGGACCTTAACGCCCGCGCAGTTGAGCGGCTTGCAGATTACGACGACTGACGCCGTAACCGCAGACTTCAACTTAACGGTCACGGCGACGACGACTGAACCCAACGGCGACACCGCTTCGATCAGTCAAACCGTTTCTGTTGATGCATCGGATGTGGAGATCCCGACGGTGACATTCGAAGCCGGGGCTTCCGGTGACGAAGATATGGTCATTCCGTTGAATATCATGGCGACCAATGCGGTCAGCATCAACATCTCCGGCTTGCCGCAAGGGGCGACGTTGTCTGCCGGTACGGATAACGGTGACGGCAGTTGGACGGTGACACCGGAACAACTGGATGGTCTGTCCATGACGCCAGGTGAGAACTATAGCGGTGCGTCGGATATGACGGTCACGGCGACGAGTTCGTCTGGCGACACGGCGAGCATCACGTCAAGTGTTGAAGTGGTGGCGATCGCCGATGCCCCGACGCTGAACGTGTCTTTGGGCAATGGCGTGACCATCTCGGGCGGCGAAGAGGTAGATGTCTCTATCAATGCCAATAACATGAAAGACACCGATAGCGGCTTTACGGTTTCCGCACGTAGCGTTGATGGTAATGGAAACTTGTCCGAGCCATCAGCCGATAAGCTGACCGTTAACGCCAATCCGTCCGGCTTTGGTGTTGCGAATGGTGTCGGTTCTGGCGATGCTGCCGAGCTGGGGTATGCTGGCAATGGCGTATCCGAGCAAATCATTGTCGACTTTAATGGCGATGTGTCTTCGGTGGCTGTCGAGTTTGCTTGGCTGCACAGCAGTGAAACGGCTGAGTATGAAATTTACCGTGATGGTGTCCTTGTTGGTCAAGGCACGGTTGACGGTATTACCGATGCGATTGATCCGGCGGTTCATTTCACCGCGACCGATGGCGGCACGTTCGATCAGATCGTGTTCTCTGCACCGGGTTCAGGCGATGATTACCTGATCCATTCCATCACCACGACACTTACCGAACCCGGTGAGACGGTGACAGAATTCCCGCTGACGATCAGTTCCAATTTGTTCGATACCGATGGTTCTGAAACCTTGTCACTGGTGGTTGGCGGTGTTCCGGCAGGGGCAACCCTGTCTGCCGGTACCGACAACGGTGACGGCACCTGGACGCTGACCCCGGCACAGCTGGGCGATCTGACGGTCACCGTGCCGAGCACGGTGAGCGCCGACTTTGACCTGAATGTCACAGCGACAGCGACGGAACCCAACGGCGACACCGCGTCGGTGAGCCAATCCGTTTCCGTCCTTGTGTCGGACCTTGCGGCTGAGGCCCCAACGCTGACCACAGCGATCGGAGAAGCAGAAGTTACCGAAGGCGTTGCGGCCACCACTGATCTTGATTATGACAACATCAACTTCGGTGCAGGTGCGGGTGCGGATGCCGGTTCAGATGAGAAAGAGGACTACCTTTCGAAATATGATGATGAATGGGTCGGCAACTACAAAGATAACGATGTCGATGGCGGAAGCGGTAGTGACGTGCTTGCTGGTAAAGGTGGTGCGGATGAAATCGAAGGCGGCTCTGGCAACGACCTGCTGTTCGGTGGCGCTGGTGCCGACAACCTTGAAGGTGATGACGGCAACGACATCCTCTTCGGTGGTTCCGGCAACAATGTGCTGTCGGGCGGTTCTGGCGATGACTTCATCATCGGCGGTTCCGGTAACGACGTTATCAGTGGTGGCGACGGCAACGACGTGATCTTTGCTGGCGGCGGCTACAATAAAGTCGATGGTGGCTCTGGCAATGACGTTATGGTGTTCACCGGCGTTCGTGCAGATTACCTGTTCACCGAAATGGATGATGGCCAGTATGTCGTCGAACATTTGGATGGCGGTGCCGACGGTGTGAGCTTGGTCGAAAACATCGAGACCTTCCAGTTTATGGATGGCCAATACGGTGTGGATGACATGTCGGCGACCAACCCGGAAGACGGTATGTTGTTGACCTATGACATCACCATCGAAACGGGCCTGACGGATACGGATGGTTCAGAAACGCTTTCCGACGTGACGATCTCCGGCGTTCCCGATGGCTCAGCCTTCAGCGCGGGTACCGATAACGGAGACGGCAGCTGGACATTCGGTCAGAACGACTTGAATGGCCTGACCTTGCAGGTTGACCAATCTGTCGGTGACGACTTCTCGCTCAACGTTTCGGTGACCTCCACTGAAGCCAACGGCGACACGGCCACCAGCACGTCAACCATCGAAGTGGTCTTGCCCGAAGATGTGGGCGGGTCGGATATCGTTGGCGACACTACTGCCGACGCTCTGGATCCCTTGGCCGCAATGTTCGATGACAGCGACACCTTGACCTTTGGTGGGGAGCAATACGACATCAGCTCGCTCACCGATGGTGACACGGCCGACAATTATGGCGGCTTGTCCCCGATGGGTGCCAAGGTCGAACAAGAAGGCTACGATCCTGCCGATAACGACACATCGGACGGTTACTCTTCGACGGACACCGGTGCCGACGGCGTTGGTCCCGACTTCGATAATTGATTTGAGTCACCACACTCAAACATGCAATGCGGCGACCGTTACGGTTGCCGCATTTGCCTTTGTTACATATGTGAATTTGAAGGGGGCGCATGGGGTGTGATGTTCGTCATAGGCGAACATCCATTTTCGTGTTCCAGTACCTCCCCCCCCTTAAGGAGATTGTTATGCCAACGTTTGAAGTGATTATGTACAACGAGGATGTGCGCAAATGCCTTAAAGAAGGCGATCACCACAGACAGCTGTCCGATGACTGGGGGGATAGTCATTACATCGAGATCAAAGCTGAAAACGAAGACAGCGCCTTGGCGAAGATCGAGACTCGCTACCCGGCAAGTGATGGATTTGTTGTTGAAGGAATCTCGCAAACCTGAGGGCATTGCCTTAGCATTTGCAGATGAATAGGGGCTGGCCCCTGGAAAGCTCTCTTACTCATCCTCAAGCGAAGTTTCCGGACGCTCACGGTAGTGTGCCCATTTGGCCTTACCATCACGATTTTCCAAGAAGTTAATCAACGCCGACACGGGCTTTCTGTCGAACTTGCTTCCGGTGTCGGACAGCAAGATGTCAGAGACCTTTTCAAACGACATGGCATCGCGATAGGCGCGGGCACTGACCATACCGACGAAGGCGTTGGCGACGGACAAGATGCGTGCGGTTTCAAGGATGTCTTCGCCCTTTTTGCCCAACGGCCCGTTACCGTCCCAGGTTTCGCCCAAATCGCGGATGGTGTTGACCACAGGGCCTTCGAAGGTTACGTCCTTCAACAAGTCGACACTGACCAAGTAGCTGGTCGTCAAGGTCTGACGTTCATGCGGGGTCAAATTACCGGTTTTGGTCAAAAGCTCCGGTGGAATGAAGATTTTGCCCAGGTTCATCAGGCTGCCCGCAATGTCCACGGTCTTGGATGACACTTCGTTTTTGCCCATTTCCTCGGCAATGGCTTTGGCGACTTCGGCCACATGGGACGAATGATTGGCCGAGAAGGGATCGCGCCTGTCAACCACGCTCACCAGTGTGTCAATCAGTTGGCGCAACATTTTTTCGCTGCGCCGGCGCTCCCGGGTGAGCTCCGTAATGTCTTCCAAGATCATCAAGATACCGGGCGGATGGTTGCGATCACCACGTAAAGGAATGTGATCAGACTTGATGACCTTCAGTTCATCGGCATCATCGTCGTCATCGTCACCAAAAGTGCTGATGTGCATTTCACGACAGCCATCCCGGTCATCGGTCTCTAAAAACCGGGTGAGGATTTTGTCGTTGATGTCGGTATAGACACTGGCTTTGACGGGGCCCATGACCGCGGCCATGGTTTTGCCCAGCATGTCGCCCACGGGAATTCCGGCTTCTCTGGCGGCGGGTTCGTTGGCGTAGGTATAGACCGTGTTGCCATTGACCGCGACGATACCGGCAGGGTGAGAGTTTGAAATCAGGTTCATGAATTTGGACAGGTTTTCAAACTGCTCGGACGACAGTTTGAAGTTTTGTGCCGCTTGGGTCGCGCGCAGCGATGAACCGTGACGCCACACCGCAAAGACCGCAACGGTGACGCCGACAATGATCAAAATGAACACGGTCAACAGCGTGGTCAGGCGGGTTTCTGTTTCCGCCAGGGCTTCGGCACGATTGATTTTGCGGATCAACACCCAGGGTGCGCCGGAAATGGGGCGGGAGATCATCAGAACCTCTTCCCCCAGATAGTCGCGTTTGAGACCGAACCCGCCGGGTGACGTGAGGGCGAAGGCTGCGGCCAAATCCGGTGTGTCCATCGCCAAGGCCCGCTTGAGCGGCAAAGTACCGTCTTTCAGCGCCGAGAGGTATTCCGCCGTAATGCCCTGTTTGCGCACCAAATATGTTTCCCCGGTTTCGGTGGTCTGACCAGGTTGCACCAGTTTGGCGTAAAGGCTTTCATCAACCACCTTAACGCCAATTACGACACCGAGCGCCTTGGCCCCGCGGCCGTCGTCTTGAATGCCATAGACGGGCAGGGCGAAGCCGATGGTGGGCAGGTTAGAGGGGCCAACATAGATATCAATGACCGTGGGCTTGCCCTTTAAGGCCTCCATGGCGGCGTCTCTTAAGGCGCCGATCATGGGCGGCATGCTGGGTGAAGAGGCAACGGGCAGGCCTTCGGCGTCGACAAGACCAAGCCCGGCAATGCCGGCGCGTTCGATGTTGGCGGATACTTCTGCGGCTTCAACGGGTGGTTTAAAGCCGGTGCGCTCAGCCGTTGCGGTCAAGATGTTGCGCAAATAGGTGGTTTCGGCAGCGCCATCGGACTCGGACGTTGCAAACGGATCTTCCGGAGCACCAGGAGCCTTAGGCGCTTTGGCATTGGCGATTTCGCTCATGTAAAGCTGGAGAGAGGCGTTTTCCGCCAGTTCACGCATGGCTTTCAAATTGCCATCGAGCCATTCATCAATGGCGGAGGAACGCGAATCGGCCACGATGCCGAGGCGAATTTGCCATTCTTGAAGCGACCGGGCGCGTTCGTCTTCAACAAATTTGAAGGCCCCAAAGATGGAACCGCCAACCGCGGCAAGCATCAAAAACACCCCAATAAAAACGAATTTATTGACAGGACGCTTGGCGTCTTCCAGTTGTGCGACGGCCTCTTTTTTGGTGCTGTCGGCGGTGGAATCTGACTTTGTTTGTGGCGCGTCGTCTGTCACCTGGCTCTCCCCTTGAGGAATCATGCTAAACTTCAACGATTCCGGGACTCTACCGATATTCAGCCACCCTGGCAAAGGGGAATTGCCTTTGCGCCTTTTTGCTGGCTTCATATATACTATCTCAGAAGGCCTTTGAGCTTATAGGAAAACCCACCATGTCGTGTCATGAGCCAGCCCACGGGTATGTGACAAAGCGTCCGCGCGCCTTGCGGAGGTTCGTGCTTTGTGTGGGTGTTGTGTTGTGCGTGGGCGTGTTGGCCCCGCGTGTCCAGGCTGCAAGCACGCCGAGCATATTTGACACCTTAGAGCAAAAATCCACAAATATGAGTGCGTTTACCAAATGGAATGAGGCCATTGAGCGCTATTCCAAAGAAACCGCCGCTTCAAAAAAGGGAGAATGCGGCGAAAAGAAAATTAGATAAGTGCAATTTTGACAAATGGATCAAGTTTTTGGACGGGATTAAGGACAAAGATATTGTCAGCCAAATTCGGGAAATCAACGATTACATGAACCGTGCGCCCTATATCACCGATCCGGTCAATTGGGGGCAAAAGGATTTTTGGGCTACGCCTGGCGAGTTTATGTCAAAATTCGGCGATTGCGAGGATTACGCCATTGCTAAATTTATGTCTTTGTTGTTGTTGGGTTATAACGAAGACGATTTGCGGGTCGTGGCGGTGAAAGACCTCAATCTTAAAATTGGACATGCGATCTTAGTGGTCTATTACAAAGACAAACCCTATGTTTTGGACAATCAGATCAAGCAAGTGGTCCCAGCCAGCAAAATCAAGCACTACCAGCCCGTCTTTTCCATCAATCAAAAAGCGTGGTGGAAGCATCTGCCCAAGGGGTAAAGGACTTATGTAAGCCCTTTACCATCCCGGCTTAGGCTTGCGCACCGCGTGGGTCGCGCCCTGAACGACGATCTAGTTCGCGGCGGTCCGCTGTTGCGCGGCGCTCGTCATTGGCCCGGCGTTCGATCTCGACGCGAAAATAGTCTTGGCGGCGATCACCAATCATGTCTCGTTGTTCGGTCGTTATGCGGCGGTCCGATTCTGTACGGCGGGGGGCCGTTCGGTCTTTACGAGAATGGGGCAGGTTGAGCTTATCCATTGTACGTCCTCAAGAGTGTAATTATTGTATTTTTTTTCTCATACAACCGAAACCAACACATTGCAAGAGTGGGTTCTGTTGGCGATGGGGGCAGACAACGCAAACGATACCTTTTTCATTGGCGTTTTTCACCGAATTGCCTATGTTCGCGCAGCTTCATTTTGGATTGTACCCCCGCACAAACTAGGGTCAATCGCTTTTGTTTAATTCTTGGCCCTGTGAACTCATGTCGCATCTCGTCAATTACATTGAAAACCGGCGCACCTTCGCCATCATCGCGCACCCGGATGCGGGTAAAACGACCTTGACCGAAAAGCTGTTGCTGTTCGGTGGCGCCATTCAGTTGGCGGGTGCGGTGAAAGCACGCGGCGATGCCCGGCGGGCACGATCGGATTGGATGAAGGTTGAACAAGAGCGCGGCATTTCCGTCGCCAGTTCGGTGATGACCTTCGATTATGGGGAGCAGACCTTCAATCTGCTTGATACCCCCGGTCACGAAGACTTTTCCGAAGACACGTATCGCACCTTAACCGCTGTAGACAGCGCTGTAATGGTGTTAGATGGTGCAAAGGGTGTGGAAAGCCAGACCAAAAAGCTGTTTGAAGTGTGTCGCCTGCGCGACGTGCCGATTGTCACCTTCGTCAACAAAATGGACCGCGAAAGTCGCGATACGTTTGAGATTTTGGACGAAATTGAGCAGAGCCTTGCGCTCGACGTCACCCCTGCGACCTTGCCCATCGGCATGGGCCGGGACTTTTTGGGCTGTTACGATCTGATCAACGATCAACTGATTTTAATGGAGCGCACCAAGGGCAGTAAAATCGGCGCAGGGATAAAGGTTGCAGGCTTGGACGATCCCAAGCTCGATGAACTGCTGCCCGCCCATGCGGTGAAAAAACTGCGTGAAGATGTTGATATGGCGCGTGGTCTGTGTCCGGAGTTTGACCATCAGGCCTATCTGGAAGGCACCATGACACCGGTGTTTTTCGGTTCGGCGGTGAACAATTTTGGCGTACGCGAATTGCTGGACGGATTGGCTAAATACGCGCCGTCACCGCGACCCCAACAAGCGTCGACTCGCATGGTGCAGCCATCAGAACCCAAAGTCACGGGCATCGTGTTTAAAATTCAAGCCAACATGGACCCCAAACACCGCGACCGCATCGCCTTTATGCGCATCAATTCGGGCCACTTTAAACGCGGCATGAAGCTCAAGCACTTGCGTTCGGGCAAGATGATCAACCTGCACAATCCGGTGCTGTTTATGGCCCAAGACAGAGAAGTTGCCGAAGAAGCCGTCGCTGGCGACATCATCGGCATTCCCAACCACGGCAACTTGCGCATTGGCGACACGCTGTCGGAAACCGAAGATCTGCGCTTTATCGGGGTGCCGACGTTTGCCCCGGAATATCTGCAAAAAGCCCGTCCGGCCGACCCTTTGAAAGCCAAGCACCTGGGCAAAGCTTTGCAGCAAATCGCGGAAGAGGGTGGGGCGTGTGTGTTTAAGCCCAACCTGGGCGCCGATTGGATCGTCGGTGTGGTGGGACCGTTGCAATTTGAAGTGCTGGCGGACCGCATTCGCACGGAATACGAAATCCCCGTGCATTTTGAACAAACCGAGCTTTACACCGCGCGGTGGATCGAAGCGCCCGATGACAAGCAGCTCAAAGACTTTGTTGATTCAAACCGCGGCGCCACCGGCGTGGACCATGACGGCGCCCCCGTTTACATGGCCCGCAACGCTTGGCATCTCAACAAAGCCACTGAAGACTTCCCGGCCATCAAATTGCAGAAAACCAAAGAGCAATCTCTGGTTTAGACCTGTTTTCGGGGACGGGTAGGGTTGGGTTTCGGCCGGGCTTTGAAAGCTGATCTCCCCCTCAGCCGTTCCTGCGACGCCCCTTAAAACACGGGGCAAATTGAGGACGTGATCTCTTTGTTTTGGGCATAGAGGTGGACCCAAACGCGCAGATTTTGGCCGAGGGCGGCCTTAAGTTCTGGGGTTGCCGTCGGGCAAGCCAGCTTGGCCACGGAAAGTTGTTCCATCCGGCTCAGGGTTTTGAGGTAGGAGACGTCTGAATCGGATGTTACATTAACAACAACATCAACCATTTTGGCATCGGAAGCGGGCTTAATGGACGCCAGTTCCCATTTTTTGTTGGGGGGCGTGATGGCATAATGCACAGACAGCGCCGAGATCGCATCGTTTACATTGCTTGAATCGCCACAGGCTGTGACGCTCATCAGCGCAAAACAGCCAAAAATTTTGACACTTGTGGTGATGACCTTCATGACGAACGCGATCTCCTGAGGTGGCTAACGATACACTACTTGGCCTTGGCTTTGATTTTGACGCGGCTTGTGACTTGGGTAACCTTTTCAATGCCTTTGACCACCGATATGGCTTTGTTCAGTTCGTCTTTGGTGAAGGCGCGGCCAAACAAAAACACGTGACCGCCAATGGACCGCCAACGGAAATTGGTGACGTTGACGACTTTGGCATCCAGCAGTTGCGCGTTGATTTTGGTTTCGATAACGGTGTCGTCAACGAAGCCTTCAACCAGGCCTTTTTGTTCGGCCTTGGGGATGATCAAAACGTCATTGTAAAGGGTTTTGACGTCTGCAACACCACCCACGAGGCGTCCGGCCTCAGCACGCAATTTGTCGTCTTCGACGATGCCGGTGATCATGACGTCTTGTTCGTAGACGTCGGCGTTAAACGCAATCATGTCGGTGCCCAGGCCGTCGGTGATGGTGGCATAGATTTTGGCTTTGATTTCCGCATCTTTGGCAATGTCGCCCGCACTACGGTCCTCAACCACGGCTTCGACCGCACCTTTGACGTAAGACAAGGGATTGAAATCAATGGCTTGAGCTGGGTGTACAGCAACAAATAGGCTTATCAAAGCGGCAGAAAAAGGAAGTGTTCCGGCTGTAAAACGCATGGTTTCGATCCTAATTAAAAAATATTGTTCTCATCTACGTATCTTGGGCGTGCTGCGGTGAAAGTCCACAAAAATACATATCTTTATTCAGCCATAAGGGTAATGGCGCGTTGCTGGGCGTCTTCAAAGTTGACGGCGAACTCAATGGGCGGGCAGGACTTTTGGGCACACATGTCATTGAGAATCTTGCGCGGTTGCGGCTGTACCCGGCACAGTATGATCTGCGTGCCTTGGCTGTGGGACTGCTCAAAGACCTTGAGCAGCGCGGTGACGCCGGTGGCGTCCATGAAAGGCACATAGCGCATGCGCAAGATAAAGACCTTGGGCGCTTGGCCGATGTGTTCAAGGACTTCGCTTAACCGGGCGGCGGCACCAAAGAAAAACGGGCCGTTGATGGTGAACACGGTGACGTCCTCAGGCAGGGCGGCGTCAACGCTGTAGGGGGCGGAGATGGGATCGGTCAGGTCGTCCACGTCTTCGTCGATCAGTTTGTGGTGAGTTTCAATTTCCACCGCTTGGGCCATCCTGTGCATGAACAAGATGGCCGCAAGCACGACCCCGGCCTCAATCGCCGCCGTCAAATCCACCAAAACGGTGAGCAAAAACGTCGTCAACAGCACCAAGCGGTCTCCGGCGGGGGCGCGCATGAGGTGGCGAAAGTGCTGAAATTCGCTCATGTTCCAGGCCACGATCGTCAACACCGCAGCCAGTGCCGCCAGCGGCACGAAGGGCATCAAGGGGGCCAAAATCATCATGAACAACAACAAAAAGGCCGCATGAAAAATCCCCGAAAGAGGCGAGCGTGCACCGGCACGGATGTTGGTTGCGGTGCGCGCGATGGCACCTGTTGCCGGGATGCCGCCTAAAATGACAGAGCCGATATTGGCCAGTCCCTGGGCCACCAATTCGCAGTTGGACCGGTGTCGGCGTCCGGTCATACCGTCCGCCACCACGGCCGATAACAGGGATTCAACACCCGCCAAGAACGCAATGGTGAAGGCGCTGGGCAGCAACATGACCAAGCGATCAAAGGTGAAGGCGCTGAAGTCCGGCAATTGCGGCGCGGGCAGCATGTGGGGAATTTCCCCAAAACGCTGGCCGATGGTGTCTGAGTCCAGACCGAACCCCCAAACGGCGATGGAAGCGCCGACGATGGCGATCAAAAAGCCGGGGGCCTGGGGGGCGGTCTTGCGCAAAATCACAATCGTCGCCAACGCCGCAGCAGAGATCAGCACCGTGACGGCGGAAAAGCTGGACAGGTGCTCGCCGTAACCCACCCACTTATCGACAAAATCAGGTGGGGGAGACGCGATTTGCAAACCCAACAAGTCTTTGACCTGGCTGGAAAAAATGATCACCGCAATGCCCGCCGTAAATCCCGTCACGACGGGGTAAGGGATGTATTTGATGTAGGTGCCCAACTGGGCGAAGCCCGCAATCAGCAAAAACACCCCGGCCATCAATGAGGCAATCACCAGTCCCTCGTAGCCGAACTCATGAACCACATTGAACACCACGACCACAAACGCACCGGTCGGTCCGCCAATTTGAAAACGGCTGCCGCCGAAAAACGAAATGATAAAACCGCCGATGATGGCGGTGTACAAGCCGCGCTCCGGGGGCACGCCAGATGCAATCGCCAAGGCCATAGCCAACGGCAAAGCTACGATGGCAACGGTCAAGCCGCTGATGGCATCGCTTTTTAAATCGGAAGCTCCATAGCCTTCCCGTAATACGGTGAAAAGCTTAGGAATAAACAGATGCCACGTTGGCATGATGCGGGCTCATTTCATCAGGACGGGGTTGTGCGGTGTATACCCAATTGGGGCGCAACCACATGGATTGCGCCCCAAAAAAGGTCTTTGATTATAGGGCCTTTCGCTGCCCCCGTGTCAATGTCTACGTGTCAATGCTCGCGTGGGAATGAGGTTAAATAACCCCCAGCATTTCCGCCACCAGCGGGTGACGCACCACGTCTTCGTCTTTCAGGCGCACCACGCCGACGGTGTCCAACGCCTCAAGGCGCTTTGAAATGTCGGCGAGGCCCGAGATGCCGGGCAACAAATCCGATTGGTCAGGATCGCCCGTCACCACCATGGTCGAATGCCAGCCCATGCGCGTCAGCAACATCTTGATTTGCGTGTAGGTGCAGTTTTGCGCTTCATCAATGACCACAAAGGCGTTGTTTAGGGTGCGTCCGCGCATGAACCCCACCGGGGCAATTTCAATTTCGCCGTTTTTCATCATGGTTTTGATGTTCTTGCCACCCATACGGTCGCCCAGGCTGTCAAACAAGGGGCGCAGATAGGGGGCGATTTTTTCTTCCATGTCGCCGGGCAGGTAACCAAGGCTTTCGCCCGCTTCGACGGCCGGGCGGGTCAATACGATGCGTCCGACTTGGCCTTTTTCAAAAGCCTCAACTGCTTTTGCAATGGCCAAATATGTTTTGCCCGTGCCTGCCGGTCCAAGCGCCATGACCAGATTGTGAGTGTCGATGGCTTGCATCAAGGTTTTTTGCCCCTCGCTGCGGGGGCTGACGTTTTTGACGTAGCGCTGTTCGCGTTGCGCATCCAGGGCGTCTGGGCCATCTTTCAAGGGATGCCAGTGTCCGTTGCTACTGCGCTCGTCTGGATACAAGGCGTGAACGTCGGCTGTTTCGGCGGAAGATTGACGGCGATATCTTTTACCCATGATGCACTCCAAAAGTTGGTGTTGAGCCCAAACAACAAACGCCCCCGAAACGGAGGCGTTGGAAATTTGTGCAAAGGAGGAAGTGGATGGTTCGTGAAACAAGGAAGGCTCGGGAAATAATGTGATCCGCGAGTGATGCCAACGCGCCGGAACCCGGAGACCCAAATGCAGAGGCTGCAAGTGGAGGGGGACTGGTTTCGTGGCGAAACCCTAACCCTAATCCAAATTCGTTTGTGTTTAGCATCGTGGTTGTCTCTCCTCGCGAATCGACCGATGCAATCATTTTACCAAATGATGTGTTAAAGATTTTGTTTATGCGCAGGGTTTTGTTTTTTTTCTCGCAAGGCCCGAGCTGGTGCCATCGCCAGAAGCCCCGTTGTGAACGTTAAACACGCCGCCCCTAAGGCAATGGACGAGATTTGCAAACCCGCATCCAAAAGCCATCCCACCAGCATGGGGGCTAAGGCGGTGGAAATCACCGCCAGCGATGAGGTGAGCGATCGAATGGCTCCCAGATGGCGCACGCCATAGGTTTCTGCCCATGCGGCGCTGATTAACATCGAACTGGCCCCAACGGTCAAACCGCCCAGGCCAAGATACAACGGGGCCGACCACGGCTGGTCCAGCAGTGCCACGACCAAGAGCGATAACGTGAGCGGCAACACAAACAGCGGCAACACCTGGCCAGGCCCGTGTTTGTCCACCAGCGACCCGGTCAACAGGCTGGACAGCACCGACGCCCCGGCAAAGGCCGGGAAGCTGGCTGCCAGCAAGCTCAGGTCCCAGCCTTTAGAGGTGGCGATGGCGACTTGGTGAAAAAACAATCCGGTCATGATGAACGGTCCCATCAAGGCGGCGGGCACGATCATTTGAAAGCGCCAATCGCCGACCAATTGGCGCTGGCTCAAGGACGTGTCCGCTTGGTCTTCGGCCTTGAGGCGTTCTTCCAGCTTGGCGTGACGCACACCGTGGCCTTTGAGCAGCCACAGTGCCAACGGCAGATGTAAAGCGATGATATAAAGCGCAAACCCGCCCCACGCTTCGCGCCACGTGAGGGGTGAGAGGATTAACACCAAAAGCCAAGGAAACGTCGCCTCGGCAAAGGGAAAGCCCAAACCCACGACGCTCATGGCGCGTCCGCGGGCGGTGTCGAAGTACCGCGCCATGCTGATGACGGCGGTGTGGCGCAACAGCCCTTGCCCAAACAGCCGCAGACCGACAAAAGAAATTGCGACAATCCAGGGGCTGTAGGCCACCGCCATCAAAGCGCAAGACAGGGCCAGGCCGACCAGCACAACAGCAGCGAAGGCGCGCAAATCTACCCGGTCGATTTGGCGCCCGGCCCATAAGATAATCCCCGCGCTGATGAAGGTGGCCCCACCATAGAGGCTGCCAAATTCACCGTGACTGAGCCCGAAGTCGTCGCGAATGTAGGCGCCGAACAACGAAATGAAAAAGGTTTGGCCAAAATTGCTGGCCAATGTGCAGGCCAACCCGAAGCCTAAAAAACGCAGATTTTGCACCAAAAATGCGAAGGCGTTCATAGGGGTTATTCGGCTTTGTGGGCGCAGTCGATGCACACTGGGGTGGCGGGGTCCATGTCTAAGCGCTTCGCCTGAATGGCTTCGCCACACGAGACGCAAAAGCCGTAGTCATTTGAATCCAGGCGTTTCAATGCCGCTTCTATGCGTTTCAGCTCAATCTCCCGACGGCGTTCTGTTTCCACCTGCATGGCTTGGTTTTGCAGGGCATCCATGCGCGAGAGACGGCCGACAGCGGTCTGGTCCAAGACCACCACGCCACGTTCTTCGGCGGTGGTTTTGGCGTCGTGCAAAAGCTCTTGGCGTTCTGCTTCCAGGCGTTTGCGTATGGATTGGGGGTCGGTGTTGTGCATTTATTTTGACTTCGGTTGTTTAAAATAAACCCGTTTAGATCACCATATTAGCAAGAATTCTCATGAAGTCTTTCTATTTCCGGAGAGCTGTGGTCCCAAAATATTCTTGGAATAGGACCGTTCGGCACCAAATATAAAATTACGATGTTTGGGAAGTTTCCTTTTGGAGATTAAAACGGAGGGACGACAAATGATTGTTAAGACCATCTTGGATGAAAAAGGTCCTGAGCTTATCAAGGTAAAACAAACCGATAGCGTGCGTATGGTCGCCCAAGTGTTTAAGGCGGAACGCATTGGCTTCGCCCTTGTTGATGACAGTGCAAATAACCACGTCGGGACGATTTCAGAGCGCGATATTGTGCAAGCCATTGCCGATGGTGGAAACATTGAAGGCATGATCGCCAAAGACGTGATGACGCAAAACGTTGTCAGCGTTGGCCCCGAAGAGACCATAGAAACGGTGCGCGATATCATGACGGCACGACGCACCCGCCATGTTTTGGTCAAAGACGAGGGACTTGTGGTCGGGGTCGTGAGCATCGGCGATGTGATCAAGCACAGCTTGGCGGAATGTCAGATCGACACCGGGCAGCTGCGTGAATACATCACCGGAACGGGCTATCAATAGGGGCAAATAACTTTATAAGGCGTCAACGCGATGTCTGCGCAGCTTTGCTGACGGAGTTTCGGCTGGCGGTGCTTTGGGATGCGTCTTTTTGTTGGGTTGCGGGCGGGCGAACACCCATTCGTGTTCGTCCGACGCTCCCGGCTGGAACGTGTAGCCGTCCAGGTTGAACGTTTTTATCTGCTCAGCATCGGTGATTTTGTTTTGCACAATCCAGCGCGCCATACGCCCGCGTGCCCGCTTGACGAACAGGCTCATGGTTTTGATTTCGCCGTTGTCGCGGATTTCTTTAAAATTCGGCGTGATGACGCGCAGGCCCGCCGCGCTCAGTTCGTCCCCGCGGGCGGCCTTGAAATATTCAACGCTGGCCAAACACACGACGGTTTTGGTTTTACACGCTTTGGCTTGGTCCAAAATTGCTTGTGACAAGCGGCTTTCCCAATAGTCGTAAAGATTTTTGCCTTTCGGGTTTTTGAGGCGCGTGCCCATGTCCAAACGGTGCGGGCGGATCAAGTCCAGAGGTCTCAGTTTGCCGTAAAGACCGTTGAGAATGATCAGATGGTCTTGGGCGTATTCAAGATCATCCGCGCTTAACGTTTCCGCATCCAGGCCAACATAGGTGTCACCGGCAAACATCCAGCACGCCGGCTTGGCGTTGTCGGGCGTGTGGGGAAAGGAAAAAACTTTGTAATAGTCTTTCACCAACGCCGCTTGGTTTTCACTGATGTGCATCAGCTTTTCCATCTCAGCCGTCGCCAGCTTGCCGGCGAGTTTGGCCAGCTTCGTGGCGTCGTCGGGATAATCCGGCGTGCTCAAGCCCTGCGTGTTTCTGTCCCATTCTTTGAGGTTCAGACGCTTGGCGGGGGAGATGATACAAAGCATGATGAATTTCTCATTTAGACTTGTTCCAAAGATAAATGCACGGTAGGCCAGAAGGATGTCCCCGTCAAAATGAGATGTAAGGAAACCGCTCAGATGATCACCGTGTACGGCATCAAAACCTGCGACACCGTTCGCAAAGCCCTGAAATGGTTGACGGATAAGGGCATCGCACACACCTTTCACGATTTTCGGGCAGATGGCCTTGAGGCTACCACGGTGCAACGTTGGATTGACGCCAAGGGATGGGAATCGGTACTCAATAAACGCTCTGCAACGTGGGGGCAATTGAGCGATGCGGACAAGCGGGGCCTTGATGGTGCGCGCGCCAAGAAACTGATGGTGGCCAATCCCACACTGATCAAACGCCCCGTGTTTGAAGGGGAAGACTTGTTTTTACAAGGCTTTACGGATGAAGTGCGTCAATCCATCGCGGCAAAGCACGGCAAAATATAGTCCAATTAGAGGGGGCTTTTTTTTACGGGTGTCGTCTGTGCGCGCAATTGCCAAGCGGGTCCTAAAACCTTATGATCCGCACCTACTGAGACCAAATGGGAAAACCTTCGTTTGAGGTTTGTGGGCGTGGTCTGTTGGAGAAGAATTTTTTTGAGGGACGCTATTACATGAAGACCCGTCGCACCGCACTGGCTTTGGTACTCTTTTCTGCTTTCACATTTTGGGGCACATCTGTTTTTGCAAACACAGCACAAGCCGGTGACGCCACGGCACAAGTTTTCATTGAAGGCTTGGCCCAGGAAGCTGTGCAAGCTCTGACCGCCGATGGCGTCTCACGCACCGACCGCGTCAACCGTTTTCGCGAATTGTTGCAGCGCAATTTTGATGTGCCGCTGATTGGCAAATGGGTGTTGGGACGGTACTGGCGCACGGCCACGGATGCGGAAAAAGAAGAATACCTTCGTTTGTTCGAAGAATACGTGGTGATCACCTATGTCGAACGCTTCGATCAATATTCCGGCGAACAGATCAAGGTTGTAAAATCTGTTCCCGAACCGGGGAATGATGCGGTGGTTTATTCCGAAATTCATCGTCCTTCGGGCGGCGAGCCGATCCGCGTCGATTGGCGGGTCCGCAATGATGCCGATATCTACAAGATCATCGACGTCTATGTGGAAGGCATTTCCATGAGCCAATCGCAGCGCAAAGAGTTTACCTCCGTCATTCGCACGCAAGGCGGCAAGGTCGGCGGTCTTCTGGACGTTTTGCGCACGAAAGTCGAAAGCCTCTCCCATTGAGGGCGTGCCGATTGAGGGTCTGATCGAAGCTCACCGCACATCACGTCGTTTTAAAGGCGCGGACCGCGAAAACTTTCCAGTCGCGTCCCTCCTTTTGCCCGCAAAAGTGCGCCCGCATGTGATGGCGTTTTATGCCTTTGCCCGTGCGGCGGACGAGATTGCGGATGCGCCGCATCGTAAGCCGGACCTTAAACACAGCCAGCTTGACGCCATGGCCCTGCAACTGAAGACCGGTGCCGCTGATCCTTACTCTCAAGCTTTTGCGCTTTGGCAAAGTCTGGAGGCCACCCGGGTGACGCCGCGCCATGCCGAGGATTTGCTGGCAGCCTTTGCCTGGGACGTGGACCATCCTCGCACCCCTACGTGGACGGCACTGATGGCGTACTGCGCGTTGTCGGCGGCTCCGGTGGGGCGTTATCTGATTGATTTGATGGGCGGTATCGATGGGGAGGATTATCAGCCCTCAGATGCTTTGTGCGCCGCGTTACAAGTGCTCAATCACGTGCAAGACATCAAAGAAGACTTTCTGAATTTGGAGCGGGTCTATTTGCCCCAAGACTGGCTGCTGGCCGAGCGGGTCCGTGATGAGGATCTGCACGGGGAAACGTGTTCGCCTGCGTTGCGCCGGGTGATTGACCGGATGCTCGACGGCGTGGATACCTTGCTGGTCCAAGCGCGGCCGATGGTGCATTCCATACATTCCAGAGCCTTGGCATTGGAAGCGGCGGGTATCTTGTCCATCGCCCAAAGTTTATCGTCGGCCTTGCGTCGCCAAGATCCTCTGGCTGGGCGGGTGCAACTCAGCAAACCTCACATGGCGATGCGTTTTGTGCTTGGGGCTGTTGCAGGGGTGTTTGCGGGGGCGCCGCATAAGGCCACGGGCAGTTCCTTTTATTGGGCATTGCGTCTGATGCCCTCAGAACGTCGCGAGGCTATGTTTCGCATCTATGCCTTTTGCCGCGAGGTGGACGACATTGCCGACGGCCCGCTTGACGTGGCCATCAAGCGGGTGCGCTTGGATCAATGGCGCAGTGGTGTTGAAAGTCTTTACAACGCCCAAGAACCCGATGAGTGCGTTTTGGGGCTGAAAGCCGTCGTCGAGACCTATCATTTGGACAAAGCCGATTTTCTGGACGTGATTGACGGGATGCAATCGGATGCTCATGACAGCGTGCGCATCGCTGATGAGGCGGCCTTCGATGTCTATCTGGACCGGGTGGCGTCGGCCGTTGGGCGGCTGTCGAACAAAGTGTTTACCATCAACGGTCCAGCGGCGGAAAGCTTGGCGCATCACCTGGGTCGGGCGTTGCAGATCACCAACATTCTGCGCGACTTATATGAGGATGCAGAGCGCAATCGCTTGTATCTGCCGCTGAGCGTCTTGCGCGCGCAGGGCATTTATCCAGACCAGCCTGACGCCGTTTTGGCGCATGAACGGCTGCCAGACGTGTTGAACCCGTTGGCCGCCCAAGCACAAGACCACTACGACCAAGCCCGCGTTGCCCTGTTACACTTGGACAGATCGAAAACACGCCCGGCCCGGATCATGTTGGGCGTCTATGAACGCATGTTGCGGCATTTGCAACGACGCGGCCTTGCCCGCGCGGATGTCAAAGTGTCGTTGGGGCGTTTTGAGAAAATCGGCTTGGTTTTGCGTTATGGGCTTTTTGAATGACACGGCGTGTTCACATCATTGGCGCGGGGCTGGCCGGGTTGTCGGCAGCGGTACGTTTGTGTGCGGCAGGGGTGTCCATCACCGTGCACGAAACCGCCAAGCATGCGGGTGGACGGTGCCGAAGCTTTTATGATGATGCGCTTGAGGCAATCATCGACAACGGCTCGCATCTGGTGCTTAGCGGCAATCACGACGTGTTGGACTATGTGGCTCTCATAGGCGGACAAGCGGCGCTGGAGGGAGGCGCGGGCGCCCAGTTTGCGTTTCAAGACCTTTCAACGCGCACAAGCTGGTGTGTTGATTTGGGCCAAGGCCATGGGCGCGCGGCGTTGCTGAGTTGGTTGTGGGATAAACGTCGCCAACCTCCGGGGTTCACGCCGTGGGGCTTTTGGCGCGATCTTTTGGCGCTGAGTCGCGGGCGCGGTTGTCGGGTCGCGGCGTGCTTGGACACAACGTCGGAGCTTTACCGCACCTTTTGGCGGCCCATGACATTGGCGGTGCTCAATGTTGAGCCTCAGGTCGGTTCGGCCCAATTGTTGTGGGCGGTGTTGCGCGATACGGTGTTGAAGGGCAGTGCCTTTGCCAATCCGGTTTTTGCCCCACAAGGACTGGGGGCGGCGCTGGTGGACCCGGCGTTGGCGATGTTGGCCAGGCACGGCGCTGACGTGCACTTTGGACGTCGAATTTCGGGTTTGGAGTGTCAAGATGGGCGTGTCAGCGCCATTCAGTTTGCCCATGCGGCGGAAGTCTTGGGCCAAGATGATGGGGTTGTTTTGGCCGTTCCGCATCATAAGGTGGCGGACGTCTTGGAAGACGTCCACGTGGAGATGGGCGCGCAATCGATTTTGAATGTGCATTACCGGGTTGCATCGGATGAGGCGGCCATTGTCGCGCCGCGCCTGATGGGATTGGTGGAGGCCAAGGCGCAGTGGCTCTTGCAGCGTGGTCCCATTGTGTCCGTGACCGTCAGTGACGCCCAGGCATGGATGGACAAAGACACCGATGCCATCGCCCATGCTTTGTGGCCCGATGTCGCCCAAGCCCTGGATTTGGGCGAGATGCCAAGCCGTTACCGGGTCATCAAGGAGCGCCGCGCGACGTTTTGCGCCAGCCCTGAGGCACAGCTCAAACGTCTGCCCACACGCACCAAACTCGCCAATTTGGTTTTGGCCGGGGATTGGACGGATACAGGGCTCCCGGCAACACTGGAAAGCGCCGTTAAGTCCGGGCGCTTGGCCGCAGAGACCATTCTTGCTTAATCGAGCAGTTCAACAGGCAGCTTAAAATGCATGTTTTCTTCGATGCCGGTGAGCAGCTCGACGCGAGTGTCGCGCAGCTCGGCCAAGCGTTCAAGCACGCCTTGGACCAGCACTTCGGGGGCTGATGCGCCCGCCGTCACGCCAATGGTTTTGACCCCCTCAAGCCACGCGGGGTCTAGGTCGTCGGCATCGTTGATCAGATAGCTGGGGACGTCGCAGGCCTCGCCAATCTCGCGCAGGCGATTGGAATTTGAGCTGTTTTTGCCGCCGATCACCAGCACCAAATCGGTGTCGGTTTGATGGCAAGCCATCTCGCGCACCGCTTGCTGGCGGTTTTGTGTGGCATAACAAATGTCTTTGAGGTTGGGGCCTTCAATGTCGGGGAAGCGCTTGGTCAGGGCTCCAATGATGTCGCGGGTGTCGTCAACGCTCAGTGTCGTTTGGGTCACGTAAGCCAGTCGTGTGCCTGGGGCTATGGCCAGCTTTTCGACGTCTTGTACGGTGGCCACCAGATGGGTTTTGCCGTGGATACGGCCCAAGGTGCCTTCGACTTCGGGGTGGCCTTGGTGACCAATCAAGATGACTTCTTCCCCACTGTCGGCAAAGCCTTGGCCCTGGCGGTGGACTTTGGTGACCAGCGGGCAGGCAGCGTCGATGTACGGCAGGCCGCGGCGTTGGGCCTCTTGCTCGACCGCGTCGGATACGCCGTGGGCGCTGAAAATGGTGTGGCCACCGTCGGGAATTTCATCCAATTCTTGAACGAACACGGCCCCCAGGTTTTTGAGCTCGTTTACAACGAAGGTGTTGTGGACGATTTCGTGGCGCACATAGACCGGAGCCCCATACAGTTCGAGAGCTCTTTTTACGATGGCGATGGCGCGATCCACCCCGGCACAAAATCCACGCGGTTGAGCCAAAATGACCCGCAAGGGAGGGAGTGTCGGGGAATGGGGGGCGGGGGCGGCGCTCAAAGGACGTCTCCAAGTGGGGGAAGGGACAGGCGTTATGGCGACCATAGCCCCCTTTGAAACAAGTTGAAAGAGGAAGCAGGGTTCTTTCGATAATTTACATTGATATCAATATACGTCACAATGCAATGTAATATATAGATTTTATTTATTTTATAGGGCTGTGCATTGGTGAAAACCATTGACTCTGGTGTGCCATTATGGGATATTCTAGGGGATTAACGCCCGTATGGGGTTGATTGCGTTATGGGTGGCATGGGGTTGCCCTTGACGTCGATCCGGCCAAAATGACACCCTGTCTAACTGGGCTCGTCAAAGCGGCCAAAGTGGATCGGGCTTATCCGGGCTTTTGTGGCAATCGGAGGGGCCGACTGAACGAAGAGCCATCGGGCTTGTTTAAGTTGGTTGCCTGTGAACGCATTGCCATCCAATTGCCACTTTGTCGCCATGTTATGGGGGCTAGATTGGATGAGTTTTTAAAGACTATTGCTTCGATAGGAGGATAGCTATGTTGACGTCTACCGTGCTTTTTGCACTTGTCGCTTTAGCGGCCACGCCCCTTTTGTTGGCGTATCTCCTGTCATTGCAGACTGAAATGAAGCGGAAACGGGTTCACGTTCCCGTTCGTGTAACCGGGGTTCGTGTGCCGCGCACTGCACATTTTGATCACCGCCGTTGATTTCAGACGTCTTGTCATAATGTATTGATGATGATTTGGGAGTATTTCTCGCCATGACCGCATTGAACTTACCCACTGCCGTTACCGAAAGCGGACTCGCGCGCTATTTCAAAGAAGCGTGGAAGTATCCTGTTTTGGGTGCCAAAGAAGAGCGCCTCCTCGCCGAAAAATGGCGTGATGAAGGTGATGTCGACGCGGCCCACACGCTGGTGACGTCTCATTTGCGCTTGGTGGTGAAGATCGCCATGGGGTATCGCGGCTACGGCCTGCCGGTGGCGGATTTGGTGTCGGAAGGCAACATCGGCCTGATGAAGGCGGTTAAGAAATTTGAGCCCGAACGCGGCTTTCGCTTGTCCACGTACGCCATGTGGTGGATCAAGGCGGCGATCACGGAATACGTTTTGCGCACTTGGTCGATGGTGAAAATGGGCACCGTTGCGGCGCAGAAAAAACTGTTTTTCAGCCTGCGCCGTCACAAGCAGCGCCTAGGCATTCAAGATTCGGGTGAATTGAACCCCGATCAAGCCAATCTTTTGTCCGAACAACTGGATGTGAAGGCAGATGAAATCATCTCCATGAACAGGCGTTTGGCGACCAAGGATTTGAGTCTCAATGCACCGGTTGGACAAGACGAAGGCAGCACGGTCGAGTTTCAAGATCAGCTGCAATACGAAGGCGCATCGCCAGAAGAGTCGCTTGCCGATGGTGAAGAACGGGGCTTGCGTCACGACATGTTGCGCTCCGTCTTGGATATGCTGGATGTTCGCGAACGCCACATTTTTATGGAGCGGCGCTTGAAAGACGATCCCGTGACGTTGGAAGAATTGGGCCAGCACTACGGCATTTCCCGTGAACGGGTGCGCCAGTTGGAGGCTCGCGCCTTTGATAAGGTGCAAAAGGCCATGACTGGCGAAATGGCGGACCGGGAACAGGCGGCTGAAGAGGCCGTCGCCGCGGATGCTCCGTTTTTGAGCTAAGGTTTTCGTTCTGTAGGCGAATTTGCTTATTGGATTATCGCGGTTAAGCCATGATAATTCCGCCATGACGACACCCGCTGCACCCATTGTACTGTTTTGCGATTTCGGCTTGCCCTATACGGGGCAAATGAAGGGGCGTCTGGTTGAAGAACTGGGCTCTCATGCGGCTGAGCATCTGATCATCGATTTGTGCCACGACGCACCTTCTTTCGACATTCGTGCCGGATCGGTGCTGCTGGCGGCTCATGCCGACGACTTTCCGCTGGGCAGCGTCTTTATCTGTGTTGTCGATCCCGGTGTGGGGTCAAAAGCTCGCAAGCCCGGCGTGGTGTATGCGGGTGGAAGATGGTTCGTCGGTCCCTTGAACGGGCTGTTTGAACACGTTCTGCGCCGCTGGGACCAAGACGGTGAGGCTCAAGCTTATGAAATCGTGTGGCGGCCCACCCGGTTGTCTGCGACCTTTCATGGACGAGACTTGTTCGCCCCGGTGGCAGCGGGCCTGGCGCTGGCGGGCAATCAAGGGATCGAAGGCTTGGTTCCGCTCAAGGCTGAAGAGATCCGCCGTCCGGATTATACTGATGACTTAAGCCAAGTGATTTACGCAGACGGCTTTGGCAACCTGATGACCGGGATCCGCTGGGAGTCGCTGCAAGACGGTGATATGATTGAAGTTGAAGGCCGCATTTTACCGCGTGCGCGGACGTTCTCCGACGTTGAATCGGGGGCGCTGTTTGTTTATGAAAATGCGGTCGGATTGGCGGAAATCTCCGCCAATTTGGGAAATGCGCAAAAAAGTTTAGGCATAAGTGTCGGAACACACGTAAAAATCATTAAAGTGTGACGGCGATCACTTTCATTTCACGATGAAACTGCGTTACTATCCATTTGGCTGGCCTAACGGGTGAAGACCTATCGGAAGCAAGTGGGCGACACAAACAAGTTGGTGCTACGGGGAAACAAATGGCTTTGAAAGTCAAATTCTGGGGCGTGAGAGGCAGCATAGCTTGCCCGTCCGCCAAGCATATCGGATATGGCGGCAATACCAGCTGCCTCGAAATCAAAGTCGGTGATCGCCGATTGGTTTTGGATGCCGGAACGGGCATTCGCGGCCTTGGTCAGACGTTCTTGAAAGACGATATCAGCCAAATTCATATTTTGTTGACCCACACCCATTGGGATCACATCAACGGCTTTCCTTTTTTTGTGCCAGCCTATGATCCGCGCCGTTCGGTGCACATCATGGCGGGGCACCTGCGCGGCGGTGAGGGCATTCAAAATGTTCTCGCGGCACAAATGGATAACCCCATGTTCCCCGTGCCGCTGTCGGCCATGCAAGCGAAGATGCGGTTTGAAGACTTTGAGGCCGGCATGGGCTTTGATATCTATCACGATGTCCATGTGCGCACCGCGCCCTTGAACCATCCCAACGGCTCGACCGGATACCGCATTGAGCACGCCGGTCATTCCATCTGCTATGTGACGGACACCGAACATGTGCCGGGCAAGATGGATCAAAATATCTTAGGCCTTATCGAAGGCGCGGATTTGGTCATTTATGACAGCACCTACACCGAAGAAGAATTCCCCTCTAAAATTGGTTGGGGACATTCGACCTGGAACGAAGGCGTCAAACTGTGCCGCGAAGCCGGTGCAAAATCCCTGGCGATCTTCCACCATGATCCGGAACATGATGATGATTTCATGACCAAATTGGGTGAAAAAGCCAAGGCTGAATGGGACGCCGCATTTGTAGCCCGCGAAGGCATGGAACTTAGCTACGGCGACGACTAAGCATTCCGTCCCCGAGGCAATCTACGCATAAAAAAGCCGCCCCAAGTGGACGGCTTTTTTGTTTGGGTGGCGCTTGATATGAAACCTTGATTATTGGGGCGCAGGCGCTTGATCCTGGGGCGCAGCACCGCCTTGTTGCTGTTCTGCGGCTTTGAGGCGCTCTTGCACGGCGTCCTGGGCAGCTTTGGCTTCGGCGCGACGTTGGCGTTCTTCGCGAGCCAAACGTTCTTCCAGCAGCACTTCGGTGAAGGCGTCTTTGGTCTGATTGTTCATCGGTTCTAAGCGGATCACAACCCGGCGGTTTTTGGTTTGATTGAGCTTGATGGGATTGCCATCAGCATCACGGTTGGGAACCTTGGGGTGTGAATCGCCAAACCCTGTGGCTTTGAGTTGGAAGGCGTGCACGCCATCTTCTTGTAATGTGCGCACCACGGCAGCGGCCCGGTCAGCGGACAGTTCCCAGTTGGACGGGTAGCGTTCGGTGTGGATGGGGTCGTCGTCGGTATGGCCTTCAACGTCAATCAGGAAGTATTTGTATTCTTCCTTAATCAAAACGTCGGCCCACAATTTGATCAAAGGTCCGGCTTCGTCGATGAGAAGGGCGGTGCCGGGCTTAAAGAAACTGCCGCTGTCCATGTCGATGGTGACGCCGCGGTCGTCTTTTTGCACTTCGACTTTTTGTTCCATGCCGACTTGAAAGACGATGTCTTCGATTTTGGTTTTGACGACTGAAGTTGTCGTTTCTGCGGCCTCACCCGCACCGATTTTTTCGTGAATGCCGGACATCACTTCATCAAAGAGCGCCATGTCGATTTTGGAAAATGACACCAGCATGATGAAAAAGGCCATCAGAAGGGTGATGGCGTCAGCATAGGTGAGCAGCCATTCTTCTTCATCGGGCTCTTCTGTGAGGGGTGGTGGTGCCACGTCTCATGCTCTCCGTCTTGGGCTTTGTTGCAGAGGGGGTGTTTAATTACGATTCACTGCGTTTCGCTTTGTCGATGTTAAAATGGATGGCCGGGTCCAAGTAGCTGTTCATCTTGTCTTGGATGTAGCGCGGGCTTTTGCGGTCCGCCATCAAGATCAGGCCTTCAGCAACCAAATAGTTACGAAACCGCACGATCTGTTCACGCTGCATAATTTTATTCGATGCGGGAATAAAGAGCATGCGCGCCAGCAGCACACCGTAGAGGGTTGTGATCATCGCAACGGCAAGACCGCCACCAAGGGCACTGGGATCGCCGCCCATTTTGTCGAGCATGATCACCAAACCGATCAAGGTCCCGACCATGCCAAAGGCCGGTGCGGAGGATGCCATGAATTTGAGGATGTTGACCTGCACCGTGTTGCGCCCAAAGGTCGTTTCGGTGAGGTTGGTCATGATGTCGCGCACTTCATCACCGGAATAACCGCTGGTCACCATCTCAACGCCGAATTTGAGGAACTTGTCCCCCTTGACGGCTTTCGAGGCTTCAACTTCCAGCGCGGGCGGCCCACCTTTTTGCACGATGTAGGCCCAGCGGATCATGCGACCGACTTCGGCCTTCAAAATGTCGCGACCGACTTTGGGCGTAAACATGATGCGGCCGATCAGCTTTAACGACAGCAAAACGTAGCGTGGCTCATACGACACAAACGCTGACGCCATCGTGCCACCGAAAACGATGATGAAACTTGAAAGGCTGAAAAAGATGATGGGGTTGTCGGTTTCCCAAAGAATTGCGCCTAGGAATAAGCCAAAGGCTCCGACCAAAGAAAATAATGTAGTTAGTGACACGCCCATTGGGTCTCATCCCCCTAATATCCAGGCTATTCTGCCGGATCCCCGAACCAATTCTGGTAGATCGAAACGGGATAATTCGATAACATTCTGTTCTGCGAATCCTTCGCTTGTGGTCAATCATATCCAAAATTGAGGCACAAGGGGAAGGGGTGTCTGATATCAGCGTTCTCGGAAGGCTTCGTGCTTTAATTTCAAGACCGGTTTGACCAAGAAATCCATGACGGTTTTTTGCCCCGTGCGGATATCCACGGTCGTTTCCATACCGGGCATTATAGGCCATTGGCCCTTTTTGTCCCCCAAATACGATTTGTCCGGCTGAACCACAACGCGGAAATAGGGCATGCCTTTTTCGTCGAGGCTGGTGTCCGCTGCGACCAAAATGACCTTGCCGTCCAGGCCGCCATAGCGGGCGAAATCATAGGTGGAAACCTTCACCAGCGCATGTTGACCCTCGGCGACATAACCACGATCGGTCGGATTGAGGCGGCTTTCGACCACCAGGTTTTCCCCCGTGGGTACAATTTCCATGATCGGTTCGCCGGCTTTGACGACGTTACCTTCGCCGGTGAACATCAAGTTGATGACCACACCGTCGATGGGGCTTTTGATTTCTGCGCGAACGCCTTGCTCTTCGGCGCGTTTCAAAAGTTCGGCAATGCGCCCGATGGACTGTTCTGTTTTGTTCAGCTCATCCTGGGCTTCGCGGCGAAAGCGGGTTTCGTCTTCCAAATTGCGGCGCTCCGCTTCTGAAACGGCGGCGCGGGCGCGGGGGATGCCGGCTTGGATGGACTGCATCTCGCCCTGCAAGGTTTCGACTTCGGCGCGCAATTGCAGGTGATCGACCCTGGATGTCAGTCCGTCTTTCAACAAATCGGTAGAAATTTTGTAGCGTTCGCGGGCACTTTCCAAATTGTTTGTCGCCGCCCGCAAACGCGCTTCCAGTTCTTGCACTTCCAGTTTGCGCTGCTTCACCAATTCGTTCAACACCGCAAGACCCGCCGCCAATTGACGCTTGCGGGCATCAAAGGCTTGGCGTTGTGCCGCAACTTGATCGGGGACGCGCGCAACCACCTCAGGCGGAAATTCGGGGGTGTCTTTGCCTGTGGCTTCGGCATCCAGACGGGCACGGGTCAGCAATTCACTATCAAGACGGACTTGAAGTTCTTGAAGGTTCGTGCCCCCTGAACCCAGATCCAGCTGCATCAACGTTTGTCCGGCCGTAACCACTTCACCTTCACGGATGAACAGCTTTTGAACGATGCCACCTTCCAAATGCTGAATGACTTTGGATTTGCCCAAAGGAATGACTTCGCCCGGTGCGACGGCGACTTCGTCAAGCTTGGAGAAACTGGCCCAAATGATGCTAAAAATAATCAGCGCCATCACTGGCCAAGCCGCGTTGCGCCATGTCGGCACGGGATGCTGCATCAACATTTTTTCAAGTGGATTGGTTTTAACCGTGCTCTCCACAGTTTATTCTCCCACCGGACCCTTGAGACGCAGGGTTGGGGTCGAGCGTGTCCGTGCACCTGTTCCCCGGTTCGTTGTCCCTTTACGTGGGGTGGACGGGGCGGGAATACCACCCTCTGCCCAAGTGTTGAGAATCGATTTGGTCGTGGGGCGCAGGGCGGCTCCGGCTTTGATCTTGGCTTTGACGTGCTCTGCGCTGTTTTGGGAGACCGCGGATTTCTGCGTTGGTTGCAGGTCCAGGTTGGCCCGTGCGCGGATGCTCCGTGCACCACGCAAGGCTGGCGTGGCAAGCGAAGACGGCGCGGAAACGGGTTTGCCAACCGTCCTATGAATGGGGGTAACAGAACGCAATTGGGCCCCTGCTTGAACACCGCCAGGGGTGGCGTTTGCGGTTTTCTCGGCAGAGCGCAAAATCGGCTGCGACGCGTTTGATGAAATGGGACCTGTTGAATTCGCTGCGGTCTTCGGTTTGGCCATGCGGGGGGCTTTCCCGCGCGCCATAGCGGCAGCTTTGACCTTGGGTTTGGCTGCGGCCGCAGTCTTGGGTGCCTGAGCAGCGTGAGTTTGTGTCGCGGAAGCTTGGGCCAGCGCGGCCTTTTCAATCGGTGTCAATTTAGCCGGGGCTTTGAGCTTCGCGGCGGGCTTTTGCGGGGTGGCCGTGTGCATTGGTGCTGGAGATGCCGATGCTGCCGCGGCGCTGGACGCGTCGGCAGACTTTACCCCGGCTTTCGCCATGATGGCTTCGTATCCCGTGTTCGGCTTTCCACCGCCTGGGCCGCCATTGGGGCCTTTGGGCGGCGCTTTGGGGCCGTCACCTTTGGGGGGAGGGGCTTTGCCGCCAAACAGGCGCGGCAACACTTCGCGGGCCGGTCCGGACAGGGCCAGCTTGCCGCGGTCAAGCGCGTACAAGAAATCACAAGCCGACAGCAAGGTCGGGCTATGGCTGACCATGATCACGGTCCGGGTCTTGGCGATTTCGACCAAGGTGTTTTTGAGCTCGGTTTCCGCATGACGGTCCAAACTCGAGGATGGTTCATCCAGCAACACCACCGGCGGGTTGCCGACCAAGGCGCGGGCGATGGCGATGCGTTGGCGTTGACCGCCCGAAAGACGTCCACCGGCTTCGCCAATTTCGGTCGCGTAACCGTCCGGTAGATCGATGATGAATTGGTGCACACCCGCTTCGGTTGAAGCCTGGATGACTTCTTCGTCGGTGGCATTTGGCATGCGCGAGATGATGTTGTCGCGCACGGTGCCCGCAAACAACACGCTTTCTTGCGGTACATATCCCAGCCAGTCAGCCAACTCGGAGCGGGTAAACTGCGCGATATCTGCGCCGTCCATGGTGACGCGGCCTTTTTGCGGCTGATAAAGACCTTGGATCAGCTTGAGCAAAGTGGTTTTGCCCGACCCATTGCGTCCCACCAGGGCATGTACACCGCCGGGCGCGATGTCCACGGTGATGCCTGATACCACGGGCGCCAAGTCTGGGCTGTAGGAAAAGATTACATTTTCAATGGACAGCGCACCGCGGGGCTTCTTCAGTTTAATTTCGCTGGCTTCGCGTTCTGATGGGCCCGTAAACACTTTGCCCAGACGCTCGGTCGCTTGCAGAAAGCCGGAATACAAACGCCACGTGCCGACCAACTGGTTGAGCGGACCCATGATCCGACCCGACAGCATGTTGGTCGCAATCAGCGCGCCCATGGTGAGCTGTTGGTCAATGATGGCCAATGCACCGACGGTGGTCAGCAACAAAGATGTCAACAGACCCAATGAAGAGCCAATGTTAGAGAAGCCGTCGGTCTTGGAGCCGCGGGTGATAGCGCTTTCGATATTTTCTGCGTGCGCTTCTTCCCACACCGGTTCCATGGAACGGTCCAGCGCCAGGGCTTTGATGGTGGTGCGACCGGCAATCATCTCCGCCACCAGTGAATCCCGAGACTGGGTGGATTTGCGTTCCTGACTGCTGGCTTCGGACATGACGTTGGACGACCGCCAGGCGACGAACATGAACACCGGCAACATCACCAGCAATACCCAAGCAACCGGAGCGGCGATGACAAAAATCACCACCAGGAACAAGAGCGCGAAAGGCAAATCGGCGACCAACAACGCGGTTGAACCCGACAGCGTGTTGCGAACCATGTCCACGTCGCGAAATAAGGACGACCAATACGCAGATGGCTGAATTTCCAAGGTTTGCAAGGGAACGCGCATAACTTTGCGAAACAGGCGACGGCCCAAATCCACGTCAACGCGCAGTGCTACGGTTTGCAGAATGCGGGCGCGAGATTGGCGCAAGATATAGTCGAAAATAATGACCAAGATCATGCCCACGACCAAGCCTTGCAACGTGCTGATACCGTTGTTGCCCACAACCCGGTTGTACACCTGCATGGTGAAAATTGGCACGGCCATGGCCAGCAAGTTGACAAAGAACGACATGGCCACGACTTCTTTGAAGACGGGCGTAAGAGGCTTTAAGAAGGGTTTTAGCCAGCTTCTGGGCGACTCTTCTGTCGTCGGTTCCAATCGGTTTCTCCGCTCAAGTGCTTGATGTTAAACGCCTCATTCTGAGGTTCTTTACGCAAATGGACGTGTTGGGCTAGGGCACTTATCCACAAGCATCATCATAGAATCGGGTTAACAAGAGGTAAAGGAAAACTGTAAAATTCGCCTGATAAATTTTTAGATTACAAAGGCTTCTGTAGCAAAGCTAACATATGGGTTTGTAGAAAAACGGGTTGGTTTTGTGTTTTTATATTTTTATTCCATGTCAAGAACTATTATAAAGTGCGGGATGTGCGTTTTTGCGTCATTTTGTCTTGACCTGATGCGGGTACAAACGCTCTAGTGGAAGGCAATTAAGCGTAAGATTGCTCCTGATTGCGTTGTTTTCGTCTGTTTGCGGGCGTTGACGGTCTTTTGCGGGGCAAAATGGGCGGATATGAATGAAAAAGTTTTTCAAAAAAGCGTTTAGCCTCGACCGCATGGTCGGCTTGGGCATGCTCTTGGCATTGCTGGCGCTTTCGCGTTTTGATCCGTATCCCGTTCAGTTCTTGCGGGAAAAAAGCTTTGACATTTATCAACAAATCAAGCCTCGGGTGGTTCCGAAGCCTGAAGACCGCCTTGTCACCATCATTGATATCGATGAACGCAGTCTGCGCGAAATTGGCCAGTGGCCCTGGTCGCGCAAGACCGTATCGGAGCTGGTCGCCAGCCTGCAGAAAATGGGCGTCGGCGTGACCGCCTTCGATATTGTGTTTTCCGAGCCCGACCGGATGAATCCGGCCGGCGTCGTGGCCTCCTTGCCGGGGCTTGATCAAGACGTTCGGGATAAGATTTTACAACTCGACAGCAACGACGATCTTTTCGGCGCCGTTGTGAAGAAGTCCAATGTGGTGTTGGGGCAAGCAGGCTATTGGGACCAGCTGCCCAACAATGCCGGTGAGCCGTTCAGAAAATCGGTGGCGATCCGTAAATCAAGCAAAGAGGCGGCGGAGCCAACGGATTATCTCACCAACATTCCGACTTTGATCCGAAATCTGCCGGTGCTTGAAAAAGGTGCTCAGGGTGTCGGCATGTTTTCGTTGAATCCGTCGTTGGACGGCATCATCCGCGAAGTGCCGTTGGTGATGAAGCACGAAGGCTTTTTGTATCCGGCCTTGTCGGTCGAAGCCATTCGCGTCGGTTTTCATGTCTCCACCTTGATGGCGGAAGTGGACCCTTTTGGCATCAGCGCCATTGGCGTTGCGCCCAAAAGCAAGGTCAAACCCAAGGGCTTGAAAATTGAAACCAACGAAAAGGGACTGGTGCGGCCTTATTTCGCCAAACACGACCAGAGCCTTTATGTCTCGGCGGCCGATGTTTTAAACGGGACCGCCGACCCTTCTAAAGTCGCAGGGAAAATTGCTTTTGTCGGCACCTCTGCGGTGGGGCTGCTTGATATTCGGTCCACACCGATCGACCCCTTGATTCCCGGGGTTGAGGTTCACGCCCAGGTGGTGGAAAATGCCCTGGCGATTGACCGGAAAATGGGTGCCGTGGTCGCGGCCGATCAATTTCTGCAACGCCCGCAACTGATTAAGGGTGGGGAGATGATCCTCATTGCGATGGGCGGTTTGCTGATGATCATCCTCACGCCTCTGCTGGGTGCGACCCGTTCGTTGGTGGTCTTTTTGGTGTTGGCGGGCGGCGCCATGGGCGGGTCTTGGTATTTGTTCGCCCAGGAACGCATTTTGCTGGATGCCACGTTTGCGGTGGTGTCGACCTTCTTGCTGTATTCAACGTTGACCTACATCAACTTCACCCAAGAAGAAGCCGCCAAGCGCCAAACCCGCACGGCCTTTTCCAAGTACCTGTCGCCGGACATGGTCAAAGTGGTTGCCGAAAACCCAGACCAGTTGAAACTGGGCGGACAAAAGCGCGACATGACGTTGCTGTTTTGCGACGTGCGTGGCTTTACGACCATTTCTGAACAGTTTGATGCCGAAGGCTTGACCAAGCTCATCAACAAATTGCTGACGCCGCTCACCAACGTGATTTTGGCGCGTAAGGGCACCGTCGATAAATACATGGGTGATTGCATCATGGCCTTTTGGAACGCGCCCCTGGACGATGCTGAGCACGCCCGCAACGGCTGCCGTTCCGCATTGAAGATGCTCGAAGAGATGGACCCGCTGAATGCGCGCCTGGAACAAGAAGCCATTGAAGAGGGGCGCAAACACATTCCTTTGAAAGTCGGTATCGGCCTCAACTCCGGTGAGTGCGTCGTCGGCAACATGGGGTCAGACCAGCGCTTCGACTATTCGGTTTTGGGTGACACCGTGAACCTGGCCTCGCGCTTGGAAGGTCAGTCGAAAACTTATGGCGTGCGCATCGTCATCGGTGACAAAACCCACGATCTGGTTGAAGGCATGGCGTGTATCGAACTTGATTTGATCAAGGTGAAGGGCAAGACCGAAGCCGTGCGCATTTTCTGTTTGCTGGGCGATGAAGAGCTGGAAGTAACGCCGGAGTTCAAGGCTTTCAAAGCCAAGATTGACGAACTGCTGGCCAAGTACCGGGCGCAAGATTGGGCCGGTGCGCGTCTAGCCTCAGCCGAAGGCCGTGCCATGCACGAACCCTTCGACATCGACGATGCGTTCTTCGACCTCTATGACGAGCGCATTGACGCCGGTGAAGCCAACCCGCCGGGCGAAGGCTGGGATGGCGTGTTCACCGCGACGTCGAAGTAGGATTTGCTTGTTATAACGGTAATTTAAACTCGGATACTGGCAATCTCTCTCCCGTCTTATGAACGACAATTGACGGTTCTCCATTATCATCATGCTCGATATGGATGTGCCAGTGGCGAAGTGCTCCATCCTTTTCAGAAGTATTGAGCCTATCAAGCACACCAATGATAAGCTCTCTGGGCAAGGCCAGGGCATAGTTCTTACCTACACATCCCAATACATGAAATCCGACATCTCCAGATTCTAAAAAGGCTTTCCATTGGGGGTGAAACCCATACCAGTAATATCCGTTTCCACCATCATAAAGCTTGGAAAGGGAAATGATTGCCCGAGTTTTATGGTCAGGCGACCAGAACAAAGAGCGTTTGTGGGCAAGAAAATTTACGCCTTCACGCTCAGAAATGCTTTTAACAATTTTATTTCTAATATCTGTCATTATGGCTTGAGGGGTGTGTTGATGAACATAGCTGACTTTCGCAGTACTGCAGTTTGTTGAGGTCACGTCTTCAACGTCTTGCAGTTCATTATCCACCGCAGCCTCAACATCCTTGGCAGTCGCAAAGACCACATCAATGATGTTATCCAGTCTTGTGTACTCAAACGGTACTAATAGGCTTTGAATTTTTGAGAGGGTTTCGTCCTCATCGGTCTTCTCTTTCAGATCAACCAGTCTGAGTAAAGCATCCGCACTTATTAAGCGGATATCCCATGCGTGCCGTGAACCTCGCACCTGAGCTTCAATGTCGCCTGTGTCTTGTCGACCAACCACAATGAGAATAGATGAGTTTGTGCTAATTTGATCCCGATTGAGCAAGCCCATCCTGTAATTAGCCAAGGTATCAAGATTGATGCGGTATGCATCTGTCGTTTTGACCTCCACAACAAGGGAATGGCCGTTGGACAATTTCCAAAGACCATCAAACCCTATAGCCCCTTTCCGTCCCTGATAAAGACCATTTTCCACTTTATAATCAAGACGTCGCCCCAACTCGTTGACAATATCCTGTAGGACGAGCCCACTATCTTTGAACGAGTCCGTAAGACATTTTTCTACATGTATGCCCAACGTTTGGGTTGGAATCTTGGACAAGTACTCTCGTAGCTCTGCAGCACAAGAGTTACCATCCTTGAGAGGTTCTTTTCCCCCTGCAAAGGCAACAATTTGGTCAATTGCGTACTGCTCAATTTGCTCTCGGTTGTTTTTCCACAACTCAATTAGCGGCATATTTATTCCCCTAAGTCACTGCGCTTGTTGTATGTCTTATAATGGCAACGTTAAGTTGCACGCAAGGTAAAATTGAGTTAGTCGGAGCACTTTCAGAAAAGTAAAGATCCGGCTCAATACGGGCGTCAGCAAAGACCCTCTATCCCGTCCTGAATGATGAGCGGGTAGCAAAAGAGTGGCTCAGCGTGAGACTTGCGTGGCGTGTTCACGGCGACGAGCAAGTAGGGTGGGGTTGAATTAGGTACTCGCCGAAACGATACCTTCGACGGTCGCCGCAAAGGTCATGACGTCGATGGGCTTTTCGATGAAGCCCGCCGCGCCGCAGTCTTTGGCTTTGTCTTTCCAGAGGTCGTCGGTGCGCGCCGAGATGACGATGATTTTCATCTTCGACAAGCGGGCAGTGGTGTTCACAAGTTCGCACAGTTCCAGGCCCGTCAATTCCGCCATCATCAAATCGGTGATCAAGACGTCAGGCGGATCGGCTTTTAAGGTCGAAACAATGGGGGCGCCGGCGGGAGACGTGATGACCGTGTGTCCCGCTTGTTCAAGAGCCAGGGACATGAGGTCGATCACATCGGGGTCATCATCAACGAGTACGATTTGCATGTGCTTGTCCTTCACCCTGTCCCTGTTTTGATTACTTAGACTTCATCACCCATACGCCGTTCCAGTCCTTGGGATTTTCTGTCTTCAAGTGCGTGCAGCGTTCGATATAGGTGTTGGACAGTTCATCTCGGGGGTTGGCTTTCAACACGTCATTGAACGATATGATGGCCTTGTCCCAATTGCCGGCACGGTAATGTTTGCGCCCTTCGGAAAAATAGTTCACGCCGTCCATCAAGTTGGGGAAGGTTTCATCGGTGTGATAGTCGAGCACTTCATAAACGCCCACCGGTTCGGTCTTGCCCTTGACGATGACGTCGTCAATGTCGCGGATGCGGTACGTGCCTTTGAGCTTTTTGTAGGTGAATTCAGAAATGAGCAGGTGCGCATGGTATTGCTTGCAGGCACTTTCCAAACGCGCGGCCAAGTTCACGCCGTCGCCGATCATGGTGTAATCCATGCGTTTGGGCGAACCGATGTTGCCTGATACGATGTTGCCGGTGTTCAGCCCTAGACCGTGATCGATGGTCATCTCGCCCCGCGCCGCACGGACCTTGTTCCAGTCGGCCAGGCTGGTGAGCATTTTAATGCTGGCGCGCATGGCGCGGTCTTCATCATCGCCGTGACCAACCGGAATGCCGAACGCTGCCATGATGGCATCCCCGATGAATTTGTCGAGCATGCCGCCTTCTTCGGTGATGCAGTCGACCATGATGGTGAAGTATTCGTTGAGCAGCGCGACGGTGCCTTGCGGCCCCAGGGCTTCGGTGAGTGTGGTGAACGAACGGATATCGGAAAACAGCACCGTGGCATCGGCGCTGCGACCGCCCAAAAACTCATCGCCACCCGCCATCAACTGATCGGCCAAGCCTGGGTCCATATAGCGGCTCATGGTTGACTTCATACGTTTTTCAGACGAGATGTCTTCGATCATGATCATCGAGCCCAGCTTTTTGCCTTCGGATGAAATCAACGGTAGCGTTGTGACGTTGGCAGAGGTCTTCTCTTCGCCGAAGGTCAACTCGGCATCCATCAAAATGTCGGGAACCTCTGTCTCGCCCACCTTCTTGATGGTTTGCAAAACCCAGTCGTTTTCTCCGGCAAAAAACTCATCTGCGGTCTTGCCGATCACATCCTTTTCGCCTTCCAGCTTCATGATCCGATAACCGGCCCTGTTGCAGGTGACGATCTTGCCGTCTTCGTCGGTGGTGACCACAGCGTTGGACATACTTTCCAGCATGCTTTCGTTGTAGTTTTTCATGTTCTGAACGTCTGAGAACAACTTGGCGTTTTCCAGGCCGATGGAAATTTGCGCGGTGAACGCTTTGAGGCGTTGCTCGTCTTCATCGGAAAACGGCCCGCCCTTTTTGTTCAGCACCTGGGTGACGCCGATGCACTTGCCTTCTTTGTTGACCACCGGCGTGCACAAGATGGAGCGGGTGAAAAACCCGGTCTTTTTGTCGAACGCCGGGTTAAAGCGCAGATCGGCGTAAGCGTAGGGGATGTTGATGGTCTTGGCCGATGTGAACACGGTGCCGGCAATGCCCAAATGATTGGGCAAACGAATTTCCAGCGCGTTCAGTCCGGCGCCCACCATGGACCACAGTTCGTTGGTTTTTTCGTCATTGAGAAACAATGTGGAGCGTTCCGCGTTCAACATCCGCGTCGCTTCGCCCATGACCTTGGCCAGCAAGGCGTTCAAGTTGATTTCGGACGTTACATCGGACACCACATCCAGGAACTCCATTTCCTGGCTGCGCTTCTTTTGCATGCGTTCGACGAATTCCGTGCTTTGCAATGCGACGGCCGCTTGGGTGGCAATGTCTTGCAAAAATTCCAAATCGTCCTTGTTGAAAAGGGCGTGGTGACGGCCATCCTTTTTGTTCAGCGCCTGGACCACGCCGATGATGTCGCCCTTGACGGTTTTGATGGGCGCGCACAAGATCGAGCGGGTGCGAAACCCGGTTTGTTCATCAATGGATTTGTTGAACCGCGCATCGGCATGGGCATCATCAATCAATGTGCCTTTGCCCGATGAAAAGACCCAGCCTGCAATGCCGCTGTCGTTGAGGATGCGGATTTCGCGGATGTTTGAACCTTGTGCGACGCGGGTATACAGCTCGCCGGTTTCCATGTCGTTGAGGAATAGGGAGGAGCGTTCCGCATGGGTTTCGCGGCTGACGATATCGACCAATTCACGCAGCACTTCGTCAAGTGTTTCGATGCCTGCCATGTGGCGTGAGATGCCCAGCAACAGGTCCGCGCGTTGCAGACGATGAATTTCCGCATCGCTCAACTGCATGACGTTGCGCGCTTTGGGGCGCGCTTTGGGCTTTGCCGCCGCTTTGCCGTTGACCGGCTTCTTTTTCGGCGGCGTTTTGGTCACGCTGGCGCGGGACGTTTTGGGTTGGCGTTGCGGCGACGTGGTGTCGGCCATGGTGGTCATTCCCCAGTTTTAAGCGTTTTGTTTTTTCAGCACTTCCAGTTCATCGCGAAGCGCTTGAATGGTGGTGTGCAGTTGTTTGGCCTCGTCACGAGCCTCGCGGGTTAATTGTTCAATTTGATCTTCGTATTTGAATTTGACAGCATCCGTTTCGTCGCGGATGGCTTGAATGGTTTTGTGCAATTGGCCGCTTTCGTCTTTGCCGTCTTTGATGGCGCCGTGAACGGCTTCATCTTTGTCAAAGCGCAGGCTTTCCAACTCATCGCGCAGCGCCCCAGCGGTGGCGCGCAATTGCTGGATTTCTTGATTGGCTTCGGACACGGCGGCAGAGACGGCCTCGTCCTTTTCAAAGCGCACGCGTTCCATCTCATCGCGCAATGCCTGAATGGTGTTTTTCAGGTGGCGGATTTCCGTTTGCGCGACGAGCAACTCGTCCGTTTCTTCAAGTGTTACGCCCATAAGTGATCCGTCATGACTTTTGCAGCCCGCGCCCGCGAACCAATTTCTCTGATTTAACGACAAATCCTTATATTACGCAAGGTTAGCCATTCAAATTGTCATGTGCTTGTATGTGCGACAAATTGCGATATCTAATTGACATCAAGCGGTCGCGGCGTTGGGGAGGCGAACTCTAAGCGTTCTGTGGTGGCTTGGGCCTGTAATTCGATGGGCTCTTCACAGTACATGACGCAGTTGCGCCCCGCAGCCTTGGCGTTATACAGCGCCCGATCCGCCCGCGCCAAGATGTCATGAATGTCCTTGTCGGCCTTGTTCAGCATGGCGATACCAATGGATGCGGTGACTTTGATGGTGCGTTTGTCCCACGGAATGGCCGTATTTTGCAGGTCAGTGCGCATGCGTTCGGCCAACGTGATGGCCCCCGCAATGTTGGTTTCCGGTAACATCAAGGCGAATTCTTCTCCGCCGATCCGTCCCAGCACGTCGGGTCCGCGCAAGCTTTTGCGCACAATTTCCACAAAACGCCGCAACACCTCATCCCCCCCGCCGTGGCCATAGGTGTCGTTGACCTGCTTGAACAGGTCCAAATCGATCATCAGCACAGTGAGAGGATGTTCGTAGCGCTGTGACCTGGGCACCTCGGTCGCGGCTTTGTACAAGAAGTGACGGCGGTTGTAGGCACCCGTCAAGCCATCCAATGTGGCCAAGGAGCGCAGCTCTTCTTCCATCTTTTTTTGTAGGGAAATGTCGATGATAACGCCGTTATGGACGGTGATTTCATCGTTGCCAGGCATCGGCTTTGAAATGCCGCGCCACCACTTTTCTTCCCCGCCGGGGGTTAGAAAACGTCCTTCAAAAGACCATTCAGCGCGTTTTTTAAAGGCCTCGTCGACCGTTTTCATATAGCGTTTTTTATCATCCGGATGGATCGACAGGGCGTTCCAGTTGCGCTGCAATTCAGCGGGGCTGACCCCATAAAGCTCTTGGCAGCGGGGGCTGACGTAAAGATAGCCGCGCTCTCCGCCGCTGCGTTCATACCACTGAAAAATAACCCCCGGAACGTTGGCCGCCATATCGCGAAATTTACGTTCCGATTTTTCCAGCGCGACCTTTTCGTTTTCATAGGCGCTGACTTGACGACACAATTTGTTGACCAGCCAAAAGATCGTTATGCCAAACAGGACCATTACGGGAATAAACGCCCAACTCATATGCACAAGTTTTTCTGCGGCCATGGCGTTGTCGTCCATGGTTTGCTTGGTGATCTGCGCCTGCTGACGCCAAGACATACGCAATTGATCCAGCGCGGCGGTCGCGGCTTGGGGAAAGAGGTCAATTTTTTTGTCGATTTCCGACGGGCTTAGGCCTCTTTCACGCAGCTTGGGGATGTCCTGGATTTGCACGCGGCTCTTTTGGATCAACGTACGCAAAATATGCAAAGCGGCCTTTTCGTCCTCATTGACATCAAGCAACCCGTAACTGTCGACGGCGTTTTTGGCCTGATCGAGATCGATATCAAGTATATCCAAAAGGTGTTCTTTGCCATGCAGCAAATAGTCATTCAAGTGCTGCGCCATTCCCGAGTAGCCCAAATAGCGGTGCATCTGCGTTAGATATGTGATTTTAATTTCAGACACTTGATCGAAGTTCTGCCAGGTCTTGCGCATGTCTCCAAACAAACCCATGGCACTCGAGCCGATGTACAATGCGCCCGCTGACGTTGTGAGAATCAGCACCGCCGCCGCGATGGAGATATAGCTCCAACGCGATGCAAAAGGATTGGGGATTCTCGACATAATGCGCATTTGTCTACTCACAGAACGCGGTGACCATTTGACGACTGCACGCTAGAGGAAAGGTTGGCTATAAGACAAAGGAAGGTTTTGTGAAGTTTCCGTGACGCGATGAGGTCAAGCGACCGCTGGAACCGGGATCGGTATGCCTTCCGGCAGACCTCGCCGTCTCCATTCTTTTGTCATGACGGCAATGCTTTAGTTCTATACCATTGACGGAGCACCTGGCCTTATTTGGGGCTGTAGGTCATCAGGAGGGGAACGAAGCGTGAAAGTCTATATTGGGGACCGTAATCATGGGTGTTGACCCCGACGAGATGTCCGAGATTCAAAATTCCCTGTCATCTCCTCAAGGGGCCAGTCGGGAAGAGGTTGCGGCTTTCAAAAAGGTTTTGTCCCACACATCGACCGAAGTCATCCTCAAGCGCCTCGACGATAACGTCATTGCCCGGGCCTGGAAGCGCGATCTGGCCGAAGCAGAAGTCGATCGTCGGGAATCGGCAGCGATTCCGGGTTCCAAGAAATCCACCTCAGACGGCTCACAGCGCCACAAGTCGGCCGTATTGAAAAGCTGGGGGATCTCTTTCTTGCTCATCATCGTTGCCCTCGCACTGGTGGCCGTAAAGCTGCTGTGAAGAGGGGGAGGGCCTCGGTGTCATTGCGAGAAGCGCCGTGACGACGCAATCCATGTCGAAGGGGCACCTTTCTGTTGGCTGATTTGTTGGAGAAAGAGGGGGGTATGGATAGTGAACAGGATTGATAGCTCTTTCTTTAATACACCCATAGATGTAGGTTATTCCCATGCAGCAACAAACGATGCCGGGGGCAGCAATCACTTATGGTCAACTGGATCAAACGCGAGCATACGAAAAACCAGGTCAATGAGTCTGGGAAGCGAGTACGTAAAGGTGAGCACACCGACCAAGATATAAGCGTGATCGAAAACCATCGCGCATCTCATTCATATGTCTTAAATACCTTCCAATCGACCCTCCGCAACCGTGCTAGAGGTAAGCAGATCACCTTCGGACAACGCCTCAAGCGTATGCCGACGATCTTGGATAAGTTACAGCGCCAAGAGGGGATGAAACTCGCACGGATGCATGATATTGCGGGGTGCCGCCTTATTTTTCGTACTGAAAGTGAATTGCACGCTTTTCGCAACAGCCTTCATGAGGCTCGGATGAAGCACACGCTGCATAACGGCCCTAAAGGCGATAAATACGATTACATCAAAAGACCAAAAGCAAGCGGCTATCGTGGCATTCATGATGTTTACGAGTATGACGTGAACTCAGAGACTGGCACGCATTGGAACGGCCTGCTCATTGAACTTCAATACCGGACAAGGTATCAGCATGCATGGGCGACCGCTGTTGAAGTTGCTGATTTGACTACTTCTAATCGCATCAAATTCGATGATGCGCAGTCGGAGTATCGTGACTTTTTTAAACTGGCAAGCGAGATCATTGCACGTGGATTTGAAGGTAAAACGTCATGTTTTCCTGAAATGTCGGATCGTGAATTGATGGTTAAGTTCAGATGGGTGAACCATCGACTTGGATTGATGGATAAGTTTAAACATCTAGCAACGGTTCAAGCACCCAAGCGTTTTAAGAAAAACACTATATTGCAATTCGCTATTAATCCGAAAACTTCTAAGCGCAGCTTGGATGTTGAAAGTTATGATTCGGTCGTTGTGGCACTGAAGCGATATGCAGAACTTGAAGCTAAAGCTGATGAGTATGTGGATGTAGTTTTGGTGCAGGCCGCGAACAGAGAGAGCATGCGTGAAGCATTCAAAAACTACTTTTCAGATACAAAAGAGTTTTCCAGATACATCAATAAGGGAATGGAGAAATTGGCAATCAAGGTTTTAAACACACAGATGGTTGAAGGGACATAAATGGATAAAATGCAATTTTTAGTTCTATCCGGATTTCTTGCCATGATTGCCTATTAGGTAGACGGGCTTCGCAAGGCTAAGAAACATACAATCATTTTGCGTCTGGGCATCCTGTCTATGAGTGATGAGTTGAAAGTTCCGCATGACATTTTTGGGAGGAAACTTGATGAATTAAGGGAGCAGGGCTGGAGAGAAAAATCTTTTTTATAGCGGTATACTCTAAACCACCATTGCCACCCTCACCGGGTGGCGTTTTTATTTTGCTCCCTCGGTGCTACCTCAAAAAATAAGCCCGCGATTCGTCAAAAGAAAACCCCTGATTTCATCTAAGAAATCAGGGGTTTTATTGGCTCCGGCGGTAAGATTCGAACTTACGACCGATCGATTAACAGTCGATTGCTCTACCACTGAGCTACGCCGGATCAAGCGTACCGTTTGCGAGGCGGTTGGATGGAGGCGCGGACCGGATTTGAACCGGTGTACACGGCTTTGCAGGCCGCTGCGTAGCCACTCCGCCACCGCGCCATCCTGCCCAATGCAAACCATGGCTTTCGTTTGGTTTGCAAGGGGAGCCGTGGGGCTCCTTCAGCACCTTCAAATGAAGGCTTTGGCCCTCCTCGCGAAGGCGCTGGAACATAGAACGCTCATTCGCCCCGGTCAAGCACCCCAATGGGCTTTTCTGAATTTTTTTGTAACATGGCGCAGAACCTCGGATTATTGGCGAAATGCAAGGGGATTCAGGCGCTTGCGATTGGGGAAGGGGAACTGGCAGGGGGCGGGCAAGAATGCAATCATCTCCATTGTGCAGCGCGCCGTGCTCGGGCTATAGTGCCGGGCAATAGGGTGGTTTTGGGACCTGGGGGGGCCGAAAACCGATGATGTTAAGAGACACACGCGGCGCATTTGCGCCCTGGATAGAGGGGGTTATCCCATGGACTTCGCGCTCGCCCGTCACAATATGGTCGAAGGTCAAATCCGCACCAATAAAGTCACCGACCCCTTGGTCGTTGAGGTTTTGGACGTGCTGGAGCGCGAATCCTTTCTCCCCGCAGCTTTGAAAAAACTCGCTTACATCGACGAAGATTTGATCGTCGGGGCGGGGCGCATCTTGATGGAACCGATGGTTATGGCGCGTTTGATGCAATTCGCCGCCATTGAAGATACCGACGTGGCGCTGGTTGTTGGGGCGGCGACAGGATATGAAGCGGTGGCGATTTCCAAGATTGCCTCTGCGGTTGTTGCGGTCGAATCGAATCCTGAGTTACAGCGTTTGGCCGCTGAAAACATGGCGACACAAGGGGCGGACACCGTCACCTTGGTGAAAGGCGATTTGACCAAGGGCAACCCCGACCACGGGCCTTATGACGTTATCTTCATCAACGGTGCCGTCGGTGAACTGTCCAGCAGCTTGACCGATCAGTTGGCCGAAGGGGGACGCCTGGTTTATATCAAATCGGGTGCCGGAACGGGTAAAGCCATGCTGGTGAGCAAGGTGCAGGGCGTTGTGTCGCAAACGGAATTGTTCGACGCCAACGTGCCCGTTTTGCCGGAATTCGCCGCCAAGGCACACTTCAGCTTTTAAATTTTCTCCACAAAATGGTTGAATATCGTTTCAAAGACTTGAAATTGCGACACTTAAGATTTATCTAATATTTGACTGAGGGTGAAGTACACCTCTCAGCCCAAATGCGATGTCTCAATGACGTTAGATGATACTTGTGGAGCTCCCCGATGACCAACGTGTCTTTGCCCCTCGAAATCGACGCCTATGGCCTGCAGAAAATCAGGTCGGAAAACTTAAACGCCGCTTATATTGACGTGCGGATGCCATGGGAAGTCATGCAATCTCCCATCACGTTTCCGACCGGGGCTTGTCCCAATATTCCGCTCAATCAGTTGCCGCAGCACTTAAGTGCATTGCCCAAAGTCGACCATTTGGTCATCATTTGTGCCCACGGAAGCCGTTCTTTGATGGCGGCGCAGTGGTTGCGCCAAAATGGATTCGCAACGGCGCAATCGTTGTCGGGGGGCATGGCCTCGTGGCGACGGTATCAAGAGATGGCCGCGTAAAGCGCTGAATTATCCCATTTTTGAGCACATCAAACGTTAATATCTGTGAGCTATGGTCTTTGCATCTTACGATGTGTAGTCTTTGCGCACTTCGTATAGATGGAAAATAGCGGAAAATAATTGTCTATCTGGCCTCTATACGGGACAATAGGCGACGTGAGCTCGATTCATATGAAAAGAACGATGAAAAACTTAAACAGCACAGTTTCTCGAATTGCTCTCTCCGGTATGGCCTTTGGCGTGTGCGCAAGTCTGTTTGCCGCACCGCTTCACGCTGAAACGCTCACGGAAGCGTTGGCCAAAGCTTATACGACAAACCCGACCTTGCAGTCGGCGCGCGCCACCTTGCGGGCCAAAGATGAAAGTGTCTCTCAGGCGCTGGCAGGCTGGCGTCCGTCCTTGTCGATGACCGGCACGGCGGGTGCGCGAAAACAGAAAACCAGCCTCGTGCCCAATAACACGAATACGAATCCGAAAACCGCATCGCTCGATTTGACCCAGTCGCTTTATGCCGGCGGTCAGACCTCGGCGGACATTTCGTCGGCGGAAAATTCCGTGCGCGCCCAGCGTGCGCGGTTGGTGGCGTCTGAACAGACCGTGTTGCTGAATGCGGCGACCGCCTATTTGAACGTGCTGCGTGACCAGGCGGTGGTCGAACTGAACGCCAAGAACGAAGACGTCCTTAAAAGCCAGTTGGAAGCCACCCAAGACCGCTTCAACGTCGGCGAAATCACCCGCACCGATGTGCACCAAGCCCAATCGCGCTACGCAGGGGCCACCGCTGACCGTATTCAAGCGCAAGGTACCTTGGAGGCCTCACGGGCGGCTTACGCCAATATGATGGGCAATGGGCCCGAAAAGTTGGAAGCGCCCAAGTTGGCCTTGCCGATGCCCACGGGGTTGGATGATGCCTTGAAACTTGCCGAGGAAACCAATCCTGACGTGTTGGCGGCTGAGTTTGATGAGCGCGCTGCTGCCGATGATATTGACAGCACCCGCGGGCAGTTGCTGCCCTCGCTTGATCTCAACGGCAGCGCTTCACGCTCGCTGGAAACGGCTTCCAAATCCTATTGGGCCACGACGTATGAGGCGACGGTGACGCTGAGCGTGCCGTTGTATCAATCCGGTTCGGTCTATTCAAAATTGCGCCAAGCGCGTCAAACGGCTTCGGCAACGCGTATGGACCTTGTTCAAACGCGCCGCGATGTCACTGAACAGGTCCGCAGCGCGTGGGAGACCTGGGTCTCTACAAAAGCGCGAATCGAAGCCATTAAAACTCAGGTTATTGCCGCCGAAACGGCTCTGGAAGGCGTTCAACGCGAAGCCAGTGTGGGTTCGCGAACGGTTCTTGACGTTTTGGATGCCGAGCAAGAATTGTTGGATGCAAGCGTAAATCTTGTTAAATCTCAAAGGGATGAGACCGTTGCCGAGCTGACGTTGTTGTCCTCTATTGGGCATCTGACCGCGACGGATTTGAACCTCGCTGTGGATTTATATGATTCACAAGGGCATTATCAAGAGGTTCGGGGGAAATGGTTTGGTGGCAGTGTTAACGACGACACCGCAAAATAATTGAGAAAAATCAACCGGAAAAACCGGTCGGGTAAACGTCAAGTTAAGTATTTGATCGAATAATTTGGGCTGGGGAAATCGGGTCCAAACATCTCAGGGGATAAGCGAGCTTTCAATGAGCGAAGACGCGCAAGGACAAAACGGCGAAGAGCCTTCGATGGAGGATATCTTAGCCTCTATTCGCCGCATCCTTTCTGAGGACGGCGAAGAGGCTGCGCCTGCTGAAAAGGCCGCACCACCAGCGCCCGAACCTGAAGAAGAAATGGATATGGCCGCCGCCATGGCTGAGATGGAGGCTGAACCCGAAGAAGAGATGGACATGGCCGCTCTCATGGAAGAGATGGCGGCTGAGCCTGCGCCCAAACCTGAACCCGCGCCGATGATTGAATTGGCGGAAGACGATCCGGAACCAGAGCCAGAGCCAGAGCCAGAGCCTGAGCCAGAACCCGCGCCGGTCGCACCGCCGCCGCCGCCGCCCGTTTATACGGCGCCGCCGCCACCGCCACCGCCTCCTGTTTACGAAGCGCCTCCACCCCCGCCACCACCACCACCACGTCCGGGGGGAGAGCCAGATATTTCGTCGATCCTCGATTTGACCGCGGAAATGATCACCACGCTGCCGGAGGGGACGAACTTCAGCAACACCATCATGTCGGCGGGTGCCTATCGGGCCTCAACGGACGTCTTGGCCGATTTGGCGCGGGCGATTTTAAGCCAGCGCGAATTGCAGGTTGGTGGGTCCGACATCACCTTGGAAGGCATGGTTCGGCAAATGATGAAACCTTTGCTGAGCGAATGGCTGGACCAAAACTTGCCCTACCTGATCGAACGTTTGGTCAAAAAAGAGATCGACCGTATGATCAACCGGGCAGAGCGTCTCGAAGACTAAGATCGCTTAAATTTGTTTTCAAAAGCGCCGCCCAGGCTTCCCCGGGCGGCGTTTTTGTTCTAGAAACCACTACAACCACCCCACACCTCATGACGGACGGCAAATCTGATGTTGGACAAGACCTATACGCCCCACGATGTTGAACAACGCATTTATGATCAGTGGGAAAGCTCCGGTGCTTTTGCCTGTGGCCAAGGGGAGGTCTCAAACGGGGCGCAAGACGCCTACACCATCGTCATTCCGCCGCCCAACGTGACCGGCAGCTTGCATATGGGCCATGCGCTGAACAACACCTTGCAAGACATCTTGATTCGTTACAACCGTATGCTCGGCAAGGACACCTTGTGGCAGCCCGGCACCGATCATGCGGGGATCGCCACGCAGATGGTGGTCGAACGTCAGATGGAAAAGGAAGGCCTGACCCGTCACGATTTGGGCCGCGACAAGTTCATTGAACGGGTGTGGACTTGGAAAGCTGAAAGTGGCGGCACCATCACTCGCCAGTTGCGCCGCCTGGGCGCGTCGTGCGATTGGTCGCGCGAACGCTTTACCATGGACGAGGGTTTGTCCAAAGCGGTACAAAAAGTTTTTGTCGAACTGCACAAGGCGGGGCTGATCTATCGCGACAAGCGCCTGGTCAACTGGGACCCGCTGCTGCACACCGCGATTTCCGATTTGGAAGTCGAAAACAAAGAGCATGTCGGCAAGATGTGGTACTTCAAGTATCCCATCGAAGGCCAAGAAGGAAAGTTCATCACCGTCGGCACCACGCGCCCCGAAACCATGCTGGGCGATACAGGTGTGGCGGTGCACCCCGATGATGAGCGTTATGCGGCTTTGGTGGGGCAAATGGTGCGTCTGCCCATCACCAACCGTCTGATACCCATTGTTGCCGATGCCTACGCCGACCCCGAAAAGGGCACCGGTGCGGTGAAGATTACCCCAGCCCACGATTTTAATGACTTCGAAGTTGGGCGGCGGTGCAATTTGGACATCATTAACGTCTTGGACTTAAACGCCGCCATCAACGAAAACGGCCCCGCACACCTGCAAGGCCTGGATCGGTTCGAAGCGCGCGACGTCATCGTCAAAGAGATGGAAGGCTTAGGCCTGCTGGAAAAGATCGAAGAAAACCCCATGACGGTGCCTTACGGCGATCGTTCGGGGGTGGTGATCGAGCCGTGGCTGTTGGATCAGTGGTTTGTCGATGCCGGCAAGCTGGCCGTCGATGCCATCAAGGCGGTTGAAGATGGCCGCACCACGTTCCATCCCAAGCAGTACGAAAACATCTATTTCGACTGGATGCGCAACATTCAGCCGTGGTGCGTTTCGCGGCAAATCTGGTGGGGCCACCAAATCCCCGCATGGTATGGCCCCGACGGTCATCCGTTTGTCGAATACACCGAAGAAGAAGCCCGCGCGGCTGCTGAAAAGCATTACGGCGTGGCCACTGACGTGACCCGCGACCCAGACGTGTTGGACACGTGGTTCAGCTCAGCCCTGTGGCCGTTTTCCACCTTGGGCTGGCCGGACGACACCCCGGAAGTGAAACGCTATTACCCGACCGATTGTTTGGTTACGGGTTTCGACATCATCTTTTTCTGGGTCGCCAGAATGATGATGATGGGCTTGCATTTCATGGACGAAGTGCCGTTTAAGGACGTTTATATCCACGCCCTGGTGCGCGATGAACAGGGCCAGAAAATGTCCAAGTCCAAGGGTAATGTTTTGGACCCCTTGGAACTGATCGACCAGTTCGGCGCCGACGCGGTGCGCTTCACCATGACGTCGCAAGCCGTGCAGGGGCGTGATGTGAAGCTGTCCATCAGCCGTATTGAAGGCTATCGCAACTTCGTCACCAAAATCTGGAATGCCGCGCGTTACGCCGAAATGAACGAATGCAAGCCGGGCGCGGACTTTGATCCGTCTTCCGTCAAACTCACCGTTAACCGCTGGATCATTTCCAAAGCGGCGGAAGCGGTGGCGAAGATCGAAGCCTCCATCGTCAGCTACCGCTTTAACGAAGCTGCCGACGCGGGCTATCATTTCACCTGGGGGCAGCTGTGCGATTGGTACTTGGAATTCACCAAGCCGATCTTAAACGGCGACGACGAAGCGGCCAAGCTTGAGACCCGCGCCACCATGGCGTGGGCATTCGACCAAGTGTTGTTGATGCTGCACCCGATTATGCCGTTTGTGACCGAAGAGTTGTGGGCGCAAATCACCGCGCGTCACGGCCAGTTGATGCTGCAACCGTGGCCCAACCTCAAGGGCTTGGAAAGTGCCGAAGCCGAGGCCGAGATGGACTGGGTGGTGCGCTTAATCTCAGCGGTGCGCGCCGTGCGCTCGGAAATGAACGTGGAGCCCAAAGCGCAACTGGTCTTGCGTTTGAAAGACGCCAGCGCCGAGACTTTGGCGCGTCTTCAAACCCACCAAGACCTGATCCACCGCATGGCCCGCATCAAAGACAGCGGGGCGCTGGAAGGCGACGTTGAAAAGGGTTCCGTCTCAACGGTTTTGGACGAAGCCACGATGATCTTGCCCATGTCCGGCATCATCGATGTGGACGCCGAAAAGGCTCGCTTGGACAAAGAGCTGAGCAAGCTCGATCCTGAAATCATGAAGTACGAAAAGAAGCTTTCCAACCAAGGCTTCCTGGCCAAAGCCCCGGCCGAAGTGATCGAAGAACAAACCGAACGCCTGGAAGCCTTAAAAGCCGAACGCGCCAAAGTGAACGAAGCGGTGCTGCGGTTGGCGGACCTCTAAGGCCGCTTCACGCTTTTCTTTGCAGAGCGACGGTTGAGCAAACAAAAAAGGGGACGGTTTTCCGTCCCCTTTGTGTTTTTGGTTCAGTTTTGCCTGAACCAATTTGGCGTCTAGCTGTGATGATAGCGGTGACGCAGCATGGGGGTGACGATTTTGGGGCGGACAGAGTTCACGCCATCAAGATGGTCCAAGTCTAAGCCGCTCAAAACATCGCTGCGGTTTTGCAGGTGGCTGGTGGCGATGAAGCCCGTCACGGTCGTGTAGCCATAACGCTCGGCCGATTCCGGCCTGTGCTGAACGGTTTGCAGGGACAGCATATGGGCATGCTCTTGAAGGATTTTGTCGGGTGGCGTGATCTTTGTCATCGCAGGTGTCCCTGTCAAAGTGTTAAAAGGTGCAACAGGTTGGGGTGGAGAGGCCGCCGCCAGCATTTGTGAGTGTGACCTTGCGACCTCTCCCTTGAAGTCAGCCTGAAGGGGTTGTGCTTCGGGATAAATGTGCACTGCACACGCTAATCTTTCAAACGAAATTATATGATTACTAAAATTGATAAAATCGATTAGACTTCAAAAATACTGGAGGATCTGAAACGATGGATATCGATCTTGCGAAAACGTTTGTGGCGGTTTACGACACGGGTAACTTCAACCGTGCCGCCGAAAAACTCAACGTCACCCAATCGACGGTGAGCACCCGCATTCAAAATCTTGAACAGCAACTGGGCCGATCATTGTTTGTACGTTCACGCGCGGGCACGGAACTGACGGTTGCGGGGCAGCGCTTTTATGGACACGCGACCCATTTGCTGCGGGTTTGGCAGCAAGCCCGTCACGACCTGGTGCTTCCCGAAACCTTGCATGATGTACTGACCATCGGCGGGCAGTTTACCTTGTGGGATGAATTGCTGCTGAGCTGGCTGCCTTGGATGCGCGCCAACATGTCCGATGTGGCCTTGCGTGCCGAGGTCGGCTTTCCCCAAGACCTGATTCGCAACTTGCAAGAAGGCTTGCTCGACATTGGCGTCATGTATATGCCCCAAGCCCGTGGCGGGTTGGTGATCGAACGGCTTTTGGAAGACAAGCTGGTGTTGGTATCGACAAATCCCAGCGGCGGTGGACCGGGCGATGATGGATATGTGTTCATCGATTGGGGACCTGAGTTTCAGAGCGAACACGATATGGCTTTCAAAGATAGCCCGTATCCCGCCATATCGGTGTCCCAAGGGATGCTGGGGTTGCAGCATATCCTCAACTGTGGCGGTTCGGGGTATTTGCCGCAGCGATTCGTAAAGCGTCAGGTTGATGCGGGACGTTTGATGCGGGTGCAAGGTGCACCGTCCTTTTTACGCGCGGTTTACATGGTCTATCCCAACGAGCGTGCCGACGATGAACGTTTTGAATACGCCCTGTCGGGCTTGCGCACCATCGCCGCCTTGCGGGTTAAAGAATAGCTTAAAGCGCAAAAAAAGGGGACGGCTTGCCGTCCCCCTTAAGGTCCGCGGGTTCAGTTCCATCTCGGTTCTGTCTCTGGGCCCGTGGTGTCGTCAGCCGCAATGCGGCTTCTGTAAATGGTCTTCAGACGCAGCCCGTCGGTTTCGGCAGGCCGCCCCATTTACAAATCAGTTTCATCGGGCCGGTTTCAAAAACGTTGAACAGCTGTTTTTTGTCGACGCCCATTGCTTTGGTGAAATTGCGGATGGCCGGTACCGTGTTGTCGCGCTCAAACATTTCGCGCGCGGACATGATGTAGCCCATAATCTCATCAGTGATTTCACGGCCGTCACGCGAAGCAATTTCCCGCGCAATTTCCGGTGTCCACAAGTCTCTGTTGAGCAAAAAACCTTCGCCGTCTGTCTGAATATCCATGTATCCCTCCTAAAATAATAGCGATCAGCACACGGGGCTTATACGCACCGTGTTCTTACCTGAGTAAATAAGTCGGATTTAGGAGATTTTCAAGTGCTATATAAGAAAAAATGAATGTAATTGGTGGATTATTATGAAAATGAGAGTTTTTCTAATGTGTAAGTATGTGAGTGAAAGGGTGCGATTTAATCGCTGGCCATGTCACGCAACATGAAAATGAGATCCAGCACCGGGGGATTTTGGATGCCCGCTTGGGTGAGCATGGCGTGGACCTGACCTCTGTGGTGGGTCTGGTGGTTGAGTAAGGTGAGGAAGATGTGCCGTGCAGGGGAGGCATGTTTTTCCCCTCCTGAAACAGAGCGGTAGCGCACTTCACCATCCAACCCACCGTCGAGCCCCACTGAGCGCCGGTCCACCAGACGGATAAAGTGCTCATCCATCGCGCGGCGTGCGGTGACGAGCTTCTCGAAATCGTCATGCAAAATTTCATCAAGGCTTTTGATGGCGCTGTATTCGCCCATTACCCGGCTGGTCCAAACCCGGTCAACGACCAAAAGGTGGTTGAGGGTGGCATGGATCGAACCGAAGAACGCACTGCGATCCAGGCGGTAGTCTGCGTCGGACAAGTTCCGGACACAGTCAAACACGCGGTCATTGGCCCACTGGTTATAACGGGCCATCAGTTGCAGGTCGTGCAAGGTGTTTACGTTCTCATTCATGGGGCAACGGTACTGTGTTGGAAGGGGCTTTTCAATGAAAACCGTTGGTGGTGCTGCAGAATCCAAAACACAATAAAAGGCGATCAGGGGATTGATCTTGAGAGGCGTAATTCCCATATTCGGCGTGTATATTCACCCCCGATTCTTGTTCAGAAAAATAAAAACTGGAGCAACCATGAGCTACCACTTTACCGTGACCTTGACGTGTCCCTTTGACGAAGCCCTTGAAAAGGCGACGGCCGCCCTGAAAGCCAAGGGCCTTGGCGTGCTGACCACCATCAACGTGCAAAACGCCATGAAGGAAAAGTTGGGCGAAGATATCAATCCTTACATGATTCTCGGCGCGTGCAGTCCGTCTCATGCGTTTAAGGCGATCCAGGCGGAAGACAAAATCGGCGTGATGCTGCCTTGTAACGTCTTGGTTCAGCAAAAAGACGACGGCAAGATTGAGATTTCCATCGTTGATCCCGTCGCGTCAATGTCGGCCATTCACAATGATGCGCTTGGTGAGGTTGCCTTGGAAGTCCAGAGCTTGCTCAAAGGCGTCGCCAGAGACTTGGAAGCTTCCGCTTAAGCCTTCAAAGTCGGGCAAAAATAAACGAGGTGCTCCCATAATGGCGGTGCCCCGTTTTGTTTTTGCTGTGATACTATCCGCGCTATGAAAGCTGTTGTTTGTGTTCGGATGTGGATTTTGTGCGTGCTCGTCTCCCTGGGCGGCGCTTTTCCGGCCATGGCGGACAGCGGTGACTTGATCGAAGTGTTTATCGATGCGCGCCAGTCGGCGTATGTCACGTATCAAGGCGTGGCGACGGACACGTCCCAGCAAGCCCGAGACGAAATGGCGGGCTACGCCACCTTGGAAGGCATTTCATTGGTGACGTGGGAAGAGTTTCGCAACCAGGCCCAAGACATTGTCGCCAAGGGTATCTTAAAAAACGAATACCCCGGTGCGGGCACAGCTTTGGGCATCTTGGCGGTTTTGAAAGCCAACCCGGGCCGCCCCATAGCGGTCACCTGGAACGGCGGAATCGCGACCTCATTTTTTGACTTTCAGCTCGCCGTGGAGACGCTCGAAGCCTATCAAGAAAATGCAGAAACTTACGAAAAAAGCCGCACTGAGGCTAAAGAAGACGATCCGCTCAACCCCGACGTACAGATCAGGGCAATGCTGGGGAGCTAACCGCGGAAACCAAGTTTGAAATATGTGTGCCTCCCTGATATCAAATAAAAAAACAATCTCTCGAAAAAGGAATTCTCATGTCGAAGTTCGTTGTTATCGGTGCCGGATTTGGTGGCCTGACGGCCGCTGCCGCGTTGCGTAAAAAGGCTCCCAATGCGACCATCACCTTGATCGCGCCGAAACGTGAGTTTGTGTATTACCCCAGCCTCATCTGGGTGCCCACCAAGTTGCGTAAGGCAGAAGACTTGATCATTTCCTTGGATCATTTTCTGCGCATACATCGCATTGAATTTCATCAAGGCACCGTGACGGGGCTGGAACAAGGCGGGCGGGTCGTTGTCACCGATACCGGCCCCGTCGCCAATGACGGCTTGATCATGGCTTCAGGCGGGCGCTTCATCCGCAAACTTCCCGGCATTGAAAACGCCATTGTGCCGTGTTCCGGAATCAAAGAGGCCCAAGATATTCATGATCGCCTTCACGCCATGATGGAGGGCGCTGGTGGCACCATCGCCATGGGCTTTGGCGGCAATCCGAACGAGCCCAGCGGCGTGCGCGGTGGGCCCATGTTCGAGTTTTTGTTCGGCATCGACACCTATCTGCGCAAACACAAAATGCGCGCTAAATTTAACCTTGTGTTCTTTTCTCCAGCCCCCAAGCCGGGCATCCGCATGGGCGAAAAAGCCGTTGATAAACTGCTTGGGGAAATGAAAAAACGCGATATCCAAACCCACCTGGGGCACAAAATGAAGGCCTTTGAGGCGGACAAAGTCGTTACCGAAGGCGGTGACTTTTCCGCCGATATGATTTTGTTTATGCCCGGCCTGACGGGGCCGGCGTGGGTGCAAGACAGCGGTCTGCCGCTGTCGCCGGGGGGCATGGTGCAAGCGGATATGAGCTGCAAGGTCCAAGGATGGGAAAAAACCTATGTCGTCGGCGATACGGGCTCTTACCAAGGCGGCCCCGATTGGATGCCGAAGCAGGCGCATATGGCGGATTTGCAAGCGAAAACGGCTGTTCAGAACCTGCTTGCAGAGATGAATGGACAACCTGCCGACAAAACCTTCCGCGTCGAGCTGATTTGTATCGTCGATACGCTGAATTCGGGAACCATGGTCTATCGTGATCTCAACAAAAGTTCATTGTATCCCATGTTCATTTTTGGTCATTGGTTGAAACGCATGTTTGAACATCATTATCTCAAGGCGTTTCGGTAATTCCGGCAAGCCCGGCGGGGTTTTTTATTGTAATGCGCCATGCGGTGCTTAATATCTCAAGACATCAGTATAAGATCATTTTGAAGGATATCGATCATGCCCGAACTTCGCTCACGAACTTCCACCCATGGCCGTAACATGGCTGGCGCGCGCGGACTTTGGCGCGCCACGGGCATGAAGGATGGCGATTTCGGCAAGCCGATTATTGCGGTGGTGAACTCCTTCACCCAGTTCGTGCCGGGCCACGTGCACTTGAAAGATTTGGGTCAGTTGGTCGCCCGCGAAATTGAAGCCCACGGCGGCGTCGCCAAGGAATTCAACACCATCGCGGTCGATGACGGCATCGCTATGGGGCACGATGGTATGCTGTATTCGCTGCCGTCGCGTGAAATTATCGCCGACAGTGTTGAGTACATGGTCAATGCTCATTGTGCCGACGCCATGGTGTGCATTTCCAACTGCGACAAAATCACGCCCGGCATGATGATGGCGGCGATGCGCTTGAACATTCCCGCTGTGTTTATCTCGGGCGGGCCGATGGAAGCGGGCAAGGTTGTCGTGGACGGTGAAGAAATCGCCGTGGATTTGATCGATGCCATGATTCAAGCCGCCGATCCCAATGTGTCCGATGAGACCGTGATGGATTTTGAACGCGCCAGCTGCCCCACCTGCGGGTCGTGCTCGGGCATGTTCACGGCCAACTCCATGAACTGTTTGGCCGAAGGTTTGGGGCTGGCGCTGCCGGGCAACGGTTCGTTGGTGGCGACTCATTTGGCGCGCAAAGGCTTGTTCGAAGAAGCCGGGCGTATCGTGATGGAAATCACCAAACGCTATTACGTGGACGGGGACGAAAGCGTCTTGCCGCGCAATTTGGGCGGTAAAAAAGCCTTTGAAAACGCCATGGCCTTGGACATCGCCATGGGCGGATCGACCAACACGGTGCTGCACATTTTGGCCATCGCCAACGAAGCCGAAATCGATTTCACCATGAAAGACATCGACGCCATGAGCCGGCGGGTGCCGCATTTGGCCAAGGTCGCGCCTTCGACCCAACTCTATCACATGGAAGACGTGCACCGGGCCGGTGGCATCATGGGCATTTTGGCGGAATTGGACCGTGCGGGTCTCATCCATAGGGACGTTTCGACGGTGCATTCCAAGACCATGGGCGACGCCTTGGATCGTTGGGACATCGTTGGCACAGACGATGAACTGGTGAAAGCCTTTTACCGTGCCGCCCCCGGTGGTGTGCCGACCCAAGTTGCGTTTAGCCAGGACAAGAGCTATCCGTCCTTGGATGACAACCGTGAAATGGGCTGCATCCGCAACAAACAACATGCCTACAGCACCGATGGCGGACTGGCGGTGCTGTTTGGCAACATCGCCGTGAATGGCTGCATCGTGAAAACGGCGGGTGTGGATGCATCGATCTTGACCTTCACGGGCCGGGCGCGGATTTGCGAAAGCCAGGATGAAGCGGTGGAAAAAATTCTCGGCGGCGAGATCGTGGCCGGTGATGTTGTGTTGGTGGTTTATGAAGGCCCCAAGGGTGGCCCCGGCATGCAAGAAATGCTCTATCCGACCGCATATCTCAAATCCATCGGCATTGGCAAAGAATGTGCGCTGCTCACCGATGGGCGTTTTTCCGGTGGCTCGTCAGGGCTGTCGATCGGGCACGTGTCGCCCGAAGCTGCTGAAGGCGGTGCCATCGGCTTGGTTCAAGAAGGCGATAGCATTGTTATCGACATTCCCGGACGCACCATCAATGTGGCGGTGAGCGACGAGGTGCTGGCCGAGCGCCGTGCCGAAATGGAAGCCCGGGGGACAAAAGCCTGGAAGCCGACCAAAGCGCGACCACGCAAGGTCAGCGCTGCGCTGCGCGCCTACGCGGCCATGGCCACCAGCGCCGACCGGGGGGCGGTGCGCGATGTCAGCCAGATAGAGCGTTAAACCAGATTGAGCGCTAAGAATTTCACTGAGGGTTTTCCTTAACAGGTTAAATAACCCCATTGAATTTGTGTGAATTCGCGTGTATGTGTCTTCCACGTAAAATTACGTAGGCAAATCGATCGCGTTTGTCCTCAGTGTGGGCGCAGGGTTTACGAACCCTATTTTGTTAAAAGGTGCGGGGGACCATCGCATCAAGCGCTGGAGCGCATCTGCACTGAACGGCTCAAGTCATGTGGGTAATTCTTGGGGAAAGTGCTGAATTATGCTTGTTGAATGGTCGAAGGAACTTGAAATTGGTGTCGCCTTTGTGGATGCCGATCACAAGGTTTTGATAAATTTGCTCAATCAAGTTGATGAGTGCATTCATCAAAAAGAAGAAACGACGGTTCTCGGCAGTGTATTGGACGCTTTGGTCGAATACACAGAATATCATTTCTTGCGCGAAGAAAAGATGATGGAGTTGAGCGGCTATACGGGTCTCTCAACCCACAAAACCACGCACCGCATGCTCAGTGGCAAAGTCCGCGACGTCTATGAAGACTTCCAAGCCAATCCGGGAAGTGTCGATCCCATTGATGTACGGGATTTTTTGCAGTCGTGGCTGGTGGATCACATCATGGGCTCCGATTTTGCTTACAAAGACATCTGCCTGTATAATCTGGAAGCGGCGCAGGCCGCCGGGCAAGTGTCTTTCTTGGGTGATGGCTCGACGTTTAACGAATGGGAACACATCCGCATCATGGTCGTGGATGACAACCCTAACTTTCGCCGTTTGATCCGCACCATTTTGCGCGCCGTCGGTATCACGCAAATTCAGGTGGTCGAAACGCCTGAAGAAGGCCTGGACCGCTTAGCCGATCGGCCCGCCGATGTGGTGCTGTGCGATTGGGTGATGGACGACATGAGCGGCACAGAATTCGCCCGCAAGGTCCAAGAGATGAAGCTGCCGACCCGCGTGGTGATGTTGACGGGCTATTCGATTGATGTGCTCAAAGAACGCTCCACGGATTTGGCGGTCACGGACTATATTGAAAAGCCGATAAAAGCACGTGAATTGCTGGAAACCATATCGCGTGTCGCCATGTCGGTGCCCACGCCCTGAGCGCGGTGCGCCTCAGTATTCTCTGATTAAAACGGTGATTAGAGTGCCAACTCACACCACACCGGGGTGTGATCGGATGGTTTGTCCCAACTGCGGGGCGTTTTGTCGATGCCGCTGGCGGTGAGTTTGTCGGCGGCTTGGGGGCTCAGCAGCAAGTGGTCGATGCGACAGCCTTCGTCCCGGTCCCATGAACCGGCCCGGTAATCCCACCACGAATAGCGTCCGCCTTCGGCATTGCAAGCGCGAAAGGCATCCGTTAGACCCAAGTTCACAATGCAACGCAGGGCATTGCGGCTTTCGGGCAAGAACAGCGCATCGCGGACCCAGTTTTTGGGTTCATAGACGTCTTGGGGTTCGGGGATGACGTTGTAATCGCCGCCCAGCACAAACGCTTCTTCGGTTTGTAAAAGTGCGCGGGCGTGGGCGTAAAGACGTCGCATCCAGCGCAGTTTGTAATCGTATTTTTCGCCCGGTGCCGGGTTGCCGTTGGGCAGATAGATACAGCCGACCCGCACACGTTCACCATGCGAATTGCACACGGTGCCTTCAACATAACGGGCTTGTTCGTCATCCGCGTCCCCGGCCTCAATATCGGGCAGGCGGGTGGCGGTGACTTCGATGGGCGTTTTGGATAAGATTGCGACCCCATTGTAGGTCTTTTGACCAACAACTTCGGCGTAATAGCCCGCCGCTTTGACGTCTTCCCAGGGAAAGATGTCTTCCACGCCTTTAAGCTCTTGCAGCAACACAACGTCCGGGTCGAATTCGCCCAGCCACCGCATCAGGTGCTCCTTGCGCGCTTTGAGGGAATTAACGTTCCAGGTGGCGATTTTCAAAGGCATTAGGCCATAAACTCAGCGCGCAATAATGGTGTTGAGCGAATACAAGATATAGGTCAAAAACAGGAACAAAAACAGGTACGTCCAGACTTTATAATATTTCCGGGTGCGCATGTTTGTTTCCCTAAAGATGCGGTTTTAGACCGAAAATGAGGTGCCGCAACCGCATGTGGACGTGGCGTTGGGGTTTTCGACGGTGAAATACTGGCCCATCAAGTCGGCTTTGAAGTCCAGCACGGCACCGTTTACAAACGGGACCGAGACTTCATCCACCACCACGTTGACGCCATCGCGTTCAAACACCAAGTCATCATCGTTGACGGTGGCGTCTAAGCTGAAATTGTATTGAAAACCAGAACAGCCGCCGCCGGTCACGCCAATGCGCAGCTTCATCTCCGGATTGCCTTCGTTTTCAATCAACAATTTGATGCGCGTCACCGCACCGTCGCCGATTTTCAGGCCGTCTTGAACTTCAGTTGTATCGGGCATGGGCACCTCTGTTGGGGCTTAATCTTTTTCAGGGATGGTCAATAATAGATCATTTGCTCTTGGATGTAAGGTGCAAAGTCCAAAAGTCAACGCATATGCGGCCCTTGAGGGCTTGCAGGGTGAGGGGCGGAAGGGTAGTTTCCCTGCATGAACACTTCGTCAGAAAACTTCGCCACTTTCGCCTGCAAACCCGAAGAAAGCCGGGGGCGCTTGCACGATGAGCCGGAAAGCGCCACCCGTAGCTGCTTTCAGCGCGACCGCGACCGCATCATTCACGCGGCGGCGTTTCGCCGTTTGCAGTACAAAACCCAGGTTTTTGTGAACCACGAAGGCGATTTTTTCCGCACCCGCTTGACCCATTCCCTGGAAGTGTCGCAAATCGCCCGGTCCATTGCCCAGTGTTTGAACCTGAACCAATACTTGGCGGAAACCTTGGCGTTGGCCCACGATTTGGGCCACACCCCGTTTGGTCACGCGGGCGAATTCGCGCTGGAAGATTTGATGGCGCCCTACGGCGGGTTCGATCACAACGCCCAGTCTTTGCGCGTGGTGACCAAGTTGGAACAACGCTATGCGGACTTTGACGGCTTGAATTTGACCTGGGAAACCTTGGAAGGGGTGGTCAAACACAACGGCCCGCTGACCGGCTTTGCCGAGGCCAAGCCGTTGCCGTGGGCCATCGTTGAATACGCCAAGGACCAAGATTTGGGCTTGAGCACGTATGCATCGGGCGAAGCGCAAATCGCCGCCGTCGCCGACGATGTGGCTTACAACAACCACGATATCGACGATGGTCTGCGCGCCGGATTGTTCACCATTGACGACATTCGTCAGGTGGATTTTGTCGGCGAGACCTTTACTGAGGTCGAAAAACGCTATCCGGACCTCGATTTTTCGCGCACCGTGCATGAAGTGGTGCGGCGCACCATCGGCATGATGGTCGAAGATATCTTGGCAGAGTCGCGCACCCGTTTGGCTGACGCCAAACCGCAAAGCGTCGATGACGTCAGAAATTATGGCGAGCCATTGTTCGGGTTTTCCGATGAAATGGCGAAAAACGACCGAGAATTGAAAGAATTCTTGTTTCCCAACATGTATCGGCATTACAAGCTGAACCGCATGACCTCCAAAGCGCGCCGCGTGGTGAAAGACTTGTTTGAGCTGTTTTTGTCAGAGCCCGGCACCATGCCGACGGAATGGCAAGTGGGCACCAACGGTGCGGGAGACGAGCTGACCGCGCGCGTGGTCGCCGATTACATTGCCGGCATGACCGACCGCCATGCCCTGGACGAACACCGTCGCCTGTTTGATTTGCAGGCCCGCACCAGCGAATTTTCGTTGGGCTGAATCTGAGAATACACAATGAACCTGTTTACCCATTTTCGTGACCAAATCGCCGCCTTGATCGAGGAACGGGTCGCCGCTGGCGATCTCCCCCAAGGTCTTGATCTCAGCCGCATTACGGTCGAACCGCCGCGCGAAACGTCCCACGGCGACATCACCACCAACGCCGCCATGGTGCTGGCGAAACCAGCCGGGAAAAACCCCCGTGATATCGCCGCCTTGTTGGCGTCCAAGGCCGAAAGCTTGCCCGGCGTGACGGGTGTGGAAATTGCCGGACCGGGCTTTTTGAACATGCGCTTGAGCGATGATTTCTGGCATGCCCGGCTGCGCGATATTTTAGATTCTGGCGTGGCTTACGGCGATAGCGCCACCGGCGACGGGGCGAAGGTCAACGTCGAATACGTGTCCGCCAACCCCACCGGGCCGATGCATGTCGGCCATGCGCGCGGTGCCGTGTTCGGCGATGCCTTGGCGTTGCTGTTGGACAAGGCCGGATTTGACGTCACCCGCGAATATTACGTTAACGATGCGGGCGCGCAGGTCGATGTGTTGGCGCGCTCAATGCGTGTGCGTTACTTGGAAGCCTTGGGCGAAGACATCGGGGCCATCCCCGAAGGCCTGTATCCGGGCGATTATTTGGTGGCCCCGGCCGAAGCCTTGGCCGCGCGCGATGGCGACAAATGGAAAAACGCCGACGAGGCCACCTGGCTGCCCATGATGCGCGAGTATTCCATCAACGCGATGATGGACATGATCCGTGAAGATTTGGCGGTCATGGGGGTTGAACACGACGTCTTTACCTCTGAACGCGCCTTGGTTCAGGCGGGCAAGGTGGACGAAGCGCTGGCGTTTCTTAAAGACCAAGGTTTGATCTACGAAGGCGTTTTGGAGCCCCCCAAAGGCAAATTGCCCGACGATTGGGAAGAGCGCGAACAGACCTTGTTCAAAGCCACCCAGTTTGGCGATGACGTGGACCGTCCGGTGGCCAAATCTGACGGCTCTTGGACCTATTTCGCCACTGATATGGCCTATCACCTGGACAAATATCGGCGCGGTTATGCCGACATGATCGACGTTTGGGGTGCCGATCATGGCGGTTACGTGAAACGCATGCAGGCGGCGATTAAGGCGTTGACGGGTGGCCAAGGCCAGTTGGATGTGAAGCTGTGTCAGATGGTGTCGCTGTTGGATCACGGTGAGCCGGTCAAAATGTCCAAGCGGGCAGGGACTTTCGTGACCTTGCGCGATGTTGTCGACAATGTCGGCAAGGACGTGGTGCGCTTCATCATGCTGACCCGTAAAAACGACGCTGGGCTGGATTTTGATTTTGCCAAGGTGACGGAACAATCCAAAGACAACCCGGTTTTCTATGTCCAGTACGCCCACGCGCGGGTGAATTCGGTGATGCGTATGGCGGCCGATGAACTGGGGGCGGAAACGGTTTCGATTGACGCCATTCATGGTGCGAAATTGGAGCGTTTGAGCGATGAAAATGAACTGCAGCTGATCAAATTGATGTGTCAGTGGCCGCGCATCGTCGAAAGCGCCGCCTTGGCCCACGAACCGCACCGCATCGCGTTCTACTTGGGCGAGGTGGCGGCCAGCTTCCATGGCCTGTGGAACAAAGGCAAGGACGATAAATCGTTGCGCTTTATCATGGCTGATGACGTAGAATTGACCTTGGCGCGCTTGGCGATGATCCGCGCGGTGGCGAATGTGATCGGTTCTGGCTTAAAGGTGTTCGGCGTCACCCCAGTAGAAGAAATGCGTTAACTCTTTTTCGGTATTATTTGGCTCATGAATACAGATCCCGATTCTTATGAAGACAATGTTCCCGACGCTTCCGAGCTTCTGGACTTTGAATTGATCGCCAAAAGCCAGCCTGATAAGGGCCAGGGCCTGTGGCTGTGGGTGGTGTTGGTGCTGATCGTGGCCGGCGGCGGCTGGGCGGCATGGCTATATCTGCAAAGCCAAAATGCCGAAGATATGGCGGCCGCTTCAAACAATGTGCCGATGATCTTGGCGCCGAAATTTGCCTTGAAGGAAAAACCCACCGATCCGGGCGGCATGAAAGTGCCGGACCGCGACAAGTTGGTTTATGACCGCATGGCGGGTGAGCAAGATACAGGTAGTGGTGGCGCAGGGCAGGTGGAGCGTTTGCTGCCGCCCCCGGAAACCCCGATTGAGCCGCCAAAATCTATGCCTCCGTCAATGACTGCGCCCCTGTCTCCGGACGCGATGCCCTCTGAAATAGATGCTGGCGAACCGGATGTGGTGTCTGCTGCACCTGTGCCGGAACCTGAAAAAGCTGCGGCCAAAGGCCCGGTGAATATTATTGCCCCCAAGGCCGATGTGAAGACGGAAGCCAAGGCGGCTCCTGTGGTGAAACCTGCGCCCGTCCCCGCCTCGGCACCTGCGCCTGTTGCAACGCCCGCTCCGGCACCTGCTCCAGCACCTGCTCCGGCAACGGCGAAAGCCTCCGGAACGGCAGGGCAAGGCTACATGATTCAGCTTTCTGCGGTGCGCAATGAATCGGATGCAAAGTCCGAATGGGCGCGCTTGTCAAAGGCCCACCCGGATGTTTTGGGCGGACTTGAACTGGTGATTCAACGCGCCGATTTGGGTGCCAAGGGCATTTTTTACCGTGTGCGCGGCGGCTGGTTTGCGGATCGCAATGAAGCCAAAGCCATTTGTGATGAGCTGAAAAAGCGCAACGTGGGGTGCTTGCTTGCCAAGCCATAAGCCGATTTCGAAGCCCTCGGCGGTCGTCTTTGGCTGTTCGGGGTGTGAGCTGACGTCTGAGGAGCACGCCTTTTTTCGCGCGACCAACCCGCTTGGCTTGATCTTGTTTCAGCGCAACTGCGACAGTCCCAAACAGGTCCGTGCCCTGGTTGAGGCGTTTCGCGTCTGTGTGGGCCGCGATGATGCACCGGTCTTGATCGACCAAGAAGGTGGACGGGTGGCGCGATTGAGGCCGCCTCACTGGCCTGAATTTCCCGCTGCCAAAGCCTATGCCACTCTGTTTGCCAAAGACCCCGACCAGGGGCTTGAAGCCGCCAAGCTGGGCGGTCGCCTGATTGGTCACGAGCTGGCGGACTTGGGCATTTCCATTGATTGCGCGCCGGTACTCGACGTGCCCCAACCGGGGGCAGACCCCATCATCGGCGACCGCGCCTTTGGCCCGGATGTCGACACCATCGTGCAACTGGCCAAGGCGTTTATGGATGGTTTGATGAAGGGCGGTATCACCCCTGTCATCAAGCACATTCCCGGTCACGGCCGCGCCCTGGTGGACAGCCATAAAGATTTGCCGAAGGTTGATGCGGCGCTAGAGGATTTGCAAACTGTCGATTTTGCGCCATTTCGAAGCCTTCATATGGCGGGATGGGCGATGACCGCGCATGTGGTCTATGCGGCCCTTGATCCAGACCTGCCCGCCACCTTGTCGCCGGGCATCATTGAAAATGTGATTCGCAGGCAGCTCGGTTTTCAGGGCGTGCTGGTGTCTGATGATTTGTCCATGAAGGCGCTGTCTGGCAGCTTTGTCGAACGTACCTCCGCGTGCCTGAAGGCGGGCTGCGACGTGGCGCTGCACTGCAACGGTGACATGGACGAAATGGTCCAAGTGGCCGAAGGTGTGGCTGTGGATGGTTCTGAGATGACGCGGGGGGGCTGGGCGCGCTATAAAATCAGCAAGCTTCTGACCGCCAGCGCCACAAAGCCGTTTGCATCGAAAAAAGAACACGCCAAAGCGCGCCACCGTTTCGACACCTTATTGGGATAATTCCGGACTTATGGGCGATTTTGATCTGTACCATTTTTTGGCGGTGGCCTCCGTTTGGGTCATTCCCATCGTTTTGGCCGTGACGCTGCATGAAGCCGCGCACGGTTGGATGGCGTCCAAACTGGGCGACGACACCGCCTTGCGCATGGGGCGGGTGACCTTCAATCCGATCAAACACATTGATCTGTATGGCACCATCATCATGCCTGCGGCCCTGTTGCTGTTGAGCGGGGGGCAATTCATGTTTGGATTCGCCAAGCCCGTTCCGGTGAATTTTGGTCGTTTGCGTCGCCCGCGCCTGGATATGATCTTGGTCGCCGCCGCCGGGCCCGGGGCCAACATTTTGATCGCCATCGTCGCCACGTCGTTGATGCATGGGCTTCAGTACCTGCCCGTGGAATTGGTTGATTGGGTCTTTCAAAACCTTCTTAATGCTTTAAAAGTAAACGTCATATTGGCGATGTTCAATTTGTTGCCGCTGCCGCCTTTGGATGGCGGACGCATTGCCGTGGGGCTGTTGCCCGAACCGTTTTCGTCCCAAGTGGCACGGTTGGAACGGGTCGGTTTCGCGATCTTGATTTTCGCGCTGTTTATCCTGCCGTGGATCGGTGGCAAGATCGGCCTAGATTTGAATGTTTTTACCACCTTGGTTTTGGTTCCGTCGCAAGCGGTCATGGAACTGATTATTACGATAACGGGAATTCGTTAGCGCAAGACGATGTTGGAGAACAAAAGGTAATGTCGGACGACGGATTATACCTGTCTGATTACGATGAAGAGGCCTTGCCACAAATGCCGTCGATCTCGCCTTTTGAGGTTGAGGTGGATGGCTATGCGGGGCCGATTGACGTGCTGTTGTCGTTGGCGCGCGAACAAAAAGTCGACTTGATTCACATTTCCATCGTCCAGTTGGCCGATCAGTATCTCAAATTCGTGGCGGAAGCGCGCAGCAAAAACCTGGAACTTGCGGCCGATTATCTGGTCATGGCGGCGTGGCTGGCGTATTTGAAATCGCGCTTGCTGATCCCCAATATGACCAAGGAAGACGAGCCCACGGGTGAAGAACTGGCCGCCGCGCTGCAATTTCAGCTGCAACGCCTGGAAGCCATGCAAAACGCCGGGGCGAAGCTGATGGCGCTGGCCAAGTTGGGCCAAGATTTTTATTCCCGCGGGGCCAAGGAACGCTTCCGCACCACCCAGCGCACGATTTTTGAGGCGTCTTTAAGCGATTTGATCCGCGCCTATGCTCAGCACAAAAGCCGCGGCACCAAGGGCCTTACCTTGAACATCGAAAAATCGTGGGAACTGCACGCCATCGAAGATGCGCTGGTGCGGTTGCGCGCGCTGGTCGGTCACGTGCCCGATTGGCAGATGCTCACCAGCTTTTTGCCCGACAATCTGACAAGCCCGCTCACCCGTCGTTCCGCCATGGCGGGTACGTTTGGCGCCGTGTTACAGTTGGTCAAGGAAGGCCGCTTAAAAGTTCGCCAAGACGGCACCTTTGGCGATATCTATTTTCAAACCACCGAGGATTGGACCAAGCCGTTCGTCCACGATGCAAAACCTGATCCTGAAGAGCCCGGTAGCGAAGAATGACGCATATGGAAGACGAATACGAAGATCCACAGATTGACGAGGTCGAGATCGATGACCCGGAGTCAACGGACTCTGACGAGTCTGAGGATGAAGCGTCCTCATCGCCGTTAAACCCGGCGCTGGCCCGTGAAGCGGCCATCAAAGCCGCCAATTCTGCGTTTGATGAGCTGGAAAACGACGACCTGGACGATTTGGACGGCGTCGATGACAGCGAAATCGATCCCGATATGGTGCGGTTGTTGGAAGCCGTGATGTTTGCGTCCGCCGAACCGGTATCCGAACGTGCGTTGGCCCATCGCTTGCCCGAAGGCGTAAACGTCAAGGCGCTGCTGTTCAATCTCAAGGGCTTTTATGAAGGCCGCGGCGTGACCTTGGTGCGCCGGGGCGGGTCCTGGGCCTTTCGCACCGCACCGGATTTGGGGGCACGGCTGAACCTGGAAGTCGAAGTGTCGCGCAAATTGTCCCGTGCGGCCATCGAAACGCTGGCCATTATTGCCTATCATCAGCCCGTTACCCGCGCCGAAATCGAAGAAATTCGCGGTGTGTCCCTGTCCAAAGGGACGTTGGATTTGTTGTTTGAAGAAGGCTGGATCAAACCGCGCGGACGGCGCGATACGCCGGGCCGCCCGATGCAGTGGGGCACCACCGATAATTTCCTGGATCACTTTGGCTTGGAAAGCGTCAGCCAATTGCCGGGGCTGAAAGAACTGCGCGCCATGGGCTTGTTGGATTCGCGCCCGGCTATGGAAGCGTACTCGATCCGCGCCAATATGCAGACGTCCGCCGAAGTCCAAGAAACCTTCAAGCTGACCGAAGCCCAAATCGTGCGCTCCGAGCACCATAACGAAGACGACGACGTCAAGGTCTCCGACCCGAACATCACGCCTTTGGAAGACGCTATCGAGCAGTCGCATGCCAAACCAGAACCGGAACCGAAAGAGGAATTGGACAGTTCCGGCACCACCAAAGCCACCGCCGATAAGCTGGACGCCGCCATGGGCGCGGTTGCCGACGCGGTGAAGAGCGCCGTGCAGGCCTTGGAACGCGAAGCCGAAAAGAACAAAGAAGAGACGGAAGAGCAAGACGATGCGTTTGAGGACAATTAAGAGGGGGTAATGCAGCCTTTTTCGAGTTCATTTTGCTGCAGCGCACCGTTTCCCTTGATCCCGGACCAACGGCTCTGTATGTAAGTCATTCAGTTGATATTGCTCTGGGTTGACGAAATTTCGATATCTCAGAAAAAACCCTCATTTGAGGGGATCAGGTAAGGTGACAATTCACCATAAGGACGGGAAAACGACATGGGTGTAATGGGTATTTGGCAGTGGGTGATCGTTTTGGCGATTGTGTTGCTGTTGTTTGGCGGTCGCGGCAAGATTTCTGGCCTTATGGGTGATTTTGGCAAGGGCCTGAAATCCTTTAAGAAGGGCATGAAAGACGGCGAAGAAGAAGATGCGCCCGTCGCCAAAAGCGAAGCGATCGAAGAAAAGAAATCTGCGGTTGTCGACGCAAAGACCGAAGACAAAGACAAGGCTTAAGGTCTTGTTTTTGCAATTTTCTTCGGTTGTGGGTCTGTGTGCCGACGTTCACATTCGAGCGGCGGCGTTTTTCGGTTCACCTCTTCAGGCGGTAATCGGCCATGTTTGACATCGGCTGGCAGGAATTGTTCGTCGTTGCGGTCCTCGCGTTGATCGTGATTGGCCCCAAGGACCTGCCCAAAACCATCAAGCTCGTCACGTCTTGGATTCGCAAGGCGCGGATGATGGCGCGTGAATTTCAGACGGGCATCGACGACATGGTGCGTGAAGCCGATTTGGCCGATGTGAAAAAAACCCTCATGGACGGCAGCGACGATCTGAAAAAAGAACTGGAACAGACGGTGGGGACCGACATCGCCAAGGATTTGGACCTGAGCGAAGACGAAACCCGCAAAATCACCTCCGGTTCCGCTAAAGGTGTTGATCTTGGCGAAATTTTAGAGCCGTCCGACGAAGTTCCGATCCCCGACGGTGCCGTTGACGATGACGATGACGTTATGCCCGTCGCCAAAAGCAGCCCAAAAACGGAGCAGACATCGTGACCAGCAAATCTGCCCCAACAGAAAACCACGACGACGACAAAGCGCCGTTGATGTCGCACCTGTTGGAGCTGCGCCAGCGCCTGATGGTTTCGCTGGGCATCATCTTGGTGCTGTTTTTTGCCTGCTATGGACTGTCGGAATATATCTATGCGTTCTTGGCCCAACCGCTTTCCGATGTACTGAGCAATCAGCCCTGCGGCAGCAAGCGGATGATCTCCACCGCACCGCATGAAATCTTTTTCACCTACATCAAAGTCTCGCTGTTCGCGGCGATGTTCTTGAGCTTTCCGTTTGTTTCCGCACAGTTTTGGAAGTTTGTCGCCCCCGGCCTCTATAAAAATGAAAAGCGCGCTTTGCTGCCGTTTTTGGTGGCTTCGCCGGTCCTGTTTTTCTTTGGTGCGGCGCTGGCGTATTACTTCGTGTTTCCCGTGGCATGGTCCTTTTTCGCCAGCTTCCAGGTGTGCCCCGGCGACACCGGCATCCCCATCGAAATGGAAACCAAGGTCAGCGAATACCTGTCTTTGGTGATGCGCTTGATCTTTGTTTTTGGCCTGGCGTTTGAGCTGCCGGTGATCCTGACCCTGTTGGGCCGTGCGGGCATGGTGACGGCCAAGGGGCTGCGCGAAAAGCGCCGCTACGCAATCGTGATTGCCTTCATCGCCGCCGCCATCTTGACGCCGCCCGACGTGATCACGCAAATCGGTCTCGCGGTGCCGTCTTTGTTGCTGTACGAAATCTCCATCTTGTCCGTCGCCATGATTGAAAAAGATCGCCCTAAAGAAGACGATGACGAAGAAGATGACGACGACAAAGAAAAGGGCTTGGAGTTCGACGAAGACGAGGACCAAACGGGTCCCGCTGAGCCGGAAAAAAAGTCCGAATTTGGCGATAAAAACAAATTTGACGAAGTACCTGAGCCATAAGAGCGGCGAAGGGGAGACACCATGCACGACATCCGCAAAGTTCGCGAAAACCCCGAAGCCTTTGACGCCGCCTTGGCGCGTCGCGGCGTGGCACCCGTAAGCGCCAGCCTGCTGGCCTTGGATGACGAGCGCAAAGCCTTGGGCACGTTGGCGCAAGACATTCAATCCAAGCGCAACGCCGTGGCCAAGGAAGTGGGCAACCGCAAGGCCCGTGGCGAAGACGCGTCCGATTTGATCGAAGAGGTTTCCAAATCCAAGGACGCCCAAGCCGAAGCGGAACAAAAAGCCAAAGAAGCCACCGACAAGCTGCAAGCGGCCCTTTCGACCATTCCCAACCTGCCCGATGCGGACGTGCCCGACGGCACCTCGGAAGCGGACAACGTCGAAGTCAAAAAATGGGGCACCCCCAAAAGTTTCGATTTTAAAGTCAAAGACCACGTCGATTTGGGCGAGGGCTTGGGGCTGATGGATTTTGAGACCGCCGCCAAAATATCCGGCGCGCGCTTTGTGTTGCTGAAAGGCGCGCTGGCGCGCCTGGAACGGGCCTTGGCGAATTTCATGCTGGACCAGCAAACCGGCAAAAACGGCTACATGGAAATCAATCCGCCCGCCCTGGTCAAAGACTCGGCCCTTTACGGCACCGGGCAATTGCCCAAGTTCGCCGAAGATTTGTTTCACACCGAAGATGATTTTTGGCTGATCCCCACCGCCGAAGTGCCGCTCACCAACATGGTGTCGGGTTCGATGCTGGATGAGACTGACTTGCCCCGCCGGGTCACGGCGATGACGTGGTGCTTCCGTTCCGAAGCGGGATCGGCGGGCAAGGACACGCGCGGCATGATCCGCCAACACCAATTCACCAAGGTGGAAATGGTCTCCATCGTCAAACCGGAAGAGTCCGACGCCGAGTTGGCGCGCATGACGGGCTGTGCGGAAGGCATTTTGGAAGCGCTTGAATTGCCGTACCGCACCATCACCTTGTGCACCGGGGACATGGGCTTTGGCGCGGTGAAAACGCACGACATCGAAGTGTGGCTGCCCGGCCAAGACACCTACCGGGAAATTTCCAGCTGTTCCAACACCCGCGATTTTCAGGCTCGACGTATGAACGCGCGGTTCAAGCGCGCTGGCGAAAAGAAGCCGGAATTCGTCCATACTCTGAACGGGTCGGGCTTGGCGGTGGGGCGGTGCTTGGTTGCGGTTCTTGAAAACTACCAAAATGCGGACGGCTCCATCACCGTGCCTGACGCCTTGCGACCCTATATGGGCGGACTTGAGGTCATTGAGGGCGGTCGCTGATCATGCGTGAACGGGTCCCCGATCTGTCAAAGGCACGGGTGCTTCTTTCCAATGATGATGGCGTCCATGCGCCGGGGCTGAAGGCTCTGGAACGGGTGATGAAACGCATCGCCGGGGAGGTGTGGGTGGTGGCCCCGCTGACCGAGCAAAGTGCTGCCGGCCATTCCCTGACCTTGCGCAATCCGCTGCGCATTCATAAAATTTCGCCGCGCAAATTTGCCGTCACCGGCACGCCCACGGACTCGGTGATGCTGGCGGTTCATGAAGTGATGAAAGACAACCCGCCCGATCTGGTCGTGTCGGGCATCAACCGGGGTGGCAATTTGGGCGAAGACGTCACCTATTCCGGCACCGTTGCCGCCGCCATGGAAGGCACCCTTTTGGGCATTCCGTCGCTGGCGATTTCATTGGTGGCGCCCGACAGCGCCAAAGCGCACTGGAAAACGGCGGAGGCATTTGTCGAACAGATTATGGCCAAAGTCAGCGGTCTCAGCTTTCCCCGCGGTGTGTTGCTGAACGTCAACATTCCCGATTGCCCGGTGGACGCCGTCTCAGGGATCGAAATCACCCGCCAAGGAAGACGTAAAATCGGCTGTGAATTGCTCCAAGGCAAGGACCCCAAGGGCGCACCCTATTACTGGATCGGCGCGCAACGCGACGAAGACCGCTCGATCAAAGGCAGTGACCTGGAAGCCACCAGCCGCAACGCCGTGTCGATTACCCCGTTGGGCCTGGACTTGACCCATCGCACCATGTTGAAGACCTTGAAGGGGGTGTTTTGATGATGACACCAGCCTCAACCCGTAATCCCGGAATGATGCAGTTGGTTTTTGAGTTGCGCAAAAACAATGTTGCGGATGACGTAATAGACATCATGGAACGCACGCCCCGTGAACTGTTTGTTCCCCAGGCGTTTCAAGACCGCGCCTTTGAAAACGCCGCGCTGCCCATCGGTCATCATCAAACCATCAGCCAGCCTTTGGTGGTGGCCATCATGACCGAGGCGTTGGAACTGACGGATCGCTGCAAAGTGTTGGAAATCGGCACCGGATCGGGCTATCAGGCGGCGATCTTAGCGCCAATGTGTCGACGAGTGTACACCATCGAACGCCATCGCATGTTGCAAGACGAAGCCATCAAACGGTTTGCCCAATTGCGTATCCACAACATCACCACGCGCTGTGGCGACGGCTCCAAAGGGTGGCCGGAACAGGCCCCGTTTGATCGCATCATCGTCACCGCCGCCGCCATTGATATTCCCCCGGTTCTGGTCGATCAGCTGGCCATCGGCGGCATTATGGTGGTGCCCATTGGCGACGACCAGCACGATCAACGTTTGGTCAAGGTGGTGCGCACCGATGACGGCACCGAAATCAGCGATCTCGGCTGGGTGCGCTTTGTGCCCTTTGTCGAAGGGGAAGTTCTGCCTTAAGTGTTTGAGGCCATTGATGTGGGGCGCGGCTCCGGTCATAATCCGCCCATGATGAACGCTGTCGTCCGGATTCTCAGGCCCATCCTCAGTGTGGGCATATTGCTCACCCTGTCGGCGTGCGGCTGGGCGCAATGGCCGCCGCCCGGTGACGGGCCTCGCCTGAGCAATCGACCGGGCAGCAGTGATGGGTACATCAACGCCACCTCTGTCAAGGTCGGCAAGGGCGATACGGTCTATTCCATCGCCCGGCTTCACAAGCTGTCGCCGCGTGATATCATTGACGCCAACAACTTGCGCCCGCCCTATGAGCTCGATATCGGTCAGCGTCTGGTATTGCCCAGCGGTCGGGTGCACACGGTGCAAAGAGGCGAATATTTGGCGCTCATCGCCAAGCGTTATCAATCCGACGCCTTTTCGATTGCCCGCGTGAACGGCATTCGCAGCCCTTACACCATCTATCCGGGGCAAAAGCTGCGCATCCCCAGAAACGGGACCGCGTATGGTGGCACAGGCACGACGGTTGCCAGCACGCCGCCTCCACCGGCCTCTTCGCCCTCTCAAACGGTTACGCCAACCCGTCCCCAAAGCACTCAACAGGCCATATCCACCGTGCCGGAGCCGCCCAAACGCTCCGGCGGAAAATTTAGTTGGCCGATTGAAGGCAAGCTTTTGTCCAGTTATGGCAGCAAAGACAAAGGCATGCAAAACGACGGCATCAACATTGCCGCACCCAGGGGCGCCACCGTAAAGGCGGCGGAAAACGGCGTGGTTGCTTACGCTGGCAACGAAATTCGCGGATTTGGCAATTTATTGTTGATCAAGCATGACGGCGGTTGGGTGACGGCTTACGCCCACAATGACGAGCTTTTGGTCAAACGTGGAGACAAGGTTTCTCGGGGGCAAAGCATTTCTAAGGTGGGCAGCACTGGCAGTGTGACCTCGCCGCAACTACATTTTGAATTGAGGAAGGGCGCGACAGCGGTCGATCCCAAAAAATACCTCATGTAAATGTTTTTGCATTGGAGCGAGAAATGGAAAACCAGACCCGCGACAACTTGACCGATAAATCGACGTGGATGCGCTTGCTGTACATCGCGCTATTTACGTTAGCCTTCAACATTGCCGAATTGCTGATTGCGATAACGGTCTTAGTGCAGTTCTTTTCAGTCTTGTTTACCAAAAAGCCAAATCAACGTCTGCAGACCCTGGGCCGGGATTTGGGCGCGTATGTGCAAGATGTGGTGTGGTTCTTGACCTATCAAAGCGACCACATGCCTTATCCCATCAGCGATTGGGGGCCTCAGTCCGCATCCAAACCAGCGTCCAAACCGTCACCCAAACCATCGCGTAAACCAGCGGCAAAGAAAAATCCGCCTGCCGATAAAAACTAGAGGCAAATATTGCGGTGCTTCGTGTAGGTTGATTGTGAACGCGCCCTCCCGTGGTGGGAGCGTAAAAGGTGAAAAATTAAATTGAGTCATGAGTTCAGACCTTGGTTAGCACAATCAATTACCTCTCAGATGTCGCCATTTTACTCACAGCCGCTGTTGTTGTGGTTCCGCTTTTTCAATCCATGCGCATGGGGGGCGTGCCTGGGTTTGTCATCGCAGGTGTGATTGTCGGCCCCTACGGCTTCGCGCTGATCGGGAATGTGCATGAGATCGGCCAGTTGGCGGAACTCGGCGTCGTTCTGTTGCTTTTTATCATTGGCATCGAACTCAATCCCACGCGCTTGTTGATGATGCGCAGATTGTTGTTTGGTCTGGGTACGCTTCAAGTGCTCTGCACCAGTGCCGTATTGGCCGCGGTTGTCCATTATGGGTTCGGCGTTCCGCTTCGGGTCGCCATTCTTGTCGGTCCCGCCCTGGCCCTGTCCTCGACGGCTTTTGTGCTTCAGTTGCTTGGCGAAAATAAGATGCTCACCTCTGAACAGGGGCGGGCTTCCATCGCCATCTTGTTGCTGCAAGATTTGGCTGTTGTGCCGTTGCTTGCCTTGGTTTCCCTGCTTACCATGCCCACGTTCAACTTGGCGGGGGATGTCGTTATTGCGTTGGGTGAAGCGGTGTTGATCGTTGCTTTTGTCATCTTTGCGGGGCGCTATCTTCTCCAGCCGATCTTTCACCGCGTCGCGCAGTCACACAACTCAGAAGTCTTTACCGCAATGGCCGTGTTGCTTGTACTGGGTGCGGCCCTTTTGATGGAGCACGTCGGTCTTTCGATGGCCATGGGGGCATTTTTGGCCGGGCTGTTGATTGCAGATTCATCCTTCCGACATCAGATCATTGCCGAAACACAGCCCTTTCGCGGGCTGTTGTTGGGGCTGTTTTTTATGTCGATGGGCATGACCCTCGATCTGAATTTGCTTTTCTCCCACCCCGTGCTTCTGGTCAGCTTGGTTGCGGCCTTGATTGCCCTGAAAGCCGTCGTTATCTGGCCGCTGGCACGCTTGTTTGGGCTTGCTTCGAAACGGGCCCTTATGGTGTCTCTGTTCCTTGCACAAGGCGGGGAATTCGCGTTGGTCATCTTTACGGTTGCGCTGGGTTCTGGCCTTATGGATGAGGTTTTGTTCCAGCAACTTTTGTTGGTGGTCATTCTGAGCATGCTGGTCACACCGTTTCTGGCATTTTGGGCGCGGCAGTTGCATAAGTCTGAGAGCTCTGATCAGCACATTTCACCCATTCAGACGGTTAAAGAAGAGCCGCTCTCGGCACCCATTCTCATCATCGGTTTTGGCCGGGTCGGTCAACAGATTGGCCAAGTGCTCGAATTGGCAAAGGTGTCGTTTGTGGCCATTGATAACGACCCGACCTTGGTCGCGCGTGAATACGCCAAAGGGCGGGCGGTGTTTTATGGAGACGCAGAAAGGCCCGGCGTCTTAAAAGCGTTAGGCGGTGAAAAGGCAGCCTTGGCGATAATCGCCATGAATGACCATGGCGTTACGGAGCAGTTGGTTTCGGTGTTGCGGCACAACTTTCCACATCTGGCGATTTTTGCCCGAGGCCATAATCAGCAAAGCTGTCAACGGCTGAAGACGCTTGGGGTGGATGTCGCCGTCTCGGAAACGCTGGAGGCCAGCATCGAGCTTGCGCGGGCGGCGTTGGCCAACGTGAGCACGCCAGATCAGGATGTCCAGGCGCTGATTGACGATTTCCGCCGCCGCTATCATGAGCCCGATCCGCTTGGAAAAACGTAACGGCTTATCAGGACATAAAGAAAGGGAGCCTGCACATCGTGTGCTGGCTCCCTTTCTTTTGTAGGGTCGTGATAATTCAGTCCCAGTCTAAGCCGCGTCTATGCCGCGTCTATGCCGCGTCTAAGCCGCCAGCGCCTGGGTCGGATCGACAAAGGCGTAGCCTTGGTCATGGGCCACGGCTTGGTAGGTGATCTGGCCGTGGTAGACGTTGAGACCTTGGAGAAGGTGCGGATTGTCCTGTAACGCCTGACGATAGCCCTTGTCGGCCAACTGCAGGCCAAAGGGCAGGGTAGCGATGTTCAGCGCGTAGGTGGACGTGCGCGGCACCGCACCGGGCATGTTGGCGACACAATAGTGGACAATGTCATCAATGATGAAGGTCGGGTCAGTATGGGTGGTGGCGTGTGAGGTTTCAAAGCAGCCGCCCTGATCGATGGCGACGTCCACCAGCACGGACCCGGGGCGCATGCCCTTGAGCATGGCGCGGGTGACCAGTTTGGGGGCCGCTGCGCCTGTGACCAGAACGCCGCCCACCACCAAATCGGAAACGAACACGGCGCTTTCCAAGGCGCTGGCCGATGAATAGAGGGTTTTGAGGGCTGCGCCAAAGCGGTTGTTCAGCGCGTTCAGCACTTCGACGTTCCTGTCCAAGACGGTGACGTCCGCACCCATGCCCAAAGCCATCTGAATGGCATTTTCGCCCACCACACCACCGCCGATGATGGTGACTTTGGCGGGGGCGACACCGGGCACGCCGCCCAGCAACATACCCGCCCCACCGTGGGCTTTTTCAAGGCAATGCGCGCCTGCCTGGATCGCCATGCGTCCAGCGACTTGGGACATGGGGGCCAGCAGCGGCAAGCCGCCCTGAGCACTGGTGACGGTTTCGTAGGCGACACAAACCGCGCCACTGTCGACCAAATCGCGGGTCTGGGCGGCGTCGGGGGCCAAGTGTAAATAGGTGAACAGAATCTGATCTTCGCGGAGCATTTTGCGTTCATGCGCCTGGGGTTCTTTGACTTTGACGACCATATCGGCGCGGGCAAAGATTTCAGCGGCGGTGCCTAAGATGGTGGCTCCAGCGGCTTCATATTGCCCATCCAAACAGCCGATGCCGATGCCTGCATTGGTTTCAACGATGACAGCGTGGCCATGGTTGACGAATTCGCGCACGCTATCGGGGGTCAGACCGACGCGGTATTCGTGGTTTTTGATTTCTTTGGGGACACCGATCAACATAGCTCTCAACTCCCTAACGGTCGGTTGGATGGGTATGCTTGCGTTGTCGCTTCGTTTCAGGCCAGAGCCCAGAGAAAGGGGGCTCGATAATTGGGGGGCATGAAAATTGGCCCCAGAGAAAAACGGCGAAAAACTGTGGCCTCGCTTTGAAACGTTCGTTTTATATAGAAACAGCGTACCGTATTTGATGTGAAATGTTCTTGCGAAGTTGCGTTACTTTCCTGATAATTTAGCAGTAAATGCAATAAATATGTTATGTAGACAATAATGTGTGAATATTAGAAAGATATATGCAATGTACCGTCTTGATGCAACTGATGTAAAAATTCTCGATACGCTGCAAAATGATGGTCGCATCACCAACCAGGACTTGGCCGATAAGGTGCACCTGTCGCCTTCGGCTTGTCTGCGCCGGGTGCGGCGGTTGGAGCAAGACGGTGTCATTGATGGGTACGTCGCGTTGCTCAACCCGCGCGCCGTGGGGCGGTCTTCGAACATTTTTATCGAGATCACGTTGTCGAGCCAAAGCGAGGCGGTTCTGGACGCATTTGAAACCGCCATCGCCGAAATTCCCGACGTCATGGAATGCTACTTGATGGCAGGCGAAGCCGATTATTTGGTGCGCGTTTCGGTGTCGTCGGCAGAAGATTATGAGCGCGTGCACAAAACCTACCTGTCGCGCTTGCCCGGCGTGGCGCGCATTCGCTCTATTTTTGCCATGCGCCGGGTGTGTAAAAAGCAAGGCTTTGTGTTGGAAGCCTGATTTTTCGCAATGGGTTGATTTCCGGCTTTTGAATAAACAAGTACAGTGTGAAGGCATTGCGGATCATAGTGGTTGTGCAGCTTGAATTGGGATAATAGTCATGGCAAAAAAAACCACCGATGAAACGTCTCACGAAGACGAACACTTTGAAAACACCCCTTCGTCTCTTGACGAGATGACTCATATGGAATTGCGCCTGTTGCATCGCGAAGCCTCAGAGGCGATTTTGTTTGCCAAGAACATTCAATGGCGCTCCGTCGGGGCGGCCTTGTTGGTGTTCGGCGGGTGCATCGCCATCACCGTGATCACCAAGGCCAATCTGGCCTTCGCAAACATCTTGTCGTCATTGTCCATTTTGCTGACGTGCGGGGTGGTTTTTGTTCTGCTCATGTATCAATTCTGGCAGTTTAACGAAATCAGCCGAATCAAACAGATCGAGCAGCATTTTTCGACCCTCTACACCAAAATCAGCCAGTCAAAATCGCGCCGCGAAGGCAATGCGCATCGTTACACGTTGTTGATGTTCATGATGGTGGTGGTTATTTTGTTCGCCCT
>NZ_MCGG01000041.1 GCF_001746755.1 Magnetovibrio blakemorei | reverse complement strand
TAAGTATTCCAATCTCAGCCGAATATCCCGATCCTTACCCTTCGCAAAAATTGCTATCTTGGTGTCCTCTTTCAAAATGTGATTTAACAGCCAATCCTTCAAGAATTTACGGAGCAAGGTGAAACTCCCTTGATTGTGTTCACTGTGCCATGCCTCGACGTGTTGGTTTACATTGTCAATAAGCATTCTGTGAATGTCTCTATGTCTCTCAAAGTCAGGAAAACTAGAGACCTCCATAATTGCTTCTTCGCGAGTGAAATGATACTGCGTGTATTCTGTATTCAATAAGTTCGTTGATAATTTCATCCACATCCGCCATGTCAGCGGATCGCCGCATTAGGCGGTTCACCATCGAAACTAGGACCTGATGATCCTTGTCGATGGTGTCAACACCTATTTTTATGACCTCCGTCCAAATCAGCACATCATCATTATTAGCCAAAGGAAGTTCGATCCAGAATGTGGACCCAAGTCCCTCTTCGCTTTCAAAGTCAATGCGACCACCCAAGCGTTCCGCAAGCAATCTGCTCACAGTAAGTCCAATGCCCGTCCCCTCTCTTGCGATCATTGAATCTGCATCTACGCGGTGGAATAGATTGAACACGCTCGATTGATTTTTTGCGGCTATGCCAATACCGGTATCGATCACCGATATACGAAGGTATCCGTAATCAGTTTCCGTTCCCTCTATGGTTACCGTCCCGCCATCCTTATTGAATTTAATTGCGTTACCGAGAAGATTGATCAAAACCTGCTTGAGGCGGGTGCTATCTGTGAAGAGATGCACTAATGGTCCATTGCTGAACTGGTCAACGATCTCGATGCTTCGTTTTTTCCCAAGTGGAGCCACCAAATTTACGCAGTTGGAGATAACCTCGTTTGCTTCTAAGTCGATTAAAGAAAGATCAATTTGATAGGCTTCAATACTTGCCAGATCAAGGATTTGATTGACCAATTTAAGAAGGTGGTTGCCACTCTCAAGGATGTTCTCGACATAGTCGTTCTGGTTTGGAGAGAGAGGGGCGTTCGGTGTGAATTGCAACATTTGGCCAAAGCCAAGAACCGCGTTCAGGGGCGTGCGCAATTCGTGGCTCATTGCAGCAAGGAATGCAGATTTAGCTTCACTTGCAGCATTCGCGGTATCGAGAGCAATTGCCAGTTCACTCTCAAAGCGCTTTTGTTTTATAAGTCCCGAAAGAGTATTCGAGACGGTTTTAACAAACTTCAGTTCTTGTTCCGTTCCGTGATGGCCGTGTGGCGTATACAGATTTAAAACGCCTAACAACTTCTCACCTGATTGTATTGGTTCGCAGATATGGCCATGTTCATTAATGCCATCAAATGTAATTTCATGATCATGATCCAAACAGAATTTCATAATCGTCTTCCTGAGCAGTGCGGCCTGTCCACATAGGCACTGCCCAAGATTTATCTCTGTACACATGGATTTGATTTGTGGAGCGAGGTTGCTCTGAGCCGCCATATGAAGTTTATTAGTGAGTTCATCGAATAAAAATACGGTGCCCATTCCAAAATGTTTAAAACGTTTACGGCTCAAAATAAGCTTTAGAGCTTTTTCTAGGGTATCGTTCAGTGATTTTGATAATATGGACAGGGATAGAATTTCAGAGATTATTTCGTTATCAGTCGACCGTTCTGCTTTCTCTTCGTTAGCGAGGGCTAACTCTGTCGCGTTGCGCAACTCGCTTTCCATATTTTGTGCAATTTTTTCGGTGTATTTTTGACGTAAAGCTAGCGACGAAACGATGAAAAACAGCAAGAAACTCACGACCAGGCCAACAATAGCGACGATAATCGGTTGGCGGCTTTCCGATACACCCTGTGCATTCCTGCCGGTAGTGAAGTGCAATGCCCACTTGCGACCTTGAAGCTCCAATGCGACCGTTTTCATCAATGCGCCTGCAACCAATGGATATTCTTCGTGGGAACTTTTGTTGCTGTCGAAAAGCATCGTCTCCTTCGATACGCGTTCGCCATCAAAAATCTCGTATTCGATTTCGGTTTGCTCTGACCCCAAAATCCCTGTCATGAGATCTCCCATACGAAAGGGACTGTAGACCCAACCAATAAATGCCTTGCGCCGTTGCTCAATCGTCTCCAGAGATACGCCGTCCTGATACAGTGGGAGGTACGTCAGAAATCCTTTTTGCACGTCGGTATTGGTTTCCTGAACGAGGGTAATGATCCCCGATGTTGACGCCTCACCTGTATCACGGGCGCGTGTCATAGCTTCTCGGCGCATATCATTCGACCACATGTCATAACCGAATGCGCGCTCATTGCGCCAATCGAATGGCTCCAAATAGATGATCGCACTGTATTCGTCACGATCGCCCTCTGGTTTGATGGTATATTCAGGAAAGCCCTCGTTTCGAATTTCACGGATATGTTTAGCTTTATCTCCAACGGTGACAGGTATGCTGAAGCCGATACCTTGGATACCGGGCCAATTCTTTTTAATTTTTAGAGAATTTACGAAAGTATTAAACTCTTTACGGGTGATATTTTCCGAAGCGTGAAACAAGCCTACGACGCCCTGTAATACCTGTTCATAACCGTTCATTCGAGCGTATATGGCGGATGAAATTTCACTGGATCTGTTATCAAATCGTATCTGGGCCTTGGCACGTACAGACTGGTCTGTCGCATACCAAGCTGCTGCGGTTAATACCAACCCCAACAACAACACAACCCACGATGTATAAACATGGCACAACAGTCGCGTGATAGGTCGGATTTCTTGTAATTTTTGATTCCCACCTGACATATTAATCATCCTGATTTTTATTTGAAGTATGTCACACTACTTCAACACAACGAGATTGCGAAATGGAGACTTGGCTACCACCTAACGGCAGTACATTTATCAAATTAATTAGAGGTTAAGCCTTGTGTATTGCTCAAGGAAATAGACTTTCTCATTGTGTCAATGAGAAGCTCAGTGGAACAAGGCTTTGACAGAAACAGATGGCTGGAACCCACCAGACGATACGTGGTGTCCTGATCAACGTGCCCAGAAAGCACAACACGGGCTGTGGAAGGATACTGTTGTTCGACTTTGCCCAACAACTCTTCTCCGCTCATTGTCGGCATCTGCATGTCGCTCACAATGATGTCGTAAGGCTTTGTTTCCATCAAGCCTAAGGCTTCCTCACCTTCGGATACAAAATCCATATTCCATTCATCAGACATTCCCCTCAAAGATCGTTTTAGTCCGTCCAGAACATGCTGTTCATCATCAACGAAAATAATATTTTTTAGTTTTTTGAGATCAGGTTGCGTAATCGCATTTTTTGATTCTCGGTTAACGGACATTTTTTCAGCAGTATGATTCCTAACATTATCAATATCAACCATCACATCTAATATCTGGCGTTCCTTTCCTACTGTGAATTTTGCATATTTCTGATCTTCATGCATGTGGGGTATCAATAATTCACGGGCAAAATCACGCATGGCTGCAGTGATTTCTCCACTGGGTTGATCGCTCCATTTTTGAATGATGTTGTTTAGGGCTGTTGTCAGGTTTTTATGAAGCTCACTATGAAGTTCCAAATCAGGATAGTCGCACACTCTCATCACGGCTTCTTCTTTACCAAAGTGGTGTGCAAAATATTTTAAAAGTTCATCAATGGCAGCATTTATGTCTTCATCATTCTGGCTCATTACTGAAATTTTGTTTATCTGTTTCACAAAACATTGATGGTCAAAATCTATTTGATCAATGCCAACCCTGAGATCATCAGTCCAGATAAGAACATTTTTGTTGGAAAGCAGCGGAAGCTCGAGCCAAAATGTTGACCCTTGGTCAAGTTTGCTTTCAAATCCAACATTTCCAGCAAGTCTCGCCGCCAGCAGTTTTACAACTGACAGCCCCACCCCCGTACCTTCAACAGAGATGTGTGGGTTAATTTGAAAGCGATGAAAAATCTCAAAAACGTTAGGATGGTTTTTTTCTGCAATACCAATTCCCGTATCGGTTACCGAGAGATGCAAAAAACCGTGATCGGTTATGCTCCCCTCGATTGTGATAAGGCCACCTTCTTTGTTATATTTGATTGCATTTGTAATGTAATTTATGACCATCTGCTTAAAGCGATTTGGGTCGGTGTTGAGCATAGCCGATGCGCTACTCACCATATTTTTGATTTTAATATGTCGCTTTTGGGCCAATGGAGTCAGCATCAAAACACAATCCGAAACAATTTTAACTGCATCAACAGTATCAAGATTAATTGTGGTCCTGTCAGCTTCAATTTTGGCCAAGTCGAGAACTTCATTGATAAGATTCAACAGGCTGGCTCCGGCGGTCAAAATGATATCCACAGACTCTTTCTGTCCAGGCATCAGAGGCTCGTCTTTCCTGTATTGCATCATTTGGGCAAAACCCAATACAGCATTCAAAGGGGTGCGCAGTTCATGGCTCATAGAAGCTAAAAACTCAGATTTAGCTCTGCTTGCTGCTTCGATTTTATTAATAGACTCTTCTATCTTATTTTTTAACACCTTTTCATGGCTATATGAGGCCGTAAGATCTGCAACGGCTTTTTCGAGATGCCCTTCTTTCTCTTGAATTGTAAAACTCATTTTCATAAAGTTGGATGCAAGCACCCCAATCTCGTCGGATGTATGGCACGGCAAATCAACCTCATAGTCACCATTCGCCACCTGTTGTGTGGCGCGTGTGATGTGGTTGAGTGGTCGCGTGATGCTGCGCATGATGAGGAACAACATGACGGCTGTGAGGAAAAATCCCGCAACGACAACACCCAACGTGATTATAAATACGTTCCACGCTTTTTTCTTAATCTGGTTGGCTTGGACCACCAGATCATCTGCGAGTCTATTTTCGACATCTCGGAGCAGGTTGATTTTAACCGAGATGGTATCAAACCAGTAACTGTTTACAATATTCCCGGTGGTCCCGGTTATCGGACTGTCGATAACGATCTTGCGCATACGCTCCACCTCGTCAACCGTCGCGCCGACCATTGTTTGGGCAAAAAAGGTTTTCTGCTCCAGTGTCGCATGGGTGTTGAAACTGTCGAGGAAGACCTTTTGTTCGGCGATCAGTTCAACGAATCTTTTATAGATTTCAGGTCTGAATAAATGCCTACTGAACCCCCCAGAACCCATAGCACGTTCTTGCCCAGCCCGTTCCTTCAGTTGGAGGATGCTGCTGTAGGCGTCAATGGCGTTGGTGATCTCAGCATGAGTGCTTAAGGTGGCACTTTCATCGACAATGCTGAGCAGGTTGGCGATGGTAATGGTGAAATAATTGGCAATTTTAGACACGGAGGATTTCAAGATATCTACGTCTTTGCGTTCGCCGTCCAGAAGCAAAAGCTTGGTTTGAGTCTTTTTTATCTTGCCCTGCAAACTAATTGAGAAGGCCTCCGCGTCGAACCTATCAAAGACAGCCAAGAGGGCCTTCTTCTTTTCCTCTGTAAGGTGCCGTTGCCAGGGGAGGCGATCGGCAAAAGACAAGCCATTGGACCCTATATATACAGCCGACATGCCACGTTCTTTTTGCAATTCGTGCACCATAGCGCTGACTACGGGCACCAGTGAGGTCAATTTTTGAAGTTGGTTAACTTCGGAGACGACCTGCATTCTCTGAAACAACAAGACACCGGAAAAAAGCAGTGACCCAATGACAGGGATGATGAGCGCCATCGTAATGCGCAATGAAATATTCATATATTCATAACCTTAACAAAAAGCTGTATAACTGCCATAGAATTGAAATATTATGTTCTAAATTGTGGGTGCAAAAATAATGATCAATACATTCCTGCATATTTTCCGTAATGATTATATTTTGGCATAATAAAGAATATTTTATGCAAGTGGCCTATCCCCATATGGGGACTATTCTGTTTTAATTTGTGTCCTGTTGCCAAAACCAACCATTGATACGGTTTGATTGGAACACTTTCACACCTTATACCAATCGGCAAAACGAATCATTGATTGGCCCATTTTTTCATTCCGATGGACATAATTCTCCATGGCTGATCCATCAGTTGGTTCCAAGCGAAGCAGCAATGGTCAATGATGTCGTTGTAGGATGTAAATATCCTGTTTGAGAGCCAATTGTCGCGCATGAACTGCCGGATATTTTCGACCGGATTAAGTTCTGGTGATCGTGGCGGGAGGGGTAGCAAGGTGATGTTGTTTGGTATCTGCAATACCTATGAGAAGTGCCATTCGGCCTGATCAACAATCATAATGGCATGTGCTCCTGGTGCGATAATGGCTGAGATTTCCTGTAAATGAAGGTTCATGCCATGGGTGTTGCAATACGGAAGGACCAAAGCAGCTCCGACGCCTTTTGCTGGACAGATCGCACCATAGATCTAGGCCGAGCGGGTGCGCTGATCCTTTGGCGCAGAAGGTCGTGTGCCCAGGGCTGTTCAACGCTAACTATTTGAGACGATAATCAAATAGTTAGCGTTGAACAGCCATGG
>NZ_MCGG01000040.1 GCF_001746755.1 Magnetovibrio blakemorei | reverse complement strand
CATGGGCAAATATTCAGGTGCCTTCATCATAGACGAGCCAATGATTAGCATTGATACTGAATGGGACCTCGCACTGGTGGAAACTCTGATGCTTAAAGAAACTGCTAATACTAAAGCTTGTCCAAATCATGGGCACGGCAACTGATCATGAAAATTCTGATTTTTATAGATCACGACATCATCATTCGCCACTTTATCCATAGTAAAGTGTTTGAGACATTATCTGCATCCCATGATGTTAAATTTATATTTCCAGATGGTGACCAAAAGAGAGTTACGACAGATGTTGAGGCGCTTAAACTGGGCGGAAAGCATGCTTTCCTAGCCCCAAAGCAACCCCGTCTGAGACAATGGAAAAACCTCTTCGTTGCCGACACCCTTCGCTGGCGCTACGGCAAACAATTTTCTAGCCTGCGCACATTTAGAAGAGCCATGATAGGCCCTAAAGCCACGCTACTATTTTCGTTTTTAAGTCTTCCTGGCATTTACACAATATACAAATATATCACGTTAAATAAAATCAACGCGATTCCAAACAAAGAATTACAGGAACTCATAGATATTGAAAATCCAGATGTAATAATCCACCCATCAGTTCTTGATGGTGTTTTTATTAATGACCTCGTTATCACATGTCAGAATGAAAATATACCTCTTGTCGTAATCATGAATTCTTGGGATAACCCCAGCACAAAAAAATCTGTCATTGGCCTACCTGACTGGTTGTTAGTATGGGGTGAACAAACAAATATTCACGCTCAAAAGTTCATGAACATGCCAAGTGATCGCATAGTCAATTTTGGTGCAGCTCAATTTGATCTTTTTCGGCACCCTCCTCGCATTTCACGAGATGAGTTCTGCATACGTCACGACCTAGATCCAACTTCACAAATATTACTTTATGCAGGTTCCAGCAAAGAAACCAACGAATTCGAGCATTTGCGAAGCATTGATAATGCCATCGACTCAGGCATACTTGGTCACACCAAGGTCGTCTACCGTCCTCATCCATGGGGGGGGGGAGGGGAATGGCGGTGAACATCTACTTGATTACCCATGGAAGCACGTACGAATTGAAGAGAACATGCGAACCTATCTTGAGCAGGTAAGAGATGGAAAATCGGGTATTCATCTTGCTGATTACCGCCATACACATGACACGCTTTGTTGCATAGATGCCTTGGTATCCCCTCTTTCCACAATCCTCATTGAGGGTGCACTTCACGGCAAACCGGTTATGTGTTTTTTGCCAAATGACGAAAAGTCTGCCCGACATTTTAATCTTGTAGCACCCCTAACCCATTTTGATGACATGTTTTCCATGCCAGAGATCATTGTTGCTGACGGGCAATCTCAGCTTATCCCCAAACTATCTGAACTTATGGAGCATGTCGGGGATGAGGCGTTTCAATCCCAACTTAAACAAAAATGCTCATTTTTTGTAGAGCCTTTTGACAGTCCATATGGTGATCGGCTCGTCGCGTTTCTGGAAATGATAATCACTGACTTCAATTCACAGCTCCCCATGAACTCAGTCCGATATGAATGATAAACCCTCAATTTTATTCATCTATCCTGGAGCAGCGCGCCAGAGCCGCCTCATGGATATTGAGAATGGGCAGTCCCCCAAAGATTTCTTTTACGGGTATACTCACATCCGCGACTTAGGCTTTAAAGTCGCAATCGGCAATAGTCGCAAGGATCCTGTCGGGCCAATCAATCAGGTTATCCTCGCTTACGAACGTCTCCGCAATCGCCACATAAACTTTGGCATATCATCGGCACGAGTGATCGCGTTATCTGAGGAAATATCAAAATTTGATATAGCACTTAGCTTTAATGATTTCTTCAGCCTGTCTATGGGGCTATACCGCAGTCATATAAAAAATAACGCGCTTTTGTTTGGCGGGTTTCATGGTTTGTCAGACTTGCCAGAGCGTGTTCCCCCTGTATTGCGAGAATATGCCATGAGGCAGATTATCCGTGCCCTTAAGGGTCTCGATCATCTCTTGTTCTCAGGTGAAATTGACCGCGAAGTTGCCATTAAAATGTATAAAATCCCCCGGGAAAAAACATCATATTATCCATTTGGAGTCGATGCAGATTTCTGGCACCCTGCAAAATCTCCAATAAAGCATCATGGTATTTTATCTATCGGCAGTGATCCAAGTCGTGATTTCAAGACCCTCATCGACGCAGACGTTGAAAATAATATTCGCATCATCACCCGCCTGAATATTCATTCACCAGCGCACAAACCAAATATTGAAATTATTCGCGGTAGCCTATTCGGTTCCGAAATCACCGATATAATGTTGCGAGGACTTTACCAGCAAGCAAAGTTAGTGGTTGTTCCCCTAAATAATGTTTGGCAGCCGACAGGATGCAGCGTCACCCTTCAGGCCATGGCCTGCGGCAGGCCTGTTATAGTTTCGCAAATCAAAGGGTTGTGGGATACAAATATTTTGAAATCCGGAACGAACTGCTTGCTAGTTCCTCCTGGTGATGCTCAAGCCCTTAGCGTGGCCATACGCCGACTTGATAACGATGCGGACTTGCGCCAACGCATGGGCGAAGAGGCTCGACGGACAGTGGAGCGACACTTTACAATTGCGCGCATGAATACTGCTCTGGAAAATATTATTAGCGCCCAAGCCAAGAAGCTTTTATCCCCTCCCCCCTTGATTTTTGATGATCGTGTCTAATAACAATGCTTTTTAACTCACCAGAATTCTTATTAGTCTTTCTGCCAATAGTCTTAGTGGGATACTACGCACTATCTTTTAAGGTACATGCAAAACTTGGTGCGGGTTTTCTTGTTTTAACATCTTTATTTTTTTACGGTTGGTGGGAACCCGTCTACCTTCTGTTAATCATGGTGTCCATTCTTTTCAATTTTGTTATGGCCCGCGTTATTACTGCATGGCCCCGACCAAGCGCAGTTGCCAAACCCCTTTTGATTGTAAGCATCACTGCGAACCTGGGAACCCTTGCATTTTTCAAATACGCAAATTTTTTTATTGAATCATTCAGCGCCCTAAGCGGTCAGTCATTCAACAGCCTCACAATTATTCTTCCCTTGGCCATCTCTTTTTTTACATTCCAACAAATCGCCTTTTTGGTGGATGTCTATCGAAACCAAGCTAATGAAGCTGACCTTCTCACCTATTCTTTATTTGTGACTTTTTTCCCGCAACTAATCGCCGGCCCCATTGTTCACCACGGTGAAATGATGGGACAGTTCAAGAAGGCCGTTTCACGCGGGAAACCCCTTTGGGACAACTTAGCGGTTGGCCTTACAATCATTGCGATGGGGTTGTTCAAAAAGGTGATACTGGCAGAAAAAATGGCTTTCTGGTCAGATCGCGTGTTCAACACAGCGTATATGGGGGGCAGTCCGTCATTTATTGAAGCCTGGGTTGGAGTAATCTGCTTTACGTTTCAGATCTACTTTGATTTCTCAGGGTATTCAGACATTGCCATAGGGCTGGCGAGACTCTTTGGCATACGCCTGCCTTTAAATTTCGACTCTCCATACAAAGCAACCAACATTGTTGATTTCTGGAGACGCTGGCATATCACACTATCTAGGTTTTTACGTGACTATATATATTTTCCCTTAGGTGGAAACCGCAAGGGACGTATACGCCGCTATGTAAATTTAATGACCGTCATGGCCCTAGGGGGGCTATGGCATGGCGCTGGTTGGACTTTCATCATGTGGGGTGTACTGCATGGTTTATATCTTGCAATAAACCACTTGTGGTGGGCGGTAACTGGATCGAGAAAAAAATACGAAGACCGACGTACGGGGCAAATGTACCGCTGGTTTGGGCGTGCAGTCACACTCGCCGCCGTTGCCTTGTCATGGACCCTATTCCGTGCCAGCTCACTTGAATCAGCCTTAAATATGTATAAGGGATTGTTTACGTTGAACGGTGTAGTGCTTCCTCCTCACTACAAAACAATATTAGGATATTGGGCAGAAACGGCATCACAGATAGGCATACGCTTTGATGCTGTTCCAACGTATGGCGGAGGAATGCAAATTGTCTGGATTGTCGCTGTTCTGATAATTGTTTGGTTTTTTCCCAGCACACAAGAATTGATGCACAAATACGAGCCTGCATTAGACTTCGATGCATCCAGATCGCCAAAGGTCATGGGTATTCATTTTCCCGCATGGCGTCCATCTTTTATGCTTGGCATTTTATGTGGTGCTGTCGTCTTGTCACTCACAATTAAGTTACTACAAGGGCAAACCGGTGAGTTCATATACTTCCAATTCTAAGCGCTACTTTTACGGTTTCTCCCTGATATTCATAGTGGGAATTCTTCTTTTCGTGGTAGGCAGTGAGTTTATTGTCCGTACCATTGTTGCACCAAAAAATGAGTTCGATGCCGTGCGTGAGCGCCTACACTCAAGTCATTCCGCCTATGGTGCATTTGCAGATTCACGTGGTGCTAGTGGTTTACGTAGCAAAGAGGACTTCAGTAATTTCTCCATGGCTGGGGACAATCTTTCCACCATTATTGAAAAAGCGCGTTTTTTCGCAAATTCCAACGCAGCAAAAGGAATTATTATTCAGGCGGATCCCCACCACTTTGCAATTTATCGCCTAAATAGTGACCAGTCGGCCCTACGAAATGATCTCTTCAGGCCCGACACACCTTGGTTTCAATTTTTAAGGCCCTTTTACCGACAATACCTTCTCGAATACTGGAAAGCCTACATATTGAATTTAGCAAACCCCATCACCCAGGTTGCCGAAGATACCCAAGATCATTCAATAATCCGGCTAAGCGAACAACCACCTAACGAGATAGAGACAGCCGCATCCATACGCGCAGGACTTCAAGCACCTGTAAAAAATGTTATGCGTACACGGTTTGCAAATGCGTACGCTACGGCCATTCATGAATTCAAAAATAGTGGAATAGACGTCTGCATGGTTTCTTTCCCCGTCAGTTCTGCCTACCTAAAACTAAGTATCAGAGATCCTAATTACAGCCAAGCGTTGAAATATTATGCGGCTCTGGCTGATGAAATTGGTGTCAAATACGTTGACTTTTCATCTGCACTGGGTGACCGTTTGTTTGGTAATGCAGATCATCTAAATGAAGAGGGCGCACAAACTCTGACACATGCTATTCTTTATAATTGTTTTGGACTCAACCGATGAAAATTGCCATCGGCTATACAGTCGTCGAGGGTCCTTGGGGCGGAGGCAATCGTTTTGTAGCTGCACTTCGAGATGCACTTCTTAAATCAGGACATCTTGTTGTTCACGACCTACGCGCCCCCGACATAGACATCATCTTAATCATTGATCCCCGTACACGCATTCCCAACATCCCGTTTGGAGCGGGCAGCATCTTGCGCTATTTGGCATTTCGCAACCCAAAAGCCGTAGTCATCCACCGCATCAATGAATGTGATGAGCGCAAAAACACTCGAACTATCAATTTTCGTTTAAGACTCGCAAATTACGCTGCCGACCACACCGTTTTCGTCGGCTCATGGCTTGAAAACCTGAGCGTGTGGCGCAAGTGTGACGGACGTGGTAGTAGCGTCATTCTCAATGGCGCGGATCCGGACGTGTTCAACATGAATGGTCACAAACCATGGGACAGGTCAGGACCATTAAAGCTTGTTACACACCATTGGGGTGGTAACTGGATGAAAGGGTTCGATGTTTATCAAAAACTTGACCAAATGCTATCTGAACCAACATGGAGTGACCGTATCGCGTTCACCTACATCGGTAATGTACCGAAAGGATTTGCGTTCCAAAATACCACCCATCTCGCCCCCTTGGATGCATATCAGCTGGCCAATGAACTGCGTTCTCACCACGTTTATGTGACGGCATCGATCTTCGAGCCTGGTGGCAACCATCAAAACGAAGGAGCCCTATGTGGCCTCCCACTTTTGTACCGCGACTCGGGATGCATGCCAGAATACTGCAATGATTACGGTGTTATGTTCGATGGACCCGACAATATAGGTTACGCTATTAACCGCATGATGGATGAATACGATACGTGGTATGAACGCATCTCTTCATATCCCTGCACCATACAGAACACCGTTAACTCCTATTTGGAATGCATAAAAAGCCTTCACGGCACATGCGAAGAGGTGAGAAAAAGTCGTCACATCTGGCGCAATCCATTCTTATTTCTCCTTAATCAAATTCCGTTTTAATGTCAGGCTCAAACTATGCGCAAAGATTTTATGAGTATTGATGATAGCCACGGTGGCGACGAAACTACATTTATCGAAAAATATTGGACCGATATCTGGAATCGCCAAGGTGGCCCCAAAGCTGAAATCGGGAAAATTTCCAGCAAGGATGAGTACAAAGTTATCAAGCCTTTTTTTGATCAACTTCCCAAAGGCGCTCGGATTCTTGACGGCGGATGTGGTCTAGGAGATTGGACAGCATTTTTTACGCAAAAAGGGTTCGATTGCGTTGGCCTAGACCTTTCTCGTGAAACCGTTGCCAAACTTCACACTATTTTTCCCGATGTCATATTCAAGCCCGGTGATATCCGACACACCGAGTTCAATGATAATTCGTTAGATGCCTATTTTTCCTGGGGGGTGTTCGAGCATTTCGAAGATGGTATGCGGCCATGCATTGATGAAGCTTTGCGGATCCTCAAACCAGGTGGCTACCTTTTTATTTCGGTCCCATATGATAACCTCCGTCATGCATTACGCGCGGCAGGTGACTGGTCAGAACGAAAGGCAGCAAATCGTCATAACCGCCGTTTTTACCAGTGGCGTTTGACCAAGGGCGAGTTACGTGATGAACTGAGCGCGGGCGGATTTGACATTCACCAGGTAACGACCATTCACAAACGCCAAGGCGTTCTGCGTTTTTTGCACCACGAAGTTAAGCTCAGCTACAGTTGGTACTTTACTCGTGGACTAAGTTTGACCCTGGCACCCATTATTCCGGGTGGATTAATGGCGCACATGATTCTTGCCGTTGCGCAAAAACCGATGGACTCTTGAATTAAATTTATTTGGGGCTGCCCTAGACCGTAGCCTCATAACTTCTAGTCAAAATTCGCATTGAGGCGAGTTTCACACCAGCAAGAAAGTTCGGAGAGTTTTTATCATACCGCACGGCAATGCCCCGGAATTCCTTGATTTTTCTGAAGAACCGTTCTGCCAAATTGCGCGGTAGCCCCATTTGCTGAAAGCGAAGGTCTATTTTCGATTTCGTTTCGACGAAATGTTCGCCCCTGGGTAATACCCCCATTTTTAGGAGCCTCAATAAGTTTCGCCCTGAACAATGCCTAAGCCATTGATGTTTGGTATCGGATCATAAGTCGGGAAGTATCCGTTTTTACTATTTTGACTGTCTTTTCTGTCACGCTCATGATCCAGGCAAGCCAAAATGCCAGGGCGTTGAGGATCAGGCGCATGTTGTGGCCTGCGGCAACCAGCAGAGCGTTGATGGCGTCGCCAGTTTGGCCTTTTAGGAAGTTTCGATCAAGCCTGCCATCGGTTTTCATATGCCCGATGGTCGCCTCGATGGCCGATCTTCGTTTCAACTCACGCTTCATTTGGGGGCTCAATCCGCGCTTGTGTCCGGACAGCATGACCGAGGCCTCGCCCTCGTAATTATGGCCGCGATAGCCCCTATCGGCATAAATCCGCTCGGGATCGACACCAGTCATTTGCGCGGCCTGGGCGACGGTGTCGGACAGGGTATGTCCATCGTAAGGATTGCCTTCGAAGCTCTTTGCCGCCAGCACCAAGCCTTCACGATTGGTGGTGGCGATGCCAACCTTGGCGCCGAACTCGTATCGATATTGCCCAATCCAATCGTAACTCGTCAACCAGCGTTCTCTTCCGGGCGGGCCTTAAAGTTTTCGTTTGATAACGTCCTGCAGCATGGCTTTGTCTAAAGATAAATCTGCGACGATCTTCTTTAAACGAGCGTTCTCCTGCTCCAATTCGCGCAGACGCCGCATCTCGCTAGGCATTAAACCCGCATACTTCTTCTTCCAATTGAAATACGTCCCCTGGCTAATCCCGGCCTCTCGACAAATCTCCGCAACCGGTATGCCATCCTCGCCCTACTTGACGATGAATGCCCGTTGCGCATCCGTGAATCATGATGCTTTCATTCGGTCTTCGCTCCCTTCCCAGCAGGAAAATGAAAACGAAAAACTCTAACCTATTTCGAGGGCATTTGGGGGAAGCAGATCATTTACAACCGGGCTCTCTTAATTACTGGGGGAACTCGGGGCTCACGTCAGACCAAGTTTCATTGTGGATCAGGACTTCCCCTCATGAATGTTTAGAGCTAGATTCATTCAAGTTGATGAAATTTGCAGGTTCGTAAAAGCAAGGCCGGGCCAAAATTTAGCCAAAACATAGGAAATTCATGCATGAAATCAATCGTCAAACAAGAAATCAGCGACACCATTGATGTGCTCAGGAAACTAGCTCATGACGAAGCAATCTTGGTGGATATTTATTCAGTAGCAGAAACCTGTTTAAATGCACTAAAGCAAGGCAACAAGATTCTATTTGCTGGTAATGGTGGCAGTGCTGCCGATAGCCAGCATCTTGCTGCTGAACTGGTTAGCCGCTTCAATTATGACCGCCCAGGCCTAGCTGCTTTTGCCCTGACCACTGACACTTCCGCACTAACAGCCATCGGAAATGACTATGGTTATGAAAAATTATTTTCGCGACAGCTCGAAGCTGTGGGTAACAAAGGCGACATTTTCTTTGGCATCTCGACATCAGGCAATTCTCTAAATATTCTCAATGCCCTTAAAATTGCTCAATCTATTGGCATTTATACAGTTGGCCTCACCTGCGAAAGCGGCGGAAAAATGATGAATGTCTGTGATTGTTGCATTCGTATGCCGTCATCTCATACTCCTAAAATTCAAGAATGCCACATCGTTGTCGGCCATATCATATGCAACCTAATAGAACAGGGCATGTTCCCAAACCCTTAATCCAGCTACATGAGGTAGCCGCCAACGAAAGAAGTCTACACTCTCTAATCTTTGAGGATGCTTTTTTGATTTCAACCAGTAGGATTATTTCAATATACTCAAATTGCTAATTTTATGCCCAGACTGAGATAGTACTTGCTATTTCTATTCTGTGGTTATCAATGCTACCGCGCGAATACTGGGTTAGTAAACATGGCCACTTTTCACCTTGCCTATGGGCTCGACTGCAATACGATTGCATCGTTAGAAAGATTAAAAACACAATGTGCGGCATAGCAGGCCTTTTAATGCAAAATAACGGCCCCCGGAACCAGCATCTTGAGTCTTTAGCAGTGCGCATGAGTAATACACTTAAACACCGCGGCCCCGATGATCAAGGTGTATGGTGCGACGAAGACGCTGGTATTGCCCTTAGCCACCGCCGCCTTGCTATTATCGATTGCAGCCCTGCAGGGCATCAGCCCATGGTC
>NZ_MCGG01000039.1 GCF_001746755.1 Magnetovibrio blakemorei | reverse complement strand
GTATCGATATTGCCCAATCCAATCGTAACTCGTCAACCAGCGTTCTCTTCCGGGCGGGCCTTAAAGTTTTCGTTTGATAACGTCCTGCAGCATGGCTTTGTCTAAAGATAAATCTGCGACGATCTTCTTTAAACGAGCGTTCTCCTGCTCCAATTCGCGCAGACGCCGCATCTCGCTAGGCATTAAACCCGCATACTTCTTCTTCCAATTGAAATACGTCCCCTGGCTAATCCCGGCCTCTCGACAAATCTCCGCAACCGGTATGCCATCCTCGCCCTACTTGACGATGAATGCCCGTTGCGCATCCGTGAATCATGATGCTTTCATTCGGTCTTCGCTCCCTTCCCAGCAGGAAAATGAAAACGAAAAACTCTAACCTATTTCGAGGGCATTTGGGGGAAGCAGATCACATTTGCTGCAAGTTTTCTGCTGGAATTGATATAGCTTGGATCTTAAGCTACATTATACACGTTTGGATTCAGTTGGAGCGTCTGCTGGCCGTATCTTCTTAAGGCTTCAAAGGCGCTCCTACCTGATGTGTAGAGTTGGGTCATTTCTCAGCGGGACGTTTTGCAACCCATAGATTTTATGTCACAGATCTTCCCGACAGTCCTAAAATGTTCTAAGTTTCATGCAACTGGGCGTCGCACCGAGGCGCCCTAGGGTCAAATAATAATGAAAATACTAGATGCTAACAATACCCGTATATCGCGCGAATTTATTAAGGAAGCCGCAACGGCTCAGTCCCCCAATCGACTTTTAGAGCTCGCACGCGACCTGCGCACAATTGGCCGCCCGGATGAATCTTTCAAATTATTAGTTCGTTATAGACAAGAGCATCCTCAAAACAAATCCTACCGTTTCGAAGTATGTTTAACCCACGCCGCATTAGGTAACGTTGCAGAGTCTCTCAAAGCTGTACAAGAGATTATTGATAATAATGAAGCGAACCTTGCCTTGCTCTTGATCAGTGCATTGGGTGCCGTAGAAGGCATAGATGCTATTGGCAAGCCCAATGTACGTTCCCTACTGTCTGAGACTATTTCGGAAGAGTCTCAGGCATTTGTATTCGACAAGGTTCCCTTAAAAGGTATCAGCCTTTTGCATATGCATGCGGTCATAAACGCCAGCAAGCAGCTTGACTTCAAGTCTCGCGCACATTTTATTTTTGATGTCATATCAAGAAAGTGTAAATACCATATTCAGGATAAAATTGCCGTTATAATTATTTTATTCATAAGGTTAATACTTAGACGTTGGAACGTGAAAATATCATCCATGGGTAATTTCACGCGTTTAGCAGATATGGTTGATAGAATTGATCCTGTTTTACGACGGTTCCGCGACAACCTGGATAGTACACCGCTAATGATTGTTCTCTATTTTGGCGGATACCCAAACGACACACTCATGAAGCTCTATAGCAAGCACTGTCTATTGGTCTCTCCCCAGGGCCGCCTATTGACAAAACTTTTCAGGATTGCATATTCCAATATTGAAAATGTAAATAGGCACACGGAACTGACAACTGACTACCGGAAAATCAATAATGATTTTCTCAATGGAGCTCCCATTTTATCTATACCAGATGCAGATGCAAGACGTGTTGAAAAAAAGCTTCGCAATATCGGCATCAATTGTGAGCAGCCGATTATATGTATCGGCTTACGTGACATGGCGTATTATAATTTTTACGGAACTGTCATGAACGTTGGTGAAACAGCTCAAGCGCGAAATGATACCTACCATAGATGCCCTCCACTCTCCTCTTACCTAGAAACAGCTGATTATTGGGCTAAGCTAGGGTACCAAGTCGTGCGAATGGGATTGAAGGTCAGCGAAACTCTTCCAAAGGACCGCCACCCTCTTATATTTGATTACGCTGTAGATGGGCGCAGTGACGAACTGGATGTTCATCTCTTCTCACGCTGTCATTTCATGCTTGCTGGTGATACTGGCTTGTTTTCCGGAGCAGCCGCCTTTGACCGTCCGGCGGTTGTAAGCGACCTATTTCTAATCCGCAACACTATTTACTCATCAAATAAAAAATCTCCTAGCATATTTATTCCAAAATTAGTTTTAGATAAAGAAACAAATAATCTTATTAATTTTAGTGAGTTGATTTATTTTAATCATCATTTCACGCATGGCGCTGATTGCTCTAATGCGCGTTTCGAATTAGTACATAATGATTCCGAAGATATAATAGCCGCAACGAAAGAGCTTTCATTGAGGCTCTCTGGACGCTATGAAGAGACAATAGAGGACATTGCTCTTCAAAAGCACTTCCGTGATATATACGCACCATATCATGTTGGCTACAATTCTACTGGATACATCTCAAGTCACTTTCTTCGAAAATATTCTCATCTACTGTAAACTAAGGGAACCGATATGCTAGGACAGTTTATTTGCGATAGGGGTCACATATACAACGTGATCATCTTGGCTGGCGGTCTGAGCACACGCATGGGCGAGGCTTCAGAATACATCCCCAAGGCCCTATCCACCATCGGTTCACAACGAGCAATAGACCTATTAATTAGCAAATTTTTGTTGGTATCTCATAAACTGGTCGTTGGCACAGCCTGGCACAGCGACTTACTTGAAAGCTACATATCAGGGCGCTACCCAACCCAGCGCATTAGTTTTTCTCGTGAATCCCCAAATGACCTTAAAAACAACGCGACCTCTCTTCTGTATGCCCTTGACCATATAGATAGCCGTTACGGTACGATCATTTCATTTTGTGATCTGATTTTATTAAGCAACCCGGTCATTTCCGGCAGCACCCTTTACACGACGCACAAGAACACCAAGGGTGTTTTGGGGACATATAGGCACTCGGTCCAAGCTGAAGATGGAATAGTGAAAAAAATTCAGGAGATCAGCCCGCCTCAACATATCGACACCATAGACAATGGCGTGATTGGGCAATTTGTTTTCTCCAATACCTTGCTGCTGAAGGAAATTGCATATTCGCTCGCAAGGAAGGGAGAGCTTTCAGATATTACCTCTGATATTATAACGCGTTACGTTGCCGAGGAAAAAACTCGAGTGGTTGAAGTCGATGCTCTTCTTGAATTTGGCACTAAGGAAGACCTAAATAAAGCGCGTAAATTCTGGGAAAATCACTAAATTATTTCTAATTCTAATCCCCATAACTCTCACGGTTTACGCGCTGCAAGTGCTATTTACCTTACAGTCAACACTGGTTTTCATCACAACTCAACAATTCGGGATGACACATAATGAAGGTTAAAGTTTTTGGTGCCGGATCTATTGGCAACCACCTTTCACATGCTTCGCGCCGCTTAAATTGGAGCGTAGACCTATGCGATATTGATGAGGCTGCGCTAAAACGCACCAAAAATGATATTTACCCACAGCGTTATACCACATGGGATGAAGAGATTCAGCTCTTCTCCAACAACAATGCTCCCAAGGGAGGGTATGATCTGATCATCATCGGAACGCCACCCGACACCCATATTTCCATGGCATTAGAGGCACTGGAAGAAAACCCTAAGGCAATTTTAATCGAAAAGCCTGTTTGCACTCCCGATTTAAATGGCGCTCAAGAACTACTTGATAAGGCAAAAGCCAAAGGCATCCATCTTTTCGTTGGCTATGATCATGTGGTTGGCCCGGCCAGTGACAAAGTAAGTGAATTAATTAAATCTGGAATTACCGGAACAATTGAAACGATTGACGTTGAATTCCGTGAATACTGGGGTGGTATTTTCAACGCACACCCATGGCTTGACGGCCCGAGCGATAGTTATCTTGGCTACTGGAAACGCGGCGGCGGTGCCAGCGGTGAACATTCTCATGCCATCAATTTATGGCAGCACTTCTGCCATAAAGCAGGAGTAGGCCGCACAATCGAAGTCAATGGTATGCTTGAATATGTAAATGACGGCATTGTTGATTATGACAAACTGTGCGTCCTCAATCTCAAAACAGAATCTGGCATGGTGGGCCGGGTGGTTCAAGATGTAGTCACCAACCCCCCTCGGAAGTGGGGACGAATTCAAGGCCAAAATGGGTATATCGAATGGCACTGTGGATATAAGCCCGGCTGCGATGCTGTTATTCATAATTCAGAGTTAAATAAAGAACAAATAAATCTGTTCGAAAAAACACGCCCCGATGACTTCATTGCTGAACTGCATCATATTGAGAATCTGCTCAGTGCCAAGCTGGACGCCTCACCGATTTCATACCAAAAAGGCCTAGACACCATGCTTGTGGTGGCGGCCATCCACAAATCAGTGAAAGAAGGGCGCACAATTTCAATTGATTACAACAAAGGTTACACTGAAGATTCACTTAGCTAGTTTTGATGGAGATAGTGAAGCTCCATCTGTTAGGTAAAATTACATCTGACTTAGACAAGACTTTTGAGCAATCAATGAAGAAGGTAGAGCACGTGAACAGTAACGTCACATTTAATTTTGAAAACTTGTTCGTTCTTGATTTGGCGAATAATCATCAAGGAAGCGTTGCACACGCAACAAAAGTCATTCAATCCCTAAGCCAAGTGGTTCAGAAACATGGCGTAAATGCGGCCCTAAAATTTCAATTTAGGCAATTGGACACGTTTATCCATCCGATGCACCAAAAAGACAGCGATAACAATCATATCCCGCGATTTTTATCGACCAGGCTGGCTCGTGATGATTTTCAAAAATTGCTGGACGTCGCTCAAGGCTGCGGATTCAAATCAATGTGCACCCCTTTTGACGAAGAGTCTGTCGATGTCATCACCGAAATGGGCTTTGATATCATCAAAATAGCAAGTTGTTCCGCCAAGGACTGGCCCTTGTTGAATAAGGTGGCAGAAGCCGGACTACCTGTCATATTCTCCACCGGTGGGTTAGAACTCAGAAACATTGACGATGTTGTCAGCTTCTTTGAACACCGCGGTGTGGATTTTGCCATTATGCACTGTGTCTCCATCTATCCGATTCCGCGAGAAAAATTCAATTTAAACCAAATAACGACCCTCAAGGCCCGTTATCCGGACCATGTTGTTGGCTGGTCAACACACGAAGCTCCCTCGATGACCGTGCCTATTCAAATCGCCGTAGCAAAGGGTGCGCAGATGTTTGAGCGACATGTTGGTATGGAGGCCGAAGGCATCTCTCTCAACGCATATTCATCAACACCAGAGCAAATTGACACATGGATTTCTTCCTGGAAAGAAGCACTCGTTCTTTGCGGGGCCAATGAACGCCCTGCAACATCTATTGAAGAAGCAAACGCTATTGCTTCTCTGCGCCGTGGCGTTTACGCCAAAAAGCCGATCAAAAAGGGTGTTGCCATTTCCCGAGATCAAGTTTACTTCGCTATGCCATACGTCGATGATCAATTGGAAAGCGGCGCCTGGAAAGATGGCATCGTCTCTCAACAAGACATAGGTAAGGACGATCCCGTTTTAGCGAATCAAGTCAATGTGCCCCACAACACAGATCAGCAAATCATCAAAACCGCAGTCCACGAAGTAAAGGCCATGCTGAATGATGCAAAAATTGTCCTAGGTAGCGATTTTGAGGTCGAATATTCCCATCATTACGGAATTAAGAACTTCACAAAAACTGGCGCCGTTATTATCAATTGCATTAATCGTGAGTACTGCAAGAAACTAATCGTTCAGTTGCCAAACCAAGACCACCCAGAGCATTTTCATAAACTAAAGGAAGAAACTTTCCAAATCTTATCCGGCACTCTGCATGTAAAAGTGGAAGGGAAAACTCACACGCTTGAGCCAGGCGATACGTGCCTTGTGCAACCCGGAGTCTGGCATAGTTTTTGGACGGATACAGGATGTATTTTCGAAGAAGTGTCTACAACCCACTACAATGACGATTCTTATTATAAAGACAAGGCGATCAACAAACTCGAACGGCATCAACGAAAGACCAAGGTGGATCATTGGGGCCGTTTCCAGCTTGAGTTAATGGTCAAGTAACATACCAAATGATTAAATGCGTCGTTTTTGATTTTGACGGAACACTGTACGATTCCAACGAAATCAAACAGAGGGCTTTTTTTGACTCGTCTTCAGAATATGCTGAGGCGCATGACTTTCTTCGTCAATTGCTTGCCAATCCAGACGCAGGAGACCGCTACGCGATTTTCCGAGAATTTGCCGCGCACTTGGTATCTTTGGGACTGTCTGATGAAGCTGCGCCTGAGTTAGGGTTGAAACTTGCTAAAAATTATAGTGATATTTGTTTCAAGCGAATTTCACGATGTAAAGAAATTTCTGGATCTGAAGCAACCCTCAGATCTTTGAAGCAATCATCTCTAAAACTATATATCAACTCAGCAACACCGGATGAAGCCCTTAAAGCACTTGTTGATAGTCGAAACATCTCTCCACTTTTTGATGGAATACTGGGTTCATCACATAGTAAAACAACCAATCTTATCTTCATTCTTCATAAAGAGAACATAATGAACGACCAGATGATTATGGTTGGGGATAATAACGCAGACTACCAGTCTGCCATAAACGTGGGCTGTCATTTCATAGGTATTGGAGAAAGCAAAAACGCATTCACTACCACGCCGCACATTCTTCTACCTGATTTGACCAATTTATCCCTAGTCATTGGTACCATCTCCCCTAAACGATAAACTCACCCTAAATTGGTATAAATGAAATGCTCGATAGCAAAAAAATTCTCGTCGTTGTTCCTGCACGTGGTGGCAGTAAGGGCATTCCTTTGAAAAACCTACGTACTGTTCTTGGTGTGTCTCTCGTGGCCAGAGTAGGTAACATCATCGCAGAAATTCCTGAGATTGATCGAGCAGTGATTTCCACCGATCATGAAGAAATTGCCAAAGTTGCCAGAGAATCTGGCTTGGACGCGCCATTTCTACGTCCACCATATTTATCAGGAGACACTATTGGTGATTTGGACGTACTCACTCATGCACTAAATGAAATGGAAAACATCGACGATACACAATATGACATCATCGTTATGCTGCAACCCACTTCTCCACTACGCAAAGCAAAGCACGTAGTGGGAACTATAGAAATGCTTGTGCGCAAAGGTTGGGATGCAATATGGACTGTCTCCGAAACAGATTCAAAAGCCCATCCGTTAAAGCAGTTGGTGGTCAATGATGATGGGAATATGGACTTTTATGACGATCAAGGTGCATTAATCATAGCCCGCCAACAGCTTCAAACTCTTTATCATCGCAATGGCGCAGCCTACGCAATTACGAGAGATTGTCTTTTGAACCAAAAGTCAATCATGGGCAAATATTCAGGTGCCTTCATCATAGACGAGCCAATGATTAGCATTGATACTGAATGGGACCTCGCACTGGTGGAAACTCTGATGCTTAAAGAAACTGCTAATACTAAAGCTTGTCCAAATCATGGGCACGGCAACTGATCATGAAAATTCTGATTTTTATAGATCACGACATCATCATTCGCCACTTTATCCATAGTAAAGTGTTTGAGACATTATCTGCATCCCATGATGTTAAATTTATATTTCCAGATGGTGACCAAAAGAGAGTTACGACAGATGTTGAGGCGCTTAAACTGGGCGGAAAGCATGCTTTCCTAGCCCCAAAGCAACCCCGTCTGAGACAATGGAAAAACCTCTTCGTTGCCGACACCCTTCGCTGGCGCTACGGCAAACAATTTTCTAGCCTGCGCACATTTAGAAGAGCCATGATAGGCCCTAAAGCCACGCTACTATTTTCGTTTTTAAGTCTTCCTGGCATTTACACAATATACAAATATATCACGTTAAATAAAATCAACGCGATTCCAAACAAAGAATTACAGGAACTCATAGATATTGAAAATCCAGATGTAATAATCCACCCATCAGTTCTTGATGGTGTTTTTATTAATGACCTCGTTATCACATGTCAGAATGAAAATATACCTCTTGTCGTAATCATGAATTCTTGGGATAACCCCAGCACAAAAAAATCTGTCATTGGCCTACCTGACTGGTTGTTAGTATGGGGTGAACAAACAAATATTCACGCTCAAAAGTTCATGAACATGCCAAGTGATCGCATAGTCAATTTTGGTGCAGCTCAATTTGATCTTTTTCGGCACCCTCCTCGCATTTCACGAGATGAGTTCTGCATACGTCACGACCTAGATCCAACTTCACAAATATTACTTTATGCAGGTTCCAGCAAAGAAACCAACGAATTCGAGCATTTGCGAAGCATTGATAATGCCATCGACTCAGGCATACTTGGTCACACCAAGGTCGTCTACCGTCCTCATCCATGGGGGGGGGGAGGGGAATGGCGGTGAACATCTACTTGATTACCCATGGAAGCACGTACGAATTGAAGAGAACATGCGAACCTATCTTGAGCAGGTAAGAGATGGAAAATCGGGTATTCATCTTGCTGATTACCGCCATACACATGACACGCTTTGTTGCATAGATGCCTTGGTATCCCCTCTTTCCACAATCCTCATTGAGGGTGCACTTCACGGCAAACCGGTTATGTGTTTTTTGCCAAATGACGAAAAGTCTGCCCGACATTTTAATCTTGTAGCACCCCTAACCCATTTTGATGACATGTTTTCCATGCCAGAGATCATTGTTGCTGACGGGCAATCTCAGCTTATCCCCAAACTATCTGAACTTATGGAGCATGTCGGGGATGAGGCGTTTCAATCCCAACTTAAACAAAAATGCTCATTTTTTGTAGAGCCTTTTGACAGTCCATATGGTGATCGGCTCGTCGCGTTTCTGGAAATGATAATCACTGACTTCAATTCACAGCTCCCCATGAACTCAGTCCGATATGAATGATAAACCCTCAATTTTATTCATCTATCCTGGAGCAGCGCGCCAGAGCCGCCTCATGGATATTGAGAATGGGCAGTCCCCCAAAGATTTCTTTTACGGGTATACTCACATCCGCGACTTAGGCTTTAAAGTCGCAATCGGCAATAGTCGCAAGGATCCTGTCGGGCCAATCAATCAGGTTATCCTCGCTTACGAACGTCTCCGCAATCGCCACATAAACTTTGGCATATCATCGGCACGAGTGATCGCGTTATCTGAGGAAATATCAAAATTTGATATAGCACTTAGCTTTAATGATTTCTTCAGCCTGTCTATGGGGCTATACCGCAGTCATATAAAAAATAACGCGCTTTTGTTTGGCGGGTTTCATGGTTTGTCAGACTTGCCAGAGCGTGTTCCCCCTGTATTGCGAGAATATGCCATGAGGCAGATTATCCGTGCCCTTAAGGGTCTCGATCATCTCTTGTTCTCAGGTGAAATTGACCGCGAAGTTGCCATTAAAATGTATAAAATCCCCCGGGAAAAAACATCATATTATCCATTTGGAGTCGATGCAGATTTCTGGCACCCTGCAAAATCTCCAATAAAGCATCATGGTATTTTATCTATCGGCAGTGATCCAAGTCGTGATTTCAAGACCCTCATCGACGCAGACGTTGAAAATAATATTCGCATCATCACCCGCCTGAATATTCATTCACCAGCGCACAAACCAAATATTGAAATTATTCGCGGTAGCCTATTCGGTTCCGAAATCACCGATATAATGTTGCGAGGACTTTACCAGCAAGCAAAGTTAGTGGTTGTTCCCCTAAATAATGTTTGGCAGCCGACAGGATGCAGCGTCACCCTTCAGGCCATGGCCTGCGGCAGGCCTGTTATAGTTTCGCAAATCAAAGGGTTGTGGGATACAAATATTTTGAAATCCGGAACGAACTGCTTGCTAGTTCCTCCTGGTGATGCTCAAGCCCTTAGCGTGGCCATACGCCGACTTGATAACGATGCGGACTTGCGCCAACGCATGGGCGAAGAGGCTCGACGGACAGTGGAGCGACACTTTACAATTGCGCGCATGAATACTGCTCTGGAAAATATTATTAGCGCCCAAGCCAAGAAGCTTTTATCCCCTCCCCCCTTGATTTTTGATGATCGTGTCTAATAACAATGCTTTTTAACTCACCAGAATTCTTATTAGTCTTTCTGCCAATAGTCTTAGTGGGATACTACGCACTATCTTTTAAGGTACATGCAAAACTTGGTGCGGGTTTTCTTGTTTTAACATCTTTATTTTTTTACGGTTGGTGGGAACCCGTCTACCTTCTGTTAATCATGGTGTCCATTCTTTTCAATTTTGTTATGGCCCGCGTTATTACTGCATGGCCCCGACCAAGCGCAGTTGCCAAACCCCTTTTGATTGTAAGCATCACTGCGAACCTGGGAACCCTTGCATTTTTCAAATACGCAAATTTTTTTATTGAATCATTCAGCGCCCTAAGCGGTCAGTCATTCAACAGCCTCACAATTATTCTTCCCTTGGCCATCTCTTTTTTTACATTCCAACAAATCGCCTTTTTGGTGGATGTCTATCGAAACCAAGCTAATGAAGCTGACCTTCTCACCTATTCTTTATTTGTGACTTTTTTCCCGCAACTAATCGCCGGCCCCATTGTTCACCACGGTGAAATGATGGGACAGTTCAAGAAGGCCGTTTCACGCGGGAAACCCCTTTGGGACAACTTAGCGGTTGGCCTTACAATCATTGCGATGGGGTTGTTCAAAAAGGTGATACTGGCAGAAAAAATGGCTTTCTGGTCAGATCGCGTGTTCAACACAGCGTATATGGGGGGCAGTCCGTCATTTATTGAAGCCTGGGTTGGAGTAATCTGCTTTACGTTTCAGATCTACTTTGATTTCTCAGGGTATTCAGACATTGCCATAGGGCTGGCGAGACTCTTTGGCATACGCCTGCCTTTAAATTTCGACTCTCCATACAAAGCAACCAACATTGTTGATTTCTGGAGACGCTGGCATATCACACTATCTAGGTTTTTACGTGACTATATATATTTTCCCTTAGGTGGAAACCGCAAGGGACGTATACGCCGCTATGTAAATTTAATGACCGTCATGGCCCTAGGGGGGCTATGGCATGGCGCTGGTTGGACTTTCATCATGTGGGGTGTACTGCATGGTTTATATCTTGCAATAAACCACTTGTGGTGGGCGGTAACTGGATCGAGAAAAAAATACGAAGACCGACGTACGGGGCAAATGTACCGCTGGTTTGGGCGTGCAGTCACACTCGCCGCCGTTGCCTTGTCATGGACCCTATTCCGTGCCAGCTCACTTGAATCAGCCTTAAATATGTATAAGGGATTGTTTACGTTGAACGGTGTAGTGCTTCCTCCTCACTACAAAACAATATTAGGATATTGGGCAGAAACGGCATCACAGATAGGCATACGCTTTGATGCTGTTCCAACGTATGGCGGAGGAATGCAAATTGTCTGGATTGTCGCTGTTCTGATAATTGTTTGGTTTTTTCCCAGCACACAAGAATTGATGCACAAATACGAGCCTGCATTAGACTTCGATGCATCCAGATCGCCAAAGGTCATGGGTATTCATTTTCCCGCATGGCGTCCATCTTTTATGCTTGGCATTTTATGTGGTGCTGTCGTCTTGTCACTCACAATTAAGTTACTACAAGGGCAAACCGGTGAGTTCATATACTTCCAATTCTAAGCGCTACTTTTACGGTTTCTCCCTGATATTCATAGTGGGAATTCTTCTTTTCGTGGTAGGCAGTGAGTTTATTGTCCGTACCATTGTTGCACCAAAAAATGAGTTCGATGCCGTGCGTGAGCGCCTACACTCAAGTCATTCCGCCTATGGTGCATTTGCAGATTCACGTGGTGCTAGTGGTTTACGTAGCAAAGAGGACTTCAGTAATTTCTCCATGGCTGGGGACAATCTTTCCACCATTATTGAAAAAGCGCGTTTTTTCGCAAATTCCAACGCAGCAAAAGGAATTATTATTCAGGCGGATCCCCACCACTTTGCAATTTATCGCCTAAATAGTGACCAGTCGGCCCTACGAAATGATCTCTTCAGGCCCGACACACCTTGGTTTCAATTTTTAAGGCCCTTTTACCGACAATACCTTCTCGAATACTGGAAAGCCTACATATTGAATTTAGCAAACCCCATCACCCAGGTTGCCGAAGATACCCAAGATCATTCAATAATCCGGCTAAGCGAACAACCACCTAACGAGATAGAGACAGCCGCATCCATACGCGCAGGACTTCAAGCACCTGTAAAAAATGTTATGCGTACACGGTTTGCAAATGCGTACGCTACGGCCATTCATGAATTCAAAAATAGTGGAATAGACGTCTGCATGGTTTCTTTCCCCGTCAGTTCTGCCTACCTAAAACTAAGTATCAGAGATCCTAATTACAGCCAAGCGTTGAAATATTATGCGGCTCTGGCTGATGAAATTGGTGTCAAATACGTTGACTTTTCATCTGCACTGGGTGACCGTTTGTTTGGTAATGCAGATCATCTAAATGAAGAGGGCGCACAAACTCTGACACATGCTATTCTTTATAATTGTTTTGGACTCAACCGATGAAAATTGCCATCGGCTATACAGTCGTCGAGGGTCCTTGGGGCGGAGGCAATCGTTTTGTAGCTGCACTTCGAGATGCACTTCTTAAATCAGGACATCTTGTTGTTCACGACCTACGCGCCCCCGACATAGACATCATCTTAATCATTGATCCCCGTACACGCATTCCCAACATCCCGTTTGGAGCGGGCAGCATCTTGCGCTATTTGGCATTTCGCAACCCAAAAGCCGTAGTCATCCACCGCATCAATGAATGTGATGAGCGCAAAAACACTCGAACTATCAATTTTCGTTTAAGACTCGCAAATTACGCTGCCGACCACACCGTTTTCGTCGGCTCATGGCTTGAAAACCTGAGCGTGTGGCGCAAGTGTGACGGACGTGGTAGTAGCGTCATTCTCAATGGCGCGGATCCGGACGTGTTCAACATGAATGGTCACAAACCATGGGACAGGTCAGGACCATTAAAGCTTGTTACACACCATTGGGGTGGTAACTGGATGAAAGGGTTCGATGTTTATCAAAAACTTGACCAAATGCTATCTGAACCAACATGGAGTGACCGTATCGCGTTCACCTACATCGGTAATGTACCGAAAGGATTTGCGTTCCAAAATACCACCCATCTCGCCCCCTTGGATGCATATCAGCTGGCCAATGAACTGCGTTCTCACCACGTTTATGTGACGGCATCGATCTTCGAGCCTGGTGGCAACCATCAAAACGAAGGAGCCCTATGTGGCCTCCCACTTTTGTACCGCGACTCGGGATGCATGCCAGAATACTGCAATGATTACGGTGTTATGTTCGATGGACCCGACAATATAGGTTACGCTATTAACCGCATGATGGATGAATACGATACGTGGTATGAACGCATCTCTTCATATCCCTGCACCATACAGAACACCGTTAACTCCTATTTGGAATGCATAAAAAGCCTTCACGGCACATGCGAAGAGGTGAGAAAAAGTCGTCACATCTGGCGCAATCCATTCTTATTTCTCCTTAATCAAATTCCGTTTTAATGTCAGGCTCAAACTATGCGCAAAGATTTTATGAGTATTGATGATAGCCACGGTGGCGACGAAACTACATTTATCGAAAAATATTGGACCGATATCTGGAATCGCCAAGGTGGCCCCAAAGCTGAAATCGGGAAAATTTCCAGCAAGGATGAGTACAAAGTTATCAAGCCTTTTTTTGATCAACTTCCCAAAGGCGCTCGGATTCTTGACGGCGGATGTGGTCTAGGAGATTGGACAGCATTTTTTACGCAAAAAGGGTTCGATTGCGTTGGCCTAGACCTTTCTCGTGAAACCGTTGCCAAACTTCACACTATTTTTCCCGATGTCATATTCAAGCCCGGTGATATCCGACACACCGAGTTCAATGATAATTCGTTAGATGCCTATTTTTCCTGGGGGGTGTTCGAGCATTTCGAAGATGGTATGCGGCCATGCATTGATGAAGCTTTGCGGATCCTCAAACCAGGTGGCTACCTTTTTATTTCGGTCCCATATGATAACCTCCGTCATGCATTACGCGCGGCAGGTGACTGGTCAGAACGAAAGGCAGCAAATCGTCATAACCGCCGTTTTTACCAGTGGCGTTTGACCAAGGGCGAGTTACGTGATGAACTGAGCGCGGGCGGATTTGACATTCACCAGGTAACGACCATTCACAAACGCCAAGGCGTTCTGCGTTTTTTGCACCACGAAGTTAAGCTCAGCTACAGTTGGTACTTTACTCGTGGACTAAGTTTGACCCTGGCACCCATTATTCCGGGTGGATTAATGGCGCACATGATTCTTGCCGTTGCGCAAAAACCGATGGACTCTTGAATTAAATTTATTTGGGGCTGCCCTAGACCGTAGCCTCATAACTTCTAGTCAAAATTCGCATTGAGGCGAGTTTCACACCAGCAAGAAAGTTCGGAGAGTTTTTATCATACCGCACGGCAATGCCCCGGAATTCCTTGATTTTTCTGAAGAACCGTTCTGCCAAATTGCGCGGTAGCCCCATTTGCTGAAAGCGAAGGTCTATTTTCGATTTCGTTTCGACGAAATGTTCGCCCCTGGGTAATACCCCCATTTTTAGGAGCCTCAATAAGT
>NZ_MCGG01000038.1 GCF_001746755.1 Magnetovibrio blakemorei | reverse complement strand
TCACCGCCCCGGTCTCGACCGCCACGCCAACGGTGGCCGCCAAAACCTTTTCCATGCCCTCTGGGCCAACCCGTTTGCGCCAGCGCGTCATGGTGCTGGGATCAATGGGAAGATGATGTTGAAAGAACTCAAATCCGCAGAAATATTGCCAGTAGGGGTTCTCGACCCAGCGCTCTACCGCTTCTTCGTCCGACAGATCATGCATGTGCTTCAAATAATGCAGACCGACCATCAATCGCGTCGATTTAGCCGGACGGCCCAGCGGTTTGTAGTGCTTGCCGAAGGCCTCATCAAACGAAGACCAGGGCATCATCCCGGCCAACCGGATCAAGTGATGCTTCATGTCGATGATGGCGTCCAGACGTTCGCGAAACAGATCGGCATCACGGCGGCGGGGTTTTTTAGGCTTCATGAGAATCTACCAGAAAATGAGCGTTACGGGACTGCTTTCTGGCATTTTCCTATATTTAGAATCCCAAGGGAATCATTATTTATCAATATGTTGAGAGTTTTTCAGGGCGAACTAAAAAGGGGGCCACTGGGCGGAGTAAAAGTGGTCCACTTTTCTTGATGTTGCACACGGCGGTGCGGGTTGTCCCGGTAGTCCATAGGAGGGACCCGCGCTGCTTCGTGTAGCGCTTTAGCGTTACGCGGAGCGAAGCAGCGTGGGAGGTCCCTGTGGACCCACCGGGTCAACCACAGTCCCGATGGTTAGGCACTTTTTGGGGGGGACTGCCGTTTTTGGCTTTGATTGAGACGATAACTGTCGCCATTCATCTCCAGGATATGAACGTGGTGGGTGAGACGATCCAGCAAGGCCCCGGTCAGGCGTTCGGAGCCGAACACCTCCGTCCACTCGTCGAACGGCAGATTGCTGGTTACGATGGTGGAGCCGCGCTCGTAACGTTGGCTGAACACTTCGAACAACAGTTCGGCACCGGTCTTGGACAGTGGCACAAAACCGAGCTCATCAATGATCAGCAATCGATAATTGGCCAACTGTTTTTGGAAGCGCAGCAAGCGCTTCTCGTCTCTGGCTTCCATCAGTTCATGGACCAGCGCCGCCGCCGTTGTGAACCCAACCGCCAATCCCTTCTGGCAAGCCGCTAAGCCGAGACCGAGGGCGATGTGGGTTTTGCCGGTGCCTGAGTTGCCCAGCGCAATCACGTTCTCGCGCCGCTCGACATATTCACAACGCGCCAAGTCCA